>NZ_JBIBVB010000003.1:366541-1009866 GCF_043079975.1 Streptomyces sp. NPDC015131 | reverse complement strand
CATTCCGAACCCGGAAGCTAAGCCTTTCAGCGCCGATGGTACTGCAGGGGGGACCCTGTGGGAGAGTAGGACGCCGCCGAACAATTATTGTGGGAAAGCCCCGCACCTTATGGTGCGGGGCTTTCCTGCGTTTAGGGTCGAGCCATGCGCTATGAACTGGTCGTCTTCGACAATGACGGTGTGCTGGTCGACAGCGAGCCGCTGTCCAACACGATCCTGGCCGGTTACCTCACCGAGCTGGGGCACCCCACGACGTACGAGGAGTCGCTGCGGGACTTCATGGGGGGTGCCATGCACCGGGTGCACGACCTGGTGCTGGAGCGGACCGGGCAGCGGCTGCCGGAGGACTTCGACGAGCGGTTCCACGCCCGGGTGTTCGCGGCGTTCGAGGAGCGGCTGGAGGTCGTCGCCGGCGTACCGGAGATGCTGGAGAAGCTGACGGCCGACGGGGTGGCGTACTGCGTGGCGTCGTCCGGGAGCCATGAGCGGATCCGGGTCGGGCACCGCAGGACCGGGCTGGACCGGTGGTTCAGGGAGGGGAACGTCTTCAGCGCGCAGGACGTGGGCCGGGGGAAGCCGGCGCCGGATCTGTTCCTGCACGCGGCCGGACGGATGGGGGTGCCGCCCGAGCGCTGTGTGGTGGTCGAGGACAGCCCGCTCGGGGTGCGGGCGGCCCGGGCGGCGGGGATGGACGTGTACGGGTTCACGACGATGACCCCGGCCGGTCGACTGCCGGGCGTCCAGGGGCACTTCGACGACATGGGGCGGCTGCTCGACCTGCTCGCGTGAGCGATCTGTCCACGGCCCGGTGAGGCACCTACGCTGTGCCGCCATGACGAGTGCGCGGATGCGGCGGGGGCGGGGCTCGCTGGCGGTGGCCTTCTTCGTCCAGGGGGTGACCTTCGCCCTGCTGGTGACCCGCATCCCGGCCGTGCAGGAGCGGTACGGGATCTCGGACGCGCTGCTGCCCGCCTTCCTCGCGGCCGTGCCCGTGCTCGCGGGCGTGGGCAGCGTGGCGGCGGGGGCGTTGGTGCGGCGGGTGGCGCCCGGCGTCGTCCTGCGGTGGGCCCAGCCGGTCGTCCTGCTCGCCCTGGCCGCGGTGGGGGCCGGGGGACGGATGTGGCAACTCGCGGTCGCGCTCGCGGTGTTCGGGCTCGCGGTCGGTGCGCTGGACGCGGCGATGAACATGCTGGGGGTGGGGCTCCAGCGGGCGTACGGGCGCAGCATCATGCTCGGGTTCCATGCCGCGTACAGCCTGGGCGGGATCCTGGGGGCGTCGCTGGCGTGGGCGGCGGTGCACTGGGGCGTGGGGCTGGGGCCGTCGTATCTCTGGGCGGCCGGGGTGTTGGGGCCCGTGGTGCTGGTGGGGAGCAGGTGGTACGCGGGCGGGGACGGGGGCCCGGCGGGTGCGGGGGAGCCGGCGGGTGGCGCGGGGCGGTCCCTGCGGGTGCTGGCGCCGCTGTGCCTGGTGATGACCTTCGCGTACATCGGGGACTCGACGGTGGCGAACTGGAGCGCCCTGTATGTGGCGGACGTGCTGGGCGGGTCGGAGGAGCTGGCGACCGTTCCGTACAACGCCTATATGGTCACGACGCTGCTGGGGCGGGCCGTGGGGGATCTCGGGGTGCGGCGGCTGGGGGCGGTGGCCGTGGTCCGGGGCGGCGCGGTGCTGGCGGCGGCCGGGTTCGGGGTGGTGGCGGCGGCGCCGGGGCCCTGGACGGGTCTGGTGGGGTTCACGGTGCTGGGGCTCGGGCTGAGCGTGCTGGTGCCGCAGACGTTCGCGGCGGCGCGGGACGACGCGGAGGTGGCCCGGCTGAACGTCTTCAACTATGTGGGGTTCCTGGTGGGGTCGCCGCTGGTGGGCGCGCTGGGTGAGGTGTGGAGCCACCGGGGGGCGATGCTGGTGCCGCTGGTGCTGGTGCTGATGGCCGCGCGGTACGCCCGGTCGTTCAGCGGTGAACGGGACCGATACGGTGGCGGGCATGAGCGGCCGCGCACTGTTGATGTGGGATGACGCACTGACCGGTTACGACTTCGGGGGCGGGCACCCGATGGACCCGGTGCGGCTCGCGCTGACCATGGGGTTGGTGCGGGCGTACGGGCTGGACCGGGCCGTGGAGGTGGTGGCGGCGAAGCCGGCCGGGGACTCGACGCTGCGGCTGGTACACCGCGAGGACTATGTGGCGGCCGTGCGGGCGGCGTCGGCCGATCCGGGCGTGGCGGACCAGGCGTACGGGCTGGGGACGATGGACGATCCGGCGTTCGGCGGGATGCACGAGGCGTCCGCGCTGATCGCGGGTCAGTCGGTGGGCGCGGCCGAGGCGGTGTGGCGGGGGGACGCGCCGCACGCGGTGAACTTCGCGGGCGGGCTGCACCATGCGATGCCCGGCTCGGCGGCGGGCTTCTGCGTCTACAACGACGCGTCGCTGGCGATCGCGCGGCTGCTGGAGCTGGGCGCGGAGCGAGTGGCGTACGTGGATGTGGACGTGCATCACGGGGACGGTGTGCAGGCGGCGTTCTGGGAGGACCCCCGGGTGCTTACGGTCTCGCTGCACGAGCATCCGCGGACGCTGTTCCCGGGGACCGGGTGGCCGGAGGAGACCGGGGCGCCGGGGGCGTCCGAGGGCGGCGCGGTGAATGTGGCGCTGCCGGCCGGGACGGGCGACGAGGGCTGGCTGCGGGCGTTCCACGCGGTGGTGCCCGAGCTGCTGGCGGACTTCCGGCCGCAGGTGCTGGTGACGCAGCACGGGGCGGACACGCATTTCGAGGACCCGCTGGCGCACCTGGCGGTGTCGCTGGACGCGCAGCGGGCGGTGCAGGTGGCGTGCCACGACCTGGCGCACGAGTACGCGGACGGGCGGTGGGTGGCGCTGGGCGGTGGCGGGTACGCGGTGGTGGACGTCGTCCCGAGGTCGTGGACGCATCTGGTGGGCATCGCGGCCCACGCTCCGGTGGAGCCCGAGTCGGTGATCCCGTCGTCGTGGCGGGACGAGGTGTACGCGCGGACGCGGCAGCTGGGGCCGGGGCGGATGACGGACGGCCGGTGGCCGGTGGCGTGGCGCGGCTGGGACGAGGGGTACGACCCGGCGGACCGGCTGGACCAGGCGGTGCTGGCGGCGCGGCGGGCGGTGTTCCCGCTGCGGGGGCTGCTGGCGTAGCGCGGGGCCCGGCAGGCAAGGCGGCCCCGGGGGGTCGGGATTAGGCCAACTGTGGGGTGTGGGCGCGGTTTTGGCGCCGTGCCGGGCGGGCTGCGGCAGCATCGGCAGGGTGTTGAGTACCGGTGCGCTGCGGGCGCATTTGCTGGCGGCCCGGCTGGCCGGCCCGGTGGCCACGTCGCGGGAGGCCAGCCTGCGGAGCTATCGCCTGTTCGCGGCGCGGGATCCCCGGGTGACGCTGGGGCTGGACCCGCGGTGGGCGTGGGACGAGGGGGACCTGCTGCGGCTGATGGCCGACAGGTGCGGGGTGTCCGGGGACCCGGCGTACCGGTCGGGACCCGATGCGATCGACCCGGAGCGGACGCTGAGCGCGCTCGGCGCGTTCGCGGCGCGGCTGGCGGAGGTGGCGCGGCGCCGGGCGCCGGTGCTGTTCGGGACGGGGCACCCGCACCGGCTGCTGGGGTTCTACGCCGGGTTGGCAGACGCTTTGTCGGCGGCCGGATGTCTCGTTCTCACACCCGCGCAGGGGCGATGTGTCGACATAACGACCCGGTTCGGCGTACGTACGTACAGGCTTGACTACGTACGGGGAGTCGCGTTGGTGCGGGAACCGGGCGGTGAGGGCGCCGGTTGTGAGACCGGCGCACACACCCATTCGCCGCTGCCGGTGAGGGCCGCTCTGGAGGGTCTGGCGGAGGCCGGCGGGCCGCTTCCGGAGCTGGTCGTCGGGGACCACGGATGGGTCTGCGGGGCAGGTCAGCTGGGTTTCGAGGCCGTCGGCCTGGCCGACACGGACGACCCGGCGCTGTTCGTCGGGGAGGCGGAGGGGCGCGTGGCCGTGGCGGTCCCGCTCGACGACGCCGTACGGTCCGACTACTACCTGCCGCTCACTCGCTATGTACTCAATCGAGCGTGTCTGTCACGGTAGGCCCCCGGATGCAGCTCCTCTTCCCCACTCGTATCACCCGCCCCTAGTCTGGTGAGTGAGCGCACCGCGACGAAGAGTCACCGGAGGGGAAGCCGGTGGGCGTCGCGAGCGGAAGGTACAGGTGGGTCATGGCTGCTGCTGGCGAGAGGCCTCTCAACGAGGTCAAGTTCCTGACCGTGGCGGAAGTCGCCGCGGTGATGCGCGTGTCGAAGATGACCGTGTACCGCTTGGTGCACAGCGGTCATCTGCCGGCGATCCGGGTGGGAAGGTCGTTCCGGGTGCCGGAGCAAGCGGTTCACGAGTACCTCCGTGAGTCCTTGGTGGGGGTGGAAACGGCTTAGCGACCGCGGGCCGGGCCCCCGGCACACCCCTCGGATTACAAGCACGGTGCTCGGGCCGGTAGGCTAGGCCGACGTAGGTCGTGTGGGCCCAGACGCCCCGCACCGAGATCCCCGCCGATGCGGGGGTGTTCCGAGAAGTGAGCGAGGGTAGTCGTGGGCTCTGTTATCAAGAAGCGGCGCAAGCGGATGGCGAAGAAGAAGCACCGCAAGCTGCTCAAGCGCACCCGCGTGCAGCGTCGTAACAAGAAGTAAGGCGACGCTGTACGTGCGCCATTCGCGGCCCTTCCACCTCCGGGTGGGAGGGCCGCGGTGTTTTCCCGCCCCGGCGGCCCGCGCACGCCCCGCGGTGGGGACGCGGGGGTGCGGGGCGGGGATGCGGGGGTGCGGCGGTCATTACAGCGCACGATTCACCCGCTACGGTGGCGCATAGGCGAGGACCGAACGGAAGGCGCGGATCTTGGGGAAGGTCGTGCTCGTCACCGGCGTGGCCCGGCGGCTCGGCGGCAGGTTCGCGCGCCGCGTCCAGCGGGACCCCGGAGTGGAGCGGGTGATCGGCGTCGACGCCGTCCCGCCCACCCACCAGCTGGGCGGCGCGGAGTTCGTCCGCGCCGACATCCGGCAACCGGCCATAGGGCGTGTCCTCGCGGAGTACGGCGTCGACACCGTGGTCCACATGGACGTGACCGGCACCCCGCTGGGCACCGGCGGCCGGGCGGCGGTCAAGGAGACCAACGTCATCGGCACCATGCAGCTCCTCGGCGCGTGCCAGAAGTCGCCGACGGTCAGCCGGCTGGTGGTGAAGTCCAGTACGAGCGTGTACGGCTCGGCCCCGCGCGACCCGGCGGTCTTCATGGAGACCACCCCGCCCAAGTCCCTGCCGAGCGGCGGCTTCGCCAAGGACGCCGTCGAGGTGGAGGGGTACGTACGGGGCTTCGCCCGGCGGCGGCCCGACGTGGCGGTGTGCGTGCTCCGGTTCGCCAACATCCTCGGCCCGGCCGCGGACACCCCGCTGGCCGAGTACCTGTCGCTGCCGGTGCTGCCGACGGTGTTCGGCTACGACCCGCGGCTCCAGTTCGTCCACGAGGACGATGTGCTGGAGGTCCTGCGGATCGCCTCGCACGAGCCGCGGCGCGGCACGCTCAACAGCGGCACGTTCAATGTGGCCGGTGATGGGGTGCTGACGCTGTCGCAGTGCTCGCGGCGGCTGGGGCGGCCGACGGTGCCGGTGCCGCTGCCGGCGGTCACCTGGGTCGGTACGGCGCTGCGCACGGCCGGTGTGACCGACTTCTCACCCGAGCAGATCCGGCTGCTGACGCACGGGCGGGTGGTGAGCACCGCGCAGATGCGCGAGACGCTCGGCTTCGACCCCGCGTACACGACCGCGGAGGCCTTCGCGGACTTCGCGCGCAGCCGCGACCCCGGCCTGCTGCCGCCGGGGGCCCTGGCGGGGGCGGTCGACCGGATCGCCGCGTCGGGGCTGCCGTTCCTCGGTGGCAGGGCGAAGACGACTCACAGCGCCGGATGAGGGAGCGCGATTCAACGATGGCGGACGCCAAGGTCATCCCGTTCGACGACGACCGGTCACGGGCCGGTGCGGCCGGACCCCGGGCGGGGCGCCGGCGCTCCGGCCCCGGCGGGGGCGCGCGGCGCCGGAACGGCGAGGGCAGCGCGGTCAGCCCGCTGCCGGCCCCGCCCTCGGCGGACCGGCCGGCGGACCGGGCCCCGGACGGGGGCGCCCCGGAGGACCGGGACGGGGCCGCCGGTGACGGGGACGCCGGCCGGGACGCCCCGGGCGGTGGCGCGGTGCCGGGCCGGCGCGGCGACTGGGAGCGGCGCGTGGCGGGCGGGCTGGCGTTCCTGCGGCGCCGGGTCACCGGCGAGTACGAGGTCGACGAGTTCGGCTACGACGCGGAGCTGACCGACCAGGTCCTGATGTCGCTGCTGCGGCCGCTGTACGAGAAGTACTTCCGGGTCGAGGTGAAGGGCGTCGAGAACATCCCGGCCGAGGGCGGGGCGCTGGTGGTGGCGAACCACTCGGGCGTGCTGCCGCTGGACGGGCTGATGATGCAGGTCGCCGTGCACGACAACCACCCGGCCGGACGGCATCTGCGGCTGCTCGCGGCGGACCTGGTGTTCGTCCTGCCGGTGGTCAACGAGCTGGCGCGCAAGGCGGGGCACACCCTGGCGTGCGCGGAGGACGCGGAGCGGCTGCTGCAGCGCGGCGAGGTCGTCGGGGTGATGCCCGAGGGGTTCAAGGGCATCGGGAAGCCCTTCGGCGAGCGCTACAAGCTCCAGCGGTTCGGCCGGGGCGGTTTCGTCTCGACGGCGCTGCGGGCGGGGGTGCCGATCGTTCCGTGCTCGATCGTGGGGGCGGAGGAGATCTATCCCATGATCGGCAATCTGAAGACCCTCGCGCGGGTGCTCGGCATTCCGTACTTCCCGGTGACGCCCACCTTCCCCTGGCTGGGGCCGCTCGGGGCGGTGCCGCTGCCGACGAAGTGGACCATCCAGTTCGGGGAGCCGATTCCGACGGACGGCTATCCGATGGAGGCGGCGGAGGACCCGATGCTGATGTTCAACCTGACGGACCAGGTGCGGGAGCAGATCCAGCACACGCTGTACAAGCTGCTGGTGCAGCGGAGGTCGGTCTTCTTCTGACCGCCGCCGCCGGTACGCGCGTGTGCCCTTGCCCGGGATCTTCCGGACAAGGGCACACGCGTGTCGTGGGGGTGTCGCTACCGGGCGTCTTCCTCGTCGATGCCGAGGCCCGGGAGGATGCCCGGGAGGAGCGGCGGGATGGTGACGTCGGGGGCGGGCGGCGCGGTGGGCCGGCCGCCGGTGGTGCCGCCGCTGCCGCCCGAGGACGGAGGGGCCGTCGTCGGGTCCGGGTCGAGCAGGCCGCCGGTGTTCCCGCCGAGGAGGCCGTCGTCCTTCGCGGCGCCGGAGCCCGAGCCGGAGGGGCCGGGCTTGCTGCTGCCGCCCGACGGCCGGTCGCTCTCCGGGGCGGAGGGCGCCTGCTGCGACGGGCGGGCACCGGGGGAGTCCTCGGTGGCGCCCGGGCGGCTGGAGCTCCTGCCGTCGCTCCGCTCCGGTGTCTCCGGCAGCTGGGACCGCAGCGGGCCGACCTCCTCGTCCATGGCGTCGAAGACGTCGGTCACCTCGTCCCGTACGTCGGTGAGCTGGACGGGCAGCCGGTCGCGCAGGCCGTTCCACGCCTCGCGGTGGGAGCGGGCGAAGGAGCTGAGCGTGGCCATCGGGGCGATGGTGCCCTCCCGCTCGTACGCGAGGCGGAGCAGCCGGTGGCCCTCGGCGGCGTCGTGCCGCATGCCGCTGAGCACGCGCCGGATCTCGGTGAGCGACTCGTGGTCCAGCGCCCCGGACCGGCCGCGCTCCATCAGGCGCCGTGCCTCGCTCAGGCGGGTCGACGCCTGGTTCAGATAGATCTCGCCCCGGTCGGCGTCGTCGTCCGCCATCCCGAGCTTGAGATCCTCCATGCCGCGCTTCAGCCCGTAGAGCGAGTCACCGGGGAGGGCGTCGGAACTGGCAGCGGCCACCCCGCTGAAGGCGCCCGCCGCCACCCCGACCGTGAGCCCGCCGGCGGCGAGCCCCTTGGACCAGCGGGAGCGGGGCCGCAACCTCCGGAGCGCGGTGGCCCGGTGGGCGCCCCGCCCGGACGCGGTCCGCTGCTCCGGCACCGTAGGGCCCGCCGCGCTTCCCTCGCCGGCCGCGCCCTCCGCGAACATCGCCTCCATGGCGGCCACGAGCCGGGCCCGCTGCACCACTTTCACATCGGGGTCCAACTCGGGTCTCGGCAGCTCGCCGAGACCGTTCGCCAGGGCCAACAGCCGACCCTGCTCGGTCGGTTCGACCGAGGCCTCGGGCTGCTCGGCCGTCTGCTCTTCCAGGGCCTGGGCGAAGGCGTTCGCCCGCCGGTGCGCCGATACGTTCGCGATCACTGGCGGCACCTCCTCTCGTCATGACGGTCGACTCCCCTGGGGGTCCGGAAGGTTGCACACCTTGAGCCCTTCCACACGAACGAGTGAGTGTCGGGGGTCAGGGTGTGACCACAGGGGGCCTGCATCCCGCACAACGAGCGGCTCGGCACTTGGGTTACGCACGAAAGATGATCGGACCAGCGCGTCATCGAGGCGTCACCAACGGTGAGTCGGGGAAGGGGAGGACGGGTCAGCGGGCGTCTTCGGGGAGCAGCCGCGCCAGGGTGCGGACCGCCCGGTACTGGAGGGTCTTGATCGCGCCTTCGTTCTTGCCCATGACGCGGGCGGTCTCCGCGACGGACAGGCCCTGGAGGAAGCGCAGGGTCACGCACTCCTGCTGCTGCGGGTTGAGCTTGCGGACCGCCTCCAGGAGGGCCGCGTTCGACAGGGACTCCAGGACCGAGTCCTCAGGGCTGCGCTCGACCTCATTGGCGTCGAGCATTTCGCCGGTGGTCACTTCCAGCCGGAAACGGCTCGACTTGAAGTGGTCGGCGACCAGGTTGCGAGCGATGGTGACCAGCCAGGCGCCGAAGTCGCGCCCCTGCCAGGTGAAGGTGGAGATCCGGCGCAGGGCGCGCAGGAACGTCTCGCTGGTCAGGTCCTCGGCCGTCGCCTTCCCGCCGACGCGGTAGTAGATGTAGCGGTACACGGTGTCGCTGTACTGGTCGTACAGGCGGCCGAAGGCGTCGGCCTCGCCGGCCTGGGCCCGCTCGACCAGCTCCATCATGCGCGCGCTGTCGCTGTCGGCGGTGGGCCGGCGGGCGGTGGTCGAGGTGCCCGCACCGCCCCGTCCACCGCGTCTGCCCACGGCGGCGCTGCCGTCGGCGAGGGCATAGCAAGGGCCGGCGGGTGCCGGTGAGGCGAAGGCCGGGACGGCGTACGCGGTGGGGACGAAGCCGCGCAGGTGGTCGAGGACCGTCGCGCGGAGCGTAGCCAGGCCCGAGGCGTCAACCCCGACGTGTGGGTACACGGGACTCCCAGAGGCAGAGCTTCCATCACGTGCAGTACGGAACCTTTCACCCGTCGTAGCGACAGGCCGGGTTCCGTACGCGTCTGAGGAGAATAACGCTTAGTGCAGGGAGCGCTACGCCGAGTTGCTCAAATCATCGATTCAGTCGCTTCTGTTACGTCTACGCGGCTGATCCAGTCGCACTTCGTGACCAAGAAATGATCAGAAAACTTCGCCGAGTGCGTGGATGTGGGATCTGTTGTGGCCGAGTGTGCGCGGCGGGACTGCCCCGGCACGGCGGGGGGTAAGAAGCCCGGATTGGCCGCGGGGCGTCAGCGGCGGCGGCGGTGCAGGGCCACCGCGGCGGCCGTGCCGCCGGCGAGCGCGCCCACCCCGGCGGCGGCCGGGATGCCGACCTTGGCGGCCTTGCGGCCGGTGCGGTAGTCGCGCAGCCGCCACTCGCGGTCGCGCGCGTACCGGCGGAGCTTGGTGTCCGGGTTGATCGCGTAGGGGTGGCCCACCAGCGACAGCATCGGGATGTCGTTGTGGCTGTCGCTGTACGCCGCGCAGCGGGACAGGTCCAGGCCCTCCGCCGCGGCCAGCGCCCGGACCGCCTCAGCCTTGGCCGGACCGTGCAGCGGCTCGCCCACCAGCTTGCCCGTATAGACGCCGTCCACCGACTCGGCGACCGTCCCGAGCGCCCCGGTGAGCCCCAGCCGCCGGGCGATGATGGTCGCCGTCTCGACGGGCGCGGCGGTGACCAGCCACACCCGCTGGCCTGCGTCGAGGTGCGCCTGGGCCAGGGCGCGGGTGCCGGGCCAGATGCGGTCGGCCATGTACTCGTCGTAGATCTCCTCGCCGATGGTCATCAGCTCGGAGACGCGGTGGCCCCGGACGATGGACAGCGCGCTCTCGCGGGCGTCCTGCATGTGCTCGGGGTCCTCGACCCCGGCGAGCCGGAACCACGCCTGCTGCCAGGCGAACCGGGCCAGCTCCCGCCGCTGGAAGAACTTCCGCTTGTACAGCCCCCGGCCGAAGTGGAAGATCGCGGCGCCCTGCATCACCGTGTTGTCGAGGTCGAAGAAGGCCGCGGCGTGCTCGTCGCCGGGCACCGGGAACTGGGGTTCCGGCGGCGGCTGGGAGGTCTTGCGCGCCGCCTCGGCCGACGCCTCGCCCGCCAGCACGCTGCGCGCGGTGGCGGAACGCCTGTGCGGAGTGAGCCATCCCAGCAGTGCGGCCATGCCGTGAGCATAGCCACTGTGTTCGGTGCCCCCCGACCCGTGGGGATGCCATGGCGTGAACTCTGTGGGGCGCCGGAGTGACGCGGGCGGAGAATGGGGCCATGTTCGGACGTACGAAGAAGAGGGCCGCCCCGCGGACCGTGACGCTGATCGGCAAGCCCGGGTGCCACCTGTGCGACGACGCCCGCGAGGTGGTCCGGGCGGTGTGCGCCGAGACCGGCGCGGTGTGGGAGGAGAAGGACATCCTCCAGGACGAGGAGCTGAACCGGGAGTACTGGGAGCAGATTCCGGTTGTCCTGGTCGACGGCGAGCAGCACACCTTCTGGAAGGTCGACGCGCAGCGCCTGAGGCGGGCCCTGGAGGGCTGACCCTCCGGGCCGCCGGAGGGCGGTCGGTGGCCGGTCGCCGGTCGGCGGCCGGGGGCGGCCGTTCGGGGGTGACCGGGAAGGACGGTTACCATCGTGTGCGTTTTGTTGCGGTTCGGGGGCGTGGTCGTAAGGAGTGTGCACCGCTTTGTCCCCTGCGGCGGGCGAACGGACTGAGGTCCGCCTTGGTTCCGGGATGGCGCGATCGGATCGCGTGACCCCGGTCACTTTGGCCGGACAAATTGGACACAATCTTTGTGCACGCGTTCACAAAGACATAGCCTGCTGTCGACGGGGCGGTCGAGGTACATCTGGCCGCCTGCAGCCCCGCTCATCCCGCAGGAGCACCGTGGCAACTGGCCGAACACACCGACCGGCGACCCGCAGCCGAGGAATCCCCGAGGCCACCGTCGCCCGGCTTCCGCTGTATCTGCGGGCGCTCACCGCACTGTCGGAGCGCTCCGTGCCCACGGTCTCCTCCGAGGAGCTCGCGGCCGCCGCGGGGGTCAACTCCGCCAAGCTGCGCAAGGACTTCTCGTACCTCGGCTCGTACGGGACCCGCGGTGTCGGCTACGACGTCGAGTACCTCGTCTACCAGATCTCGCGCGAGCTGGGCCTCACCCAGGACTGGCCCATCGTGATGGTCGGCATCGGCAACCTCGGCGCCGCCCTCGCCAACTACGGCGGCTTCGCCTCCCGCGGCTTCCGCGTCGCCGCGCTGATCGACGCCGACCCCGCGATGGTCGGCAAGCCGGTCGCCGGCATGCCCGTGCAGTTCATCGACGACCTGGAGAAGATCGTCGACGACAACGGCGTCTCCATCGGCGTCATCGCCACCCCCGCCGGCGCCGCGCAGCAGGTCTGCGACCGGCTCGTCGCGGCCGGGGTGACCTCCATCCTGAACTTCGCGCCGACCGTGCTGTCCGTGCCCGAGGGCGTGGACGTCCGCAAGGTCGACCTCTCCATCGAGCTCCAGATCCTCGCCTTCCACGAGCAGCGCAAGGCGGGCGAGGAGCCGGGTACGGGCGGCGAGGCCGCCGTCCTCCCGCCCGCCGTACGGGACGCCGCCGCCGCGGCGGCGGCCACCGCGGCCGGCACCGCCCCGGCCGACGGCCGGAAGGGACCTGACGGGGACATGCCCGCCGTGATGCCGGCATGAGCCTCCTCGTCGTCGGCCTCAGCCACCGCAGCGCCCCGGTCAGCGTGCTGGAGCGGGCCTCCCTCGACCCCGGCACGCGCGGCAAGCTCCTCCAGGACGCCCTCGCCGCCGAACCGGCGACCGAGGCCACCGTCCTGGCCACCTGCAACCGCATCGAGCTGTACGCCGACGTGGACAAGTTCCACGCGGGCGTCGCCGAGCTGTCCACGCTCCTCGCCCAGCACAGCGGCGTCGGGCTGGAGGAGCTCACCCCCCACCTGTACGTGCACTACGAGGACCGCGCCGTCCACCACCTGTTCTCGGTGGCCTGCGGCCTGGACTCCATGGTCGTCGGCGAGGGGCAGATCCTCGGCCAGATCAAGGACGCCCTCGCCCTCGGCCAGGAGACGCACACCGCCGGGCGGCTGCTGAACGACCTGTTCCAGCAGGCCCTGCGGGTCGGCAAGCGCGCCCACAGCGAGACCGGCATCGACCGGGCCGGCCAGTCGCTCGTCACCTTCGGGCTGGAGCAGCTCGCGGCGAGCGCCGACGTCGCCGGGTGGGTCGCCGGCAAGCGGGCGCTGGTCATCGGCGCGGGGTCGATGTCCTCGCTGGCCGCCGCCACGCTCGCGCGGGCCGGGGCCGGCGAGATCGTCGTCGCCAACCGGACGCCCGAGCGCGCCGAACGGCTCGTCCGCATCCTGACCGAGCCCGGCGGCACCGGCGTGGCCGCGCGCGCCGTGGCCATGGCCTCCGTGGGCGACGAACTGACACGTGCCGACATCGTCGTCTCCTGCACCGGCGCCACCGGACTGGTGCTCACCGGGGTGGCCGTCGAGTCCGCCATGGCGGAGCGCACCGCGCCGCTCGCGCTGCTCGACCTCGCCATGCCGCGCGACATCGACGCCGCCGCGCACCGGCTCGCCGGCGTCCGGCTCGTCGACATCGAGTCGCTCGCCGACGCCTCCGCCGACGCCCCGATGGCCGCCGACGTGGACCAGGTGCGCGGCATCGTCGCCGACGAGGTCGCCGCCTTCGGCGCCGCCCAGCGCGCCGCCCACATCACCCCGACCGTCGTCGCGCTGCGCACCATGGCCGCCGACGTCGTCACCGGGGAGATGGCCCGGCTGGAGGGGCGGCTGCCCGGCCTCGACGACAAGCAGCGCGCCGAGATCACCCAGACCGTGCGCCGGGTGGTGGACAAGCTGCTCCACGCGCCGACCGTACGGGTCAAGCAGCTCGCCGGGGAGCCCGGCGGCGCCGGCTACGCCGACGCGCTGCGCACACTCTTCGACCTCGACCCGGAGACGGTCGCCTCCGTCAGCCGGGCCGACGTGAACGACGCCGATCTTAAGAACCGAGGGCGAGTATGACCGAGAGGGCCCAGAGGGCATTGAGGCTCGGGACCAGGCGCAGCAAGCTCGCCATGGCCCAGTCCGGGCAGGTCGCACAGGCCGTGCGGGAGCTGACCGGACGCCCCGTGGAGCTCGTGGAGATCACCACGTACGGCGACACCTCCCGCGAGCACCTCGCGCAGATCGGCGGCACCGGCGTCTTCGTGACCGCCCTGCGCGACGCGCTGCTCGCCGGGGACGTGGACTTCGCGGTCCACTCGCTGAAGGACCTGCCGACCGCGCAGCCCGAGGACCTGGTGGTCGCGGCCGTGCCGCGCCGCGAGGACCCCCGCGACGTGCTGGTCGCGCGGGACGGGCTGCGCTTCGAGGAGCTGCCGGCCGGTTCCCGGGTGGGCACCGGCTCGCCGCGGCGCATGGCGCAGCTCAACGCGTACGCCCGTGCGCACGGCCGGGAGATCGAGTGCGTGGCGATCCGGGGGAACGTCGACACGCGCATCGGCTACGTCCGCGGCGGTGAGCTGGACGCGGTGGTACTCGCCGCGGCCGGCATCAACCGCATCGGCCGCAGCGAGGAGGTCACCGACTTCCTGTCGGTCGACACCGTCCTGCCCGCCCCCGGCCAGGGGGCACTGGCGATCGAGTGCACGGCGGCCAACGCCGCACTCGCCGCCGCGCTCGCCGAGCTCGACGACCCGTACACCCGGGCCGCCGTGACCGCCGAGCGGTCCCTGCTCGCCGCCCTGGAGGCCGGCTGCAGCGCACCCGTGGGTGCCCTGGCCGACCTCCTGGCCGATGGGCAGGTTGTTCATGAGATGCGCCTGCGGGGTGTCGTCGGTACGACCGACGGTGCCGCGCTGGTGCAGTTGTCCACCACCGGTCCCGTACCCACGTCGCACGGCGACGCTGTCGCGCTCGGGCGCGAGCTCGCGTCCGAGATGCTCGCCAAGGGTGCGGCCGGTCTTATGGGGGAGCGAGCACTTTGAGCCCCACCACTGCATCCAAGGCTTCCTCCGCGTTCTCCGCGTGCGGGCACGTCACCTTCCTGGGCGCCGGGCCCGGTGATCCGGGGCTGCTGACCCTGCGCGCGGTCGAGGCCCTGTCGGGCGCCGACGTGCTGATCGCCGAGCCCGATGTGCTCGACGTCGTGCGCGGCCATGCCCGGACGGGCGTGAGCACGCCGGAGCTGACGGTTGTTGACGATGCGTCAATGACCGCCGGAGTCCCCGTGTTGAGGGATGCGACCAATCTTGTCATGGAGGCCGCGCGGGGCGGCAAGCGGGTCGTCCGTGCGGTGAGCGGCGACCCGGGGCTCGACGGCAACGCGGGCGCCGAGATGCTCGCGTGCGCCGCGGAGGGCATCCCCTTCGAGGTGGTGCCCGGTGTGGCCGCGGCCGTCGGCGTCCCCGCCTACGCGGGTGTGCCGCTGCGGGACGCGGAGGGCGCCGACGTGCGCTTCGTGGACGCGCGCACCGCGAGTGAACGGTGCTGGACGGAGGTCGGGGCGAGCGACGGTACGGTCGTCGTCTCGACGTCCCTGGACGCGGTCGCCGCCGCGGCCGGTGAGCTGGTGTCGGCGGGCCGTAAGCCCGACACCCCGCTGACCGTGACCGTCGCCGGCACGACCACCCGGCAGCGGACCTGGACCGCGACGCTCGGCTCCATCGCGCAGGTGCTCAAGCAGGCGAAGGTGCTGCCGTCGCCCGAGGGCCACCAGCCCGTCATAGCCGTGGTCGGCGAGCGCAGCGCCCCCGCCCAGCGCGACCAGCTCGCGTGGTTCGAGTCCAAGCCGCTGTTCGGCTGGAAGGTCCTCGTGCCGCGCACCAAGGAGCAGGCGGCGTCGCTCTCCGACCAGCTCCGGTCGTACGGCGCGGTGCCGAGCGAGGTGCCGACCATCGCCGTCGAGCCACCGCGCACCCCGCAGCAGATGGAGCGGGCCGTCAAGGGGCTCGTCACCGGGCGGTACGAGTGGATCGCCTTCACCTCGGTCAACGCCGTGAAGGCGGTGCGGGAGAAGTTCGAGGAGTACGGGCTCGACGCCCGCGCCTTCGCCGGGATCAAGGTCGCGGCGGTGGGCGAGCAGACGGCCGCCGCGCTGGTCGAGTTCGGTGTGAAGCCGGACCTGGTGCCGAGCGGCGAGCAGTCGGCCGCCGGGCTGCTGGAGGACTGGCCGCCGTACGACCCGGTCTTCGACCCGATCGACCGCGTCTTCCTGCCGCGCGCCGACATCGCCACCGAGACGCTGGTCGCGGGCCTCATCGAGCTGGGCTGGGAGGTCGACGACGTCACCGCCTACCGGACCGTCCGGGCCTCGCCGCCGCCGGCGGAGACCCGCGAGGCGATCAAGGGCGGCGGCTTCGACGCCGTGCTCTTCACGTCCTCGTCGACCGTCCGGAACCTGGTGGGCATCGCCGGGAAGCCGCACAACGTGACGGTGATCGCCTGCATCGGGCCCGCCACCGCGAAGACCGCGGAGGAGCACGGGCTGCGGGTGGACGTGCTGTCGCCGGAGCCGTCCGTGCACAAGCTGGCGGAGGCGCTGGCCGACTTCGGAACGCGCCGCCGGGCCGCGGCGGTCGAGGCGGGTGACCCGGTCACGCGCCCGAGCGAGCGCCGCCCGGGCGCGCGGCGGAGGCGTACGACGACCTGACGGCCGTGCCGCGGCCGGGCCGGCGTGTCCGTAGCGCCGGCGGGTCCGGGGGCCCAGGTGTGGGCGGGGTACCGGGAGGACCGGTGTCCCGCCCTTTCGCCGTCCTGCCCCGGGGGCTCCCGTCCTCCGGCACGGTGTCGGCAAGAGCAGGGGCGGTACGGGCGTAGCGTGGGCCCATGACGCGTATGACTTCGTACGGATCCTTCCCCGGTGCGCGGCCGCGGCGGCTGCGGACGACGCCCGTGATGCGGCGGATGGTCGCGGAGACGCGGCTGCACCCGGCCGACCTGATCCTCCCCGCGTTCGTGCGCGAGGGCGCGAGCGAGCCGGTGCCGATCGGGGCGATGCCCGGGGTCGTGCAGCACACCCGGGACACCCTGCGGAAGGCCGCGGTGGAGGCCGTCGAGGCCGGCGTCTCCGGGATCATGCTCTTCGGGGTGCCGGAGGACGCGAAGAAGGACGCCGCCGGGACGGCCGGCACCGACCCGGACGGCATCCTCCAGGTCGCCATCCGGGACGTCCGGGCCGAGGTCGGGGACGACCTCCTCGTCATGTCGGACCTCTGCCTCGACGAGTTCACCGACCACGGGCACTGCGGTGTGCTGGACGCCGAGGGCCGCGTCGACAACGACGCCACGCTGGAGCGGTACGCCGAGATGGCCCAGGTGCAGGCGGACGCGGGCGTCCATGTCGTCGGCCCCAGCGGGATGATGGACGGCCAGGTCGGCGTGGTCCGGGACGCCCTGGACACCATCGGCAAGGAGGACGTGGCGATCCTCGCCTACACGGCGAAGTACGCCTCGGCCTTCTACGGGCCCTTCCGCGAGGCGGTCGGGTCCTCGCTGAAGGGCGACCGCAAGACGTACCAGCAGGACGCGGCCAATGTCCGGGAGTCCCTGCGGGAGGTGGCGCTCGACCTGGAGGAGGGCGCCGACATGGTGATGGTCAAGCCGGCCGGACCCTACCTGGACGTCCTGGCGAAGGTCGCGGACGCGGTGGACGTGCCCGTCGCCGCGTACCAGATCAGCGGTGAGTACGCGATGATCGAGGCCGCCGCCGAGAAGGGCTGGATCGACCGGGACAAGGCGATCCTGGAGTCCCTGACCGGCATCAAGCGGGCGGGCGCGCAGATGATCCTCACCTACTGGGCGACCGAGGCCGCCCAGTGGTGCCGCCGCTCCTAGCCCGTTCCGGGCCCCGTCCCGGTCCCGCCCCGGTCCCGTTCTCCTAGTCCCACCAGAAGCTCCAGTCGGGGCGGTCGAGCACCTCCTCGGCGGCGTAGTCGCTGAGGGAGTCGAAGCCGTCCCACACATTGTCGGGACAGAAGGCGTAGTGCTCGGCCGCCACGGCCACGGCGTCCGCCAGGGTGCGCGGGGGCGCCGCGACCGAGACGGTGAGCAGATCGGGGCCGAGGCCCACGAGCCGGGCGCCGAACCGGTCCTCCCAGGACCGCAGCACGGCCGAGATCCGGGCGGCGTCGGTGTGGTTCGCCGCGCCGCCCCAGCCCAGGGCGGCCGGTATGTCCGCGCCCCGGCGGGCCGGGACGAGAGCGCCCCGGACGCCCTTCAACCAGTCCTCCGACCCGGCCAGTTCGGCCGCCAGGCGGGCGGCGGCCTCCTCCGGCCCGGTGTCCTTCCGGCCCGCCCCGGCCCCGGTCACGGGCCCGGTGGGCGGGGCGAGGCCCGGCCAGGCGCGCGAGAACGGTGCGAGCGCCTCCGGGTCCTCCTCCTCGGCCGACTCGGCCCAGAGACCGGCCAGGACGGCGGCCGGGTCGTGGTCGTCGGGGTCGCCCACCTGGCTCGGGTGCAGGAACAGCGTCTCCACCTCGCCGAGCAGGACGGGCCGCATACCGGTGGCGTCCTGGGCGGGCAGCAGCCGCGCCCAGGTGCCGGGCGTGGCGGGCTCGTCCGCGTACCACAGTGACGGCTGGACGCGCGGGGTGCCGGGCGGCAGGTCCAGGCCCAGCGCGTTCGGGTTGATGACCATGGAACGACCCTAGGTGCCGCCACTGACAATGCCCGGGGCTCAGCGCTCCAGGGCGTCCTCGACGGAGGTCTGCCAGTAGGTGACCCGCGCGGAGGAGTCCGTGTACGTGTCGGCCGGCAGGTCGACGGTGGCCGGCGGGGCGTCCGTCGAGCCCTGGCCGTCGCGCGGCGCGAAGTACACCGAGAGCGTCTTGACCGTCCCGCCCTCGCTCCCGCTGCCGTCGGCCGACATCAGCATGAGGCCCGCGTACGCCGACTCGCCCGGTGCGACGGTGACGACCGCCTGGGGCCGGCTGCCCTCGTCCACGGCCGTGGCGGCCTGGGCGTCGTCGAAGCGGAGCAGGGGCGCGTAGTACGCGTCGCAGGGCGTGGAGCCGGTGTTGGTGAGCGTCAGCAGCGCGTGGTTCAGGGGGCGGCTGACGGGCGCGTAGGTGACCTTGACGTCCTCGCCGCAGGGCCGGTCGGCGGCCGGGTCGTCGTCACCGGTGGACGAAGGGGCCTTGCTGTGCGGCGACGTGCCGGTGGTGGTGCCGGAACCCTGGCCGGGAGCTGCGCTGTTGCCGGCCGGGGTGCCCGCCGAGGGGGCCGCGGGAGTCGCCGGGGTCGTGGTGGCGGTGGCGGCGCCCGAGGCCGGGGCGGGGCTGCGGCCCGGCCCCGCGATGTCGCTGTTCTGGCAGGCGGTGAGCGACAGCGTGGCCAGGAGCGCGGTGGCGGCGGCAGCGGTGGTGCGGGTGCGGAAGGTGCGCATGATGAGGTGCTTCTCCCCGTGGACGTACGGTCAGTGACGGTTGATCAGTGCGATGACGACGGCCGTGCAGACGATCACCACGGCGATGGCACAGGCGTCGACGGAGTGCGGGCGGCGGTGGGGCCGCATCGGTGCTCCCCTCGTCGGTGTCGCTGGACACACCGTGCCGGGCGCCGTGCCTGACGGGCAATCGGCACGGGACAATGGGGAACGCTGGAACGCCGGAACGGCTCTGGCCTGCGGGTTTGTTGAGTGCCTGGAACGGTGTTCCGGGACGGTGCGGTGAAGGGGACGGCTGGGTGGGGAACGGCACGGGAGACTTCGCGGAGGCGTTGCGCGGGCTCAAGGAGCGCTCCGGGCTCAGCTATGGCGCGCTCGCCAAGCGGGCGCACATGAGCGCGTCCACCTTGCACCGGTACTGCAACGGGGACGCCGTCCCGACGGAGTTCGCGCCCGTCGAGCGGCTCGCCCGGCTCTGCGGGGCGTCCCGGGACGAGTTGGTGGCGCTGCACCGGCGGTGGATCGTCGCGGACGACGCCCGGGGGCGTGGGCGGGTCCCGGCGGTGCCGGCCGAGGCGGAGCCGGTTGCGGAGGAGGCGGAGCCCTCTGCGGTGGAGCCCTCTGTGGAGGAGGTGGAGCCCTCTGTGGTGGACGCCGAGCCTTCGGTGGTGGGCGGGGCTGCGGGTGAGGCGCCTGTGGTGGGCGGGGCGCCGGTCGCGGTGCGGCGCCGAAGGTTCCGGTTCGTCGCCGCCGCCGCGGCCGTCGTCGTGCTGACCGCGTCGGCCGCGCTCGCCGTGGCGCTGGACGGCGGCGCCCCCCGCCCCGCCGACGGCGCGGCGGCCCCCTCCGGGCGGGCCGGCGGGACCGTGACGGTGCCGTCCGGCGCGGGCGCGTCCGCCCCGACGGGTGGCGCGACCCCGGGTCCGTCCGCCGCGCCCTCGCGCTCCGGGGCCGCCGGCGCCCCGTCCGTCGCGCCCTCACGCGGGAGTTCCGGGGCGCCGGCCCCCGCGCCGGGGCAGGCCGGACCGGGGCGGGGCGGCGGCCCCGTACCGCTGAGCGTCGATGTGCGGCCGTACGTCTGGAGCGACCCGTGCAGTCAGGTGTACGTGATCGACCGGCCGCCCGAGCGGGTTCCGCCGCCGCCCCCGGAGCAGGACGCGCGCGGCTGGGTGAAGGCCCTGGGCGGGGTGCCCGGCGGCGACATGCTGCTGGAGGTGGCCGTGCAGGGCACGGGCGACGAGACGGTCGTCCTGCGGGCGCTGCACGTGCGGGTGGTCGGCAAGGACGCGCCGCTGCCGTGGAACGCGTACGGGATGGGCGTGGGGTGCGGGGGCAGCGTGACGCCGCAGAGCCTCGACGTCGACCTGGACGCGGCACGCCCGCGGGCCGTGCCGGTCGCGGGGCAGCAGGGCGACCGGGAGATCCCGGCCGTCGACCTGCCCTACACCGTGACCGCGAGCGATCCGGAGGTGCTGCGCGTCACGGCGCACACGGCCGGGCACTCCGTGCGCTGGTACCTGGAGCTGGAGTGGAGCAGCGGCGGCCGGTCGGGGACGCTGCGGGTGGACGACCGGGGCGAGCCGTTCGCCACGAGCGCCATCGAGGGGCGGCCCGTCTTCGACCAGCCGCTGGGGAGCAGTGGGTGGGGGCCGCGGGTGTCGGGCGACGGCTGACGCCGCCCCGACCCCGGCCGCCGCGCGCGTGGCGCGGCGGCCGGAGGGGCTCGGTCAGAGGCGCTCGGGGGTGCGGATACCGAGGAGGCCCATGCCCAGGTGGAGGGTGCGGGCCGTCAGGTTGCACAGGAAGAGGCGGTTCTCGACCTGCTCCGGGGTGTCGGCCTTGAGGACCGGGCACTCCGAGTAGAACGTCGTGTAGTGCGACGCCAGCTGGTAGAGGTACGCGGCCAGCTTGTGCGGCTCGTACGAGGCGGCCACGTCCGCCAGCGTCTCGCCGAACTGGTCCAGGTGCAGGCCCAGCGCGCGCTCGGCCGGGGCCAGGGCGGTCTCCGGGTGGGCCACCGGCCGGGCCTCGCCGGCCTTGCGGAGGATCGACCTGATCCGGGCGTACGCGTACTGGAGGTAGACGGACGTGTCGCCGTTGAGCGACACCATCTGGTCCAGGTCGAACTTGTAGTCCCGGGAGGCGGACGTGGAGAGGTCGGCGTACTTGATCGCGCCGATGCCCACCTGGGCGGCCCGCTCGGCGATCTCGTCCTCGGTCAGGTCCTGGGCCTTCTCACGGACCACCGCCGCGGCCCGGTCGATCGCCTCGTCCAGCAGGTCCACCAGCCGGACCGTCTCGCCCTCGCGGGTCTTGAACGGCTTGCCGTCCTTGCCGAGGACCGTGCCGAAGGCGAGCTGCACGGCGTGCACCCGGTCGTTCAGCCAGCCGGCCCGGCGGGCGGTCTCGAAGACCATCTTGAAGTGCAGGGACTGGCGGGCGTCCACCACGTACAGCAGGGTGTCGGCGCCCAGGTTGCCCACGCGGTCGCGGATGGCGGACAGGTCGGTGGCCGCGTAGCCGTAACCGCCGTTGGACTTCTTGACGATCAGCGGGACCGGGTTGCCGTCGGGGCCCTTGACGTCGTCGAAGAACACGCACAGCGCGCCCTCGGAGCGGACGGCGACGCCGGACTCCTCCAGCAGGCGGCAGGTCTCGTCGAGCATGTCGTTGTAGCCGGACTCGCCGACGACGTCCGGGTCGTCGATCTCCATGTCCAGCTTGTTGAAGACCGAGTAGAAGTAGATCTTCGACTCGTCGACGAACCGCTGCCAGAGGGCGAGGGTCTCCTCGTCGCCGGACTGGAGCGCCACCACCCGGTCGCGCGAGCGGGCCTTGAACTCCTCGTCGGAGTCGAAGAGCGCGCGGGCGGCCTTGTAGAGGCGGTTGAGGTTGGACATCGCCTCCTCGCCGGAGACGTCCGCGTCCTTGTGGTCCAGCTCGTGCGGGTGCTCGATCAGGTACTGGATGAGCATGCCGAACTGGGTGCCCCAGTCGCCGATGTGGTGGCGGCGGACCACCTTCTCGCCGGCGAACTCCATGATCTTGACCATGGCGTCGCCGATGACGGCGGAGCGCAGGTGCCCGACGTGCATCTCCTTCGCCACGTTCGGCTGGGCGTAGTCGATGACGGTGGTGCCGGCGTCCGGGGCGTGCGGGACGCCGAGGCGGTCGTCGGCGGCACGGGCCGCGAGGGTGCGGGTGATGGCCTCGTCGGAGACGGTGAGGTTGAGGAAGCCGGGGCCGGAGACCTCGATGTCCTTCAGCGGGCCGTCCTGCGGGACGGCGGCGACGACCTTGGTCGCCAGCTCACGCGGGTTGCCCTTGAGCTTCTTGGCGAGGGCCAGGATGCCGTTGGCCTGGAAGTCGGCCCGGTCGCTTCGTCGCAGCAGCGGGTCGGCGGCGCCGGCCTCCGGCAGGGCAGCCGAGAGGGCGTCCGCGAGCTGCTGCTGCACGGTCGAAGCGAGGGAAGGGACCGAGGCCATGAGCTTCCGTTCCTGTCGAGGTGGTGAATGCCTATTCCGGTTGTCAAGTGTCCCATGCGTCCGCAAGCCTTTTGCCGTGGCTTTGCCCGGCCTGTGGACAACCCCGGGGGACGTCGTTCCGTCTGGGAGAATGTCTATCGCCAGTCTTCGACAACACCGAGGAATCAAGGACGTGCCGATCGTGGCTCAGAGCAGCACCGAGACCGACTGGGTCTCCCGTTTCGCGGACGAGGTCATCGCCGAATCGGAGCGACGTGCGCCTGGGAAACCGGTCGTCGTCGCGTCCGGACTGTCGCCGTCCGGCCCCATCCACCTGGGCAATCTCCGCGAGGTCATGACCCCGCACCTGGTCGCCGACGAGATCCGCCGCCGGGGGTACGAGGTCCGCCACCTCATCTCCTGGGACGACTACGACCGGTACCGCAAGGTGCCGGCGGGCGTCCCCGGCGTGGACGAGTCGTGGCAGGAGCACATCGGCAGGCCGCTGACCTCGGTGCCGGCGCCGGCCGGCTCCCCGCACGCGAACTGGGCGGAGCACTTCAAGGCCGGGATGATCGAGTCCCTGGCCGAGCTGGGCGTCGAGTACGACGGGATCAGCCAGACCGAGCAGTACACCTCGGGGGCGTACCGCGAGCAGATCCTGCACGCCATGCGGCACCGCGGTGCGATCGACGCGGTCCTCGACCGGTACCGCACCAAGGACAAGGCGACCGGCAAGCCGAAGAAGCCCCAGCAGCAGAAGCAGCAGAAGCCGGTCGACGAGGCCGAGCTGGAGGCCGCCGAGGGCTCCGGCGCGGCGAGCGAGGACGACGGCTCGGGCGGCGCCGGGGGCTACTTCCCGTACAAGCCGTACTGCGGGCAGTGCGGCAAGGACTTCACCACCGTCACGGCGTACGACGACGCGTCGACGGAGCTGTCGTACACCTGCGTGTGCGGCTTCGCGGAGACGGTGCGGCTGAGCGAGTTCAACCGCGGCAAGCTGGTCTGGAAGGTCGACTGGCCGATGCGCTGGGCGTACGAGGGCGTGATCTTCGAGCCCAGCGGTGTCGACCACTCCTCGCCGGGTTCGTCGTTCGTGGTCGGCGGGCAGATCGTGCGCGAGGTGTTCGACGGCGTCCAGCCGATCGGCCCCATGTACGCCTTCGTGGGCATCTCCGGGATGGCGAAGATGTCGTCCTCCAAGGGCGGCGTGCCGACCCCGGCGGACGCGCTGCGGATCATGGAGGCGCCGCTGCTGCGCTGGCTGTACGCGCGCCGGAAGCCCAACCAGGCGTTCAAGATCGCCTTCGACCAGGAGATCCAGCGGCTGTACGACGAGTGGGACAAGCTGGAGGCCAAGGTCGCCGACGGCAGCGTGCTGCCCGCCGACGCCGCCGCCCACTCGCGCGCGGTGCGCACGGCCGCCGCCGAGCTGCCGCGCACCCCGCGCCCGCTGCCGTACCGCACGCTGGCCTCGGTCGTGGACATCACCGCCGGCCACGACGAGCAGACGCTGCGGATCCTCAGCGAGCTGGACCCGGCCGACCCGCTGACCTCCCTGGACGAGGCCCGGCCCCGGCTGGACCGCGCCGAGAGCTGGATCTCCACCCAGGTCCCGGCCGAGCAGCGCACGGTCGTCCGCTCCGAGCCCGACACCGAGCTGCTCGGCTCGCTGGACGAGGAGGGCCGCGAGTCGCTGCGCCTGCTGCTGGAGGGGCTGGACAGCCACTGGTCGCTGGACGGGCTCACCACGCTGGTCTACGGCGTGCCCAAGGTGCGGGCGGGGCTGGACCCGGAGGCGAAGCCGACCCCGGAGCTGAAGGTCGCCCAGCGCACCTTCTTCGCCCTGCTGTACCAGCTGCTGGTCGGCCGGGACACCGGTCCGCGGCTGCCCACGCTGCTGCTGGCCGTCGGCGCCGACCGGGTGCGCAAGCTGCTCGGCGCCTGAGCAGGCACCGCACGGCCGTGCCGGAGGGCTCCCACCTGGTGGTGGGGGCCCTCCGGCCGTCTCTGCATCCTTCGGCGGACCCCGGTCTCGGTCCCGCGCAGGACGATTCCGGGCGCCCGGCGCGGGAGCGTGGAGACATGAACGAGACTGTGGCGATCGTCGGTTGGGTCACCGGGGTGCAGGGTGTCCTCGGGGTCGCGGGACGGACCTTCGGGGACGGGCCGTGGGGCATGCTGCACCGGTGGTGGGAGATCCCGACGGCGGGGTACGCCGTGCTCGCCGTGCTGGGCGCGGTGGTCGCCCTGTACGGGGAGACCGCGAAGGCGCGGGCCCGGCGCCGCTGACCGGCGGGCCGGGGCTCAGGCGATGTGGTCGGCCGCCAGCTCGGCCTGGTAGCGGTCCTTGAACTCGGGCAGCAGCCGGCGCAGCAGCACCGCGCTGAGCGGGTCGCGGATCTGGTGGCCGTCGGCGAGGTGGATCTCGACCATCTCCACACTGGGCCAGTCGTTGTGCTCGTCCACCAGCTGCTTGAACACCGGGTACGCGAGGCGGCTGAACTCCTCGGCGTCCCGGTCGCCGGCCTCGGGCTCCGCGGGGCCGGGCTGTGCGGGGGCGGGCTGCGCCTCCCCGGCCGGGGACTCGGGCCGGGGCTCGGGCCCTGGCGGGACGCGGACCGGGGTGGGCTCCAGCCCCTCGACGTAGGCGGGGGCGTACGCCCGCTCGTAGGCGTCCTGCGGGAGCTGCGGGGCGGCGAACCAGGGGCTGTCGTGGTTCGCGGGGACCTGCGGCGCGGGCTCCTGCGCCGCGGGCCCGGGGCCGGGCTGGGGACCCGGACCGGCCTGGGGCTGGGCGCCGGGCTGTGCCTGCGGCTGGGGCTGGGGCTGGGCGTGCGGCTGGGGCTGGGCGTGCGGCTGCGGCTGCGGCTGCGGCTGCGCGGGACCCTCCGGTTGGGCGCCCGGGCGGCCGGGCTGCGGTGCCTGAGCGGGCCGGGCGCCCTTGCGGAAGAACCCCGGAACGACCGCCTCCGGCTCCAGACCCGAGCCGTCCTCCGGCTCCGCTGCCGGTGCCGCCGCCGGTCCCATGGCCTGTACTGCGGTCCGTGTCGCAGGGCCGGGCTCCTGCCGGGGGTGCTCCTGCGCCGGGGCCGCGTCGTCCTCGTCGGGGCTCGCGTGCTGCCGTGCGGGCGGCTCCAGTTCGGGCGTGGCGGAGGGCGTACCCGTGACGGACGGGGCCGTGACGGGCGGGGCCGGGTTCGGCGGCAGCAGTACGGGGTCGATGCCCGCCGCCGCGAGGCCCGCGGGCGCCGTCTCGGCGAGCGGCACGCCGTACCGCGCCAGCCGCAGCGGCATCAGCGCCTCGACCGGGGCCTTGCGGCGCCAGGCGCGGCCGAACCGGGCCTGCAGCCGGGCCTGGTAGATCAGCCGGTCCTGCTCCAGCTTGATCACCTGCTCGTAGGAGCGCAGCTCCCAGAGCTTCATCCGGCGCCAGAGCCGGAAGGTGGGTACGGGCGACAGCAGCCACCGGGTGAGGCGTACGCCCTCCATGTGCTTGTCGGCCGTGATGTCGGCGATCCGGCCGATGGCGTGCCGCGCGGCCTCCACCGCGACGACGAACAGCACCGGGATGACGGCGTGCATGCCGACGCCGAGCGGGTCGGGCCAGGAGGCCGCGCCGTTGAAGGCGATCGTCGCCGCCGTGAGCAGCCAGGCGGTCTGGCGCAGCAGCGGGAAGGGGATGCGCAGCCAGGTCAGCAGCAGGTCGAGGGCGAGCAGGACGCAGATACCGGCGTCGATGCCGATGGGGAAGACCAGCGAGAAGTCGCCGAAACCTTTCTTCTCGGCGAGCTCGCGCACCGCCGCGTAGGAGCCGGCGAAACCGATTCCGGCGATGATCACCGCACCGGCGATCACGACACCGATGAGTATCCGGTGTGTGCGTGTCAGCTGCATCGCGGCCACCCGCGATCCCCTCCCCTTGATGAACCGAGCGGGCAAAGCCTGGCACACGCGTGCGGAGCCCGGCCCTCGGGGGAGGGCCGGGCTCCGCGAACGTCGTGCGGGTCGCCGCGCGTTGGCCGCCTTCGGCTACTTGTTGGCCGCCGCGACCGCCGTCACCGCTTCCTTGGTGGCCTTGACCGCGTCCTCCATCAGGTCCGACGGGGTCGGGGTCGTGGCGCCCGCGTAACCGGCGCCGTTGTAGGAGACGGTGATCAGGACGTTCTCGGTACGGGTCACGATCGCCGCGTACTTGAAGTCCTCGTCCGTCTTCTTCAGGCCGTAGCTGATGGCCGTCGCCTCGTTGCCGACGCCCGCGGCGGGCGAGGTCTTCACGGCGGTGGCGCCCTCGGTCGCCTTCACCTTGGCGACCTCCTTGGTGTAGTTCGCCTGGGCGCGCTGCTCACCGCTGCCGAGCGAGGGGTCGGACTCGTACCGCAGGAGGCTGATGTCGAGCCAGCGGTACTGCGAGCCCTTGACGCCCTTGTCGTCCAGGCCGTTCCAGGAGCAGCTGCCGCGGCTGGCGGTGTCGCTGGACTTGCCGGGCGTGCCCTTCTCGTTCTTCACCTCCGGCACCAGGTCCTCGACGGTCTTGCCGGTGATCGCCTTGCAGGGCTCCGGCAGGAGCGTGTACTTGGCGGGCGCGACGGTCGGCTTGGGCTTCGCGGCGGCCTGCGGCGAGGAGGCGGTGGACGGCGACTGCGTGGCGCTGTCGGCGGTGTCGCCCTTGCTGTCGGAGTCCGACGAGCAGCCGGCGACGACGAGCATCACCGGTACGGCTGCGCAGGCGAGTATGCGGGTGAGTCGCGGGGCTGATCGGTGCATGGTTCCTTCAGTCGCTTGTCGTACGGTCCGGCGGATCCTGTGTCTTCGGTCTGCGGTCCCGACACGGTAGCCCGAGTCGGGAGGTGCGCGCGGGCGCGGCGGAGCCCGGGGCGGGGGGCCGCCGGGGGGCCGCGGACGGGCTAGTCCTCGAAGCTCTCGGCGAGGTTACGGGCCAGACCCTGGGCCTTTTCCTGCAGTTCCTTGCTGTCCGGCACCTCGGTGACCCGGGCGGGCTGCTCGCCGTACCGGATGGTCACGACGACGTTCGATGTGCGGAACACCACGCTCACGGTGCGGTGCTGGGCGGTCGAACCGGCGCGGGTGAGGACGTCGTCGAGGAAGGCGGCGTCGGCGAGGTCGGCCAGCACGCGGGGCTCCAGCCCCTCGGGGGTGCCGGAGGGCGCGCTACCGGTGGAGGCGGTGGCCGCGGGGCCCGGGGGAGGCGTGGACGCCGCCCCCGGCTTCGGCGCCTGCGCGGTGGCCCGGGGCGCCGCGCCGGTGGCCGCCGCGCCGGACGCGGTCCCGCCGGCGGCCGTCCCGCCGGACGGGGCGGGGGCGGACGGGGTCCCGGCGGACGGGGCCGTGGCGGAGGGGGACTCGATGCCCGCCTCGGCCTCCTTGCCCGCGTACACCTGCTGCGCGCGGAAGTCGTCGCTGACGGTGGGGTCGTAGGAGACGACGCGCTCGAAGTCGACGCTGAGCCGGTGGGAGCCGTCGGGCCCGTCCGTCTTCCAGCTGCACCCGGCGCGGCGGTCGGTGTCGTACGTCACGGTCGGCGTGCCGCGGTAGGCGCGCTCGCGCTGCTCCTCGGGCAGCGCCGCGGCGCCGGGGAGCAGGTCCCGGAGGGTGGAGCGCTGGATGGAGCCGCACGGTTCGAGGAGCGTGCGGTACTTGCCGGGCTGTACGGAGGTGCCGGAGGGGCCGCCCCCCTTGGAGTCGGTGTCCCCGCCGTCCGCCCCGGAACCGCCGCTGCACCCGGCGAGTGCGGTGACGCCGAGGGTGAGCGCCGCGAGTGCGGCGGCCCCACCGGATACGTACGCCCTTCGCTGCACGGTCCCGGGCTCCTCTCGCTCTGGTGCCGACACGGTTCTTTGCGGCCCGGCCCGAGGAAAACACGTTGCTCCTCGCCACCGGCCGGTGGACACAATGTGTATCGCACGCACTGCCGTCGATGCCGGTCCGCTGTCTCTTTCGCGGGCTTGGATCCGGTTTTTGCGCTTTCGGACTTTTCGGGGGAATGAGGAAACATGTCGTATGTAGAGGTGCCCGGGGCGAACGTCCCGATCCGGATGTGGACCGATCCTTCGGCGGTGGAGGACGGCGCGATGCGCCAGCTCCACAACGTCTCCACCCTGCCGTGGATCAAGGGCCTGGCCGTGATGCCGGACGTGCACTACGGCAAGGGCGCCACGGTCGGCTCGGTGATCGCGATGCGCGGGGCGGTCTGCCCGGCCGCGGTCGGCGTCGACATCGGCTGCGGCATGTCGGCGGTGAAGACGTCGCTCACGGCGAACGACCTGCCGGGCGACCTGTCCCGGCTCCGCTCGAAGATCGAGCAGGCGATCCCGGTGGGGCGCGCCATGCATGACGAGATGGTCGACCCCGGCCGGCTGCACGGCTTCGCCACCGGCGGCTGGGACGACTTCTGGGCGCGGTTCGACGGGGTGGCGGAGGCGGTCCGCTTCCGCCGGGAGCGGGCGGCGAAGCAGATGGGGTCGCTGGGCGGCGGCAACCACTTCGTGGAGTTCTGCATCGACGAGTCCGGATCGGTCTGGCTGATGCTGCACTCCGGTTCGCGGAACGTGGGCAAGGAGCTGGCCGAGTACCACATCGGCGAGGCCCGCAAGCTGCCGCACAACCAGGGCCTGGTCGACCGGGACCTCGCCGTCTTCGTCGCGGACACCCCGCAGATGGCGGCGTACCGCAACGACCTGTTCTGGGCGCAGGAGTACGCCAAGTACAACCGAGCGATCATGATGGCGCTGTACCAGGACGTCGTCCGCCGGGAGTTCAAGAAGGCGAAGGTCACCTTCGACCGGGTGATCTCCTGCCACCACAACTACGTGGCGGAGGAGCGGTACGACGGGATGGACCTGCTGGTGACCCGCAAGGGCGCCATCCGGGCCGGTTCCGGCGACTTCGGGATCATCCCGGGCTCGATGGGCACCGGCTCGTACATCGTCAAGGGCCTCGGCAACGCGGCGTCCTTCAACTCCGCGTCGCACGGCGCGGGCCGCCGAATGAGCCGGGGCGCGGCGAAGCGGCGCTTCTCGACGCGGGACCTGGAGGAGCAGACGCGGGGCGTGGAGTGCCGCAAGGACTCCGGCGTGGTGGACGAGATCCCGGCCGCCTACAAGCCGATCGAGCAGGTCATCGACCAGCAGCGCGACCTGGTGGAGGTCGTGGCGAAGCTCAAGCAGGTGGTCTGCGTCAAGGGCTGACGCGGACCGGCGGCAAGGGGCCCCGGCGGATCGGCCGCCGGGGTCCTGCGCCGGGCCGGGGCGGTCAGGACTCGCGGTGGACCTTGCTGTTGGATGCCTGGGCGCGGGGGCGGACCACCAGCAGGTCGATGTTGACGTGCGGGGGACGGGTGACCGCCCAGGCGATGGTGTCCGCGACGTCGTCGGCGGAGAGCGGGTCGGGGACGCCCGCGTACACCTTGGCCGCCTTCTCGGTGTCGCCGCGGAAGCGGGTCGTGGCGAACTCCTCGGTCTTCACCATGCCGGGCGCGACCTCGATGACGCGGACCGGGGTGCCGACGATCTCGAGGCGCAGCGTCTCGGCGAGCACCCGGGCGCCGTTCTTGGCGGCGACATAGCCCGCGCCGCCCTCGTAGGTGGCGTGACCGGCCGTGGAGGAGACGACCACCACCGTGCCGGCGCCGCTCGCGGTGAGCGCGGGCAGCAGCGCCTGGGTCATGTGGAGCGTCCCGATCACATTGACCTCGTACATCTGGCGCCAGTCGGCCGGGTCGCCGGTGGCGACCGGGTCGGCCCCGAGGGCGCCGCCCGCGTTGTTGACCAGGACGTCGACGGAGGGGAGGCGCCCGAGGTCCGCCGCGAAGGCGTCGACGGCCGCGCGGTCGGTGACGTCGAGCGCGTACGCCGTGGCCAGGTGCCCGGCCGCGGTGAGCTCGGCGGCCAGGGCCTCGACCCGGTCCTTGCGCCGGGCGGTGAGGATCACATGGTGCCCGGCCTCGGCGAGCCGGCGGGCCGTGGCGGCGCCGATGCCGCTGCTCGCCCCGGTGACGACGGCGACGGGGGCGGCGCCCGGGGAGGCGGGGGTGGCGGCGGTCATGGCGGTGCTCCTCGCGCGGATGGCCGGCCGTGGGGCACGGGCGGGCGGTACGGGTCGGTGGTACGCCGCCAGCATAGGCGGGCCGGGAAGATCGGGACCGGGCGGCGGGGGAGGCCGCCGGGGGCCGGTCATATCGGTATGTTCAGGGCATGGTTGCGATGCGCGGGGCTCTGCTGGTGATGTCCGTCGCCCTGGCGACGGCGGTGTGCGCGGGCGGTACGGGGACGGCGGCCGTGCCGGAGGCGGCGCCCGCCGCCGGGGCCCCGGTACCTGCGGCCCTGGTGGCTCCGCCGAAGGTGGCCGTCCCGGCTGCCCTGGCGGCTCCGGCCGTGGCGCCCGAGGCGGACGTCTCGCACCACGGGCACCTGTCCCTGGTGGACGGGCGGCTCGGTGTCGTCCTGCTGAGCGAGAACCGCGGGCCCTCCGCGCTCGGCGACTCGACCGTCCGGCTCACCCTCTCCGCCCCGCTGGCCACCGGCCACGAGATGCCCGAGCGGTGCGTGGTGGGCGGCGAGCGCGAGGTGCTGTGCTCCACCGGCCCCCTGGCGGCCGACGGCACCCGGCACGAGACGGCGCTCACCCTGCGGACCACCGGCGCGCCGCAGGAGCTGACGGCGCGGATCGCCACTGCCTGGAACGGTGGCGCGACCGACCGGAACCCGGCCGACAACGACCACCGGGTGCTGGTGCTCGCGACGGGCGACCCGTACGTCTTCTGAATCCGGCGGCGCCACGTTTGCCGTGCGGCCGGGGCGGCCGTGACACTCGGACCATGATTGTCGAACGCGCGTACGCCCATGTCGCCGCCCACGACGAGGACGAGTGGCCCTGGTCGGTGCCGTGCGTGCGGCAGCTGTTGGAGGAAGGGCTGCGGTTCACGGCGCCCGTGACCTTCCTGGTCGGGGAGAACGGCTCGGGCAAGTCGACGCTCGTCGAGGCCCTGGCGGAGGGCTTCGGGCTGGACTCCTGGGGCGGCTCGCACGACTGGCGGTACGCCACTCAGCGGGGCAAGTCGGTACTGGGCGAACGCGTCCGCTTCGACGCGGCGCCCCGCGGCCGGCGCATGCTCGGGAGCCGGGCCGCCCGCAAGGGGTTCTTCCTGCGGGCCGAGACGGCACTGGACGCCCTGGACCGGGAAGGCTTCGCCCCGGACTCGGTGAGCCACGGCGAGGGCTTCCTCGCGGCGTTCCGCGGCAAGTTCCTCCAGCCCGGCCTGTACGTGATGGACGAGCCGGAGGCCGCCCTCTCGTTCAGCTCCTGCCTCGAACTGCTCGGGCACCTGGACCAGTTGGTGAAGCGGGGCGGCCAGGTCGTCTGCGCGACCCACTCGCCGCTGCTGACCGCCCTGCCGGGTGCCGACATCGTCGAGGTGGGCGAACACGGCCTGCGGCGCGTGGAGTGGCGGGACCTGGCCCTCGTCGACCACTGGCGCCGCTACCTCGCCGACCCGGGGTCGTATCTGCGGCACGTGCTCGAATGAGCCCGGCGACGGGACGCGGTGGCGGGCGGCGGCGCGGCGGCCGGGGCTCCTAGGCGGGGGCCGGACCACGGGGGGCGGGTCAGTCCGTGGCCCAGGCGATGTAGCCGTCGGGCCGCACCAGGAGGGTGCCCCGGCGGGCGCCGCTCGCCCAGCTCGCCCGTACGGCCTGGCCCGGCACCGGGGTGTGCGGGCCCTGCGGGACGGCCCCCGGCGGGGCGACGAGGACGAACCGGCCCTGGCGGAGCAGCTCGTACAGCCGCCCTTCGGCGAGCGCCAGGTCCGGGGCGCGCCGGCCGGTCAGGGGGTGGGCGCCGCGCGGCGCTCCGTACGCGATGCCGACGCCGCTGATCATGCCGGTGGCCTTGGCGGCGGCCGGGCGGACGCTGGTCAGCATGCCGACGGCCAGGGAGCGGACGGTGCGCTGGAGGGGGGTGTGGGCCATGGCGAGACGGACGAGGCCGCCGCTGCTGCGCAGCACCGTCGCGCCGACCGGCTGCCGTTCGGAGTGGTAGCTGTCGAGCAGCGCCTCGGGGTCGGAGGCCTCGCCGCGCAGGACGGAGGCGAGCTTCCAGGAGAGGTTCGCGGCGTCCTGGAGGCCGGTGTTGAGTCCCTGGCCGCCGGCGGGGGAGTGGACGTGGGCCGCGTCCCCGGCCAGGAAGGCCCGGCCGCTCCGGTGCGCGGGCACCTGGCGCTCGTCGCTGTGGAAGCGGGAGAGCCAGCGGGCGTCGTGCATGCCGTGGTCGGAGCCCAGGCTGCGCCGGACGATGTCACGGACCTCGTCGAGGTCGAGCGGTGCGCCGTCGGGAACCTGATGGTTGCTGTCCCAGCCCATGACGCGGTACCAGCCGTCGCCGAAGGGGGCGATCATGGCGAAGGTGTCGCCGGGGCCGTCGGCCGTGATGACGTCTCCGGGCCTTTCGGTCAGGCGGACGTCCGCGAGCACGATCGAGCGGATGACGGACCGGCCGGGGAACGGCAGGCCCAACTCGCGGCGCACGGCGCTGCGGTGGCCGTCGGCACCGACGAGATACCGCGCCCGCAGGACACCGTCACCGTCCGTGCCGCCCGTGACGTCGGCCGTCACCGTGCGGCCGTCCTGGCGCAGGGCGCGCAGCTCGGTGCCGTACCGGAAGTCCACGCCGGCGGCGACGGCGCGGCGCTCCAGGAGGCGCTCCACCTCGTACTGCGGGGTGATGAGCACGAAGGGGAAGCGGGTGCGCAGCCCCGACACGTCCAGCGAGAGCCGGCCGAACATCTGCAGCCGGGTGACGGGGGTGCCCCGCTCCACCAGCTCGTCCGCCAGGTCGCGCGCGTCGAGCAGTTCGAGGGTGCGGGCGTGGATGGCGAACGCGCGCGTCATGTTGCTGATGCCGGGCGGCCGGCGTTCCACCACCGTGACCTTCAGGCCGGCGGTGGCGAGGTCACCGGCGAGGAGAAGCCCCGTGGGCCCCGCGCCCACCACGATGACGTCGGTCCGCGGATCGGTTGTTCCGGGCGTTTCCGTGCCGGGCGTGCCGTGCATGGCTGCCTCCTCGGTGCCCCATCTCCCAGGATGAGGTCAACGCGTGTTGGTCAACAACTGTTGGTCAACGCTTGTTGGCAACGATAAGGGCGGCGCGGCTGGCATGTCAACGCCTGTTGGCCTACGCTTGTTGACGTGACGACTTCCCGCCGCTCCGACACCACCCGCGCCGCCATCCTCGACGCGGCCCGCGAGCGGTTCGCCGCCGAGGGGTACGAGCGCGCCACCATCCGCTCCATCGCCCGGGACGCGGGCATCGACCCCTCGCTGGTGATGCGGTACTACACGAACAAGGAGGGGCTGTTCGCCGCCGCCTCCGAGTTCGACCTGCGCCTTCCCGACGTGGGGGCCGTGCCCGTCAAGCACGTCGGAGCCGTCCTCGTCTCGCACTTCCTCGACCGCTGGGAGGAGGACGACGTGCTGACCGGGGTGCTGCGCGTCGCGGTCACGAACGAAGCGGGCGCCGAGCGCCTGCGCAGCATGTTCGGGACGCAGATCGGCCCGGTCGCCGCCGCGGTCTGCCCCGACCCGGACGACGCCCCGCGCCGCGCGGTCCTCGTCTCCTCGCAGGTGCTCGGCATGGCGGTCGCCCGGTACGTGCTGCGGCTGCCGCCCGCCGTGGAGATGTCACGCGACGAGCTGGTCGCCTGGCTCGCGCCGACCGTGCAGCGCTACCTGACCGCGGAACGGCCGTAGGGGCGCCGCCACATACACCGGCTTGGTCCGGGCGGGCCCTGGTCCGGGGGCCCTGGGTCCGGGCGGGCGCGCCGCCCCCGATTACGCCGCCGCGCCGTTCCCGACTACGCCGCCGCGCCGCCGAATTCGCGCAGGGCGTCCGCGACGATCGCCTCCAGGCGGGCGTGGTGCGCGCCGCGCCAGTAGACCCTGCCGCACGAGGCGCACTGCGCGAAGACGTCGTACGTACGCTGCGTGCCCTGCTCCAGCCGGCCGCGCACCGCCTCCTTGTCGGCGTCGGTGAGCGGCCCGTTGCAGGCGGTGCACCGCGTCCACGGGGCGAGCGCCGGTGCGAACCGCTCCAGGACGTCCCGCAACTGCTCGTCCGGCCGGTCGCTGTACACGTACGCGCCCGCGAACAGCTCACGCCGGCGCAGCAGCCCCCGGTCGCGCGAGAGCATCACGCGCTGCTCCCGGGCCGACCACGCCGCGAGCGCCGGGTCGCCGATGTCCTCGCTCTCGTACGCCGCGTCCACGCCGAGCAGCCGCAACCGGCGGGCCAGCGTGCCGAGGTGGACGTCCAGCAGGAACCGCAGCGGCGCCCCCGGCACCCGCTGCGGGCGTTCGACGCTCAGCACCTCGACGTGCTCGCCGGCGGCCGGGACGTGCGCGGGCGTGACGGGGCTGCCGTCCACCAGGAGCCGGCCCGCCTCGGTGAGCGGTACGCCCAGGGACTCGACGACATGGCCCAGCGACGACACCCCGTCGGTCACCACGGCGGAGCGGTCGGCCCGGCGGGCGGCGGCGACGAAGAGGCCCAGCGCGGGCGCGAAGCTGATGTGGATCTCCGGTCCGTTCACGACGTCAGCATGCCACCGGCCGCGCCCGAGGGGCCACGCCGTTTCGGTGCCGCCGGCCGGGCCGCCGGCACCCGCCGCGGCACGGCCCGCGGCACGGCCCGCGGCACGAAACGGACGTGGGCGGTGACCCGCCCGTCCGTTCAGCCGTGCAGATCCAGTCGCCAGTCGTGGGTGCGCAGCGGGTGCCCCGGCGGGTACTCGAAGTCGCGCTCGCCGAGCAGGGTGAAACCGGCCTTGCGGCACACCGCGTTCGACGCGCTGTTGTCCACGGACGGGAAGGCGTGCAGATACCGGTGCTTACCGGCCGCCCGCGCCCGCTCCGCCACGGCCACCGTGGCCGCCGTGGCGACCCCCCGCCCCTGGTACCCGCCCAGGATGCTCCACCCGGTCTCGTACACCCGCGCGCCGTCCAGGGTCTGCTCCCAGAACCCCACCACGCCCACGGGCACCCCCTCCGGCTCCAGCACCACCCGGAACATCCGCCCCGCCCCGGTCCGGTCCGCGCTCAGATCGACGTACCGCTGGTGCCGCTTGACGAGCTGCTCCTCGGTCTCCGGCCCCCCGAGGTGCTCCATCATCTCCGGCACGTTCACCGCGCGGAGCAACGCGAAGTCGGCCTCCGACCACGCCTCGATCCGTACGGACGACCCACTGTCTCCCATGCGAGCACTCTAGGCCGCGCCACTGACACGCGGCGCTCAGAGAGCCGTCAGCGCGGACACCCCCAGAGCGACCGCTCCGAGGACGAAGCACCCCAGACCCGCCCTGATCCACCGGTGCTTGGCGGCGGCGATCTCGCTGGTGTTGCGCAGGGCCGTCGCCAGACCGGCCAGCTGCTGCTCCTCGGTGCTGCGCAGGGCGTCGGCGAGCACGCCGGAGCTCGCGGCGCGGCGGACGTCGAGGAAGTAGGTCAGGGGGCTGCCCTCCCGCCACCGGCTCGCCCGGTAGCGGGGAGCGGTGGCGAAGAGCAGACAACCCAGGGCCAGGGCCCAGGCCAGGGCGCCGGCCACTCCCGCGAAGCGGCTGACGCCGGTGGCCGGCATCCTGCCCCAGTAGGCGCCGAGCACCACCCCGGCACAGGCGCCCAGGGCGCCGACGAGGACGCTCGCCTTGGTGTCGGCCCGGCCGATCTCGGTGCGCACCTCGGCCAGCAGGCGTTCCGCGGCCTGCGTGCCCGGAACCCCTGAGGGTCCTGTCGGCCCTGACGAACCGGATGAACCGGACGGTCCGGCCGCCGCGGGCGGGGCGGAGCCGGGAGAGGAGGAGGGGGAGGAGGAGGGCTCGGGGCCGGTGGCGTCCGGGCTGGTGGCATCGCTCACCTTCGGTACTCCCTGTCGTCGTCGGGCCGTCCCGGGGCGGGCCGGTCTCAGGTCAGGCCGGCCCACAGCAGCACGCCGGCCCCGAGCAGCCCGCCGCACAGGGAGCCCTGGTGGCCGAGCCGGCCCGTCGCCTCGCGCAGCGCCGAGAGCACCGTGCCGGTGCAGCGGTGCCCGGCGCTCGCCACGGCGCACACCGCGTCCCCGTACGTGTAGGCGAACGGGGCGGCATGGCCGGAGACCCGGCGCTGGGCCCGCGTCCAGCAGTACTCGGGCAGCAGGAACCCGATGACCAGGACGTTCAGCGCGTACTCCACGCCGGTCTCCAGGTGGGCCAGCAGCGGCACCGCGGCCCACCGGAGCAGCACGTAGCAGGCGACGCCCGCGACCAGCGCGGGCACGAGCGCCCGTACGACGTACTCGGGAGTGGCCGTCACCGCTCGTCCCCCGCCGCGTCCGGCCGCTCGTCCTTGTCGCCCGTTCCCCGTTCGAGCTGCTCCCGGTACAGGGGCTGCTTGCGCGTCCTGCCCCGGCCCGCGTCGTTCAGCCGTTCCTTCACCGCCGCCAGGGCCGCCCGCGCGGCGTCCTCCACCATGTGGTCCTCGACCGCCCCCGAGTCCAGGACCCGCTCGATGACACGGATCTGGTTGGCGCTGGCCTCGCGCTCGTCGTCGCGGATCGACTCGATGGCGAGCGGGATGTCGGCCGGGTTCTGCGACAGGTGCACGCCCCAGCGCTCGAACTCGCCCTGCGACAGCAGCCGGGCGTAGAAGGTGCCGCGCTCCTCCATCACCTCCTGCTCATTGCGGTTGACCAGCCTGGTCAGTTCGTGCTCGCTCCGCCTGCGCTCCTTGGTGTAGTCGAGCGAGCGCAGCGAGGAGAGCTGGCCGATGGCCTCCTGGTCGAGGCTGATCCGCACCTCGCACCGGATCTCCAGCCCGAGGTCGGCGGCCAGCGGCTCCGCGGCCAGCGCCTCCGCCACCGCGACCTCGGCCGCGGCGCTCTCCTCGATGGCGTGGCGGCGGCTCGCCCGGCGCATCCGGCTGAGCATCCGGGGCTCCAGCAGGGCGCGGACGTCCCGGATCTGCTGCTCCACGATCCGGGCCGGGTCGGTGACCCGCCAGGTCAGGTCGGTCTCCGCCGAGAAGAACGCGGCGTCGCCGTCGCTCGGCAGCCGGTGCTCCAGCGACAGGTGCCGGACGGCCATGTCCACCTCGTACAGGGTCCTGAAGTTGCTCGTCACCAGCTCACCGCGGGTGGGCTGCTGGGACGGCAGGTACGTCCGGGGACGGCCGCCCGACGTCAGGAAGACCAGCGCGCGCTCGGCGTAGGTCGGAGGCCGGTTGCGGACGAAGGTGAACCGGCCCAGGTCGTGCACCTGGTGGACGGGGTCGTTCATGGGTGCCATGGTTCTCCTGCTCTCGGGTCGCCGCCCCGTGGGGCGGGGCGGACGGTGGTCGTGGACCGGTGGCGTCACCGGTGCGGGGCGGAGCGTGCGGGGGGCTCGCCGGCGAGGGCGTCCCGGAGGCGGGCGGCGGTGGCGCCGTCGGCGCCGGCCGGGGGCTCGTACCGGCGCAGCAGGAAGTCCAGCCGCTCCCGGTCGTTGCCGGTCTCCACCAGGAGGGGCAGCAGCCGGCACAGGGCCGACTCGACGTCCGACACGGCGCCGGGCGGGTCCGGCTCCTCCTCGTACGGCGGGCCGGTGAACAGCCGCCCGCGGGCGGCCCGCGTCGACGCGTGGTCCGCGCACCGCACCCAGCGGACCAGCTCGTCACGTGCCGCGTCGCGCCGCTCGCGGTCGTTGAGCAGCAGCCGCCACATCACGACGGCGAACTGCCGTGTCGCGGTGTCGTGTTCCGCCAGCCACAGCAGCCGCGGCCACAGGGCGCCCCCCGGGCCCTCGCCCCGGACGCGTCTGCGGGCGCCCCGCAGGAAGCCCTGCGCCGCGAGGGCGCGCAGCGGGCCCCGGCTCCCGTACCACCGCACGAGCCGCTCCAGGACGGTCACGGCGGCCGGCCCCTGGAGCAGCGCCTCCAGGGTCTGTTCGTACGCCGCGCGGAGCAGGGGGTCCGGCTCCGGCCCGGACGCGGCCATCCGCTCGATGTCGCGCAGGGCGCTCGTCGCGGTGGCGCCGCCCAGCAGGGCGTAGGAGCGGGCGACCGTCCACCGGCGGGCCGGGTCGGGCCGGCCGCTCCACTGGGAGAGCAGGCGCCGGACCGCGGTGTCCATGCCGTGCTCGGCGGCGGTGTACAGCGACCAGGCGGCGAGCTGCCGCTCGGCCGGCCTCGGGGAGGAGCCCCACCGGTCGAGGAAGGCGTCGTGGGCGTGGCCGAAGTCGGCGGCGGCCAGCACGCCCGAGGCCACGGCGGCCCGGAGCCGCACGGTGACGCGCCGGTCCGCCACCAGGGAGTCGAGCCACGCCAGCAGGGGCCCGCGCACGGCGGGGTGGCTGGTCCAGACGTGGCACAGGACGGTGTTCCAGAGGGAGCCGTCGCGGAAGGCGACGACCCGTTCGGGCAGCCGCCCCCAGGGGGTGTCGGTCTCGTCGGGGTACTCCTCCGCCCTGGCCAGCGCCAGCCGCTCGGCCGGGGAGGCCGCGAAGACCGGATGCCCGGCGGGGCGGCCGGGTTCCTCGACCCCGAGCAGCCTCAGATGGAGCCGGTCCCCGAGCTCGGCGACCAGCGGGTAGGGCAGCCCGTCGAACACAGCGAGCGAGATCAGGAACGCCTTGTCGCGCAGGGAGACGCCCTCCTCCGGCCCGCCCCCGGCGAACCACCGGCCGGCGGTCTCCTCGGCCGACACCCGGCCGTACCGGGACAGTTCCTCGTCGCCGCAGCGGCCCGCCGCACGGGCGGCGAGGAGCCGGGCGAAGCCGACCGCCTCCCTGGGCGAGGGACCGGCGCTCAAGTACGCGACGGAGACGTCCAGTTCGAGCAGGCACCGGGCCCTCTCGCTCACGGTGGCGCCGCCGGAAGCCGGTTCCGGACCCGACTGCTGCAGCGCGTGCAGCAGATGGGCCCGCGTGATCTCGGTGGCCGGGGGCGGCTCCCAGTCGTGGGTGGTCACGTCCTCCACCGCGGAGCCGGTGACGACGACGAACAGCCCCTCGGCGCCGAGGCGGCGGTGCACGGCGTGCAGGTGGACGTCCCGCAGCGGGCCGTCCGGTCCGGTGACCGGGTCGACCACCACATGGGCGCCCCCGGGGCGTACGTGGTCGGCGAAGTCGGCCGGTTCGGTGCCCGGGTCCAGGGCGATCACCTCGCCGGACGTCCGGGCGGCCTGGAGGAGCATGCGCACGGCCGCGGTCCTGCGGCCGGTGCCGGACCGCCCGCGCAGCACCAGGACGCGCCGGAGCACCAGCTCGGCGTACAGCTCGTCGTAGCGCCGGCTCGGGGCGAACGTGGCGGCCAGATGCGCGAGTTCGGCCGCCGGGAGGGGGCCGACGCTGTGCAGCCGGGACGGTGGGCCTCCGTGCAGGTGGACGTCGACACGCTTGTCGCCCGCGACGACGTCCCCGGACACCCGGGTGTCGCCCATGACGTTGGCCCGGCCCGACCGCAGGTGCGGGGCCAGGGAGAAGAGCTGCTCGATGGCCTCCCACGCCCCGGGCGCGGGCGCCTCGTCGGGCGGGGAGCCGGTGGTGGCCGCCGGGTCCGGCCCGCCGGCGGGCCGGCCGGCGTCCTGCGCGTCCTGCGCGTCCTGCGTGCCCTTCGCGCTCTGCGCGTCTTGCGTGCCCTTCGCGCCCGGCGCGCTCTGTGCGCCGTCGGCGTCGCCGGCGAGGGGGCCGGGGCCGGCTTCCGGGGCGGGGCCCGGCGGGGACGTGGCGGTGTGCTGGTTCACTGTGCGCGTCCTTCCGTCCCGCTACCGGGCGGGCCCGGTGGTGCCGCCGGTGCCGGCGTGCTTGTCCCGGGCGACCACGTCACCGGCGACGCTCGTGGTCCCGAAGAAGAAGTTGCCGGTGTGCGTGTGCAGCGCCGGCACGTCGGCCGCACCGGCGGGCCGCCCGGCGGGAGGCCCCCCGGCGGCGTGCTCCCCGGCGTGCTCCCCGGCGGACGGCTTTTCGGCGGCGGGCTTTTCGGCGGCGGGCCGGGCTCCCGGTACGGCGGTGTCCGGCCCGGCCCCGGCGTACTGGAGCGACCTGTCGTGGTACCAGCCCGTCAGGTCGGTCCCCTCCTTGCTCGCGACCGTCAGCGGGTGGAAGTGCTCGGGGCGGACGCCGGGATGGGCGTGCCGCACCACCCCCCGGTACACCGCGTCCGACACGCACAGCACGCTCGGTTCCGGCGTCGCGCCCAGGGCCTCCCGCAGCGCCGGGGCGTCCAGGAGCCGGAAGGCGTGCACCAGATCGGCCCCGACCGCGCCGAACTCGTCCAGCGCAACCTCCCCGGTGTGCACCACGATCCGGAGCCGGATCCGGGCGCCCTCGGCGGCCAGCCGGTTGTTGCTGACCAGGCGCTCCGGGGTCGCCGTCAGCAGCGCCCTCAGCAGCGCGGGCTTCGGCACCGCGGGGTCGATCAGGACGAACACGCCGTCGCCGCGGTCCTCGCAGCGGTACTCGGTCGGCTCGACCGACGCGGCCGCCAGCGTCTCGTGCAGCACGGTGTACAACATGCGGTGGATGACGGCCTGTTCGCTGTCGCGCCGCCCTCCCGATCCCTCCATGTCCATGAGCAGGATGGTCCTGTTGCTGGGGTCCGCCATGTGGGTCTCCTCGGATGCCGCCCCGGCCGGGCCGCTCGCCGCCCAGGATTCAGCAGCGCGTGGCGGCCCACGAGGACCGTTGACGCACAGCGGGTGTGACGGATTACCCAGAACCGCCGATCCGCCGCAGCTTCTTCGGCTCGACGACCACCAGGGCCTGGCGGCGGGTGGTGACGTACCCGCGTTCGCGCAGCTCGCGCAGGAGGCGGGTGACCGACTCGCGGGACGACCCGATGGCCCCGGCCAGCTCCTGCTGGGTCAGGGGCACCTTGACGAGGACGCCCTCCGGCACCTGCTCGCCGTGGTACTGGGCCAGCTCCAGCAGCAGGCGGGCCAGCCTCTCCTTGACGCCGCAGGCGGCCAGCTCCAGGCGCTTGCGGTCGGCGGCGCGCATCCGGTCGGTGACCACGGCCATGAGCCGGCGCATGGCGACCGGGTGCCGGTCGAGGAACGCGGTGAAGCCCTCCGACGAGAGGACCACCGCCCGGACCGGCTCCAGCGCGGTCACCGACGCGGACCGTGCCGTGCCGTGCAGGGCGGCGCTCTCCCCTATGACGTCCCCCGGCCCGCGCAGCGCCAGCAGCGCCTCGTGGCCCTCCGGGGAGCCGTCGGTCACCTTCAGCCAGCCGTCCATGATCAGCAGGACGTGGGAGGACGGCTCCCCCTTCCGCAGCACCACGGTGCGGGCCGGGTAGCGCAGTTCGCGCCCGCCGGAGATCAGGGCCGCGGAGAGCGCCTCGGGGAGCCGGGCGAGATACGGGACGCGGTCATCGGTCAGGAGGGGGGCGGCGGCTTCGGCCGGGGCGCGTAAGGCCCCCGTCCCGGGGCTGCCGGAGGCGGTGTCCACAGCGGTGTCCTTCCCATGACGGAGCGCACTCGTCGCCGACGCCGCCGTCGGGCGGGCACCCGGAGGGATGGGGGAACCTGCGGGATCGTCTGCCGTACGAGGTCTTTCACACGCCCGACGATTCTGGCGTACGCCTCTGACACCGGGCAACGCGATTCGGACAACGCGTGACGACGGACCGATCGACGGACCGACCGACCACCGGCCAACTAACCACCGAACAACCAACCGGCCGACCGACCGGCCGGGCCCCGCCACGCGGCCCCGCCGGCGTACCGCTACCGCGTCAGGGCCACACCAGGCAGTACGGCTGGTGTCCCGCCTCGTGCAGGCGGTGCGAGAAGTCCTGCCACTCGTGGAGCAGTTGGTAGACGTTGAACGCGTCGCGCGGGCCGCCGCGGTCGGGGACCGTGGACCAGATGAACGCCGCCGCGCCCACCGACTCCTCGCCGACGCCGCGCAGCGGGTCGACCACCGTCATCGGGAGCTTCACCACCGCGTAGTCGGGGTGCAGCACCACCAGCTCCAGGGGCGGGACCTTGTGCAGGGGCATGCCCTGGATGCCGGTGAGCACCATCGCGGCTATGGTCTCCGGCTTGATCTTGGTGAACATGCCGCCCATGCCCAGCTCGTCGCCGCCCAGCTCCTCGGGGCGCATGGAGATCGGCACGCGCGCGGCGGTGGCGCCGTTGGGCGCGCCGAAGTACTTGTAGGTCACCCCCATGCCCCGGCCACCCCCGCTTCCGCTTCCGCCCGGTACCGGACCCAGGGAGGTTCTGTCCCGCTCGCGCCGGTGCTTCCCCCGCCGGGCAGGCTCAGGACCCAGGTCGTCGGTCCCCTCGCCCAGTCCGCCACCGCGATGCATATCTCCACCCGACTGCTTTGCGGGCCGCCCGGCCCCCGCCGTGCAACCCGATCATCGTGACAGTGACCTCCCCCGCGAACGTGCGGTGAAACACCTGTCCGCAAGAACGTCCGGGCCTCTGACACCATGGATTCCATGAGCATTCCCTATGACGCCCCAGTTTCGCAGACCCGGAGGTCCGGCGCCTCGTCGTGAGGGGCGCCTCTCGTCGTAAACAACGTCGTGGACCGGCGGGCCGTTCACGGAGGAGCCCCTCCGCGGCCCGGCCGCCGTGCCCGCCCCTTGCTGCCGTCAACTCGTTCTCGCAGGTCAGGACCAACGTGCCGTATTCATACGAAGCCCCAGTCTCACAGACGCTTTTCGACCGCGCGTCCCTCGTGACGCCCGGCGGCGTGAACTCTCCCGTACGGGCCTTCCGGGCCGTGGGCGGTACGCCCCGGTTCATGGTGTCGGGTACGGGTCCGTACCTCACCGACGCGGACGGGCGCGAGTACGTCGACCTCGTCTGCTCGTGGGGGCCCATGATCCTCGGCCACTCCCACCCCGAGGTGATCGCCGCCGTGCAGGAGGCCGTCGCCCGCGGCACCTCCTTCGGTACGCCCGGTGAGGGCGAGGTCGCGCTCGCCGAGGAGATCGTGGCCCGGATCGAGCCCGTCGAGCAGGTGCGGCTGGTGTCGTCCGGCACCGAGGCGACCATGTCGGCGATCCGGCTGGCCCGCGGCTTCACCGGCCGCGCCAAGGTCGTGAAGTTCGCCGGCTGCTACCACGGGCACGTGGACGCGCTGCTGGCCGCGGCCGGCTCCGGGGTCGCCACCTTCGGCCTGCCCGACACCCCGGGCGTGACCGGCGCCCAGGCGGGCGACACCGTCGTCCTGCCGTACAACGACCTCGACGCCGTGCGCGCCGCCTTCGCCGCCCACCCCGGCGAGATCGCCTGCGTGATCACCGAGGCGTCCCCGGGCAACATGGGCGTGGTCCCGCCGCGGGACGGCTTCAACCAGGGGCTCAAGGACCTGTGCGCCGAGAACGGGGCGCTGTACATCTCCGACGAGGTGATGACCGGCTTCCGTACGTCGAAGGCCGGCTGGTACGGCGTCGACGGCGTCCGGCCCGACCTGATGACCTTCGGCAAGGTCATGGGCGGCGGCTTCCCGGCCGCGGCCTTCGGCGGCCGTGCCGACGTGATGGCCCACCTCGCCCCGGCCGGCCCCGTCTACCAGGCGGGCACCCTGTCCGGGAACCCGGTCGCCACCGCCGCCGGGCTCGCGCAGCTGCGGCTGCTGGACGACGCGGCGTACGAGAAGGTCGACGCCGTCTCCCGCGAGATCCAGGCCCTGGTGACCGCCGCGCTGGACAAGGAGGGCGTCGCCCACCGCCTCCAGACCGCGAGCAACATGTTCTCCGTCTTCTTCACCGGCGCCGAGGTGGCGGACTACGACGACGCCAGGAAGCAGGAGTCCTTCCGCTTCACCGCGTTCTTCCACGCGATGCTGGCGCAGGGCGTCTACCTGCCGCCGTCCGCCTTCGAGTCGTGGTTCGTGTCCACCGCCCACGACGAGCGGGCCGTCGAGCGGATCGCCGCCGCCCTGCCCGCCGCCGCCCGCGCCGCCGCGGAGGCCACGGCATGACGAGCGGCAAGGACATCACCGTCGTCCACCTGATGCGCCACGGCGAGGTGCACAACCCCGACGGCGTCCTCTACGGGCGCCGGGCCGGCTACCACCTCTCCGACCTCGGCCGGCAGATGGCCGACCGGGTCGCCGAGCACCTGGCCGGGCGGGACATCACCCATGTCGTCGCCTCCCCGCTGGAGCGCGCCCAGGAGACCGCCGAGCCCATCGCCAAGGCGCACGCCCTGGACCTGGCCACCGACGAGCGGCTGATCGAGGCGGGCAACGTCTTCGAGGGCAAGACCTTCGGCGTCGGCGACGGGGCGCTGCGCCGCCCGGCCAACTGGCGGCACCTCACCAACCCCTTCCGCCCCTCCTGGGGCGAGCCGTACGTGGACCAGGTCGTCCGCATGATGGGCGCCCTCGGCGCGGCGCGGGACGCGGCGCGCGGGCACGAGGCGGTGTGCGTCAGCCACCAGCTGCCGATCTGGATCGTGCGGAGCTTCGTGGAGCGGCGGCGGCTGTGGCACGACCCGCGCCGCCGGCAGTGCACGCTCGCCTCGCTCACCACGTTCACGTACCAGGGCGACACCATCGTGTCCGTCGGCTACAGCGAGCCGGCCCGCGACCTGGTCCCGCCGCACCTGCGGGCGGGCGCGAAGCCGGTGAAGGGCGCGTCCAAGGCGTACGGGGCCTGAGGCCCGCTCGTACGCGCCCGGGGGCGCCGGCCCCGAAAGCCGGCGCCCACCCCCGGCGCCCCCGCCCCGGTGACGTAACGGGCCCGTCACCGTGCGGATTGGTGCCCCCCGCCCTGGAACCGCCCCTCTGCCCCGTCCCTCTCACCAGGTGCCGGTTTGGAGCGTATGTCCGGCAACGAACGAGCGCGGATGGGGACGATATGCCCGGGATCACTCGAAGGGGCCTGCTGGGAGCGGGAGTCGGAGCCGCCGCCGCGATCGGGGTCGCCGGGTGCGGCCTCGGCGGCGGCAAGGACGACGCCGGGGCCACGCCCGGCAAGGGCGGCACGAACGGGAGCGGCGGCCCGACCGCCCCGGGCGGCCGGGTGCAGGGCCGGCCCATCGGGGACGGCTCCACCGCCGACACCGGCAAGCAGCCCCACCAGCCCGCCAAGCCGGTGCCGCTGGAGCCGGGCGAGACCCCGCCGCAGTTCGTGATCTTCTCCTGGGACGGGGCCGGCGAGGTCGGCAACGGCCTCTTCCCGCGCTTTCTGGAACTGGCCAGGAATCACGACGCGGCGATGACCTTCTTCCTCTCCGGGCTCTACCTGCTCCCGGAATCGAAGCAGAGCCTCTACCGGCCGCCGAACAACCGCGTCGGCGCCTCCGACATCGGTTATCTCACCGACGACCACATCAAGCAGACGCTGAAGTACGTCCGCCAGGCGTGGCTCGACGGGCACGAGATAGGCACGCACTTCAACGGCCATTTCTGCGCCGGTTCCGGCTCGGTCGAGAAGTGGACCCCGGCCGACTGGCAGAGCGAGATCGACCAGGCGGTGAAATTCGTCACCGAATGGAAGACCATCACCGGCTGGACCGACCTCGACCCGCTGCCCTTCGACTACCGCAAGGAACTGGTCGGCGCCCGCACCCCCTGCCTCCTCGGCCAGGACAATCTGCTGCCCACCGCCAAGAAGCTCGGCTGGCGCTACGACGCCAGCTCGCCCGGCGGGCACCAGAAGTGGCCCGTGAAGCGCCAGGGCATCTGGGACCTGCCGCTCCAGGCGATCCCCTTCCCGGGCCGGTCCTTCGAAGTCCTCTCCATGGACTACAACATGCTGGCCAACCAGTCGAAGAACACCACCAAGGGCATGCCGTCGCGCTATCCGGAATGGAAGAAGCAGGCCACCGGGGCCTATCTCGCCGGATTCCAGCGGGCCTACGAGACGAACCGCGCGCCCTTCTACATCGGCAACCACTTCGAGCAGTGGAACGGCGGCATCTACATGGACGCCGTCGAAGAGGCGCTCAAGGGCATGGCCGGGAAGAAGGACGTACGCCTGGTGTCGTTCCGGCAGTTCACCGACTGGCTCGACGTCCAGGACCCGAAGATCCTCGACCGGCTCCGCTCCCTGGAGGTGGGGCAATCCCCGGCGGGCGGCTGGAACTCCTTCCTTAAGCCGGCCTGACATCGGGCCTTACGGTCACCGAGGGGGGCGCGCAAGATCCCCGAAACGCCCATGCGAAACTTTTCACATGAGCTTCAGCCGCGCCCCCCGAGGCATCCTGCTCACCGCCGGCGCCCTGGCCGTCGCGCTCGCGCTGACCGCGTGCAGCGGCGACACCAGCGGCAAGTCCGGCGGTGGCGGCAACACCAACTTCGTCACCGGCACCGGCGGTGTCGCCACGGTCGCCAAGGGCGAGCGCAAAGCACCCGGCAAGCTCGCGGGCACCACCCTGGAGGGCGGCGAGCTGGACGTCGCCGACCTCAAGGGCAAGGTCGTCGTCCTCAACGCGTGGGGCTCGTGGTGCGGGCCCTGCCGGGCCGAAGCGAAGCACTTCGCCAAGGTCGCCGCCGACCTCAAGGGCAAGGGCGTGGAGTTCGTCGGGATCAACACCCGGGACTACACCAAGCAGCCCGCGCTCGCCTTCGAGAAGGACCACAAGATCCCCTACCCGAGTCTCTTCGACCCGCACGGCGAGATCGTCCTCTACGGCTTCCCCAAGGGCACCCTCAACCCGACGGGCATCCCCTCCACCGTGGTGCTCGACCGCGAGGGGAAAATCGCCGCCCGGGCGCTCACCGCGCTGGACGAGACCCGGCTGCGCGAGATGATCGACCCGGTGCTGAACGAGGGCTCCGCGAAGGCCGCGGGGAACTGACCCGATGGTCAACGAGACGGTCTTCAGCGGGGCTCTCCTGCTGGCCCTCCCGGTCGCCGTGCTGGGCGGGCTGGTCTCCTTCTTCTCCCCGTGCGTCCTGCCCCTGGTCCCCGGCTACCTCTCGTACGTGACCGGCGTCACCGGCGCCGATCTGGCGGAGGCCCGGCGGGGCCGGATGGCGGCCGGCGCGGCCCTCTTCGTGCTCGGGTTCTCCGCGGTGTTCGTCTCCGGCGGCGCCCTCTTCGGCTACTTCGGCTGGACCCTCCAGGCGCACCGGGAGACGCTCACCACCGTCCTCGGTGTGCTGATGGTCCTGATGGGCGTCTTCTTCATGGGCCTCATGCCGTGGTTCACCCAGCGCGAGTTCCGCTTCCACCGGCGGCCGGCGGCGGGTCTCGCCGGGGCGCCGCTACTGGGCGCGCTCTTCGGCATCGGGTGGACGCCGTGCATCGGACCGACGCTCGCCTCCGTCCAGGCCCTCGCGGCCAACGAGGCCAGCGCGGGGCGCGGCGCGCTGCTGACCTTCGCGTACTGTCTGGGGCTCGGGGTGCCGTTCGTGCTCGCCGCGGTCGCGTTCCGCAAGGCGCTGGGCGCCTTCTCCTGGGTCAAGCGGCACTACACATGGGTGATGCGCGTCGGCGGCGGCATGATGATCGTGACCGGGGTGCTGCTGCTCACCGGCGCGTGGGACGCCCTGGTGCAGCAGATGCAAGGGTGGTCCGCAGGCTTCCAGGTGGGGATCTAGTTCCATGAGCAAGGCAGAAACGACCGAGCGGGACGTGGCGGAGGCCGGCGAGCAGCTGTCCACCGCCCCGAAGGAGGAGCTGCCCACGAGCGGCGGCCCGGCGCTCGGCGTCACCGGCTGGATCCGCTGGTTCTGGCGGCAGCTCACCTCGATGCGGGTCGCGCTGATCCTGCTCTTCCTGCTGTCGCTCGGCGCGATCCCCGGCTCGCTGATCCCGCAGAACAACGTCGACGACATGAAGGTCCGCGCCTTCAAGGAGCGGCACGACGTCCTGGCGCCGCTCTACGACAAGCTCCAGCTGTTCGACGTCTACAGCTCGGTGTGGTTCTCGGCGATCTACATCCTGCTGTTCGTCTCCCTGATCGGCTGCATCGTCCCGCGCACCTGGCAGTTCGCGGGCCAGCTCCGCGGCCGTACGCCCGCCGCCCCCAGGAACCTCACCCGGATGCCGGCCTACGCCACCTGGCGCACCGAGGCCGATCCGGAGGAGGTGCGCGAGGCGGCGCTGTCGATGCTCAGGGCCCGGCGTTTCCGGGCGCACACGGCGGGGGACGCGGTGGCGTCCGAGAAGGGGTACCTGCGCGAGGTCGGCAACCTGGTCTTCCACCTGGCGCTGATCGTGATGCTGGTGGCGTTCGCCACCGGCCAGCTGTTCAAGTCCGAGGGCGGCAAGCTGGTCATCGAGGGCGGCGGCTTCGCCAACACGCTCACGCAGTACGACGACTTCAGGTCCGGCTCGCTGTTCTCCACGGACGACCTGGCGCCGTTCAGTTTCCGGCTGAACCAGTTCACCGGTACGTACGAGACGTCCGGCCCGCAGCGCGGCACCCCCCGCACCTTCGAGGCGGACGTCTCGTACTCCGAGGGCGGCGGCGAGCGCCGGCGCGGGGTCATCCGGGTCAACGAGCCGCTGGAGGTCGGCGGCTCGAAGGTCTACCTGATCGCCCACGGGTACGCGCCGGTCGTCACCGTCCGGGACGGCAAGGGCCGGGTCGTCTACCAGAGCGCGGTCCCGCTGCTGCCGATCGACAACAACGTCACCTCCACCGGTGTGATCAAGGTGATGGACGGCTACCGCGACAAGAACGGCAAGAAGGTCCAGCTCGGCTTCCCGGCGTTCTTCGTCCCGACGTACGCGGGCAAGGGCCAGGGCCAGATGTTCAGCCAGTTCCCCGCCCTCGCCCAGCCCGCGCTCAACCTCGGCGCGTACCAGGGCGACCTGCGGGTGGACGGCGGCCTGCCGCAGAACGTGTACCAGCTGGACACCAGCAAGATGACCCCGTTCAAGGACGCCGGCGGCCAGATCTTCAAGCAGACGCTGGCGCCGGGCGAGACCATGACGCTCCCGGGCGGGGCGGGCTCGGTCACCTTCGAGAAGGACATCAAGGAGTGGGCCAGCTTCCAGATCTCCCAGCAGCCCGGCAACGGCCTCGCCCTCGCCGGGGGGGTCGCCGCGATCGCCGGACTGGCCGGCTCGCTGTTCATCCAGCGGCGCCGGGTCTGGGTCAGGGCCGTACGGGGGGACGACGGTGTGACCGTCGTCGAGATGGCGGGGCTCGGGCGGAACGAGTCCGCGAAGCTCCCCGAGGAGCTGGCCGGCCTGGCGGCCACGCTCCACACCGTGGCGCCGACCGCGCCCGAGGCCGACGAAGCCGATGAAAGGGCTGAGAAGTGAATCTCGCCGCCGCGTCCAACGAGAGCCTGGCGGAGATGAGCAATGTGCTCATCTACTCCGCGATGGCCGTCTACACCCTGGCCTTCCTGGCGCACATCGCCGAGTGGGTCCTCGGCAGCCGCAGCAAGGTCGGCCGTACGGCGGCGGCGCTGACCACCCCGGCGGCGCCCGCGGTGCGGGTGCGGGCGGCACAGGGCGGGACCGCCGTCCTGGACCGGCCGCAGGTCGTCACCCGCTCGGTGTCCGGCGCGCGTGACGTGCCGGACGGGCCCGGCGCGGCCGGCGGCACCGCCGAGGGCGACCTGTACGGGCGGATCGCCGTGTCGCTGACCACCCTCGCCTTCCTGGTGGAGGCGGCGGGCGTGGTCACCCGCGCCCTGTCGGTGCAGCGGGCCCCCTGGGGCAACATGTACGAGTTCTCGATCACCTTCTCCACGGTGGCCACGGGCGTGTACCTCGCCTTCCTGGCGGCCCGGAAGAACGTCCGCTGGCTGGGCCTGCCGCTGGTCACCACCGTCCTGCTCGACCTGGGCGTCGCCACCACCTGGCTCTACACCGAGAGCGACCAGCTCGTCCCGGCGCTGCACTCCTACTGGCTGTGGATCCACGTCTCCACCGCGATCTTCTGCGGCGCGGTCTTCTACCTGGGCGCGGTCGCCACGCTGCTGTACCTCTTCCGGGACTCGTACGAGAACAAGATCGCCTCCGGCGGGACGCCGGGCGCCTTCGCCCGGTCGGTGCTGGAGCGGCTGCCGGCGGCGGCGACGCTGGACAAGTTCGCCTACCGCGTCAACGCGGCGGTGTTCCCGCTGTGGACGTTCACGATCATCGCGGGCGCCATCTGGGCCGGTGACGCGTGGGGCCGCTACTGGGGCTGGGACGCCAAGGAGGTCTGGTCCTTCATCACCTGGGTCGCCTACGCCGCCTACCTGCACGCGCGGGCGACGGCCGGCTGGAAGGGCCGCAAGGCGGCGTACGTGGCGCTGATCGCCTTCGCCTGCTTCCTGTTCAACTACTACGGCGTCAACATGTTCGTGAACAGCCTGCACTCGTACGCGGGCGTGTGAGGTAGCGGCCGGGGCGGGACCGCGCGACGCTGGAGGCATGGCCGAACAGATCCCGCCCGGCACCAGCGAGAGCAGCGGCGACACCCACACCCTGCGGTTCGTGGTCCCGCTTCCGCACCCGGAGGAGCGCGTCTGGCTGGCGCTGACCACCCCCGGCGGGCTGCGCGGGTGGCTCGCCGAGCCCGAGGTGCTGCAGAACCGGCTGGGCGGCGAGGTCGTCCTGCGCTGGCTCAACACCGCGCCGACGACCGTGCGGAGCGGCACGGTCACCGCCTGGGACGTGGAGCGGATCGTCGAGTACACGGTCGAGCCGTACGGCCGGATGCGGTTCCACCTGGAGCCGGGCGGCGGACCACGGGCGACCGCGCTGCGATTCAGCCACGAGTTCCGGGGCTCGGAGGACCTCCGGCTGGACTGCCTGGCGGGCTGGCACGACCACTTCCTGTACCTGGCGGACTCCCTCGACGGCCACCCGGCCGACTGGGCGTCCTGGTCCCGGGCGCGCTGGCAGGAGCTGCGCGACCAGTACGAGGCCCGGGACTTCGACGCGTCGTAGGGCCTAGTTCTTCCGGGGCGGCAGGCACTCGGCGGTCGGGGGCTTCCCGTCCGGCCAGGCGATCTGGACGAACCGGGGGGTGTCCCGGGTCAGCTCGACCACCGGGACCGCCTTGTTGTACGGGTTGCCGTGGTTGTCCAGGCAGATCCAGCCGCTCGCGCCCTCCACCCGCAGCGCGCCCGTCACCTGCGGCCACTGCAGCCCCACGTCCTCCAGCGCCGGGAGCCCGCCCCCGGTCGTGGCCCGCCGGATGCCGCGCACGGCCGTCGCCATCGCGTCGTACGCCACGATCGACTGCCCGTCCGACAGCTCCACCGGCCCCACCGGCCCGGCCTCCGGGGTGCTGATCGCGTCCATCATCGAGCGGAAGCGCTGGTACGCCGCCGGCGACCCGCCCGCCTTCGGCACCGGCCGGCCGGGGGCCGCCTGCCAGGCGTCCGGGTGGGCCAGCGCCGCGTAGCGCACGGTCAGCCCGGCGCCCAGGGCGTCCCGGTCGAGCTGGTCGTCGGCGCCGAGGTAGGAGCCTTCGTCGCCGGTGAGCACGGTGAACGGCCGGTGCGTGCAGCCCCGCGCGCCCAGCGCGTTGACGAACTGCCGCAGCTGGGTGTGGCGTCCGGCGAAGAAGACGGTGTCCGCGCGGGTGGTGCACAGCAGCAGGGCGATCTGCTGGAAGGTGTTGGCGGTGCTGCCCTCGGCGTTGGGGTCCTTCGGCGAGGTGAACAGCTGCGGCTGGTAGGGGGACTTCGCCAGCAGGGCGCTGAACGCCCGCTTCAGGGTGTCCGTGTAGTGGTCGCCGTCGCGGGCGTCGTGCACCAGGATCGCCTTCGCCGCGTCCACCCGGCCGAAGTTGGCCAGCGCCCGCGCCTCGTCGCTGTTGGTGGGGGAGACCCGGGCGAGCCCTGGGAAGGGCGCCCGGCCGGGGCCGTTGGTGAGGTCGTCGGCGGTGATGGTGGTCCCGACGACCGCGATCCCCGCGCCGGTCAGCTCGGTGACCGCCTGCCGCACCGGGGCGCTGCTGGTCGCTATCCCGGACACCGCGCGCAGGTGGTGCGGCGCGCCCGTCATGGTCTTCAGGGCGGCCACGGTGACCGCCCAGTGGGCGTTGCCGTTGCCGGTGTTGGCGAGGACCAGCCGGATCCTGGGCGCCAGGTTGTTGGAGCGGTTGTTGGCCTCGTACTGCTGGGCGAAGGCGCCCTGCACCTCGTGCAGGATCTTGGTCCGCATGGAGGGGCTGGTGGACGTCAGCGGCAGCAGCAGCGCCACCGTGGCGTACCGGCCTGGCTCCAGCCGGTCGTTCTCCCGGTCGATGGCGCGGGCGACCCCGGCCAGCGCGGGCACCCCGAAGTCGTGCCCGTCGCCGCTGACCCCGACGCACTCGTCGCTGCCGGCCGGGCGGGCGACGCCGGGGGCGCAGGAGCGGTCCTCGGGGGTGGTCAGCCGGTTCACGGCGTACACCGTGCCCCAGGCCAGCAGCGCCAGCGCGAGCACACTGGTGACGATCTTCTGCCGGGTGGTGTAGAAGACCCGGTAGCGCAGGGGGTGGGGCACCTCAGACTCCGTCCTCCCGGCCCGGCGGTACGGTCGGGCTCCGCCAGGCACGGATGTCCCTCGGCCAGTGGGTGGCCGCGTCCCACAGCGGGCTGGTGCCGGTCAGGTGCCGGCCGGAGAGCTGGCGCAGCTCGTGCGCCAGCTTCTCGATCACATCGTCGTCGGGCAGCGCCAGCGGGTCGGTGAGCAGCCACAGCGCGTGCAGCAGCCGCCGCACGCCCAGGTGCAGCGCCGCCGCGTCGGCGTCCAGCCCGTCGGGCGGCGGGCCGCCCGGGTCCTCGCCGAGCGCCACCGCCCGGCGCGGATCGGGGCCGGTGCGCCTCCGCTCGCGCGGGTACGGGGCGCCGGCGACCAGCCGCAGCAGCGTCAGCCAGCCCAGCACGTCCGGCCCCGGGAACGCCGTCCGCAGCTCGGTCACCGCCGGCTCGGTGCGGCCGAGCGCCAGCTCCTGCCGGAGCCGGTACGCCGTGGGCGCCGGGCCGTGGTGGCGGTGCAGCGTCTCGTGGACGGCGCGCCAGGCGGCGTACGCGGGCGCGTCGTCATCGTGGAAGCGCAGCCGGTGCAGCAGCAGGGCCCGCAGCAGCGGGTCGGCCACGAAGTGCCCGGGCCCGCCGGGCCAGCCGTCCGCCCGCAGCGCGTCCCGCACCAGCAGCGCCAGGTCGCCCTCGGTCGCCGCGCCCCGCAGCCGGGTGCGGGCCAGCACCCGGGCGGTGTCCTCGTCGTGCGCGGCGGCCAGCACGGCGGCCACGTCCGGGCGCAGCCCCGCCGGCAGCAGCTCGCCCAGCAGGGTGCCGGCCACCGGGACGGGCGCGGTGTCCTCGCGCAGCTCCACCGTCAGGTCCAGCAGCGCGCCCGGGGTCAGCCCGCCGCGCTCCGCCGCCGCCACCTCGCCGGCCGCCCGCCCCAGCAGCGCCACCGCCAGCGGGCGGCCCCCGGTCAGCCGGTGCACCGCCCGGGACAGCCCGGCCGGGGTGCGCCCCGCCGGGTCGTACCGGTCGAACACCGCCCGGGTGTGCGCCGCGCTCAGCGGGGTCAGCTCCACGGCGAGGATGCCCGAGGTGATGTCCGGCCCCCGGGGGCAGGGCGCCCGGTGGGCGACCTCCGGCAACCGCGCCCGGGTCGCCCGGCGCAGCCCCTCGTGGTCGCCGTCCCGGGACGCGGCGACGATCACCAGCTGGTCGCGGCGCCCGGTGCTGCGGTCCCGCAGGACCGGCTCGACGAGGCGGCGGCCCAGCGGCAGGTGGGCGTTGTCCAGCAGGATCAGCGGCCGGCCCCGCCGGGTGCCGAGCCGGGTGAGCCCGGTGTACGCCCGGCGCACGTCCTCCACCAGGGCGCCGACCAGGAAGCCCTCCGCCTCGGCGCGGCGGCGCCCGCCCTGCTCGAAGTCGACGGCGAGCTGGTGCAGCCCCAGCTCGCCGCGCCCGCCCGCGTTGCGGTAGGCGCCGTACCACGCCTTGGACTTGCGCTGGGAGCGGCCGAAGACCTCTTCGAGGACGGTCTCCACGGTGGCCTCGGCGAGCAGCCCGGCGAGCGGCGCGGTGGACTCGGCGGCCGTCGCGGCGAGCTTGGCCAGCACCTTGGAGATCCAGGTGCCCGCCGCGCCCTTGGTCTCGTCGACGGTCGCCAGGACCGGCCCCAGGCGCTGGAGGTCGCGCCGGGCGAGGTCGTCGTCCTCCTGCGACCAGCCGGTGACGGCGACCGCCGCGAGGCCCAGCGCGAGCCGGGGGAACTCCACGGGCCGGGCCGCGTGGACCTTGGGGGAGAGCTGGACGGCCAGCTCGGCGAGGGCGCCGGTGAGCGGGTTCCATCCGGGCCCGTGGTCGAGGGGCGGCTCGATCCGGGCGCAGTCCAGCAGGGCCAGCGGGGTGCCGCCCCGGTAGGCGTTGCGGAGCTGTTTGAGGAGCGCGGTCTTGCCGGTGCCCCGGCCGCCGGTGACGACGGTGACGGGCGGGTCGTCGCCGTGCTCGTAGCCGGTGGCGGCGAAGGTGTACGGGGCGAGCCCGGTCAGCCGGGCGGCGAGGCCCGTGTCGTCCAGGACCGCCTCGCGGCCGTACAGCTCCCTGTCCACCGCCACCCCCCGTGACTCACCGTCAAGTCAAGGTTACTTTCGAACCGTTGGCCGCGTGAGGGGTCGGGAGAACCGTCATGGAGTCGTGATGGCGGCGGCTGCTCCGGCCGTACGGCTCGGGACCCGGGAGCCGAGGGGAGGGGAGGCGGGGGGCTCAGACCTCCTTGGGCCCGCCCTCGCCGTCCTGCTGCCGCTCGTCGCGGCGCTTGCCGTCCCGCCCCTTGCCGTCCTGCCCCTTGTCGTCCTGCTTCTTGCCGTCCTGCCGCTTCTCGTCACCGTGAGCGGGGGGCTCGTCCTCCGGGAGCGCGTCGCCCGTGCCTCCGGCCGCCGGCCGGTCCTCGCGGAGCGACTTCAGGAACTCGGGGTTGTCGTCCGGCGCGACCCACTGGGCGCGCGGCGCCCGGCCGCCGCCGGCGAAGGCGGCCCGCTGCTTCCCGCCGACCAGCCAGACGATCGGCCCGACCACCCAGAAGAGCAGGATGATGAAGATCCAGGCCACCTTGGGGAGGTGCTTCACCTCGTCCTCGGGGGTGTTCAGGCAGTCGATGAATGCGTAGATCGCCAGCGCCAGCGGCAGGATGTACAGCAGTGCCCTGAGCATGTTGGGACAGCCCCCTGGAACATCGGGCGGGGCGCGTTTCGTCAGCCCCGGTGTCCGGTCCAGCGTAGCCGGTGACCGCCCCGCCCAGCCGGGGACCGAGCCCGGGACCCGATGGCGGGAGCCGCCCGCCCCGGCGCCGGGCGGCGGGGACGGTTCGGACATACTTGGCCCCATGGCTTACGACGATCTCCGCTCGCTGCTCCGGGCCCTGGAGCGCGAAGGCGACCTCAAGCGCATCAAGGCCGAAGTCGATCCGCACCTGGAGGTCGGGGAGATCGTCGACCGGGTCCAGAAGTCGGGCGGCCCGGCCCTGCTCTTCGAGAACGTCAAGGGCTCGGCGATGCCGCTGGCGATGAACGTCTTCGGCACCGACCGCCGGCTGCTCAAGGCGCTCGGGCTGAAGTCCTACGACGAGATCAGCGCCAAGATCGGCGGCCTGCTGCGGCCGGAGCTGCCGCACGGCTTCGTGGGCGTGCGGGAGGCGTTCGGCAAGCTCGGCGCGATGACCCACGTACCGCCGAAGAAGGTCAAGGACGCGCCCGTCCAGGAGACCGTGCTCACCGGTGACGACGTGGACCTCGACCGGCTGCCCGCGCTGTTCACCTGGCCCAAGGACGGCGGGTCGTTCTTCAACCTGGGGCTCACCCATACGAAGCACCCCGAGAACGGCATCCGCAACCTCGGGCTCTACCGCCTCCAGCGCCACGACCGGCGCACCATCGGCATGCACTGGCAGATCCACAAGGACAGCCGCAACCACTACCAGGTCGCCGCCCGGCGCGGGGAGCGGCTGCCGGTGGCGATCGCCTTCGGCGCGCCGCCGGCCGTGACGTACGCCTCGACGGCCCCGCTGCCCGAGGACATCGACGAGTACCTGTTCGCCGGCTTCCTCCAGGGCAGGCGGATCGAGATGGTGGACTGCAAGACGGTGCCGCTCCAGGTGCCGGCGCAGGCCGAGGTGGTGCTGGAGGGCTGGCTGGAGCCGGGGAAGATGCTCCCCGAGGGGCCGTTCGGCGACCACACCGGCTTCTACACGCCGCAGGAGCCCTTCCCGGCGCTGACCATCGACTGCGTCACCATGCGGAAGCGGCCGCTGCTCCAGTCGATCGTGGTGGGCCGCCCGCCGACGGAGGACGGCCCGCTGGGCCGGGCGACGGAACGCTTCTTCCTCCCCCTGCTCAAGATCATCGTGCCGGACATCGTGGACTACCACCTGCCGGAGTCCGGCGGCTTCCACAACTGCGCGATCGTCTCGATCGACAAGAAGTACCCGAAGCACGCGCAGAAGGTGATGCACGCCATCTGGGGCGCGCACATGATGTCGCTGACCAAGCTGATCGTGATCGTGGACGCCGACTGCGACGTCCGCAATATGCACGAGGTGTCCTGGCGGGCCCTCGGCAACACCGACTACGCCCGCGACCTCACCGTGGTCGAGGGACCGGTGGACCACCTGGACCACGCGTCCTACCAGCAGTTCTGGGGCGGCAAGGCGGGCATCGACGCCACGAAGAAGTGGCCCGAGGAGGGCTACACCCGCGACGGCGGCTGGCCGGACATGGTGGAGTCCGACCCGGCGACGGCGGCCCTGGTCGACCGCCGCTGGAAGGAGTACGGGCTGTGACCGCCTCCGCCGCGTCCGCCGCCTCGGCCGTCCCGCAGCCGGACGGCGGCCGGGTCCGCGCCTTCCTGCGCCTGGTGCTCATCGAGCACTCGGTCTTCGCGCTGCCCTTCGCGTACATCGCCTCGCTCACCGCCATGTTCCTGGACGACCGGACCGTCCACTGGCTGGAGCTGCTGCTGGTGACCGTGGCGATGGTGGGCCTGCGGACCTTCGCCATGGCCTGCAACCGGATCATCGACCGGGAGATCGACGCCCGGAACCCGCGCACGGCCGGCCGGGAGCTGGTGACCGGCGCGGTGTCGGTGGGGACCGCCTGGACCGGCGCCCTGGTCGCGCTGGCCGCCTTCCTGGGGGCCGCCGCCCTGCTGAACCCGCTGTGCCTGGTGCTCGCGCCCGTCGCCGTGGTGCCGATGGTGGTCTACCCGTACGGCAAGCGGTTCACGAACTACCCGCACGCCATCCTGGGGCTGGCCCAGGCCATCGGGCCGGTCGGCGCGTGGCTCGCGGTGACCGGAGCCTGGTCCTGGGACGCGGTGATCCTGGGGCTCGCCGTGGGCGTCTGGATCGGCGGCTTCGACCTGATCTTCGCCTGCCAGGACGTCCGGGCGGACCGCGCGCACGGGGTGAAGTCCGTGCCCGCCCGCTTCGGCGTCCCGGCCGCCCTGCACGGCGCCCGCGCCTGCCACGCCGTCACCACCGGGCTGCTGGTCTGGTACGCGCTGGCCACCGGGGCGGGCGTGTTCTTCTGGGCGGGTCTGGTGGTGGTCGCCGCCGCCTTCGTCTACGAGCACACCATCGTGCGCCCGCACGACCTGTCCCGGCTGAACCGGGCCTTCTTCACCACCAACGGCTTCATCGGGGTCGCCCTGTTCGTCTGCGCGCTCACCGACCTGCTGGTGCGGGGCCTCACACTCTGAGCGCCCCGGGCTCACCGACGGCGGGACGGCGCCGGCGGCGGAACACGAAGGCCGCCGCCACGCCCGCGAGCAGGCCGAAGAGGTGGCCCTGCCAGCTGACGCCGGACTGCGTGGGCAGCACGCCCAGCAGGATTGTGCTCCCCCAGACGGCGCCGACGAGCAGCCCGGTGAGGACGTCCAGCGGCGAGCGGTCCACGAAGCCGCGCACCAGCAGATAGCCGAACAGGCCGAAGATCAGGCCCGACGCGCCCGCCGTGACGCTGTACGCGGGCGAGACGAGCCATACGCCCAGCCCGTCCACGACCACGATCAGCGTGGCCACCCCCAGGAAGCGGCGGATGCCGCCGAGCGCGGCGAGGAAGCCGAACACCAGCAGCGGCACGGTGTTGGCCGCCAGGTGCCCGAAGCCGAAGTGCAGGAAGGCCGCCGGGACCACGTCGCGCAGCTCGGCCGGCTCACGGGGCGAGACGCCGTACGGGTCGAGGGCGTGCCCGCTCAGCGCGTCCACGGCCTCCAGCAGCCACAGCAGCGCCACCCAGCCGAGCATCAGCAGGGCGGCGGCCCCGGCCCGCCGGGCGCCGCCGCGACCCGTGGCGGGGCCGCCTCCCGGACCGCTCATGGTGGGCCCCCTTCGCCTCCGGTTCCTCTCCGGTTCGTCTCCCTCCGGAAACGTCCGGGCCGCCCCGCCGGTTCCGTACCGGCCGGTCAGGTGTCCGCGCGGCCGGATAGGCTCAGCGGCGTGGAGCAGGTGGAAACGCAGCGTCGTCCGTGGGTCGTCGGGGTGTCGGGGGCGTCGGGGACCCCGTACGCCGCGGCGGTGCTGCGCGCGCTGCTCGCGGCCGGGGAGAGCGTGGACCTGGTGGTGTCCCGGGCGTCCCGGCTGACGCTGCTGGACGAGACCGGGATCGCCTTCCGCGACGCGCACTGGCGCGACGACCTGGCCGCGTGGCTGGCGCGCGGGGCGGACGGCAAGCCCGGCACCTTCGCCGTGGACGTGTCGGACGTACGGCACTGGGCGGCGGGCGACCTCGCGGCGGGGCCGTCCTCGGGCTCGTACCCGGTGAAGGGGATGCTGATCGTGCCGGCGTCCACCGCGTGCGTGGCGGGGGTGGCGCTGGGGCTGTCGAAGGACCTGCTGCAGCGGGCGGCGAGCGTGACGCTCAAGGAGCGCCGGCCGCTGGTGGTCGCGGTCCGGGAGACGCCGCTGAGCGGGCAGACGCTCAGGCAGCTGGTGGCGCTGGACGAGGCGGGCGCTGTGGTGCTGCCCGCCTCTCCGGCGTTCTACGCGGGGGCGACGCACATCCAGGACCTGGTGGACTTCGTCGCGGGGCGGGTGCTGGACGCCGCGGGCGTGCCGCACCGGCTGTACCGCCGCTGGAAGGGAGAGCTGGGAGAAGCCCGAGGGGACTAGGGTCTGTCGTCTGGATCAGGCTGGAGCCCAGCAAGATCCGGACGCCAGGCCCTAGCGCTTGCCGCGGTGGCTGGGACGGGGCGCCGATGCGCGGTCGACCCGGTGCGCGGCGGCCGGCTGGTGGGCACGCGAGCGGTTGGCCAGCTCCTGGAGCGCGCGCATGTGGGCGTAGGCCATCTCGATCGTGTACACGGTGAGTGTCATCTCCTGACGGATCGTCGATCTTCTTTGATCATCTGAAACATCACAGGGCATTGGCTCTGTGCGCCTTTGATTCTACAATGAAACGCGCTGTGTTGCTGAATAATGGAAGGCTTCAGGCTATGGACGCCGTGGATAGGCAGCTCATCCAGGCTCTTCGGGAGAACGGCAGGGCCTCGTACGCCGAGCTCGGCCGGCTCGTCGGGCTCTCCGGGCCCTCCGTCACCGACCGCATCAACCGCCTGGAGGCGGCGGGCGTCATCACCGGCTACCGCGCCACGGTGGACTCCGCCTCGCTGGGCCTCGGCGTCACCGCGCTGATCGGCATCTCCCTCTCCGACGCCGCCGACCACGAGGACGTGGCCAGGCGCCTGAAGGACCTCGCCGAGATCGAGGACTGCTGGTTCATCGCCGGTGACGACTCCTTCATGCTCAAGGTCCGGGCGAGCGACGTGGACGGGCTGGAGAAGACCATCCGCCGGCTCTCCGGGACGAAGGGTGTCTCCCGGACCCGGACGACGATCGTGCTGTCGACGAAGTGGGAGAACCGGGTCGGCGACCTCCCCGAGGAGTGAGGGGCGTACGGTGGTGGAGCCCGATTGACACACGTATGGGAGGCGTCATGGACGCGGGGCTCAAGCGCGAGCTGGAGGACAAGGTCAGGGCCGGTGAGCGGCTGACCCGCGAGGACGGCATCGCCCTGTACGCGTCCGACGACCTGGCGTGGCTCGGCGGCCTCGCCCACGAGGTGCGGACCCGCAAGAACGGCGACGTGGTCCACTTCAACGTCAACCGGCACCTCAACATGACCAATGTGTGCACCGCCTCGTGCGCGTACTGCTCCTTCCAGCGCAAGCCGGGGGAGAAGGACGCCTACACGATGCGCATCGAGGAGGCCGTCCGGCTGGCCAAGGCGATGGAGGGGGAGAACCTCACCGAGCTGCACATCGTCAACGGGCTCCACCCCAACCTGCCGTGGCGCTACTACCCGCGGTCGCTCAGCGAGCTGAAGAAGGCCCTGCCGAACGTCTCCCTCAAGGCGTTCACCGCCACCGAGATCCACCACTTCGAGACGATCTCCGGGATGTCGGCCTCCGACATCCTCGACGAGCTGATCGAGGCCGGCCTGGAGTCGCTGACCGGCGGCGGCGCGGAGATCTTCGACTGGGAGGTCCGCCAGCACATCGTGGACCACCGCACCCACTGGGAGGACTGGTCCCGGATCCACCGGCTGGCGCACGAGAAGGGGCTGAAGACCCCCTGCACCATGCTGTACGGGCACATCGAGGAGCCCCGGCACCGGGTGGACCACGTGCTGCGGCTGCGCGAGCTGCAGGACGAGACCGGCGGCTTCCAGGTCTTCATCCCGCTGCGCTACCAGCACGACTTCGTGGACATGCAGGACGGCAAGGTCCGCAACCGGCTCCAGGCGCGCACCACCATGGCCACCGGCGCGGAGGCGCTGAAGACGTTCGCGGTCTCCCGGCTGCTCTTCGACAACGTCCCGCACGTCAAGGTCTTCTGGGTGATGCACGGCGTGCAGACGGCGCAGCTCGCCCTCCAGCACGGCGCGGACGACATGGACGGCTCGGTCGTCGAGTACAAGATCACGCACGACGCGGACAACTACGGCACGCCCAACAAGCTGACCCGCGACGACCTGCTGGACCTCATCCGGGACGCCGGCTTCCGCCCGGTGGAGCGCAACACCCGGTACGAGATCATCCGCGAGTACCCGGGCCCGGACGCCGGCCGCCGCGAGTCGCCGCAGCCGATGCGCGTCTGACCCGGCGCGCGGGCCGCTCCGGGGCGCGCTCCGGGCCGGTCACCGGGCGTCCGGTGACCGGCCCGCGGACGGCCGCCCGGGCCCCGCGCCGCGCCGTTTATCGTCGTACGCATGCCGCTGACCTTCGAACTGGACCCGCCGGTCGACCCGGCGCTGCGCGACGGCGTCCTCGCCCTGTGGGCGGACGTCACCAACGCCGGGGGCTCCGTCGGCTTCGTCCCGCCCGTCACCCCGGACGACATCCGCCCGGAGTGGCTCAAGCACCTCACCGCCCTGTCCGAGGGGCGCACCCGGCTCCTCGTCGGCCGCGACGAGCAGGGCGCCGTCGCCGCCACGGCCTTCATCACGTACAACACCCACCGCCTGATGACGCACTGGGTGTGGCTCTACACGGTGATGGTCCACCCCCGCCACCAGGGCCGGGGGTACGGGCGCGACCTGATGGCCGCGACGGAGGAGGCGGTCCGCGGCTTCGACGGCATCGAGGGCATCCGGCTCACCTGCCGGGGCGGCACCGGCAACGACCGGTTCTACGCCGCGTGCGGCTACAAGGAGGTCGGGCGGGTGCCCGACGCCATCCGCGTGGCCCCGGGCGACGACCGCGACGACATCATCATGTATCTGCCGCTCACCCCCTGAATTGATCGATTCGTCACGTGCTTCACTGGTCGGACAGGAACGCCGCACCAGGGCGGCCGCGCCGTACCCAGGAATACGAAGGAAGAAGGTCCCGCCGTGTCCGCTGCCACCCGCACGAGCGCCACGATCCGGTACACCCTCATGCGTCTCGGTGTCTTCGTGGGCTGCTTCCTCGCCCTGTGGGGTCTGGTGTACGTCGGCGCGCTGCCGCGGGGCCTCGGGGACTCCAACCTGCTCTGGGTGCTGCTCCTGGCCATCGTGATCTCGGCGCCCCTCAGCTTCGTGCTGCTGCGCAAGCAGCGGGACGCGATGTCCGCGCAGATCGTCGAGAAGGTGGACAGCGCCAAGGCCCGCCTGGAGGCCAACCGCACCCGTGAGGACAGCACCGTGCAGTGACATGCCCCACACCCCTGCCGCACCCCCGTGCCGAAGCCGCGCTTCGCACGGGGGTGTTGGCGTCCGGGGCCCCGCCGGCGGACCCGTCTCCCACCCGTACCCCAAAGAAGAGCTTTGAGGTTCTCAAAGTTCAAGTGTTAACGTGTTCGACGTGACGACAGCAGTGCGCCTCCGAGACGACGCCATGAGCATCCCGCTCGTGGCGCGCCTGCATGTCGATCTCTGCCGCTGTATGTCCGCGGTCTGTTGCCGCGCAGTCTGACCCGGCATCATGCAGCGGCGCCGCCGTAAGGCGCGTGCGCCGCACCCCTCGTCCCGTATTCCCCGATACGTACCACTGGAGTGTGTCCGTGTCCGCGTCCGCGAGCACCGAAGCCCCCGCGAAGCGCAGCCCCCGCCTCCCCAAGGTGCCCTTCTGGGCCCAGATCGTCGCCGGTCTCGTCCTCGGCGTCGTACTCGGCTGGGTCACCCGCACGTATGACGTGCAGTGGCTGCACACCACCCTCGACCAGATCGGCCACATCTTCGTCCAGCTGCTGAAGCTGGCCGTCGCGCCGCTGGTCTTCTTCGCCATCCTGGTGTCCATCACCAACCTGCGGAAGGTCAACAACGCCGCCCGGCTGGCCACCCGCACCCTGCTCTGGTTCATGATCACCTCGCTGATCGCGGTGGCCATCGGCCTCACGATCGGCCTGCTGACCAACCCGGGCGCCGGCACCGGCCTCACCCCGAAGGACGGCGAGAAGCCGGAGAACGCGGGCTCCTGGCTGGACTTCCTCACCGGCATCATCCCGACCGACGTCGTCACCCCGTTCACCGAGCTGAACGTCCTCCAGATCGTCTTCATGGCCGCCGTCGCCGGTATCGCCGCCCTGAAGCTCGGCGACAAGGCCCAGCCGATCCTCACGCTGAGCCAGTCGGTGCTGGAGCTGCTCCAGAAGGCCCTGTGGTGGGTCATCCGCCTCGCGCCCCTCGGTACCGTCGGCCTCATCGGCTACGCCATCGCCGACTACGGCTGGGACCTCATCGGCAAGTACGCCACCTTCACCGCCGACGTCTACATCGGCTGCGCGCTGGTGCTGTTCGGGGTGTACCCGCTGCTGCTGGCGACCGTCGCCAAGGTCAACCCGGTGCAGTTCTTCAAGGGCGCCTGGCCCGCCATCCAGCTGGCCTTCGTCTCCCGCTCCTCCGTCGGCACCATGCCGGTCACGGCCAAGGTCACCGAGCGCCTCGGGGTGCCGAAGGAGTACACCTCCTTCGCCGTGCCGTTCGGCGCCACGACCAAGATGGACGGCTGCGCCGCGATCTACCCGGCGCTCGCGGCGATCTTCATCGCCCAGATCTTCGACGTCCAGCTCGGCATCGGCGACTACCTGCTGATCGCGTTCGTGTCGGTGATCGGCTCGGCCGCCACCGCCGGCCTGACGGGCGCCACGGTCATGCTGACCCTGACCCTGTCCACGCTGGGCCTGCCGCTGGAGGGCGTCGGCCTGCTCATGGCGATCGACCCGATCCTCGACATGATGCGTACGGCCACGAACGTCGCCGGCCAGGCGCTCGTCCCGGTCGTCGTCGCCGCCCGCGAGAAGATCCTCGACCTCGACGCCTACAACACCGCCTCCTCGTCGCCGATCGACGGTGACGACGACGCCACCGCCCCCGGTGACGGCGCGCGGGAGGACGGACGGAAGGCGGCCGTACCGGCCACCGCCTGAGCCGTAAGCCGCAGTCGCGAGACGCGTGACGCGTGACGCCGACGCGTGACCGGGTGCCCCCGGCCCTGCCGTACAGGGCCGGGGGCACCCGCGCGTCCGGGCTTCAGAGCCCGCCGGTCTGGAGCAGCCGGTTGGGGGAGCCCTTGCTCACCGAGAGGACGTCCTTCACGGACTGGTCCATGATCCAGCCGTAGGTCCCCGCGGGCGTCGCCGAGGGGTTTTGCGCCGTGTACAGGGCGGCCACGCCCGCGACATGGGGGCTGGCCATGGACGTGCCGTTCAGGGTGACGCTGCCGCCGCCGAGCCGTGCCGAGACGATGGCCGCGCCGGGCGCGTAGATGTCCAGGCACGGGCCGAAGTTGGAGAAGTCGGTCTCCCGGTCCAGATGGTCGGTGGCCCCGACGGTGAGCACCCGGGCCGCGCTCGCGGGCGAGACCCCGCACGCGTCCGCCGAGTCGTTCCCGGCGGCGACCACCGGCAGGACGCCGCCGTCGGACAGGGCGGTGGCCGCCCGGTTGAGGCTGTCGCTGCGCGGGCCGCCCAGCGAGCCGTTGAGGACGGCGGGCCGGGCCGCGTTCCTGGCCACCCAGTCCATGCCGGCGATCATGCCCGCGTACGAGCCCCTGCCGTCGCAGCCGAGGACCCGGACGCTCACCAGCCGCACCGACCGCGCGACGCCGAAGGTCGCCCCGCCGACGGTGCCCGCCACATGGGTGCCGTGCCCGTTGCAGTCCTGGCCGCCCCGCCCGTCGCCCATGGCGTCGAACCCGGGCACCGCCCGCCCGCCGAACTCCGGGTGCCGGTAGTCGATGCCGGTGTCCAGCACGTACGCGGTGGCCCCCGCGCCGGAGCCGTTGACGTGGAACTGCCGGTCCAGCGGCAGATAGGGCTGGTCGATCCGGTCCAGCCCCCAACTGGCGGCGGGCACCCGGACCGTGGGCCCGGAGGGCACCGGGGGCGCGGAGACGACCGTGTCCTGCTCGACGGCGGCCACCTCCGGGAAGGACCGCACGGCCGCGAGCTGGGAGGCGTCCAGCCGTGCGGCGAAACCGTGCAGCACGCGCGCGTACTCGTGCAGCGGGGTGACCCCCACCCGCTGGGTCAGCTGGACCGCCGAGTGCGGGCCGGGCTTCAGGGTGACGATGTACTGGCCGGGGACGGCGGCCGGGGAGGTGAGCAGCGGCGCGGGCTCGGGCGGGGCGGCGGCGGTGGCGGGGGTGGCCGCGAGCGGCAGCAGCAGGAGCAGCGCGACGCAGGCGCGGCGCAGGGACAGCCTCATGCAGGTACTCCGATCGGGAGTTCTGGCGAAGAGCGACCATGTCAGCGAATCAGCCCCCGGCACCTGCGGGTATCACTCACCGGAGTGATGTGCATACTTTCGGTGGCGAACGGCGCATGTGTCGGTGGCCCATGTGCGCGGCACACGCGCCCGCGCGCCCTCGCGCCGGGCTTAGGCTTACCGACGACCGAGGAGCGGGAGGACGGGCGTTGAAGAGCACGGGGGCGAGGGCGAAACGCCTGCCGCGGGCCGAGCGTGAGCAGCAGATGCTGGACGCGGCCGTCCGCACCTTCGGGCAGCGCGGGTACCGGGCGGCGTCCATGGACGAGATCGCCGAACTGGCGGGTGTGTCCAAGCCGTTGGTGTACCTCTACCTGAACTCCAAGGAGGACCTGTTCACGGCCTGCATCCGCCGTGAGGCCGCCGCGCTGGTCGCCGCCGTGCGCGCGGCGGTGGGGGAGGGCGCCGGCGAGGACGCGGCCGGGCCGGGGGCGCCCGCCGACCGGCAGCTGTGGGCGGGCCTCACCGCGTTCTTCACGCACACCGCCGAACACCCGGACGGCTGGGCGGTGCTGCACCAGCAGGCCCGCACCCACGGCGAGCCGTTCGCGGCGGAGGTGGCCGCCATGCGGGACGAGCTGGCGGCCTTCGTCACGGGCCTGATCGCCGAGGCCGCCCGGGACGCCCACCAGGCCGCCGCGTTCGGCGACCGTGACGTCTCGGGCCTGGCTCAGGCACTGGTGGGCGCGGCCGAGTCGCTGGCGCAGTGGGCCAACGAGACCCCGGGCGTGACCGCCCGGGAGGCGGCCTCGACCCTGATGAACTTCGCCTGGACGGGCCTGTCCGGCCTCATGGACGGCCGCCGCTGGTCACCCACCCGGTGACGTGTGCCCGCCGTGACCCGCGGCACGGGCCGCGCCCGCCCCGGAGCCGGTCCGGGACGGGCGGGTGTGCCGTCAGGGCGCGTCGGGCACGAGCGGACGGACCGTGAACCCGCACTGCTCCTTGATGCGTTCCGCCACGCGGGGAGCCGCCGCGCCGGCCTCCTGCTCCAGCGCCGTGTCGCCCTTGAACCAGGCGATCATCACGGTGAAGTCGGCGGCCACCGGGCCCGTCTCGGACGGGACGAGCACCTCCAGATAGGCGGCCAGCTCCTCGGCGCTCAGGGTGCCGCCGGACGCGGCGTCGAACGGTTCGGCGGCGGCGCAGTACGGCGTGGGCGCCTTCCCCGCCCCCTCCGCCTTCGCGTACCGGGCCACCGGGTCCAGATCGAAGTGGTCCTCGGCGACGGGATCGGGCTCCGCGGTGGCGAGGACCTGGGTGACGGCCTGCGCGCTCTTGCCCGCCGTCAGCTCCTCGACCGTCGGGTCGGCGATCGAGGCCGCCTCCTCCGACGCGGTGGCCCGGAACGCCGCCACGTCGATGACGTCCCCCTCCAGTTCGCCCTTGCCCACCTTCGCTGAGTCGTACGGCATGGCCGCGCCCGTACCGATGCGCGACCACTCGCCGTTGCCGAAGCGCGCGAGCGCGATCACATAGCTGTGGCCGGGCTCCAGCCGCGCGGCGCCCTCGCGGGCGATCGGGGTGCGGACATCGCCCTTGAAGGACCAGCCGTCCACGGTGGTGGTGACGGTGCCGGGCAGCGCCGGAGCCTGCGCCCGCGACCACAGGACGTCCGTGACCTCCATCGTGACGTCCCGGCTCAGATAGCCCTCGCCGGCCTCCTGCTCCTCGGCGGACGCGGGGGCCGCGGTCTCGGACGTCACCCGCACCACCGCCACGTGGTCGCCGTAGGAGACCCAGTCCTCCGGGGTGTGCGACGGCAGGCTCTCCTTGGCGTGACCCATGATCTTCGAGGGGCGGGCGGAGTCCGCCGCGGCCCGCGAGGGGCCGCCGTCGGCCGCGCTCACCGCGATCCAGGTGCCGGCGCCGGCGAGGAGGGCCGCGCAGGCCAGCGCTCCGGTGGTCTTCTTCGCTCTGGTGCTCGTCATGACCCGGCCTCCTAGTACACGTTCTTGATGTTCGTGCGGTTCATGGAGCCGAGGGAGTACACGTCGTTGGTGGACATGCAGCCCAGGCTGCTGTGGGTGTTGCTGATGCGCGGGTTGGAGTCGCGCCCGTGCGCCAGCCCGACCGAGTGCCCGGTCTCGTGGCAGACGTCGGACCCGTTGATCGGGCCGACCTCGGCGGTGCTGGAGTTGTAGCGCACGTAGTGCTGGTCGCAGCGGAGGGTGGTCACCGCGTCGTCGCACCAGGTGATGCCTATGGTGTCGGCGGGCAGGGCGCCGGACTGGTTGACGAGGTCGGTCTCCGAGCCCCCCGTGTAGGTCCCCTTCGAGGCGTAACTGACGTTGAGATCGGTCGGGTTGTACTGGGCGGTGATCGTGTTGCGGATGGTGGTCTTCACGCTGTTGGGCACAGTGCCCTGGTTCCAGACCGTGAAGCTGTTGTTGTCCGTCTGGCAGAACGTGCCGTTGGACATGGTGCCGTCGTAGCACTGCCATCCGTAGTTCGGGAACATGTTGTCCACGCTGACGGCCGTTCCGGTTCCGAAGGCCAGAGCGGTCGTCGCCGTGGCGATCACGACACCGGCCCTCCATGCGAAGGTCATTCCTCAGCTCACCCACAGACCAAGTTGGGACGCGGTGGCGCGCCCATCGGTTCCCCCGCGAGTGCATGGGGCGGGAGTGAGTTAAGGCGAGGGGCGGGGAAAGTGAGCAAGCGGTGAAGACGCTGGCCATTCATCGCCCGATTCTGGCCGGAAATCACCCGTGCAAGCGTGAGGTTGCAGGCATTCCTCACAAGAGTTTTCTCTGTCAGGAAAGCGGATCCATCGGCTGGAAAGACCCATGGCAATGCGGCCGGTTCTTTTCGTCCAGCAGAGCGAAGCTCCCCGCTCCGGCCACGTGAGTGACGGTGGAAGGAAGAGGAACGGGTGTCTTGAACTCCGCTTCCGCTTGAACGGCGCCGGACGCATACGGGGGCAGGGATTCCGCCAGGCACCGGGCGAAGGTCCACATGCCGTGGGCGATCGGGCGGCGGAAGCCGAACGGCCGGGCGGTGAGCGGGTGCAGGTGGATCGGGTTCAGGTCGCCCGACACCCGGCCGTAGCGGCGGCCCAGGCCGGGGCCCAGGCGCCATACGGCCCGCGCGGGCAGCGGGCCGGTGGCGGGCGCCGGGTCCTCGCAGCCGGGGCCGGTGGTGGGCGCCCCGGCGGGCGGCTCGGGGGTGTCACGGCCCGCTCCGGTGGGCCTCCCGTGGCGGGCCAGGTAGCCGCTGCGGGACTCCCAGACCGGCTCGCCGCCCACCCGCGCCTCGGTGACCACCGTGGCCTCGGTGCCGCGCCGGTGCGGGGCGAACCCCTCGGCGCGGACCGCCAGTTCCAGGGGCTCGGCCGGGCGCAGGTGCCGGTGGCCGGCGACCTCGATCCGGGTGTGGACCAGCCCGAGGAGCGGCAGCGGGAAGTCCCGCGCGGCCATCAGGCGCAGGGCGAGCGGGAACGCCAGGACGTGGGGGTACGGCAGCGGGACCGGCCCCTCCGCGGGGAACCCGCAGACCCGGGCGTACGCCGCGAGCCGCGCCGGGTCGATCCGTACGCCCGGTACGACGAGCCACCCGCCCGGCGGGGCGCCGACCTCCGGGGCCGGCCGCCGGGTGAACGGCGACCGCAGCGCCCCCGCGGCGAGGCTCAGCGGCAGGGAGGGGAGCCGGCCGGGTGGCGCGGCGGCGGTGTGCGGACGGCGCTCGGGCATTGTCCTGGCTCCCTGCTCGGCCCTAGATTTACTCCGGAGTAAGGTTACTCGGAAGTCAGGAACGGGTCGAGACGGCTGCACTCGGCCCGCCCCGGCCCGGCCCGACGAAGGAGCCGCACGTGACGCCCGCCCCCCTCCAGCCGCCGCGCGAAGTCTCCGAACCGCCCCTCGTCCCGCCCGTGACGAGCGGGTCCCTCGCCGACATCCCCTTCGACAACGCCCGCGAGGCGCCCGCCGATCCGGTGCTCGGCCGCAAGGACGCCGAAGGGACGTGGACCGACGTCACGGCCGCCGCCTTCGCCGCCGAGGTCCTCGCCGTGGCCAAGGGGCTCGTCGCGGAGGGCCTGCGCCCCGGCGACCGGCTCGCCATCATGGCCCGTACCACCTACGAGTGGACCCTGCTCGACTTCGCCGCCTGGGCCGCCGGGCTGATCACCGTGCCCGTCTACCCGACCTCCTCCGCCCTCCAGGCGCGCTGGATCCTCCAGGACTCCGGCGCCGCCGCGTGCGTCGCCGAGACCATGGACCAGGCCCGCCTCCTCAGCGGCGAACGGCGCCAACTGCCCGGCCTGCGGCACCTGTGGGTGTTCGACGGCGGAGCGGTCGGCGCCCTCCGGCAGGCGGGCCACCGGATACCCGACGAGGTCATCACCGCCCGCCGGGCCGGACTGTCCCCGGAGTCCGTCGCCACCCTCATCTACACCTCCGGCACCACCGGCCGCCCCAAGGGCTGCGTCCTCACCCACGGCAACTTCTTCGCCGAGGTCGACAACGCGGTCGGACTCCTGCACCCGGTCTTCCGGTCCGTCAGCAAGGACCCCGCCTCCACCCTGCTCTTCCTGCCCCTGTCCCACGTCTTCGGACGGATGGTCGCCATCGGCTGCCTGCGGGCCCGGGTGCGCCTCGGCCACGCCCCCTCGATCCGTACGGAGGACCTGCTGGCCGACCTCGCGGGCTTCCGTCCGACGTTCCTGCTCGCCATCCCGTACGTCCTGGAGAAGGTCTTCAACACCGGCCGCGCCACCGCCGAGAAGATGGGCCGCGTCGCCTCCTTCGACCGGGCCGCCGCGATCGCCCGGCGGTACGGGCAGGCGGTGGAGGCCGCGCAGCACGGCACCGGCCCCGGCCCCTCGCGCGGACTGCGGCTGGCCCGCGCGCTGTACGACCCGCTGGTCTACCGCCGCATCCGGGCGGCCCTCGGCGGGCGCGTCCGGTACGCCATCTGCGGCGGCTCGCCGCTGGGCCGGCGCCTGGCGTCCTTCTACGCGGGCGCCGGCGTCGACGTCTTCGAGGGGTACGGCCTGACGGAGACCACCGCCGCGTCCACCGTGACCCCGCCGCTCAGGCCCAAGCTGGGCACGGTCGGCCGCCCGCTGCCCGGCACGTCCGTACGGATCGCCGCGGACGGGGAGGTGCTCCTGCGGGGCGGCCACGTCTTCACCGGCTACTGGGACGCCCAGCGCGGCACGGCCGTCCCGGCGGTGGCCTCCGACGGGTGGCTGGCGACCGGCGACCTGGGGGCGCTGGACGAGGACGGCTACCTCACCATCACGGGCCGCAAGAAGGACCTCATCATCACCTCGGGCGGCAAGAACGTCACCCCCGCCCCGCTGGAGGACTGGCTGCGCGCCCACCCGCTGGTCTCCCAGTGCGTCGTCGTCGGCGACGACCGCCCGTACGTCACCGCCCTGATCACCCTGGAACCGGACGGCCTCGCCCACTGGCGCCGGATGAACAAGAAGGACGGCGTGCCGCTGAAGGACCTCGTCGAGGACGAGGACCTCCGCGCCGCCCTCCAGCGCGCCGTGGACGAGGCCAACCGCCTGGTCTCCCGCCCCGAGTCCATCCGCCGCTTCCGGGTGCTGGCCACCGACTTCACCGAGGAGGCCGGACACCTCACGCCCTCGCTGAAGCTCAAACGGGCCGCCATCGCCCGGGACTTCGCGGCGGACATCGACGCGCTGTACGCCGGCGACGGCCGCTGACCGCGGCGACGGGCCCCTCCCCGCGCGCCCCCGACCCGCTCCAGAGGGTCAGAACAGCACCCGCGCCGCCGCCAGCGCCGTGACGTCGGCGGGGTCGCCCTGGTAGACGATGTCGCCCACCGGCGGGCGGCCCGAGAGGTGGCGCATCAGCGTCAGGGCGTCCGTCTCGACCACGACGGCCGGCCGGCCCCGGCCCAGGGTCCAGCGCCCGCCCGCCGGTCCGGAGAGGTCCAGGAACGCCGGAGGGCCGGAGTAGTCGAGGGCCAGGTCCAGCAGCACCTGGCTCACGACCTCCTTGTCGTGCTCGTGCAGGACCGGCTCGCGGCCGGTTGCGTCGCAGATGTCCACCCGGTGCATCCAGGTGTCGCGGGTGACGACCACCCGGGCCAGGAAGTCCAGGGAGTCCTCGGCCATCGCCCGGGCCTCGGGGAACACCGTGCTCAGCCGTATCCGCCGCCGGGCGCCCGCCGGAACCCGCTCCAGCGCGCGCAGCGCGGCGGGCCCGAAGCGGGCCAGCTGCACGGGGAGGGTGCCCGGCTCCACGGACCGGCGGGCGTCGACCTGGTACTGGTTGTGCGCGGCCAGCGGGGACAGGCCGGGGTGGCGCCGGCGGCCGGCCACCGCACGGCCCAGCAGCAGCCAGGGCCGGGCCAGCTCCTCGTACTGCCCCACCACGTGGCACGCCACGTCGCGCACGGTCCAGCCCGCGCAGGCGGTGGGGCGCGACCAGTCGGCCGGTTCGAGCGCCTCCAGGGCGGTGACGGCCGCCCGGACCTCGGCGGCGTTCACGGCCCGGGCGCGCAGCGGGTGGGTGCGCGGGATGCCGAGGGCGGCGGCGGAAGCGGTGGTGGCCATGCGGGCCTCCCTGAGGTCTCCCCGCGTGGGCAGGGCGTGCTCCCCGAGACACGTCTCACGCTACGCCGGTGGGGTCCGGTTTTCCCGCCCGCGACGAGCCCGCGACGAGCCCGCGACGGGTCGGCGACGGGTCCGCGATGAGTTACGCCCGGCGCGCCGGTCTGCCCTTCAGGGGGCCGCGTACACGCGCGGGACACCCGGCACACGGAGGAGCGGGAACCATGACCAAGGTCTGCACCGGCGCCAGCATGTCCCTGGACGGCTACGTCTCGGGGCCCGGCGAGACGGGCTTCGACAAGCTCTTCGCCTGGTACGACAACGGCGACATCACCGTCGAGACCACCCACCCCGAGCTGACCTTCCACCTCACCGACGTCAGCGCCACCTACTGGCGGCGGCTGGTCGCGGAGACCGGGGCGCTGGTGGTCGGCCGGAAGCTGTTCGACATGACCGAGGGGTGGGGCGGCGAGCACCCGATGGGGGTGCCCGTGGTGGTCCTCACGCACACGGTGCCGGACGGCTGGCCCCGTGAGGGGGCGCCCTTCCACTTCGTCACGGACGGCGGCGAGGAGGGCGTACGGCGGGCGGTCGCCCTGGCCCGGGAGCTGGCCGGCGACCGGGACGTAGTGGTGAACTCCGGGACGATCGCCCAGCAGTGCCTGGACGCGGGGCTCCTGGAGGAGGTCGGCATCGACCTGGTGCCGGTCCTGATGGGCGGCGGGACGCCCTTCTTCACGGACCTGAGGAACGCCCCGTACCAGCTGGAGGGGCCCGTCTCGCTGGCCGAGGGGAGGCAGGTCACGCACCTGCGCTACCGGGTGCGGTACGCCTGAGGGCCCCGTGCCGCTACGGGAACCCCCGGCGGCGGACCAGCTCGTCCGCGTCGAGGGGCGCGAGCCGCAGCGGGGGGCCGGGGGGCGGGCGGCGGATCGCCGCGGCGATCTTCTCGTTGACCGCGGCGACGATCCGGCGGACCTCCGCCTCGCTCGCCGCCCGGTCGACCGCCTCCAGCGCGTCCTCGGCCTCCTTGCGGAGGGCGAGCGCGGGCGGCAGGACCGGGGCGATGCCCTCGCGGTGCATCTTCCCCCTCACCCACCACATCTCGTCGTAGGGGGCGGAATCGTCGGCCAGCGGCTTGCCGAAGCCGGGGAGGTCGCGGAAGTCGCCGCGCTCCGCCGCCTCACGGATCTGCTTGTCGACGAATGACTCGAAATCGACGCCGGGCGGTTTGCGTTCGGTCATGCCTTCGAGAATACGGCCGCCCGCTCGGGCGCGGGGGCACAAGGCAGGAGCCCTTTCCCCCGGCGCTGCGGCCGGGCGGAAAGGGCTCCTTGGGTACTGCTCAATCGGTGGTACAAAAGTCGTGCGCGATCGCCGACCCGGGCAATTAGGCCGGGGTGACGTTCTCCGCCTGCGGGCCCTTCGGGCCCTGGGTGACGTCGAAGTTCACGACCTGGTTCTCCTCGAGGGAGCGGAAGCCGGTCGCGTTGATCGCGGAGTAGTGGACGAAGACATCCGGGCCGCCGCCGTCCTGGGCGATGAAGCCGAAGCCCTTTTCAGCGTTGAACCACTTGACGGTTCCGGTAGCCATAAGCCCTCCTATGGGCCAAAGGGTTGCCCTGCTCCAGAACCTGCCAAACAAGTCTGAAAACTACAAAAGCCTGCGGGTCACATGCTCCGCAGGCTCTGTACTGCAAGGGAAACCAAACTGCAACTTGCGTCGAGCCTAGCACGCAGCGTGTGTGCATGGGTAGAGGGAAAGATCACGTCACCCGGACGTTTGACAATGTTCATCCAGGCTGACGATCCGACCGCGGGCCGGAGGCCCCGGCGGTGCCGGTCCGGGTGGGCGGGGCTAGCCTCACGATGTGGACAATTCAACCGACGACCCCCACGAGCTGCGGAGCCGGCCCCGCGTCGGCCACATCCAGTTCCTGAACTGTTTGCCCCTCTACTGGGGCCTCGCCCGTACCGGAACGCTCCTCGATCTGGAGCTGTCGAAGGACACCCCCGAGAAGCTCAGCGAGCGGCTGGTGCGCGGCGACCTCGACATCGCCCCCGTCACCCTCGTCGAGTACCTGCGCCACTCCGATGGTCTGGTCGCCTTCCCCGACCTGGCGGTCGGCTGCGACGGGCCCGTGATGTCCTGCGTGATCGTCTCCAAGCGGCCGCTGGAGGAGCTGGACGGCGCGCGCGTGGCGCTCGGCTCCACCTCCCGCACCTCGGTGCGGCTGGCGCAGCTGCTGCTCGCCGAGCGGCACGGGGTGGCCCCCGACTACTACACCTGCCCGCCCGACCTCGGGGTGATGATGCAGGAGGCCGAGGCGGCGGTGCTGATCGGCGACGCCGCGCTGCGGGCCTCGCTGCACGACGCCCCGCGGCTGGGCCTCCAGGTCCACGACCTGGGGCGGATGTGGAAGGAGTGGACCGGGCTGCCGTTCGTCTTCGCGGTGTGGGCGGTCCGCAAGGACTACCTGGCGCGCGAGCCGAGGGTGGTGCGCCAGGTCCACGAGGCGTTCCTGGCCTCCCGGGACCTGTCGCTGGAGGAGGTCGCGGAGGTGGCCGAGCACGCGGCGCGCTGGGAGGCGTTCGACGCCGTGCTGCTGGAGAAGTACTTCACCACGCTGGACTTCCGCTTCGGGCCGGACCAGCTGGAGGGCGTGCGGGAGTTCGCCCGCCGGACCGGCCCGGGGACCGGCTACCCGGCCGACGTGGCGGTGGAGCTACTGGCCTCGCCGGAGCCGGCGGCCCACCGGTAGGACGGCGCGGTTCCGCGCGGACGACCCGCGCGGAACCGGGCCCGGGGGCGGCGGTTAGGCTGGTCCGGTCCGTCCACAACCCTGTCGAAAGGGACACCCGGTGACCGAGAAGGCCGACCTTCAGTCCGTCCTGGACCGTGCCGCCGCGGGTGGGCGGATCACCCCCGAGGAGGCGCTCGACCTCTACCGGTCGGCCCCGCTGCACGCGCTGGGCGCGGCGGCGGACGCGGTCCGGCGGCGGCGGTACGCCGGTACGGAGCACATCGCGACGTACATCATCGAGCGCAACATCAACTACACCAACGTCTGCGTGACGGCGTGCAAGTTCTGCGCCTTCTACGCGCCGCCCAAGGACACCGCCAAGGGCTGGACCCGCGACCTGGACGACATCCTGCGCCGCTGCGCCGAGACGGTGGAGCTCGGCGGCACGCAGATCATGTTCCAGGGCGGGCACCACCCGGACTACGGCGTGGAGTACTACGAGAAGCACTTCGCGGCCATCAAGAAGGACTTCCCGCAGCTGGTCATCCACTCCCTGGGCGCCTCCGAGGTCGAGCACATGGCCCGGATCTCGGGCGTCTCCGTCGAGGAGGCGATCACCCGCATCCACGCGGCCGGGCTTGACTCCTTCGCGGGCGCCGGCGCCGAGCTGCTGCCGGAGCGCCCGCGCAAGGCGATCGCGCCGCTGAAGGAGTCGGGCGAGCGGTGGCTGGAGATCATGGAGATCGCCCACGGGCTGGGCGTGGAGTCGACGTCCACGATGCTGATGGGCACCGGTGAGACCAACGCCGAGCGCATCGAGCACCTGCGGATGATCCGCGACGTGCAGGACCGCACGGGCGGCTTCCGCGCCTTCATCCCGTACACGTACCAGCCGGAGAACAACCACCTCAAGGGCCGCACCCAGGCGACGCTCTTCGAGTACCTGCGGATGATCGCCGTCGCGCGGCTGTTCCTCGACAACGTGGCGCACATCCAGGGGTCGTGGCTGACCACCGGCAAGGAGATCGGCCAGCTCACGCTGCACTACGGCGCGGACGACCTCGGCTCGATCATGCTGGAGGAGAACGTGGTCTCCTCGGCGGGCGCCAAGCACCGCTCCAACCTGCGCGAGATGATCGAGATGATCCGCACCGCGGACCGCGTCCCCGCGCAGCGGACCACGACGTACGAGCACATCGTCGTCCACGACGACCCGGCGGACGACCCGGCCGACGACCGCGTCGCCTCGCACATCTCCTCCACCGCCATCGAGGGCGGCCTGGCCCACCCCGAGCTCAAGCTGCTCCCCGCCACCTGAGCCGGCCGTGCTGACGATCCACGTGGCCGGGGCCACGCCCGGCACGGCGGTGCTGGTCGAGGGGTCCGTCCTCGCGGCGATCGGCCCGTACGAGGAGCTGGCCGCCGCCCGCCCCCACGCGCGCGTGCGGCGGTGGCCCGGCATCCTCACGCCGGGGCTGCTCAACCCGTACGGGCCCGAGCTGCTGGAGCAGACCTACCACCCCGACCCGCGCGAGGCCGACCGGTACGGCACCGAGCCGGTCACCGGGGAGCGGGCGCGGGCGATCTTCCGCGCCGACCCGGCCCGGCAGGGTGCCAGCGCCCGGCGCGGGGTGCAGCGGCTCCTGGCGCACGGCACGGTCGCCGTCGCCGGTGAACTGCGCGGGCGGGCCGCCCTGGACGCGGTGCGCCGGGCGGGCCTGGCGGTGGGCGCGCGGCCCGCGCCGCCGCCCGGTGCCCCCGCGCTGTCGCCGCGCCCGCTGGTGCTGCTGCCCGCCCTGGTGGTGGGCGGCCCGGCGCGGTTCGCGGTGTTCGACGTGCCGGACCGCGAGGCGCTGGTGCGGCTCGGCGCGTCCACGTGCGTGGCGACCGTGATCGGCGGCCGGCTCGTCCACAGGCGGGCGTAGCCGGCCGGGGCCCGCCTGCCACAATGGGCGGGTGACCCGAGCAACCCTGGACAAGCAGCCGCACGAAGTCGCCTCCATGTTCGACGACGTCGCCGCGAACTACGACCTCACCAACGACGTGCTCTCGCTCGGCCAGGACCGGCGCTGGCGCAAGGAGGTCGCCAGGGCGGTCGGCGCGCGGGCCGGGGACAAGGTCCTCGACCTCGCGGCGGGCACCGGCACCTCGTCCCTGCCGTTCGCCCGGGCGGGCGCCTTCGTGGTGCCGTGCGACTTCTCGCTGGGCATGCTCCGCGAGGGCAAGAAGCGGCACCCGTGGCTGCCGCTGACGGCGGGCGACGCGACCCGGCTCCCCTTCCGGGACGGCGTGTTCGACGCGGTGACCATCTCCTTCGGCCTGCGCAACGTGCAGGACACCGAGGGCGCGCTGCGCGAGCTGTACCGGGTGACCCGGCCGGGCGGACGGGTCGTCATCTGCGAGTTCTCGCACCCCACCTGGGCGCCGTTCCGGACGGTGTACGAGGAGTACCTGATGCGCGCGCTGCCGCCGGTCGCGCGGGCCGTGTCGTCCAACCCGGACGCGTACGTGTACCTGGCGGAGTCCATCCAGAGCTGGCCCGACCAGCCGGCGCTGGCCGGCCTGCTCCAGAAGGCCGGCTGGTCGAAGGTCGCCTGGCGCAACCTGACGGGCGGCATCGTGGCCCTGCACCGGGGCACGAAGCAGTAGCCCGCCCGGGGGCCGTTCAGGCGGGCCGCTTGCCCAGGTTCCGCCAGGCGACGGCGCCCAGGACGGGGCACAGCACCATGAGGACCAGCCAGCCCGCCTTGGGCAGCACGCGCACCCGCGGCGCCGGTGTCCTGACGCAGTCGGCCAGGGCGTAGAGGTACAGCGCCGCGACCAGGGCGTAGAGCGCGACGAGCAGCACCGAGGACATGGACCACCTCCCGTGCCGGCCCACGTTAGGCGGCGCCGCCCCGGGACCGCTGCCCTCCCGGGCGGGAGGAGGGGCGGCCGGCGGTGCCCGGACGGGCCGGCGCCCGCTCCCGGGTCACCACTCCAGGCGGTAGCAGTACCCCTCCTGGCCGCCGCTGCCGGGGATGGCGTACGTCTCCGCGCGCTCCATGCCCAGCCGGCGCGCCACCGCCATGGACCGCTCGTTGCGGGTGTTGACCATGGCCACCACCCGGTCCACCCCCGCGGCCCGCACCCGGTCCAGGGTGGTGCGGGCGGCGGCCGTGGCGTACCCCCTGCCCCACGCGGACCGCGCCAGCCGCCAGCCGATCTCGATCTCCCCGGCCGGGCCCCAGGCGTGCGGCCACGGCTGGGCGCCGGTGAAGCCGACGACCTCGCCGCCGCCGTCCAGCAGCGTCCACAGGCAGAAGCCCCGCTCGGCGTCGTGCCGCCGCTGGCGGGCGGTGAACTCGTGGTAGACGGACAGCTCGGCCGGGCCGCCCTGGAAGTACTCCATGACCTCCGGGTCGTCGAACACCCGGTGCCAGGCGTACGCGTCCTCGTGGGTCGGCACGCGCAGCCGTACGGCGGGCGCGGCCGGCCCGGCGGGCGCGGGCTCGACGGCGGCGGGGAGCAGCTCGGTCATCGGGTGGCCCTTCGGTCGGTGGTCGGTACGTCCCCATAGACTGCACACGACCTGTGCCGTCCGGTACGCAGTTTCGAGTATTCGGGAGACCCCGCCGTGACCGAGCAGCAGCCCCTCTCCGAACACACCGCGGATGTGATCGTCGTCGGGGCCGGTCCGGCCGGTTCGACGACCGCGTACTACCTCGCCAAGGCCGGGCTGGACGTCCTGCTGCTGGAGAAGACCGCCTTCCCGCGCGAGAAGGTCTGCGGCGACGGTCTGACGCCCCGGGCCACCAAGCAGCTGGTGGCGATGGGCATCGACATCTCCGAGGAGGCGGGCTGGCTGCGCAACAAGGGCCTGCGCATCATCGGCGGCGGAGTGCGCCTCCAGCTCGACTGGCCCGACCTGGCCTCGTACCCGGACTACGGACTGGTCCGCAAGCGCGACGACTTCGACGAGCAGCTCGCCCGCCAGGCCCAGAAGGCGGGCGCGCGGCTCTACGAGCGGTGCAATGTGGGCGCGCCGCTGATCGACGACCGCACCGGGAGGATCACCGGCGTGCGGGCCAAGCTCGGTGAGGAGAAGCGCGAGGTCACCTTCCACGCGCCGCTCGTCGTCGCCGCCGACGGCAACTCCACCCGGCTGTCCCTCGCCATGGGCCTGCACCGGCGCGAGGACCGGCCCATGGGCGTCGCCGTCCGGACGTACTTCACCTCGCCCCGCCACGACGACGACTACCTGGAGTCCTGGCTGGAGCTGTGGGACCGGCGCGGACCGGGCGAGGACCGGCTGCTGCCCGGCTACGGCTGGATCTTCGGCATGGGCGACGGCACGTCCAACGTGGGCCTCGGCGTGCTCAACACCTCCGACTCCTTCAAGGAGCTGGACTGGCGCGAGGTGCTGAAGGCGTGGTGCGCCTCGATGCCGGAGGACTGGGGCTACACCCCGGACAACATGACCGGCCCGATCCGGGGCGCGGCGCTGCCGATGGCGTTCAACCGCCAGCCGCACTACACCCGGGGCCTGCTGCTGGTCGGCGACGCGGGCGGCCTGGTCAACCCGTTCAACGGCGAGGGCATCGCGTACGCCATGGAGTCCGGGCAGATCGCCGCCGACGTCATCGTCCAGGCGCACGCCCGCGCCACCCCGGCGCAGCGCGAACTGGCCCTGCGCAACTACCCGAAGATCCTCAAGGACACCTACGGCGGCTACTACACGCTGGGCCGCGCGTTCGTGAAGCTCATCGGCAACCCCAAGGTCATGAAGATCGCCACGCAGCGCGGTCTGACCCACCCGATGCTGATGCGCTTCACGCTGAAGATGCTGGCGAACCTGACCGACCCGACGGGCGGCGACGCGATGGACCGCATCATCAACGGACTGTCGAAGGTGGCGCCGAAGGCCTGAACGCCTTCCGGTACGCGGTGGGCGAGACGCCCACCGTCCGGCCGAAGTGGTGGCGCAGATTGGCCGCGCTGCCGAGCCCGCTGTCCGCGCCGATCCGCTCCACGGACAGGTCGGTGGTCTCCAGCAGCAGCTGGGCGCGGGCGACGCGCTGCTGGAGCAGCCACTTCAGCGGGGTGGTCCCGGTGGTCTCCAGCAGCCGCCGGTGGAAGCTGCGCGGGCTCATCCGGGCCCGGCGCGCCAGGTCCTCGACGGTCAGCGGCCGGGCCAGGTGCTCGGTGGCCCACTGGAGCACCGGGCCGAGGCTGTCGGCGTCCGAGGGCGGCAGCGGCGCCTCGATGAACTGGGCCTGCCCGCCCGTGCGGTGGGCGTGCACCACCAGCCGCCGGGCGAGCCGGCTCGCGACCCGGACGCCGTGGTCGCGGCGGACCAGGTGCAGGCACAGGTCCAGGGCGGCCGTGGCTCCCGCGCTGGTCAGCACGGAGCCCTCGTCGGTGTAGAGCACGGAGTCGTCGACGACCACCTCCGGGTGGCGGGCGGCCAGCGCGGGGGTGTGCTGCCAGTGGGCGGTGGCCCGGCGGCCGTCCAGCAGCCCGGCCGCCGCGAGGGCGAAGGCGCCGGTGCACAGCGACACCATGCGCGCCCCGGAGGCGGCGGCGGCGCGCAGCGCCTCGACCAGGTCGGCGGGGACGTCCTCGCCCTCGTCCACCACCCGGTCCGGGACGGACGGGACGATGACGGTGCCCGCGCCGGCCAGGGCGTCCAGGCCGTGGTCGGTGCGGAGCGCGAACGGCCCGGCCGCGGGCCCGCCGGGCGCCGCCCCGCACAGGCGCAGCTCGTACCAGGGGTCGGCGAGGTCGTCGTGCGCCACGCCGAACACCGCGAGGGCGATGGACAGTTCGTACATCTCCCAGGGCGAGATGCCCAGGCGCGGGTCCGGTACGACGGCGATGGCGACGGTCCCGGGGCTCATGGCGCCGAGCGTACGGCGCCCGGCCGGCGGGCGCGGCAGGATTTTTGCGGAGACGGGCAGTCCTGCCGCTGTCGGGGGCGCGGGCCCGCTGCGAGGCTGATGATCATGACGACGAACACACACACCGACACCCCGCCCGTCACCGTCCTGGGCCTCGGCCGGATGGGCTCGGCGCTGGCCGCCGCCCTCCTCGCCGCCGGGCACCCCACCACCGTCTGGAACCGCACCCCCGCCAGGGCCGGCGCGCTCGTGGAGCGCGGGGCGGTGCGCGCGGACACGGTCGCGGACGCGGTCACGGCGAGCGGCCTCGTCGTGGTCTGCGTCTGGGACTACCCGGCCGTGAGCGCCCTGCTGGAGCCGGTCGCGGAGTCGCTGGCCGGGCGCACTTTGGTCAATCTGACCTCCGGTTCGCCGGAGCAGGCCCGGGAGATGGCGGCGTGGGCGGCCGGGCACGGGATCGCGTACCTGGACGGCGGGATCATGACGACGCCGGAGGGCGTGGGGCTGCGGACGAGCATGTTCCTGTACGGCGGTACGCCCGGGGCGCTCGCCCGGCACCGCGACACGCTCGCCGTCCTGGGCGACCCGGTGGACCTGGGCGCGGACGCGGGGCTGGCGTCCCTGTACGACGCGGGGCTGCTGGGCACGATGTGGTCGGTCTTCGGCGGCTGGCTGCACGCGGTGGCGCTCACCGGCGCGGACGGGGTGGCGGCGGTGGACTTCACCCCGGTCGCGGTGCGCTGGCTGACGACGGTGAGCGGCTTCCTGGAGCGGTACGCCGCGCAGATCGACGCCGGCCACTACCCGGGGGACGACGCCACCGTCGAGGTGCAGCTCGCGGCGGTCGGGCACCTGCTGCACGCCGGCCGGGAGCGCGGGGTGGACGGGCGGCTGCCCGAGCTGCACCGGGAGCTGATGGCGAAGGCGGTCGCGGACGGCCACGGCGGGGACAGCTACGCGCGCCTGGTGGAGGCGTTCCGGGGGCGCTGAACGCGCCGGAGGGCCGTCGCTCCCGCCCCGAGCGGGGGAGCGACGGCCCTCGGGGCCGGGTGGTACCGGCTCAGAGCACGCGGACCGCGCCCGACGGCATGTCGTAGTCCAGCGAGCGCTCGACCACACCGGTGCCGGGGTTCTGCGCGCCGACGAAGTTGCCACCGCCCACATAGATGGCGACGTGGTACGAGTTGCTCCGGCTGCCCCAGTAGAGGATGTCGCCGGGCTGGAGGTTGTCCAGCGAGACGGAGGTGCCGCGGCTGGACTGGTCGCCGGAGACGCGCGGCAGGTCGATGCCGGCCTGGCGGTAGGCGGCCTGGACGAGCCCGGAGCAGTCCCACGAGTTGGGTCCGGTGCTGCCCATGACGTAGGCGTCGCCGACCTGGGCGCGGGCGAAGGCCACGATGGCGGCGGCGGAGCCGGTCGCCTGGCCCGAGTCGTAGGAGGAGCCGCCGTCGTCCTGGCCGCCGTCCTCGGAGTCGCCGGCGGACGCGGACAGGGTGGTGCGCTCGGCGGAGCGGGAGGCGCGCTCGGCGGCCTCGGCCTTGGCCTTCGCCTCGGCCTTGCGCTGGGCCTCCTCGGCCTCGGCCTTGCGCTCGGCCTCGGCCTTCGCCTTCTTGGCGTCCTTGGCGGCCTTGGTGGCCGCCGCGTTCTCCTGGGCCTGGAGCTCCTCGTCGAGGGCGATCTGCTGGGTGGCCTCGGCGGAGGCGGCGACGACGCTCGACAGGTCCGTGGACAGGTCCGCGTTGAGCGTCGGCATCTCGATGGTCTCGGTCACCGGCTCGGCGTTCGCCGGCCCGGCAGCACCGGCCACCGCGATGGTGCTGAGGACGCCACCGGCAACTCCGGCCCGCAGCGCGAGCTTCGAAGAGCTGCGGCGGGGCTTCCGGTGGCTGGGTATGTGAGCGGTGTGGGACATGAGTACAACCGCTATCAGGGCTTCACGGTTCCCTTCAAGAAAGGTGGTGTGCGCCACAGTTGCGCGCGGATTGGGTGAATCCGCTTCCGCTCGCCCCTTATTGACGCCGTAACGGACAATGCGGACTGTGGTGATCAGGGCCGTGATCATGGGTTTTCCGCGAAACGTCCGAATTGCCGTGCGCTTACCACTCCTTCACGCCGGTGGCCAAGCCCGCTTTCCCGGCGCCCGCGCGGGAGTGACGCAGGTCACGGATTGGTATCCGCCGGGGATGCCCGGAAGATCGTGAAAGCGCGCACGTGTCCACTTCGGTACGGGCGCGCCCCCCGGGCGAGTGAAGCGAAGCTCTTTATCACCCGGGAGAGTCCACGGCGAATTTGCCTGTAGTGGCCAACGCTTGATAGGGCAACCCCCCTCTGGCCTGCCCCGAACCCTGGAAATGTCACGTCTTGCAGCCGTCTGGACACACGCGGTGTGAAGATCACATCTGCCGTGGGTTCATGATCCTTCGTCGGGTGGTGGAGATCACAAGGACGTTGCTGTACCCCGTGTCGCAGATCACAGATCGACGGGCATAGGATGCGAGCAGTCGGGCTTGTGAACTGCCTCACATGTGCACGATCTTCGCGAGGCGGCGAGACGGTGCCCGGTGCGGTCCATCGGTCAAGGACGACTGGAAGGAGCGAGGAGCGTGAATGCCTACGCGCCCATCCTCGTGCTCGGCGCCCTCGGGGCAGGGTTTGCGATCTTTTCCGTGGTCATGGCCACGCTTATCGGCCCAAAGAGGTACAACCGGGCGAAGCTTCAGGCATACGAGTGCGGCATCGAGCCGACGCCCACTCCGGCCGGAGGGGGCCGCTTCCCCATCAAGTACTACCTGACGGCGATGCTCTTCATCGTCTTCGACATCGAGATCGTCTTCCTCTACCCCTGGGCCGTCAGCTTCGACGCCCTGGGGCTTTTCGGGCTCGTGGAGATGCTGCTCTTCGTGCTCACCGTCTTCGTCGCCTACGCGTACGTGTGGCGGCGCGGCGGCCTGGAATGGGACTGAGGGGCTGAGGGGCCACCAATGGGACTCGAAGAGAAACTGCCGAGCGGTTTTCTGCTGACGACCGTCGAACAGGCCGCGGGCTGGGTGCGCAAGGCGTCCGTCTTCCCCGCGACCTTCGGCCTCGCCTGCTGCGCCATCGAGATGATGACGACCGGCGCCGGGCGCTACGACCTGGCGCGCTTCGGCATGGAGGTCTTCCGCGGCTCGCCGCGCCAGGCCGACCTGATGATCGTGGCGGGCCGGGTGAGCCAGAAGATGGCGCCCGTCCTGCGCCAGGTCTACGACCAGATGCCCAACCCCAAGTGGGTCATCTCCATGGGGGTGTGCGCCTCCTCGGGCGGCATGTTCAACAACTACGCGATCGTCCAGGGCGTCGACCACGTCGTACCGGTCGACATCTACCTGCCCGGCTGCCCGCCGCGCCCGGAGATGCTGATGGACGCCATCCTCAAGCTCCACCAGAAGATCCAGGGCTCCAAGCTCGGCGTCAACGCCCGCGAGGCGGCCCGCGAGGCCGAGGAGGCCGCGCTCAAGGCACTGCCCACGATCGAGATGAAGGGGCTGCTGCGATGAGCGACGACCGGCCCAACCCCGACAAGGACCTCAGCGCCCAGAACCTCCCCGGCCAGCGCGGCGACCACGGCGAGGAGGTCCGCGTCCAGCGCGGCATGTTCGGCGCCGACGGCGGCGGCGACACCTCCGGGTACGGCGGCCTCGTCCGCTCCGTACGCCTGCCCGGCCCGGCCACCCGCCCCTACGGCGGCTGGTTCGACGAGGTCGCCGACGAGCTGGAGGGTGCCCTGGAGGAACAGGGCCTCCTGCCCGAGAACGCCATCGAGAAGACGGTCGTCGACCGGGGCGAGCTGACCTTCCACATCGCGCGCGAGCACCTGGTGCGCGTCGCCCGCACCCTGCGCGACGACCCCGCCCTGCGCTTCGAGCTGTGCACCGGGGTCAGCGGCGTCCACTACGAGGGCGACAAGGGGCGCGAGCTGCACGCCGTGTACCACCTGCGCTCGCTCACCCACGGCCGGCTGATCCGGCTGGAGGTCACCGCCCCGGACGCCGATCCGCACGTCCCCTCGCTCGTCCCGGTCTACCCGACCAACGACTGGCACGAGCGCGAGACGTACGACTTCTTCGGGCTGATCTTCGACGGCCACCCCGCCCTGACCCGGATCATGATGCCGGACGACTGGCAGGGCTTCCCGCAGCGCAAGGACTACCCCCTCGGCGGCATCGCCGTCGAGTACAAGGGCGCCCAGATCCCGGCTCCGGACCAGCGGAGGTCGTACTCGTGACCACCCCACACGCCCCCCACGCTCCCCGGGCCGACGCCCGCGAGACCACCGAGGGCACCGTCTACACCGTCACCGGCGGCGACTGGGACGAGGTCGCCCGGTCCGCGGCCGAGACCGACGACGAGCGCATCGTCGTCAACATGGGCCCCCAGCACCCGTCCACGCACGGCGTGCTCCGGCTCATCCTGGAGATCGACGGCGAGACCGTCACCGAGGCCCGCTGCGGCATCGGCTACCTCCACACCGGCATCGAGAAGAACCTCGAGTACCGGACCTGGACGCAGGGCACCACCTTCGTCACGCGCATGGACTACCTGACGCCCTTCTTCAACGAGGCGGCGTACTGCCTGGGCGTGGAGAAGCTCCTCGGCATCGAGGACCAGATCCCCGACCGGGCGACGATCGTCCGCGTGCTGCTGATGGAGCTCAACCGGCTCTCCTCGCACCTGGTGTGCATCGCCACCGGCGGCATGGAGCTGGGCGCCACCACCATCATGATCTACGGCTTCCGGGACCGCGAACTGATCCTGGACCTCTACGAACTGATCACCGGGCTGCGCATGAACCACGCGTTCATCCGCCCCGGCGGCCTCGCGCAGGACCTGCCGCCCGGCGCGGTCGACCAGCTCCGCGAGTTCGTGAAGACCATGAAGAAGAACATGCCGGAGTACGACAAGCTCGCCACCGGCAACCCGATCTTCAAGGCCCGTATGCAGGACATCGGCTACCTCGACCTGGCCGGCTGCATGGCCCTCGGCGCGACGGGGCCGATCCTGCGCTCCGCGGGCCTCCCGCACGACCTGCGCAAGACCGACCCGTACTGCGGCTACGAGACGTACGACTTCGACGTCCCCACCGCCGACACCTGCGACGCCTACGGCCGCTTCCTCATCCGGCTGGAGGAGATGCGCCAGTCGCTGCGGATCGTCGAGCAGTGCCTGGACCGGCTGGAGCCCGGCCCGGTGATGGTCGCCGACAAGAAGATCGCCTGGCCCGCGCAGCTCGCGCTCGGCCCCGACGGCCTCGGCAACTCCCTCGACCACATCAAGAAGATCATGGGCACCTCCATGGAGGCCCTGATCCACCACTTCAAGCTGGTCACCGAGGGCTTTCGGGTCCCGCCCGGCCAGTCCTACACGGCGGTCGAGTCGCCCAAGGGCGAGCTCGGCGTGCACGTCGTCAGCGACGGCGGCACCCGCCCCTACCGGGTCCACTTCCGCGACCCCTCGTTCACCAACCTTCAGGCCATGGCGGCGATGTGCGAGGGCGGCCAGGTCGCCGACGTCATCGTCGCCGTCGCGTCCATCGACCCCGTGATGGGAGGCGTCGACCGGTAATGACAGACGTCAGCCTGGGGATGCCGCAGCTCCCCGCCCCCGATTACCCGGCCGATGTGCGCGCCCGGCTCGAAGCGGACGCCCGGGAGGTGATCGCCCGCTACCCCGACAGCCGCTCCGCGCTGCTGCCGCTGCTGCACCTGGTGCAGTCCGAGGAGGGGTACGTCACCCGCACCGGCATGCGGTTCTGCGCCGAGGTGCTGGGACTGACCACCGCCGAGGTCACCGCCGTCGCCACCTTCTACTCCATGTACCGGCGCAAGCCCTCGGGCGACTACCAGGTCGGGGTGTGCACCAACACCCTGTGCGCGGTCATGGGCGGCGACGCCATCTTCGAGGAGCTCCAGCGGCACCTCGGCGTCGGCAACAGCGAGACCACCCCCGACGGCAAGGTCACCCTCGAGCACATCGAGTGCAACGCGGCCTGCGACTTCGCGCCGGTCGTGATGGTCAACTGGGAGTTCTTCGACAACCAGACCCCCGAGACCGCGAAGCGGCTCGTCGACGACCTGCGGGCCGGCCGCCCCGTCGCCCCCACCCGCGGCGCGCCCCTGTGCACGTACAAGGAGACCGCCCGCATCCTGGCCGGCTTCCCCGACGAGCGCCCCGGCGCGGTCGAGGCGACCGGCGGCGCCGGCCCCGCCTCGCTGATCGGGCTGCGGCTCGCCAAGGGCGAGGCCCAACCGGGCGCCCGGGTCGTCCACCCGCGCGGCGAGGCCCCGCACGACGCCCCGTCCGGCGAGCCCGGCTCGGAGCACCTCAGCGCGCACGACGCGCCCCAGGCGACGTCCGCCTCCGACCCGCAGCACCCGTCCGGCCCGGTCGGCCCGGGCGGCCCGGCCACCGAGGAGGGGGAGTGATGACGGTGGTGACCGAGATGACCAGCCCGGAGAAGCTGCTCGCGCCGGTCCTGTCCGCGTTCTGGGACCAGCCGCACTCCTGGACGCTGGAGACCTACAAGCGCCACGAGGGCTACGAGGGCCTCAAGAAGGCCCTCGCGATGACCCCCGACGACCTCATCGCGTACGTCAAGGACTCCGGCCTGCGCGGCCGGGGCGGCGCCGGCTTCCCCACCGGGATGAAGTGGCAGTTCATCCCGCAGGGCGACGGCAAGCCCCACTACCTCGTCGTCAACGCCGACGAGTCGGAGCCGGGGACCTGCAAGGACATCCCGCTGCTGTTCGCCAATCCGCACTCCCTGATCGAGGGCATCGTGATCGCCTGCTACGCGATCCGGTCGAACCACGCCTTCATCTACCTGCGCGGCGAGGTCGTGCCCGTGCTGCGCCGGCTGCACGAGGCCGTGCGCGAGGCGTACGCCGCGGGCTACCTCGGCAGGGACATCCTGGGCAGCGGACTCGACCTCGAACTCACCGTGCACGCCGGCGCCGGCGCGTACATCTGCGGTGAGGAGACCGCGCTGCTCGACTCGCTCGAAGGGCGCCGCGGCCAGCCCCGGCTGCGTCCCCCCTTCCCCGCCGTCGCCGGTCTGTACGCGTGCCCCACCGTGGTGAACAACGTGGAGTCCATCGCGTCGGTTCCCGCGATCCTCAACCGGGGCAAGGACTGGTTCCGCTCCATGGGCAGCGAGAAGTCCCCCGGCTTCACGCTCTACTCGCTCAGCGGCCATGTCGCCTCGCCCGGCCAGTACGAGGCGCCGCTCGGCATCACCCTGCGCCAGCTCCTCGACATGAGCGGCGGGATGCGGCCCGGCCACCGGCTGAAGTTCTGGACGCCCGGCGGCTCGTCGACCCCGATGTTCACCGACGAGCACCTCGACGTCCCCCTCGACTACGAGGGCGTCGGCGCGGCCGGCTCCATGCTCGGCACCAAGGCCCTCCAGTGCTTCGACGAGACCACCTGCGTGGTGCGGGCCGTCACCCGCTGGACCGAGTTCTACGCCCACGAGTCCTGCGGCAAGTGCACCCCCTGCCGCGAAGGCACCTACTGGCTGGTGCAGCTGCTCCGCGACATCGAGGCCGGCAAGGGCACCCTCGGCGACCTCGACAAGCTGAACGACATCGCCGACAACATCAACGGCAAGTCGTTCTGCGCCCTCGGCGACGGCGCCGCCTCGCCGATCTTCTCCTCGCTGAAGTACTTCCGCGGGGAGTACGAGCAGCACATCACCGGCAAGGGCTGCCCCTTCGACCCGGCCAAGTCGACCGCCTGGGCGGACAACCACGTGGAGGTGACGGCGTGACCGTCATGGCATCCGGCCCCGCCCGGGGCGGCGGCGCGGCCGTCCCGCCCGAGGACCTGGTCACCCTGACCATCGACGGGATCGAGATCTCCGTCCCCAAGGGGACGCTGGTCATCCGGGCCGCCGAGCAGCTCGGCATCGAGATCCCCCGGTTCTGCGACCACCCCCTCCTCGACCCGGCCGGCGCCTGCCGCCAGTGCATCGTCGAGGTCGAGGGCCAGCGCAAGCCGATGGCCTCCTGCACCATCACCTGCACCGACGGCATGGTCGTCAAGTCGCAGCTCACCTCGCCCGTCGCCGAGAAGGCCCAGGTCGGGGTGATGGAGCTGCTGCTCATCAACCACCCCCTGGACTGCCCGGTCTGCGACAAGGGCGGCGAGTGCCCGCTGCAGAACCAGGCCATGTCGCACGGACAGGCCGACTCCCGCTTCGAGGGGCGCAAGCGCACCTACGAGAAGCCGGTGCCCATCTCCACCCAGGTGCTGCTCGACCGCGAGCGGTGCGTGCTCTGCGCCCGCTGCACCCGGTTCTCCAACCAGGTCGCCGGCGACCCGATGATCGAGCTGATCGAGCGCGGCGCGCTCCAGCAGGTCGGCACCGGCGAGGGCGACCCCTTCGAGTCGTACTTCTCCGGCAACACCATCCAGATCTGCCCGGTGGGCGCGCTGACCTCGGCCGCCTACCGGTTCCGCTCCCGCCCCTTCGACCTGGTCTCCAGCCCGTCGGTGTGCGAGCACTGCGCCGGCGGCTGCGCCACCCGCACCGACCACCGGCGCGGCAAGGTCATGCGGCGGCTCGCCGCCAACGACCCGGAGGTCAACGAGGAGTGGATGTGCGACAAGGGGCGCTTCGCGTTCCGCTACGCGCAGACGCGCGACCGGCTCACCACCCCCCTGGTGCGCAGCGCCGAGACCGGTGAGCTGGAGCCCGCGTCCTGGCCCGAGGCGCTGGAGGCGGCGGCGCGCGGCCTGGTCCGCGGCCGCACCGGCGTCCTGGCCGGCGGGCGGCTGACCGTCGAGGACGCCTACGCGTACGCCAAGTTCGCCCGGGTCGCCCTCGACACCAACGACGTCGACTTCCGCGCCCGCGTCCACAGCAGCGAGGAGGCCGACTTCCTGGCCGCCCGGGTCGCCCGCCACGGCCGAGACCTCGACGGCACGGGCGTCACCTACGCCTCCCTGGAGAAGGCGCCCGCGGTGCTGCTCGCCGGGCTGGAGGCGGAGGAGGAGGCCCCGGGCGTCTTCCTGCGGCTGCGCAAGGCGTGGCGGAAGCACGGGCAGCGCACCTACGCGCTCGCCTCGCACGCCACCCGGGGCCTGGCCAAGGCGGGCGGCACCCTGCTGCCGGCCGCGCCCGGCACCGAGGTGGAGTGGCTGGACGCGCTGGCCTCGGGGACGGGGCTGGACGCGGACGGGACCGCCGCCTCCCGGGCGCTGCGGGAGCCCGGCGCGGTCCTGGTCGCCGGCGAGCGGCTGGCGGGAGTGCCGGGCGCGCTGACCGCGGCGGTGCGCGCCGCGGCGGCGACGGGGGCGGAGCTGGTGTGGATCCCGCGCCGGGCCGGGGAGCGCGGGGCGGTGTGGGCGGGCGCGATCCCGTCGCTGCTGCCCGGCGGGCGGCCCGCGACCGATCCCCGCGCGCGTGACGAGGTCGCCGCCGCCTGGGGCGAACGGGAACTGCCACACGGCTACGGCCGCGACACCGGCCAGATCGTGGAGGCCGCGGCGACCGGCGAGCTGGGCGCGCTGCTCGTCGGCGGCGTGGAGGTCGCCGACCTGCCGGACCCGGCACGCGCGCGTGAGGCGCTGGACGCGGCGTTCGTGGTGTCGCTGGAGCTGCGGCCCAGCGAGGTGACCGAGCGGGCGGACGTGGTGTTCCCGGTGGCCGCGGTCGCCGAGAAGCCCGGGACCTTCCTCAACTGGGAGGGCCGGGTGCGGATGTTCGAGGCCGCGCTGAAGCCGGAGCACATGACGCGCACGCTCGCCCCGGCCGACGCCCGGGTGCTGCACATGCTGGCCGACGCCGCCGACGTGCACTTCGCGCTGCCGGACGTACGGGCGGTGCGCGCCGAGCTGGACCGGCTGGGCGCCTGGGACGGCGCCCCGGCCGGCGACCCGGTGGAGACCGCGGTGCCGCTGCCCCGCGCGGGCGAGGGCGAGGCGGTGCTGGCCGGCCACCGGATGCTGCTGGACCTGGGCGTCCTCCAGGAGGGCGACGAGGCCCTGGCCGGCACCCGGCACGCCGCGGTGGCCCGCCTGTCGGCGGCCACGGCCGCGGAGACGGGCGTCAAGGACGGCGACCCGCTGACGGTGACCGGGCCGGCCGGCTCGGCCGAACTGCCGCTGCGGGTCACCGACATGCCCGACCGGGTGGTGTGGCTGCCGCTGAACTCCACGCCCGGCGGCGTGCCGTCCGCCCTGGGCGCCGTCCCGGGGCAGCTGGTGCGCCTCGCCCCGTCCACCCCGACCGCCGCGGCCCCCACGGAGGTGGAGGCATGATCCCGTACACCCTGGCGGCCGAGGACCTGTCCATGTTCGGCCGCGACCCCTGGTGGCTCGTGGTGGTCAAGGCGGTCTTCTGCTTCGCCTTCCTGATGGTCACCGTGCTCTTCTCCATCGTGTGGGAGCGCAAGGTCGTCGCCTGGATGCAGCTGCGCATCGGCCCCAACCGGCACGGCCCCTGGGGCCTCCTCCAGTCCCTCGCGGACGGCGTCAAGCTGATGCTCAAGGAGGACGTGGTCGTCAAGCGGGCCGACAAGGTCGTCTACATCCTCGCGCCGATCGTCGCCGCCATCCCCGCCTTCATGGCCATCGCGGTGATCCCCTTCGGCCCGGCCGGCAACGAGGTGTCGATCTTCGGGCAGCGCACCACGATGCAGCTGACCGACCTGCCGATCGCGATGCTCTACATCCTCGCGGTCGCCTCGGTCGGCATCTACGGCATCGTCCTCGCCGGCTGGTCGTCCGGCTCGACGTACCCGCTGCTGGGCGGCCTGCGCTCCTGCGCGCAGATGATCTCCTACGAGATCGCGATGGGCGCCGCCTTCGCGTCGGTCTTCCTCTACTCCGGGTCGATGTCGACCTCGGCGATCGTCGAGGCGCAGGCGGACCGCTGGTACATCATCCTGCTGCCGGTGTCGTTCCTCATCTACGTCATCACCATGGTCGGCGAGACCAACCGCGCCCCGTTCGACATGCCCGAGTCCGAGGGCGACCTGGTCGGCGGCTTCAACACCGAGTACAGCTCCATCAAGTTCGCGATGTTCATGCTCGCCGAGTACGTGAACATGGTGACCGTCTCGGCGGTGTCGGTGACGCTGTTCCTCGGCGGCTGGCGCGCCCCGTACCCGGTCTCCACGTTCTGGGAGGGCGCGAACCACGGCTGGTGGCCGATGCTCTGGTTCGTCGTCAAGGTGCAGCTGCTGCTGTTCTTCTTCATCTGGCTGCGCGGCACGCTGCCCCGGGTCCGCTACGACCAGCTGATGAAGCTCGGCTGGAAGGTCCTCATCCCCGTCTCGGTCGTCTGGCTGATGCTGGTGGCCACCGTGCGGGCGCTGCGCAACGAGAACTACGACTTCCAGCAGATCGTGCTGTACGTCGCGGGCGCGGTGATCGCGGTGCTCCTGCTGTCCTTCGTCGCCGACGTCTTCCGCGACAAGAAGGCGAAACGCGAGGAGGCGGCGGCCGAACGGCCCGCCGAGTTCGACCCGATGGCCGGGGGATTCCCCGTACCGCCGCTGCCCGGCCAGACGCTCCCGCCGGTGCCCCGCCGCCGGCCGCGCCGCGAGGGCCAGTTGATTGTCAGTGGTGGCGCCGATACTGAGCGTGATGGAAAGGAGGCTGACGGTGTCTGAGGGCAACTTCCAGAATCCGGTCGCCGGCTTCGGCGTGACCTTCAAGGCCATGTTCAAGAAGCGGCTCACCGAGCAGTACCCGGAGCAGCCGAAGACGACGGCGCCGCGCTTCCACGGCCGGCACCAGCTCAACCGCCATCCGGACGGCCTGGAGAAGTGCGTCGGCTGCGAGCTGTGCGCCTGGGCCTGCCCGGCCGACGCCATCTATGTGGAGGGCGCGGACAACACGGACGAGGAGCGGTACTCGCCCGGCGAGCGGTACGGCCGCGTCTACCAGATCAACTACGCCCGCTGCATCCTGTGCGGGCTGTGCATCGAGGCGTGCCCGACCCGGGCGCTGACGATGACCAACGAGTTCGAGCTGGCCGACAGCTCCCGCGAGAACCTGATCTACACCAAGGAGCAGCTCCTCGCGGGCCTGGAGGAGGGCATGGTCGACTCCCCGCACGCCATCCACCCCGGCATGACCGAGCAGGACTACTACCGGGGCCTGGTCACCGAGGCCGCTCCCGGCACGGTCCCGCAGGCGGCGGTGAGCAAGGGCGACGAGAAGCCCCAGGAGGCCGCCTCGGACTTCGGAGAGGACGAGCCCGCGTCGAAGAAGGTGATCGGCACATGAGCGCACTCGCCGCCACCGCGACCTCCACCGGTGAGGCCGTGCAGTTCTGGGTGCTGGGCACCGTCGCCGTCCTCGGCGCGCTGGCCACCATCCTGATGAAGAAGGCCGTGCACAGCGCGCTGAGCCTGGCCGCCACCATGATCATCCTGGCGGTGTTCTACCTCGCCAATGGGGCGTACTTCCTCGGGGTCGTGCAGATCATCGTCTACACCGGCGCGATCATGATGCTGTTCCTCTTCGTGGTCATGCTGGTCGGTGTCACCGCCGCCGACTCCCTGAAGGAGACCCTCAAGGGCCAGCGGTGGCTGGCCGCCGCCTGCGGCCTGGGCTTCGGCATCCTGCTGGTCAGCGGGATCGGGAGGGCCTCGCTCGGCACCTTCGAGGGCCTGGGCACGGCGAACGCCGGGGGCAATGTGGAGGGGCTCGCCGCCCTGATCTTCACCACCTATGTCTTCGCCTTCGAGATCACCGGCGCGCTGCTGATCACCGCGACCGTCGGCGCGATGCTGCTGACCCACCGCGAGCGCACCGAGCGGGCCCGCACCCAGCGGGAGCTGGCCGAGCAGCGCGTACGGGAGGGGAAGCACCTGCCGCCGCTGCCGGCCCCCGGTGTCTACGCCCGGCACAACGCCGTGGACATCGCCGGCCTGCTGCCCGACGGCACCCCGTCCGAGCTGACGGTCAACAAGACGCTGCGGGCGCGCGGTCAGATCCGTGACGTGTCGCGGCAGGCGCTCGACGACCTCAAGGCGCTGGAGCAGCGCTCCGAGGAGCGTCTCGGGCGCGGTCCGTCCGGGCCGGAGGCGTCCCGCCCGCAGGACCGCGAGGAGGAGAACGCCCAGTGAATCCGGTCAACTACCTGTACCTGGCCGCCCTGTTGTTCACCATCGGCGCGGCCGGGGTGCTGATCCGGCGGAACGCGATCGTGGTGTTCATGTGCATCGAGCTGATGCTCAACGCCTGCAACCTCGCGCTCGTCGCCTTCTCCCGGCTGCACGGCAACCTGGACGGCCAGATCATCGCGTTCTTCACGATGGTCGTCGCCGCCGCGGAGGTCGTGGTCGGGCTCGCGATCATCGTGTCGCTGTTCCGTTCCCGCCATTCGGCCTCGGTCGACGACGCCAGCCTGATGAAGCTGTGAGGGGCTGAAACGTGGAAAACCTGATCGCGCTGCTCGTCGCGGCGCCTCTGCTGGGAGCCGCCGTCCTGCTGTGCGGCGGCCGGCGCCTCGACCGCGCCGGCCACTGGCTCGGCACCCTGCTCGCCGCCGCCTCGTTCGTCATCGGGGCGGTGCTCTTCGCCGGGATGCTGGGCAGGGGCGCCGAGGACCGGACGCTGCGCCAGCACCTGTTCAGCTGGGTGCCGGTGGAGAGCTTCCAGGCGGACATCGCCTTCCAGCTCGACCAGCTCTCGATGACCTTCGTGCTGCTGATCACCGGCGTCGGCACGCTCATCCATGTGTACTCCATCGGGTACATGGAGCACGACGAGCGCAGGCGCCGCTTCTTCGGCTACCTCAATCTCTTCCTCGCGGCGATGCTGCTGCTGGTCCTCGCCGACAACTACCTCCTGCTGTACTTCGGCTGGGAGGGCGTGGGCCTCGCCTCCTACCTCCTGATCGGCTTCTGGCAGCACAAGCCCAGCGCCGCCACGGCCGCCAAGAAGGCGTTCCTGGTCAACCGGGTCGGCGACATCGGGCTGTCCATCGCCATCATGCTGATGTTCACCACCTTCGGGACCTTCGCCTTCGGGCCGGTGCTGGCGTCGGCGGGCGAGACGTCGGAGGGGACGCTCACGGCCATCGGGCTGATGCTGCTGCTCGCCGCGTGCGGCAAGTCGGCGCAGGTGCCGCTCCAGTCCTGGCTGGGTGACGCGATGGAGGGCCCGACCCCGGTCTCCGCCCTGATCCACGCGGCCACCATGGTCACCGCGGGCGTCTACCTGATCACCAGGTCGGGCGCCCTCTTCAACGCCGCCCCGGACGCGCAGCTCGCGGTCGTGGTGGTCGGCGCGGTCACGCTGCTGTTCGGTGCGATCGTCGGTTGCGCCAAGGACGACATCAAGAAGGCACTGGCCGGTTCGACGATGTCGCAGATCGGCTACATGATCCTGGCGGCCGGCCTCGGCCCGATCGGGTACGCCTTCGCCATCATGCACCTGGTGACGCACGGCTTCTTCAAGGCCGGGCTGTTCCTCGGTGCCGGTTCGGTGATGCACGGCATGAACGACGAGGTCGACATGCGCAAGTACGGCGGCCTGCGGAAGTACATGCCGGTCACCTTCGTGACCTTCGGCCTCGGCTACCTGGCGATCATCGGCTTCCCGGGGCTGTCCGGCTTCTGGTCCAAGGACAAGATCATCGAGGCGGCCTTCGCCAAGGGCGGCACGGAGGGCTGGATCCTCGGCGCGGTCACCCTGCTGGGCGCGGGCATCACCGCGTACTACATGACCCGCGTGATGATCATGACCTTCTTCGGCGAGAAGCGCTGGCAGCCGGCGCCCGACCCGGACGCGGTGCCCAGCGCCGAGCCCGCCGCAGAGGAGCACGCCGGCCGGATGCCGCACCCGCACGAGTCGCCCCGGTCCATGACGATCCCGATGATCGTGCTGGCCTTCGGGTCGGTCCTCGCGGGCGGGCTGTTCTCGCTCAACAGCGCGTTCGTCAACTGGCTGAAGCCGGTCACCTCGTACGAGCACGGCCACCCGCCCATCAGCGCCGGCGCGGTGACCGCCTCCACGGTCGTCGTCCTGCTGATCGGCGTCGGCATCGCGTACGCGCAGTACGGCCGCAGGCCCGTGCCGGTGGTCGCCCCGCGCGGCTCGCTGCTCACCCGCGCCGCCCGGCGCGACCTGCTCCAGGACGACTTCAACCATGTCGTCCTGGTCCGCGGCGGCGAGCACCTCACCCGCTCCCTGGTGTACGTGGACCACAGCCTGGTCGACGGTGTGGTCAACGGGACCGCCGCCTCGGTCGGCGGACTGTCCGGCCGGCTGCGCAGGACGCAGAACGGCTTCGCCCGCTCCTACGCGGTCTCGATGTTCGGAGGTACGGCGGTGCTGATCGCCGCGACCCTGCTGATGAGGGGGGTGTGACCGGTATGTCGTTCCCCCTCCTGACCCTGACGGCCGCGGTCCCGGCCGCCGGCGCGATCCTCACCGCCGCCGTCCCGGCCGCCCGCCGCACCGCCGCCAAGTGGCTGGCGCTGCTGTTCTCCCTGGCCACCCTGGGACTGGCCGCCGTGGTGGCCGTCCGGTTCGACCCGGGCGGCGCCCGCTACCAGCTCACCGAGTCGCACGCCTGGATCGCCGACTTCGGCGTCCGGTACGAACTGGGCGTGGACGGCATCGGGGTGGCGCTGATCGCGCTCACCGCGCTGCTGATCCCCTTCATCGTCGTGGCCGGCTGGCACGACGCCGATCCCCAGGGGACCCAGACGAAGCGGTGGCGGCCGACCCAGGGCTTCTTCGCCCTGATCCTGATGGTCGAGGCGATGGTGATCCTCTCCTTCGAGGCCACCGACGTCTTCCTCTTCTACATCCTCTTCGAAGCCATGCTCATCCCGATGTACTTCCTCATCGGTGGCTTCGGGGACCGCGCCCACGCGGGCACCGACGACCACGCGGCGGCCCAGCGGTCGTACGCGGCGGTGAAGTTCCTCCTCTACAACCTGGTCGGCGGGCTCATCATGCTGGCCGCCGTCATCGGGCTGTACGTCGTCGCGGGGAACTTCTCCCTCACCGAGATCACCGCCGCGCGGGCGAGCGGCGAGCTGGAGATGGCCACCAACACCGAGCGGCTGCTCTTCCTCGGCTTCTTCTTCGCCTTCGCGGTGAAGGCCCCGCTGTGGCCGCTGCACACCTGGCTGCCCAACGCGATGGGGGAGGCCACCGCGCCGGTCGCGGTGCTCATCACCGCCGTCGTCGACAAGGTGGGCACCTTCGCGATGCTCCGCTTCTGCCTCCAGCTGTTCCCCGAGGCGTCGAAGTGGGCCACCCCCGCGATCATCGTGCTGGCGCTGATCAGCATTGTGTACGGGGCGCTGCTCGCGGTCGGCCAGCGGGACATCAAACGGCTGGTCGCCTACGCGTCCATCTCCCACTTCGGCTTCATCATCCTGGGCATCTTCGCGATGACCAGCCAGGGCCAGTCCGGCGCCACGCTGTACATGGTCAACCACGGGATCTCCACGGCCGCGCTGATGCTGGTGGCCGGCTTCCTGATCAGCCGGCGCGGGTCGCGGCTCATCGCCGACTACGGCGGGGTGCAGAAGGTGGCGCCGGTGCTCGCCGGGACGTTCCTGATCGGCGGCCTGGCGACGCTCTCGCTGCCGGGTCTCGCCCCCTTCGTCTCGGAGTTCCTGGTGCTGGTGGGGACGTTCGCCCGGTACCCGGTGGCGGGGATCGTCGCCACCACCGGCATCGTGCTCGCCGCGCTCTACACGCTGGTGCTCTACCAGCGGACGATGACCGGCCCGGTGAAGGAGGAGGTACGGGCCATGCCCGACCTCAAGGCGCGTGAACTGGCGGTGGTCGCCCCGCTGATCGCCCTGCTGCTGTTCCTGGGCGTCTACCCCAAGCCGCTGACCGAGATCGTCGACCCGGCCGTGCGGCACACGATGTCCGACGTCCAGCAGAAGGACCCCCGGCCCGAGGTGGAGGCGGCCAAGTGAACACAAGTGCTGTCCACAGCCTGTGGACGACAGCGGCCGAACCGGCCGCCGGCAAGATCGGGGCCCCGGCCATCGAGTACGGCCAGCTCGCACCCGTACTGATCGTGGTGGGCGCCGCGGTCGTCGGCATCCTGCTGGAGGGCTTCGTCCCCCGCCGGGGCCGCTACCACGCGCAGCTCTTCCTCACGGTCGTCGCCCTGGCCGCCTCCTTCGCGGCGGTCGTCGCCCTGGCGGCCGGCGGGCGCGCCACCACGAAGTCCGGCATCGTCGCCATGGGCGCCATCGCCGTCGACGGACCCGCCCTGTTCCTCCAGGGCACCATCCTGCTGACCTCGATGGTCGCCGTCTTCACCTTCGCCGAGCGGCGGCTCGACCCGGCCCACCACGGGCACCGGGTCGACTCGTTCGCCGCCGAGGCCGCCGCCGTCCCCGGCAGCGACCACGAGAAGGCCGCTGTGAAGGCCGGGTTCACCACCACCGAGGTCTTCCCGCTGATGCTGTTCGCGGTGGCCGGGATGCTCGTCTTCCCGGCCGCCAACGACCTGCTGACGCTGTTCATCGCGCTGGAGGTCTTCTCCCTGCCGCTGTACCTGCTGTGCGCCGTCGCCCGCCGCAAGCGGCTGATGTCGCAGGAGGCCGCGGTGAAGTACTTCCTGCTGGGCGCCTTCTCGTCGGCGTTCCTGCTGTTCGGCATCGCCCTGATGTACGGCTACGCGGGCTCCGTCTCGTACGCCCGCATCGCCGACGTGGTGGACGGGTCGGTCGCCGACATCACCCCGGCGCTCGCCCAGACCATGGGCAATGACGTGCTGCTGCTCATCGGCTTCGCCATGGTGCTGATGGGCCTGCTGTTCAAGGTCGGCGCGGTGCCCTTCCACATGTGGACCCCGGACGTCTACCAGGGCGCCCCCACGCCGGTCACCGGCTTCATGGCGGCGGCCACCAAGGTCGCCGCGTTCGGCGCGATGCTGCGCCTGCTGTACGTGGTGCTGCCCGGCCTGCGCTGGGACTGGCGGCCCGTGATGTGGGGCGTCGCCATCGTCACCATGCTGGCGGGCGCGATCGTGGCCATCACCCAGACCGACATCAAGCGGCTCCTCGCCTACTCGTCGATCGCCCACGCCGGATTCATCCTCGCCGGTGTCGTCGCGGCCACGCCCGACGGCGTCTCGTCGGTGCTCTTCTACCTGGGCGCGTACTCCTTCGTGACGGTCGGCGCCTTCGCGGTGGTGACCCTGGTGCGGGACGCGGGCGGCGAGGCGACCCACCTGTCCAAGTGGGCCGGTCTCGGGCGGCGTTCGCCCCTGGTGGCCGCCGTCTTCGCGGTGTTCCTGCTGGCCTTCGCCGGCATCCCGCTGACCTCCGGGTTCTCGGGCAAGTTCGCCGTCTTCAAGGCGGCGGCCGAGGGAGGCGCCGGGGCGCTGGTGGTGATCGGTGTGCTCTCCTCGGCGATCGCCGCGTTCTTCTACATCCGGGTCATCGTGCTGATGTTCTTCAGCGAGCCCAAGCCGGAGGGCCCCACGGTCGCCGTGCCGTCGCCGCTGACGATGACGACGATCGCGGTGGGCGTGGCGGTCACGCTGGTGCTCGGTGTGGCGCCGCAGTACTTCCTCGATCTCGCCGGACAGGCGGGCGTGTTCGTCCGCTGACCCACCCACACCAGGAAGCGGCAGGCGCCGCGGGGCCCGGCACCCGAGGAGGGGGTGCCGGGCCCCGCGCACGCGTGCCATCGTGACAGCGGCCAAGTGGTCTGGACCGGATGGCTGGACCTGACGGGAACGGAAGGGGAACGGACGATGCGCGGCACCACCGTGCCACCCGGCACGCCCTGCGAGGCACCCCGAGAGGGTGTGCTGCCCATGCACCGCCTCGAAGTACCGATGCCCAACGCCCTGCCGTTCGCGGTCGGCACCTTCGACACCATCGGCCCGATGTCCCGCGCCGACTTCCCGCACCGGCACACCTTCTACGAGATCGTCCACATCACCGCCGGCACCGGCACCCATGTGCTGGACCTGGCCCGCTGGGAGCTGCGCCCGCCGCACCTGTGCGTCATCGCGCCCGGCCAGGTCCACCACTGGGAGGACGCGGTGGGCCTGGACGGCTCCGTGGTGCTGTTCACCGAGGACTTCCTGCTCGACCATCCCGCCGACCGCGACCTGCTGCGGCACCTCGCCGAGCGGCGCCCCTGGCTCACCCCGGGCGAGGAGGAACGGGCCTGGATCGGCCGCCTGATGGCGGAGCTGCACGAGGAGTACGGGCGCGGGGCCGACGGGTTCGACAGCGTCCTGCGGGCCCTGCTGCACGTCCTCGTCGTCCGCACCTCCCGCCTCCCGGGCCCCGCGCCCCGCCCGTCCGCCCCGGCCGGGACGCACCGCGCCGGGACGCACCGCGCCGGGACGCACCGCCCCGGTGCCAACCGCCCCGGCGCGGTCGCCGACGCCTTCGCCCGCCTGCTCGCCCGTACCGACCCGGCCCTGTGGTCGGTCGGCGCCTGCGCCGAACGGATCGGCGTCACCCCCGGCTACCTCACCGAGGCCGTCAAGGCGGCCACCGGCCGCACCCCAGGCCGGCACGTCCAGGAGGCCCGGGTCCACGAGGCCAAACGGCTGCTGGTGCACACCGACCTGACGGTGCGCCAGATCGCGGACCGGGTGGGCCTCGCCGACCCGGCGTACTTCTGCCGCTTCTTCCGGCGCGAGACCGGGCTGAGCCCGGGGGAGTTCCGGCGCGGCGGGGGAATGCACCACGACCACCGGATCGCGTCCATCGCCCGCCGGGGCCCCGCCGCCTAGGTTCGATGCCGATCCCGACGCCCCCCTCAGGAGGACAGGCATGGAACGGCACAGGCACCCCAGCCGCAAGAACGTGTTACGCGCCGCGCTCGCCGCCGGAGTCACCGCACCCGCCCTGCTGATGGGCGTGCCCGCCCTGGCCCGTACGGTCGCGCCGACCGGCACCGCGCCCGAGCCCACCCCGGCCTGCGACGACGGCGACGACCCCACCCCGCCGCAGATGGAGGGCCCGTACTTCAAACCGAACTCGCCCCGGCGCACCTCGCTGCTGGAGCCCGGCACCCCCGGCACCCGCCTCACCGTCAGCGGCTACGTCTTCGGGCTCGCCTGCCGCCCGCTGGACGGCGTCCTGCTGGACTTCTGGCAGGCGGACGTCAACGGGGCGTACGACAACACCGGGTTCCGCTTCCGGGGGCACCAGTTCACCGGCGCGAACGGCGCGTTCACCCTGACCACCGTCGTGCCGGGGCTGTACCCCGGCCGCACCCGGCACCTGCACGTCAAGCTGCAGGCGCCCGGCCGCCCGGTGCTGACGACGCAGCTCTACTTCCCCGGCGAGCCCCGCAACAACACCGACCCGCTCTTCGACCCCCGGCTGCTGATGACCGTGCGGGGCACCGGCGGCGCCCGGGAGGCGGCGTTCGACTTCGTCCTGGCCGTCCCGCAGAACCCGGGGCCGGGCCCGGACCCCACCCCGCCGCCCGGCGGCGCGGCCTGGGCGGCGGGCACGGCGTACCGGCCGGGCGACCGGGCCACGTACGGGGCGGGCGCCTACACCTGCCTCCAGAGCCACACCGCCCAGCCGGGCTGGGAACCGCCGAGGGCCCCGGCCCTGTGGCGGGCCGGGTGACCGGCGGCGCGCGTCAGGAGGCGTCCGCGGGGCAGCGGACGTTCGGGTTCCACTCGGTGAACATGCCCCGGGGGTTGTGCTTGTAGATCCACACGTGCAGGTCGTAGTGGACCTTCACCCCCGCCTCGACGCCCGGTGTCGGGCCGAGGAACGGCTGCCCGAACATCCTCGGCCGGTCGTCGTCCGTGCTGACCTTCTGGTCGCGGTCCTCGACGAAGAACTCGATCCCCACCAGCCGCTTCCCGCCGTTCGCGGTGTCCTCGTACATCAGGGCGGCGGGCTTCGCGGGATCGGTGGAGTTGTTCCGGGCCGTGTTGACGTAGTGGTAGCCCATGCCGCCCTCGGGGCGGTCGATGCAGCCCCGCATCGGCTTGTAGCCGTCGGCCACGGCCCGCTCGACCGAGTGGTACTTGGCGGTCGCGCGGTACGCCCGGGCCAGGTCGGCCCGGACCTCGTCGTCACCCGGGGGCGCGCTCGGCGCGGCCGGTGCGGTGCCCAGCGACAGGGCGGCGAGGGCGGTCAGGGCGAGGGCGGATATGAGCGGTCGCGTACGCATGCCGACTCCTGGGGTGGGGGGAGGCGCGGTGGACGCGCCGGGTCCGGTGCGGGCTCCCCCCACAGCCACCACCAGCAGCATGTGACGCCCCGGGCGGTTCCGCACGCCCGGGGCGTCCATCGGGCTGACGCCCGCGCGCGGGGTCAGCCCGCGGCGGGGGCGATCCGGCCCGTCACCTCGCCGAGGCCGACCTTGGTGCCGTCCGGGCCGGGCGCCCACGCGGTGAGCGTGACCTCGTCGCCGTCCTCCAGGAACGTCCGCTTGCCGGTGGACAGTTCGACCGGCTCCTGCCCGTTCCAGGTCAGCTCCAGCAGCGAGCCGCGCTGGTGGACCTCCGGGCCGCTGACCGTGCCGGAGCCGAAGAGGTCGCCGGTGCGCAGGGAGGCGCCGTTGACGGTCATGTGGGCGAGCTGCTGGGCGGCCGTCCAGTACATGGTGGAGAACGGCGGCTCGGCGACCGTCTCGCCGTTGATCCGCACCGTGATGTGCAGGTCGAAGCCGCCGGGCTCGTCGTCGGCGCTGTCGTCCAGGTACGGCAGGAGCGGCACGTCGCGGGCCGGCGGGGCGACCCGGGCGGCGTCCAGCGCCTCCAGCGGGGTCACCCAGGCCGACACCGAGGTGGCGAACGACTTGCCGAGGAACGGGCCGAGGGGCACGTACTCCCACGCCTGGACGTCCCGGGCCGACCAGTCGTTCAGCAGGGTGAGCCCGAAGACGTGGTCCCGGAAGGACGACAGCCCGACCGGGCGGCCGGGCTCCGACGGCGTACCGACGAGGAAGCCGACCTCCGCCTCGATGTCGAGCTTCACCGACGGGCCGAAGACGGGCGCCGCGTCGGTGGGCGCCTTGCGCTGCCCCGAGGGCCGGACGACGTCCGTGCCGGAGACGACGACCGTGCCGGAGCGGCCGTGGTAGCCGATCGGCAGGTGCTTCCAGTTGGGGGTGAGCGGCTCGCCGTCCGGGCGGAAGATCCTGCCGACGTTGGTGGCGTGGTGCTCGGAGGCGTAGAAGTCGACGTAGTCCGCCACCTCGTACGGCAGGTGGAGCGTCACGGCGGACAGGGGGTGCAGCAGCGGCTCTATGTCCGGGCGGTGGGCCGGGACGGTCACCCAGGCGGTCAGTGCCCGGCGCACGTCGCGCCAGGCGGTGCGGCCGGCCGCGAGCAGCGGGTTGAGGCTCGGCTGCGCCAGCAGCCTGGCGTACGGCGAGCCCAGCGCGTGCGCGGCCGCCCCCGCGTCCAGGACGTGGTCGCCGATTCGCACGCCGAGCCGGCGGCGGCCGGGCTCGTCGGCGGTGGTGAAGACGCCGTACGGAAGGTTGTGCGGGCCGAAGGGGTCGCCCTCGGTCAGGTCGAGCGGGCTCTGCTCGGGCATCGGTGCTTGCCTCGCTTTCCACGTGTGTGGGGGACACGTTAGATCAGCCCGCCGTACGGGCGATGCGCTTCTCCCACGTGCGGTGGAACACGACCTCGGAGCCCTCCTTGCAGATCACCTCGTCGGAGGTGAGGAAGTGCGTGGCGTCGCAGGCGATCTCGGAGCGGGTCTCCACGGTGACGTCCCAGGACAGCTCGGGGCGGTGCAGCCGGATCGTCCAGTCCGAGCGGGTGCGGGCCGACAGCGGGTCGTCCTCGGTGATCGTGTACGTCTCGACGGCGTCCTCGGTGAACTCCAGCCCGTCCGGGTAGACCCGGGTGCCGCCGTAGCGGGGGTCCACCTCCAGGCGCCACTCGCCCCGGGCCACGTCGCGGACCACCAGCCGCTCGGGGCGCAGGCCGTCGTCGCCGAGGGTGGCCGGGACGGTCACCCCGAGCGGCTCGGACTGCTCGGGCTCCTCGAAGACCACGGCGTCGTCCACGGCGCGGGCGGCGTCGTCCCCGGGGGCGCGGACCGGGAGCCGCAGGGCGCTGGCGTCCGGTTCGAGGGTGAACCCGGCGGCGTCGGGGCGGGGCCAGATCCAGGGCCAGTACGCGGAGGAGACCGCGAGCCGGACGCGGTGGCCGGGCGGGAAGGTGTGGCCGATGCCGTTCAGCTCGAAGACGCACTCGGTGGGCTCACCGGGCTCGGCGCCGACGGCCCGGTCGCGGCCGTGGCGGGCGGCGAGGTTCAGCGCCCCGCGCGTGACCAGGGTGGAGGAGCCGTCGGGCGCGACGTCGCAGAGGCGGGCGATCACCTGCCCGGTGGGCGCGCCGGGGCGCAGGGTGAGGGCGACCCGGGGGCGGCCGAGGATCTCGATGGGCGCGGCGCCGGCCGGGACGGGGAAGTCGAAGCAGGCCGAGTGGGCGTCCTCGGCGCGCTGGTCGGGCGGCAGGTCGGCGTCGTTGCCGAAGGGGAAGAAGCGCCCGGCGTCCAGCCCGGTGTGCTGCGGGGAGCGGACGGTGACGGGCGGGCCCTGGAGGGCGTACGTGACGGGGGTGACGTTCGCCGACGGCCAGGTCGTGTCGCCGGCCCAGCGGCCGGGCAGCTCGGGGTACACGGTCGCGGGCGGGTGGGAGCCGCTGATCCAGGAGCGGAGCAGCGGCTCGGCCATCACCCCGGTGTCCCGGCCCTTGAGGTGCTGGTCCCACCAGCGCAGCGTCTCCTGGAGGAAGCCGATCGCCGGGCCGGGCGGCAGCCCCCGGTCGGGGTACTGGTGCGACCAGGGCCCGATGATGCCCCGCACCCGGTCGGCCGGGAGGTGCTCCACCAGCCGCAGGACGGTGTCGCGGTACGGGTCGTGCCAGCCGCCCACGGCGAGGACGGCCGCCCGGATCGCGCCGTAGTCCTCGCAGACGCTGCCGTGCCGCCAGTAGGCGTCGCGGGTCTGGTGGCCGAGCCAGGTGTGGAGGAACGGCTCCACCGCCTCCAGCCTCGTCAGCCACATCTCGCGCCAGGCGTCCCCCGCGTACAGCGGGTCGGGCGGCCGGGAGACGAAGGCGAGCATGGTCGCCGCCCAGGCGTGCATGTCGACGGCGAGGACGGAGCCGCCCATGTAGTGGACGTCGTTGTCGTACCGGTCGTCGGTGGAGCAGACGGTGACCACGGCCTTGAGCGGCTCGGGGGCGAGGGCGGCGATCTGGAGCGAGTTGAAGCCGCCCCAGGAGATGCCGAACATCCCGACCTTGCCGTCGCACCACGGCTGGGCGGCCAGCCAGTGGACCACCGCGACCCCGTCGGCCAGCTCCTGCGCGGAGTACTCGTCGCCCGGCAGCCCCTCGCTGTTGCCGTGCCCGCGCACGTCCACCCGTACCGAGACGTAGCCGTGGCCCGCGTACCAGGGGTGGCGCTGCCGGTCGCGGGGCGCGGTCCAGTCGGTCAGCCGGTACGGCAGGTACTCCAGCAGCGCCGGGACCGGCTCGTCGGTGAGCGGGCGCCAGACGCGGGCGTAGAGCCGGGTCCCGTCGGGGAGCGGGATGCGGACGTCCTCGTGGGTGGTCTCGTACGGGAAGGAGGTGCGGATCTTCATGGGGGGACCTCGGCGGACGTGGGGGTGCTGGGGGAGGCGTGGTCAGTGGACGGGGTGCATGGTGCGGCGCAGCCAGGGGGCGAGGACGACGACGACGAGGCCGGCGGCGACCGCGACGGCGCCGTTGAGCCCGAAGTACACGGGGTGGGAGACCTCCCCGTACAGCTTCACGATCTGCGCCTGGATGCCGTTGGCGAGGGCGAGGGAGAGGAACCACAGCGCCATGGTCTGGCTGGCGAAGGCGCGCGGCGCGAGCTTGGTGGTGGCGGACATCCCGGAGGTCTCCAGCAGGACGTCGCCCAGCCCGAGCAGCAGGTACGAGCCCACGATCCACCAGGCCGCCATCCGGTAGGTGTCGCCGGCGTAGCCGGAGGTGGGCAGCACCATCAGCAGGAAGGACAGCCCGCCCAGCACCACCCCGAAGGCGATCTTGTTGGAGGCGTGCGGCTGGCGGTGCCCCATCCGGGCCCACACCGCCGCCACCACCGGTGCCAGCGCCACCTCGAAGGCGCCGAGCGCGGAGGCGTACCAGCTCGCGGGGAAGTCGAAGCCGAGGATCGTCGTCTCGGCGTTGGTGGAGGCGAGCAGCATCATCGTGGAGTACGCCTGGAAGAGGATGAAGTTGAAGACCACCGACGCCAGGAACAGCACCACGTACGGCCGCAGCCGGCCCCGCTCCTCGGGGGTCACCCGGGGGCTGGCGAACATCACGGCGAAGTAGACGACCGGCGCGATCACCGACACCAGCGTCAGCAGGTCCACGAAGCGGTCCATGGTGAGCCACCCGGCGCCGGCCAGCAGCCCGCCCAGCGCCGCCGCCCCGACCAGCCCGGCGGCGATCAGCAGCACCGCCCGGCGCATCGCGTCCGGGGCCAGGGCGAACTCGGCGGCGTGCTTGCGCCCCGCCAGGTGGCGGCGCCCGGCCACGTACTGGATCAGGCCCAGCGTCATCCCGAAGGCCGCCGCCGAGAAGCCCCAGTGCCAGCCCTGGTTCTCGCCGAGCCAGCCGGTGATCAGCGGGCCGAGGAAGGCGCCGATGTTGATGCCCATGTAGTAGAGGGCGAACCCGGCGTCCCGGCGGTCGTCGTCGGTGCGGTACAGCTTGCCGACCATGGTGGCGACGTTCGGCTTGAGCAGGCCGGTGCCCGCGCTGATCAGCCCGAGGCCGGCCCAGGTCATGCCCGCGGTCGGGACGGCCATCGCGTAGTGGCCGCAGGCGATCAGGACGCCTCCCCACAGCACGGCCCGGTAGGAGCCGAGGATGCGGTCGGCCAGCCAGCCGCCCGCGACGGAGACCAGGTAGACGAGGGTGCCGTAGGCGGCGGACACCGAGGCGGCGGTCGCCGGGTCCATCCCGAGGCCGCCGTCCGCCACCCGGTCGGCGAAGTAGAGGACGAGGATCGCCTGCATCCCCAGGAACGAGAAGCGCTCCCAGACCTCCAGGCCGGAGAGGGTCAGCAGGCCCCGGGGCTGGCCCAGGAAGGCATGATCGTCCTGCGGGGGCGGCTGCTCCTCGCCGCCTCCGCCGCCGGTCGCGTGAGTGTCGCTGGTGGTACCGGACAAAGGTCGTACTCCTGATCATATGAGCTGTTCTTGAACATACCGGGGGTCGGCCGCAGGCGCCCACGGTGATCGAAAGGGGACCGGATACGCTGACTTGAGTGAATCCAGCGACACATCGACAATCCGTGTGATCGTCAGCAGACAGGAGAACCCCTCGTGACCGCAGTCGGGCCGTTCGGGCTGAGCGTGCGGAACCAGGCTCTCGAGGCCGATGTCCAGACCGGATTGGCGGCCGTCGAGGCAGGGCTCCTCGATGCCACCAAGAGCGAGGTGCCGTTCATCACGGAAGCGGCACAGCACCTGGTGAGGGCTGGGGGCAAGCGCTTCCGTCCCCTGCTGGTGATGCTCGCCGCCCAGTTCGGCGACCCGCACGCACCAGGAGTCGTGCCCTCCGCGGTGGTCGTGGAGCTCACGCACCTGGCCACCCTGTACCACGACGATGTCATGGACGAGGCCGACGTCCGCAGGGGGGTCGAGAGCGCCAACGCGCGCTGGGGCAACTCGGTGGCCGTCCTCACGGGTGACTTTCTCTTCGCCCGCGCCTCCCACATCCTGGCGGACCTCGGCCCCGAGGCCGTGCGCATCCAGGCGGAGGCGTTCGAACGCCTGGTCACGGGACAGATCCTCGAAACGGCCGGCCCGCGCGACGGCCGCGACCCGGCCGAGCACTACCTCGACGTCATCGCCGGCAAGACCGGCTCGCTGATCGCCGTCTCGGGGCGCTTCGGCGCGATGATGTCCGGCGCCGACGAGCGGGTCGTGGACATCCTCACCCAGTACGGGGAGCGGCTCGGCGTCGCCTTCCAGCTCGCCGACGACGTCCTGGACATCGCCTCCGACTCCCACGAGTCCGGCAAGACCCCGGGCACCGACCTGCGGGAGGGCATCCCCACCCTGCCGGTCCTGCACCTGCGCGCCCAGGCCGCCGCCGGCGGGGCGGCGGAGGACCTGGAGCTGGTGGCCCTGCTGGACGGCGACCTCACCGACGACGCCCGGCACGCGGAGGCGCTGCGGCGGCTGCGGGTCCACCCGGCCCTGGAGCGCGCCCGGCGGGACACCGTCCGGTACGCCCAGGAGGCCCGTGCGACGCTGGCGCCGCTGCCGGACTGCTACGCCAAGGCCGCGCTGGAGGAGCTGTGCGACCTGGTGGTGCACCGGGCCGGCTGAGCGCCGGGCGCCTCCTCGGGGCTTCCGGTCGGGGCTTCCGGTGGGGCTTCCGGTGGGGGCGCGGGCCCGGGGGAGTCGGGGGCGGTGTCATCCTCCAGCAGTACGGAGGTTGAGCCCGGGGGCTGACGACCCGGGGGGTGCCGGCTTGGTCAGATGGAAGCACGTCGAGGAGACGGCTCGCTGACCACGGAGGTAGGCACACATGGCACCGAAGGCACCGAACGACGGCACCGGGCGCCGGAGCATGGCACGGTACGCGGTCCCGGTCGCGGTGGCCGGGGTGGCGGCGGCGACGATCGGGCTCGTCCCGGCACTCGCCGCGTCCGGGGACCCCGACCTGCCGGAGATCACGGCGCAACAGCTGGTGGAGAAGATCGCCGCGTCGGACGTGCAGCAGATGTCCGGCACGGTGAAGGTGACGGCCGACCTGGGGCTCCCGGCGATCGCCGGGCTCGGCGGCGGCCTGGGCGGCGAGGCGGGCGAGGAGGGCCCCGGCAAGCTCCTGGAGCTGGCCTCGGGCAGCCACACCCTGCGCGTCGCGGCCGACGGCCCGGACAAGCAGCGGCTGACCCTGGTGGACGACGCCTCCGCCGAGTACAGCCTCATCCGCGACGGGGACGACGTCTGGGCGTACGACGGCGCCGCCAAGGAGGCCGTCCACTCGACCGAGCGCGGCGAGGCGGCCGGTGCGGACGGGGACACCGGGAAGCCCGGGCTGCCGGGCGGCCCCCTCGACGCCACCCCCAAGGACCTCGCCCAGGAGGCGCTCAAGGCCGTCGACCCCACCACGTCGGTCACGGTCGACGGGACGGCGCGGGTCGCCGGACGGGACGCGTACCAACTGGTGATCAAGCCGAAGCAGAGCGGCTCGACCATCGGCTCGATCACGATCGCGGTGGACGCGGACAACGGCGTACCGCTGAAGTTCACGCTCACCCCGAGCGGGGGCGGCAAGGCCGCCGTCGACGCCGGGTTCACCAAGGTCGACTTCGGCAGGCCCGACGCCTCCACGTTCACCCTGCCCCGGGGCACCAGGGTGACGGAGGAGCCGGCGTCCGGGGACGCCGGTCACGGCAAGGGCGACAAGGGCGACAAGGGCGCCAAGGACCTCCCGGGCGCCGGTGTGCTCCCGGGCGGCCCGGAGGGGCTGAACGTCATCGGCGAGGGCTGGACGTCCATCGCCGAGCTGAAGGCCCCCGGCGGCGGCGTTCCGTCGGAGCTGCCGTCCGACGCCCCGGCGGAGGCCCAGCAGTTCCTGGACGCCCTCGGCGACAAGGTCACCGGGAAGTTCGGCTCGGGCACCGTCTTCAAGACCCGCCTGGTCAACGCCCTGATGACCGACGACGGCAGGGTCTACGTGGGCGCGGTGACCCCCGAGGCCCTGGTCGCCGCCGCGAGCGGCGCGAAGTAGCGGGCCGCCCCCGGCCCCGGGGATGGCTGGTGCCCCGCCGGGAGAGGGTGACTCTCCGGGCGGGGCACCCGTCTGTGTCGCGGCCCTCGCGGGCGCGGTGGGTCAGAAGGTGAGGCGGAAGGCGTTGATGTACCCGGTGTCCTGGGCCGCCACGTCCTGGACGCGCAGCTTCCAGGCCCCGTTGGCCGCCTCGCTCGACGCGTTGACCGTGTAGGTGGTCTGGACGTTGTCGGCCGAGTCGTTGCCGCTGGAGTTCTTCAGCCGGTACGCCGTGCCGTCGGGCGCCACCAGGTCGACGACCACGTCGCCGCGCCAGGTGTGCACGATGTCGACGCCGACCTTGAGCGCGGCCGGGGCGTTGCCGGTGCGCCCGGAGACGGTGACCGTGGACGTCACCGCCGCGCCGTTGTCGGGGATGGCGACGTCGGCCGTGTTCTCGTACGTGTCACCGGTGGGCGGCTCCGTCGTCCCGGCGGAGAGCGTCCAGACGGCGTGCGCCACCGCGTCGCTGTTCCGGTCGAGCGCGGTGTCGTTGATGTTGGACGTGGTGTCGCACGAGGAGTGGTAGCAGCGGTCGAACGCCTGGCCCGCCGTGCCGCCCCACTTCTGCGCCTGGGCGCTGGACTTCGTACGGCTGGCGCCGGTGAAGAGGCCGCCGACCGGGATGCCCACGTTCTTGAACGAGGCGTGGTCGGAGCGGCCGTCGCCCTCGGTCTCGATCTCGGTCGCCACGCCCAGACCGGCGAAGTAGTCCTTGAAGGTCTTCTCGATCACCGGGTCGTCGTCGTAGACGAAGTAACCGGGGTTGGGCGAGCCGATCATGTCGAAGTTGAGGTAGCCGGAGACCTTGGCGCGCTCGGCGGAAGGCAGGTTGTTGACGTAGTACTTGGACCCCACCAGGCCCAGCTCCTCGGCGCCCCACCAGGCGAACCGCAGGTGCTTGGCGGGCTTGAGCTGCGCGCGGGAGACGGCGAGCGCGGTCTCCAGGACGGCGGCGGAGCCGGAGCCGTTGTCGTTGATGCCGGCGCCGGAGGAGACCGAGTCCAGGTGCGCGCCGGCCATCAGGACCTGGTTGGCGTCGCCGCCGGGCCAGTCGGCGATCAGGTTGTAGCCGGTGGCGCCGCTGGTGGTGAACTGCTGCACGGTGGTGGTGAATCCGGCCGCGTCCAGCTTGGCCTTCACGTAGTCGATCGACGCCTTGTAGCCGGGGCGGCCGTGGGCGCGGTTGCCGCCGTTGGCGCCGGCTATGGACTGGAACTGGGTGAGGTGCGCCTTGACGTTGGCCAGGGGGATGTCGGGCGCCGCGGCGGCGGTGCGCGTGGTGGTGGTCGCGGTGGTGCCGGTGGCTGCTGCGGTGTCTGTGGTCGCTGCGGTTTCTGTGGTCGCGGCGGTGGCGGCCGGGGCGGCGGTGGCCAGCAGCCCGGCGAGGGCCAGCGCGGCGACGGCGGCGGTGCGTCTGGGTATGCGGTGGTGCGCGGAGACGTTCATGTGGGGGCTCCGGATTCCGTGCGGGGATGGGACGGAACGTGCGAGACGCCCCGGTCGTCGTCGACGCGGGGCGCTGGAGCTGATGGAGCGTGTGGTGCGCAGTGCGTGCTGAATGTTCAGCGAGAGTTTGACGTGCCGTCAAGGGCGTAATCCGGTCAGTAGCGTTCGGATAACGGACGATCTCGTCCGAGAACGGTCGCGGAATGGACACCGCCACAACGCTTTTCGGGCATGCGCGCGTCACCGGGTGCCCGGGCGGGGGATGCTGCCACCGAGGGCGCGCGGCGCGCCCCGGGCGGGGGGTGCTGCCACCGGGGGCGCACGGCGCGCCCCGGGCTCTCGTCGTCGACCGGAGGAGGTGCGTGGCCGTGCACGTCGACCCGCTGTACGCGCTGGCCTGGCTGGCCGGTCTGGCCCTGCGCATCGCGGTGAACTTCGCGCTGGTGGTGCTGTGCGGGTGCGCCCTGGTGGCCGCCGCGGTCGTCTCCTGGCGGCGGTTCGCCGGGGCGGGCGCCGGGCCCCGGGCCGGGGCGGGGGAGGACGTCGGCCTGCGCGGCTTCCGGTGGGTGGAGGAGGGCGACGAGCGGTAGGGCCGCCGCCCGGGCGTCCTCTCCCTACTGCACGCAGAACTCGTTGCCCTCGGGGTCGGCCATCACGGTCCACTCGCCGCCCGGCTCCTTGACGTGGCGCAGGGAGGACGCGCCCAGCCCCTCCAGGCGCGCCACCTCCGCCTCCCGCCGCCCGGGGCCGGCGTGCAGGTCGAGGTGGAGCCGGTTCTTCCCCGACTTGGCCTCCGGCACGCGCTGGAACAGCACCCGCCGGCCGAGCCCGGTGCCGGTCTCCTCGTCGTACGGATCGTCCGGATGCCGGACGGCGACCAGATCGCGGAACGCCCGGCGGCCGTGCGCCTCGACGGTGTCCGTGTCCGCCACGTACCCGAGGGACATCAGCCGGGCGATGTGGGCGCTGTTGTCCTCGACCTCGTAGCCCAGGGCCCCGGCCCAGAAGTCGGCCTGGGCGTGCGGGTCGGCGGCGTCGATCACGAGCTTCCAGTGGAGCGGTGTCATGTAACCAGTTATATTGGTTACGTGAGCGAGAAGGCAAGAGGACTGACCCTGCGTACGCCGGAAGGGCGCACCTACCGGTTCGACGCCGGTGCGCTCTGCCTGGAGCTGCTGCCCACGGGCGGCCCGGGCCGGCTCGCGCGCTACGAGGTGCTCGACACCCCCGAGGGGCTGCTCGACTGGGTGGCCGCCGGCCGCCTCACGCCCCCGGCGCTGCGGCTGCCACCGCCCGGGGAGCCCGAGCTGGCGGCGGTACGGGAGCTGCGGGACGCGCTGCTGGGGGTGGGGCGCGCGTGGGCGCAGGGCCGGCCCCCGGGCGCCGGGGACCTCGCGGTGGTGAACGCGGCGGCGGCCGCGCCCCCGCTGGCCACGCGCATGACGGCGGCGGGGGAGCGCGCCTGGGCGCCGGGCGCGACCGTGACCGGGCTGCTGTCGACGGTCGCCCGGGACGCGATCGACCTGTTCACGGGCCCGTACGCCCGGGAGGGCCGGATACGCGAGTGCGGCGCCCACGACTGCTACCTGCTCTTCGTCGACACCTCCCGCCCCGGGCGCCGCCGCTGGTGCGCGATGGAACGGTGCGGGAACCGCCACAAGGTCCGGGCCCACCGCGCTCGTACCCCGAGCGAAGGAGAAGCGTGATGCCCACCGGACTGACCCGCGACGCGGGCTGGGAGATCGGCGTGTCGAAGACCCTGCCGCTGCCGGCCGGCACCCTCTGGGACTTCGTCGTGAGCCCCGAGGGCGTCGGCATCTGGCTCGGCGGCACCAGGGGCCCCCTCCCCACGGAGAAGGGCGCCCGTTACGAGACCGAGGCCGGCGTCACCGGAGAGGTGCGCGGCTACCGCCCCGGCGACCGCGTCCGCCTCACCCACGGGACGACCACCGTCCAGGTCACGGTCTCCGCCTCGGGCCCGGCCAGGGCGGTGCTCGCCTTCCACGAGGAACACCTCCCGGACGCCGCCGCCCGCGCCGCCCGCCGCACCCACTGGAAGGCCGTGCTGTCCCGCATGGAGGCGGCCCTCACCGCCTGAGCCGTGGCGCGTGTGCGGGAGCGTATATGCGGGGGCTCGTATGCGGGGGCTCGTTATGCGGGGGAGGCCCTTTCCCGCAGGGGTGTGTCCCTACCGCCCGGGCCTGCCGCCGTTCGGTGTCTACCGCCCGTCCGAGGGGCGGCCGCCGACGGCCATGGGCGCGCCGGTGGTGGGGGCCGCGCCGGCGGAGGCGCGCAGCGCGAGTGCTTCCGCGCGGGTGCGGCGGGCCGTGCGCAGGGCGTCCCAGGTGAGGAGCGTCAGCGCCAGCCAGACGAGCGAGAAGCCCGCCCACCGCTCGGGCGGCATCGCCTCGTGGAAGTAGACGACGCCCAGCAGGAACTGGAACACCGGCGCCAGGTACTGGAGCAGGCCCAGCGTCGACAGCGGCACCCGGATCGCCGCCGCGCCGAAGCAGACCAGCGGCACGGCCGTGACCACGCCCGTCGCGGCGAGCAGCGCCGCGTGACCGGCGCCCTGGGTGCCGAAGTGGCCCGAGCCCTGGGCCCCCAGCCACAGCAGATACGCCAGGGCCGGCAGGAACTGGACGGCCGTCTCCGCCGCCAGCGACTCCAGCCCGCCGATGTTGACCTTCTTCTTCACCAGGCCGTAGATCGCGAAGGAGAACGCCAGCACCAGCGAGATCCACGGCGGCCGGCCGTACCCCACGGCCAGGACCACCACCGCCGCGAAGCCGGTTCCCACGGCCGCCCACTGCGCGGGGCGCAGCCGCTCCTTCAGCAGCAGGACGCCCATGGCGATGGTGACCAGCGGGTTGATGAAGTAGCCGAGGGAGGCCTCCACGACCTGCCCGGCGTTCACGGCCCAGATGTACAGGCCCCAGTTGACGGTGATCACGGTCGCGGCGACCGCGATCAGCCCCAGCTTGCGCGGCTGCCGCAGCAGCTCGCGTATCCACCCCCAGCGGCGCAGGACGAGCAGTGCCGCCGCCACGAGCACCAGGGACCACACCATGCGGTGGGCCAGGATCTCGATCGCCCCGGCCGGCTTGAGCAGCGGCCAGAACAGCGGCACGAGCCCCCACATGCCGTACGCACCCACACCGTAGAGAAGTCCCGCCCGCTGCTCGCCGCCGCTCTTCGCCGCCATCGGCCGCCGCCTTTCCGCCTGCCCTGCTCGCCTGCGGACGAAGGTAGCGCCGGGCGGGCACCGGTGTCATGTCCGTTCCGCGATACGGTCATGACGGCTGCGTCACAGCCCGGGGCGGGACGGGCCTCGGACCGCCGGGTCCGGACCCCCGGACCTGGGCCGCCGGACCTGGGCCGCTGCACCCGGACCGCCGCACCCGCCGCCCGGACCCGGGCCGCCGCAGCGGGCCCCCGCGCCCGCCGTCCGGGCACGACGAAGCCCGGGTCCCTCGGCGGAACCCGGGCTGCGGGTGTGGCGGGCGGGCGGGACGTCAGCCGACGACCGTCCAGGTGTCGTTGCCCGCGAGCAGCGCCGCCAGGTCGCCCTTGCCGTTCTGCTCCACGGCGGCGTCGAGCTGGTCCGCCATGAGCGTGTCGTACACCGGCCGCCGCACCGCCCGGAACACCCCGATCGGCGTGTGGTGCAGCGTCTCCGGGTCCGCGAGCCGGGACAGCGCGAACGCCGTGGTGGGGCTCGCGGTGTGCGCGTCGTGGACCAGGACGCGGCTCTCGTTCTCCGGCGTCACCGCGACCACCTTCAGGTCGCCGGTGACCTCGTCCCGTACGACCCCCTTGCCGCCGTCCGCGCCGAAGCGGATCGGCCGGCCGTGCTCCAGGCGGATCACGGCCTCCTGCGCCTGCTCGTTGTCCTTGAGGACCTCGAAGGCGCCGTCGTTGAAGATGTTGCAGTTCTGGTAGATCTCCACCAGCGCCGTGCCGGGGTGGGCCGCCGCCTGCCGCAGGACCTCGGTGAGGTGCTTGCGGTCCGAGTCGACGGTCCGCGCCACGAACGACGCCTCCGCCCCGATCGCCAGCGACACCGGGTTGAAGGGCGCGTCGAGCGAACCCATCGGGGTCGACTTGGTGACCTTGCCGACCTCGGACGTCGGCGAGTACTGCCCCTTGGTCAGGCCGTAGATCCGGTTGTTGAACAGCAGGATCTTGAGGTTGACGTTCCGCCGGAGGGCGTGGATCAGGTGGTTGCCGCCGATCGACAGCGCGTCACCGTCGCCGGTGACGACCCAGACGGAGAGGTCGGTGCGCGAGGAGGCCAGACCGGTCGCGATCGCGGGCGCACGGCCGTGGATCGAGTGCATCCCGTAGGTGTTCATGTAGTACGGGAAGCGGGAGGAGCAGCCGATGCCGGAGACGAAGACGATGTTCTCCTTCGCCAGACCGAGCTCGGGCATGAAGCCCTGCACGGCGGCGAGGATCGCGTAGTCACCGCAGCCCGGGCACCAGCGCACCTCCTGGTCGGACTTGAAATCCTTCATGGACTGCTTGGCCTCGGCCTTGGGCACCAGCTTCAGCGCCTCAGTCATGGATGGCCTCCTTGAGAGCCGTGGCGAGCTGCTCGGCCTTGAACGGCATGCCGTTCACCTGGTTGTAGCTGTGCGCGTCGACCAGATATCTCGCCCGGATCAGCGTGGCGAGCTGGCCCAGGTTCATCTCCGGGACGACCACCTTGTCGTACCGCTTCAGCACGTCCCCGAGGTTCTTCGGGAAGGGGTTGAGGTGGCGCAGGTGCGCCTGCGCGATCGGCTCGCCCGCCGCCCGCAGCCGCCGCACGGCGGCCGTGACCGGCCCATAGGTCGAACCCCACCCCAGCACCAGCGTGCGCGCGGTGTCCGGGTCGTCCACCTCCAGGTCGGGGACCTCGATGCCGTCCACCTTGGCCTGGCGCGTGCGGACCATGAAGTCGTGGTTGGCCGGGTCGTACGAGATGTTGCCCGTGCCGTCCTGCTTCTCGATGCCGCCGATGCGGTGCTCCAGGCCCGGCGTGCCGGGCAGCGCCCACGGGCGGGCCAGGGTCAGCGGGTCGCGCTTGTACGGCCAGAACACCTCGGTGCCGTCGTCCAGCGTGTGGTTCGGCCCCCGGGCGAACCGGACCGCCAGGTCCGGCAGCTCCTCCAGGTCCGGGACGCGCCACGGCTCCGAACCGTTGGCCAGGTACCCGTCGGACAGCAGGAACACCGGAGTGCGGTACGTCAGCGCGATGCGCGCCGCCTCCAGCGTCGCGTCGAAGCAGTCCGCCGGGGTCCTCGGCGCCACCACCGGCACCGGGGCCTCGCCATTGCGCCCGTACATCGCCTGGAGCAGATCCGCTTGCTCCGTCTTGGTCGGCAGCCCCGTCGACGGACCGCCCCGCTGGATGTCGACGATCAGCAGCGGCAGCTCCAGCGAGACCGCCAGGCCGATCGTCTCGGACTTCAGCGCCACACCCGGGCCCGACGTGGTGGTCACCGCCAGCGCCCCGCCGAACGCGGCGCCCAACGCGGCGCCGATGCCCGCGATCTCGTCCTCGGCCTGGAACGTCCGCACCCCGAAGTTCTTGTGCCGGGACAGCTCGTGCAGGATGTCCGACGCCGGGGTGATCGGGTACGACCCCAGGTACAGCGGCAGGTCCGCCTGCCGGGACGCGGCGATCAGGCCGTAGGCCAGGGCCAGGTTCCCGGAGATGTTGCGGTACGTGCCGGCGGGGAACGCCCGGGTCGCGGGGGCCACCTCGTAGGAGACCGCGAAGTCCTCGGTGGTCTCCCCGAAGTTCCAGCCGGCCCGGAACGCCGCCACGTTCGCCTCGGCGATCTCCGGCTTCCTCGCGAACTTCTGCCGGAGGAACTTTTCCGTGCCCTCGGTCGGCCGGTGGTACATCCAGCTCAGCAGCCCCAGCGCGAACATGTTCTTCGAACGCTCAGCCTCCTTGCGGGACAGGCCGAAGTCCTTGAGGGCCTCGATCGTCAGCGTCGTCAGCGGTACCGGGTGGACCCGGTACCCGTCGAGGGAGCCGTCCTCCAGCGGTGAGGTCTCGTACCCCACCTTCGCCATCGCCCGCTTGGCGAACTCGTCCGTGTTGACGATGATCTCGCCGCCGCGCGGCACGTCGCCGATGTTCGCCCTCAGCGCGGCCGGGTTCATGGCCACCAGGACGTTCGGCGCGTCGCCCGGGGTGAGGATGTCGTGGTCGGCGAAGTGGAGCTGGAACGAGGAGACACCCGGCAGGGTGCCGGCGGGGGCCCGGATCTCGGCCGGGAAGTTCGGCAGGGTCGACAGGTCGTTGCCGAACGACGCCGTCTCCGACGTGAACCGGTCACCCGTGAGCTGCATACCGTCACCCGAGTCACCCGCGAAGCGGATGATCACCCGGTCCAGACGGCGTACTTCCTTCTCCGTGCCCCGTTCGCCGGGGCCGCCTCGCTGTTCCCCGACGACGGCCTCACCGGCCTGCTGGGTCCCACCGGACCCGTCGGCCCGATCGGCTGGGCTACTGACCTGGCTGGTCACTGAACTGGACCTCCCTCGAGACAAGGGGCCTCCCCGCCGTCGGCGGGGGAACGCTCGGGAGACAGCCGGCCCACCGGCCGTCCCAAGGCCCACCCTACGTCCGCAAGGGTCGCCCTCCGTGGACCGCTCACATGATGGACGTCGCTCTGGAACGCCCTTTCGCCCTGGATCATCATGCTCTGTCTCCCCCCGCGCCGCTCGGTAACGACGCTCCCCGGCGCACCCCGCTCAGCCGTTCAGATACGTCAGCACCGCGAGCACCCGCCGGTGGTCGCCGTCGCTCGGGGACAGCCCGAGCTTCAGGAAGATGTTGCTCACGTGCTTCTCCACCGCCCCCTCGCTCACCTGCAACTGGCGGGCGATCGCCGAGTTGGTCCTGCCCTCCGCCATCAGGCCGAGGACCTCCCGCTCACGGGGCGTCAGCCCCGTGAGCACGTCCTGCTTGCGGCTGCGGCCCAGCAGCTGCGCCACCACCTCCGGGTCCAGCGCGGTGCCGCCCCCAGCCACCCGCACCACCGCGTCCACGAACTCCCGGACCTCGGCGACCCGGTCCTTCAGCAGATAGCCCACACCCCGGCTGCTGCCCGCCAGCAGCTCCGTCGCGTACCGCTCCTCCACGTACTGCGACAGCACCAGCACCCCGATCCCCGGGTACCGCTCCCGCAGCCGCACCGCCGCCCGCACCCCCTCGTCCGTATGGGTCGGCGGCATCCGTACGTCGGCCACCACCACGTCCGGCAGCGCCCCCTCGTCCGCCAGCTCACCCACCGTCTTGACCAGCGCGTCACCGTCGCCGACGCCCGCCACGACGTCATGTCCCCGGTCGGTCAGCAACCGGGTCAGGCCCTCCCGGAGCAGCACGGAATCCTCCGCGATGACCACCCGCACCCTGTCCTCCGCCACGAGCCGCATCCCCCATGTATCGATGTGCACGACGCGACGTCCGCGTCCCTGCCCCAGCCTCCCAGTATCGGGACGCCGGCGGGCCGGCCTGTGGACAACTCGTCGACGCGAGGGAACGCCCGGGGCGGCGGGGTCACGGGCGCTGCCGGAAGCACCGGAGGTGTCAGGGGTGCGGGAGGCGCCGTAAGCACGGGAGGTGCCGTAAGCACGGGAGGTGCCGTGAGCACGGGAGGTGCCGGGCCGGCCGGCGGGCCGGGTCAGCCCCGCCAGGGCAGCTCGGCGGTGACGGTCGTCGGCCCGCCGGCCGGCGAGTGCACGGCGAGGATGCCGTCCACCGCGTCCAGCCGCTCCGTCAGCCCCGAGAGGCCCCCGCCCCGGGAGACGTCCGCGCCGCCACGCCCGTCGTCCGTCACCTGGAGCATCAGCCTGTCCTCCACTCGCCATACGTCGACCGTGGCACGCCCGGCTCGTGAGTGCTTGGAGACGTTCTGGAGGAGCTCCGAGACGGTGAAGTAGGCGATGCCCTCGATCGCCGGGGCCGGCCGGGACGGCAGGTCCACCTCGACGGTCACCGGGACGGTGCAGCGGGAGGCGACGGAGGAGAGGGCGGCGTCCAGGCCGCGGTCGGTGAGGATGGCGGGGTGGATGCCCCGGGCCAGGTCGCGCAGCTCCTGGAGGGCGAGCTTCACCTCTCCGTGGGCCTCGTCCACCATGGCCGCCGCCGCCTCCGGGTCCTCCAGCAGCTTCTCCTTGGCCAGGCCCAGGTCCATGGCGAGCGCGACCAGCCGGGCCTGGGCGCCGTCGTGCAGGTCCCGCTCGATGCGCCGGAGGTCGGCGGCGGCGGTGTCGACCACCACGCCCCGGTCGGACTCCAGCTCCGAGACCCGGTGTGCGAGCCGGGACGGGCTCAGCAGTCCCGCCACCAGCAGCCGGTCGACCGAGACCAGCGCGCGTATCACCCACGGCGTGACGAGCACCAGGAACAGCCCCACCGCACTGGTGCCGGCCAGCTCCACCGGCGAGTCCAGGTACACCGAGTGGGTCCGGTCGCCGTACAGCTGCAGACCGTCCACCCCCGCGAACACCGGGAAGACCCAGCGCCACAGCGGATAGGTGAAGAACCCCCAGCCGTACACCCAGAAGGACACCGCCACGCTGAAGGCGAAGACCGCCCAGGGCATGTGCAGCACCGCGTAGAGGAAGTGGCGCCAGGACTCGCCGCTCTTGAGGACGGCGCCCACCCAGCCCATCAGGCCCTTGCCCTCACGGCCCCGCACCGGCGCGGGGTCGGACACCCGCATCCCCAGCAGGCCCCGCGCCCGTGCCCGCTCCAGCGTCCCGAAGCCGCGGCACATGGCCAGGGCCGCCGCGAGCACCGGAACGCCCAGGAAGGTCACCACCAGGCCGACGCCCAGCGACACCAGGGATATGGACAACGAGAAATAGAGGACGCTCAGCGGCAGACCGATCAGCAGATAGCCGAACTCGCGCCAGGTGCGGGCTTCGAAGGGGGCCCGCAGCACCGCGGGGAGGCGGTGGTGCCGGGTCTCCGTTTCATGGGCCAGTGCCATCGGATGGTCCGTCCGTTTCTCGTGATCGTCGTGGTCGTGCGCGGGCGTCGTCGTGCGTGGGCGTTGTTGTGCCTGGGCGTCGTCGTGCGCGGGCGGCGTTGTTCGCGGCCGCCGGCGGTGGGCGAGGCCATGGGCGTCGGCGGCCGTGGTCGTGGGCGCCGGCGGGCGTGGGTGTCGGAAGTGGTGGGGCTCAGCGCCGCAGGCGGGGCGAGTGCCTGGGCGAAGGCCCCGTGCGGTACCTCAAGCGTCCTCGCTCGGCCGGACGGACACCATGGGGCTCGTATCCGTCTTCGACCGGGGGTTATCCCCCCTGCCGGGCCGGTCGCGCGGCGCCCCGGTCGCGCCAGGGCAGCTCGGCGGTGGCCGTCGTCGGCCCCCCGGCGGGCGAATCCAGCAGGAACAGCCCGTCCACCGAACCCAGGCGCTCCGCCAGCCCGGCCATGCCCGAGCCGTGATCGAGCCGGGCCCCGCCACCGCCGTCGTCCGTCACCTGGACCAGCAGCCGGTCGTCCGCCCGCCACACGTCCACCACCGCCCGGCGCGCCCCCGAGTGCTTGGAGACGTTCTGGAGGAGCTCCGAGACGGTGAAGTAGGCGATGCCCTCGATCGCCTCCGCCGGCCGCTCCCGCAGATCGACCGTGACCGTGACCGGGACGGTGCAGCGGGAGGCGACGGAGGAGAGGGCGGCGTCCAGGCCGCGGTCGGTGAGGATGGCGGGGTGGATGCCCCGGGCCAGGTCGCGCAGCTCCTGGAGGGCGAGCTTCACCTCTCCGTGGGCCTCGTCGACCATGGCCGCCGCCGCTTCCGGGTCCTCCAGCAGCTTCTCCTTGGCCAGACCGAGCCCCATGGCGAGGGCGACCAGCCGGGCCTGGGCGCCGTCGTGCAGGTCCCGCTCGATGCGCCGGAGGTCGGCGGCGGCGGTGTCGACCACCACGCCCCGGTCGGACTCCAGCTCCGCGATCCGCAGCCGCAGGTCGCCGGAGCCCGACAGCAGGCCCCGCACCATCGCCCGGTCGGCGTTGGCCAGCCCCCGGGCGACCAGCGGGAGCGCCGGCCAGGGGACGATCAGGCACACCAGGATGACCGAGAACGTCAGCACCCCCCACGGCAGCCGTATGAAGCCGTACAGCATCGCTCGCCAGGCCACCGGGTCCCGCAGCACCGCCCACAACCGGGCCAGCAGCGCCCCGTCCCGCCGCCGCGGCAGCGGAGCCGGCTCCTCGACCCGTATCCCCAGAAGCACCCGCGCGCGGGCCCGCTCGGCCCGGCCCAGCCACCGCGCGCCCACCAGCCCGGCGGCCAGCAGCGGGAGACCGACGACGGTCACCGACAGCCCCGCGCCCGCCGAAACCATGAACACCACGTAGACAAACCCGATCACGGCGATCGGGAGATTGGCCAGAAGGTGGGCGACTTCCTTCCAGACGTGCCGGTCGAATGCGATGCGTGCGGTCATGCCGACCAGCCTGCCGGGCCCGGGCCACCCGCACCATGGTGCTCGTGGGAGGACCGGGAGTAGGGGTAACCCCACCTGAAGTGCGGCACGGCTGAGTACCGGCTCGGGGCCAGGGCCTAGACTCCCGTGCGTACAGAACGCATAAGGATCGCCACGAGGGCAGGGAGCGAGGACACGGACGTGCCGGAACCGACCGTTCGGACCGTACCGACGGAACTCGCCGCCGACTACTTCCAGAGCTATTCGGTCGTCGGCCTGATCGCCGTGATCGGCGTGCTGTTCGTCGCGGTCGCCTTCGGCGCCGGACGGCTGCTGCGGCCCGTCGTCCCGACGCCGGAGAAGCTGCTGACCTACGAGTGCGGCGTCGACCCGGTGGGGGAGGGCTGGGCCCACACCCAGGTCCGCTATTACGTCTACGCTTTTCTGTACGTCATCTTCGCGGTGGACTCGATCTTCCTCTTCCCGTGGGCGACCGTCTTCGCCGCACCCGGCTACGGCGCCACGACGCTGGTCGAGATGTTCATCTTCCTCGGCTTCCTGGCCGTAGGACTGCTCTACGCGTACAAGAAGGGCGTCCTGACATGGACGTGACCCCAGTCGATCTTCCCGAGCCGCAGCGGCTCGGAGCCCTCGCCCGGCTCGCGCCCGAGCCGATGAAGGTGGTCCTCAACTGGGGCCGCCGCTACAGCCTGTGGGTCTTCAACTTCGGGCTCGCCTGCTGCGCCATCGAGTTCATCGCGGCGTCGATGGCGCGGCACGACTTCATCCGGCTCGGCGTGATCCCCTTCGCCCCCGGACCGCGCCAGGCCGACCTCATGGTCGTGTCCGGCACGGTCACGGACAAGATGGCGCCCGCCGTGAAGCGGCTCTACGAGCAGATGCCCGAGCCCAAGTACGTCATCTCCTTCGGCGCCTGCTCCAACTGCGGCGGGCCCTACTGGGATTCGTACTCCGTCACCAAGGGCGTCGACCAGATCATCCCCGTCGACGTGTACGTACCCGGCTGCCCGCCCCGCCCCGAGGCGCTCCTCCAGGGCATCCTCAAGCTCCAGGAGAAGATCGCCCGCGAGTCGCTGAGTGAGCGCTACGGCCGCGGCCGCGGCCCCTCGGCCGGCCAGCTGCGCAGCGGCCTGGTGCCCCCGCCGGGAGGTACGGTGTGACCGCGTACGACAGGCTGCCCGACGCCGCCGCCGAACTCTTCGGCGAGGGCGCCACCGCCGAGCTGGCCCACGACCTCCTCACGGTGGACGTCCCCGCCGCGTCCTGGACCGCCGCGCTGGAGACCGCCCGCGACGAGCTGGCCTGCACCTACTTCGACTGGCTGAGCGCGGTCGACGAGCCCGGCACCGGCTTCCGCGTCTGCGCCCACGTCGTCGCCCTGGGAGGCGACCGGGTACGGCGCCTGCTGCTGCGTACGACCGTGCCGCACGACGCCCCGGCCCTGCCGACCGCCGTCGGCGTGTACGCGGGCGCCGCCTGGCACGAGCGCGAGACGTACGAGATGTTCGGCGTGACGTTCACCGGCCACCCCCACCTGGTGCCGCTGCTGCTGCCGGAGGGCTTCGAGGGCCACCCGCTGCGCAAGGACTTCGTGCTGGCCGCGCGCGTGGCCAAGGCGTGGCCGGGCGCGAAGGAGCCGGGCGAGTCCGCGGCGGGTGCCGCGCACGGCGGCCCCAAGCGGCGCCAGATGCTGCCGCCCGGTGTGCCCGACCCCAACGACTGGGGCCCGCTCAAGGGCCAGCTACCGCCCGCCCCGGCCCGCCCCGCCCGCGCCGCGCGCCCCGCCGGCGAGCGCCCCGTCCGCCGCACGCGCACCGTGGGCGAGGGCTCGGCGAGCCAGGCGGCCCCCGCGACACCGGAGGGCACCGCCCCGGAGGCCGCGCCCCGCCCCCGCCGTACGCGCAGCGCCTCGGAGGGTTCGGCGAGCCAGTCCGCCTCCCCGGCGGCCCAGGAGCCCTCGGGGCCCCCGCCCCGCACCCGCAGCGCGGACGCCCCCTGGAACAACCCGGTCCCCGCGTTCGATGCCCCCGCCGCCCCCGAGGCTCCCGCCCCGGAGCGCCCGGAACCGAAGCCGGAGCCCCGGCCCGAGCCGAAGCCCGAGCCCGAGCCCACGCGGGCACCGGACGCCGCCGACGCGCCGGACGCGACTGAGCCGACCGAGCCGACCGATTCGACCGGCTCGACCGGCTCGACCGGCTCGACCGACGCGCCGGACGAGACCGAGCCGACCGACCCGGCCGACGGCACCGCACCACGACCGACGAAGAAGACGAAGAACGAAGGAGACGCGTGAACGACGTACTCGACGTCGCCCTCCGGCTGCTCGTCGTCTTCGCCGTGTTCCTGGTCCTCCCCCTGGTGGTGGGCCAGACCGAGCACAAGGTCATGGCCCATATGCAGGGCCGCCTCGGACCCATGTACGCCGGCGGCTTCCACGGCTGGGCGCAGCTCGTGGCCGACGGGGTGAAGTTCGCGCAGAAGGAGGACGTGGTCCCGGCCAACGCCGACCGCCGCATCTTCCAGCTCGCCCCCGCCATCGCCCTCCTCCCGTACCTCGTCGTCCTCGTCGCGATCCCGGTCGGTCCGGGCGAGGGAGCCGTCGGCGAGGTCGTCGACGCGGGCATCTTCTTCGTCCTCGCCGTGATGGGCGTGGGCGTGCTCGGCTCCCTGATGGCGGGCTGGGCGTCCGCCAACAAGTTCTCCCTCCTCGGCGGCCTGCGCACCGCCGCCCAGCTCCTCGCGTACGAGCTGCCCATGCTGCTCACCGCCGCCTCCGTGGCCATGGCGGCCGGCACGGTGTCGCTCCCCGGCATCCTCGACGCCTTCGAGTGGTGGTGGGTGCCGTGGCAGATCGTCGGCGCGCTGGTGTTCTTCGTCGCCGGCCTCGCCGAACTCCAGCGCCCGCCCTTCGACATGCCGGTGGCCGACTCCGAGATCATCTTCGGCGCGTACACCGAGTACACCGGTCTGCGGTTCGCGCTGTTCCTGCTGGCCGAGTACGCCGGCATCGTCGTCCTGTGCGGTCTGACCACCGTCCTGTTCCTCGGCGGCTGGCACGGTCCCTTCGGGGCCGAGGGCCTCGGCTGGGTGTGGACCCTGCTCAAGACCGCCGTGCTCGCCTTCCTCGTGATCTGGCTGCGCGTGAGCTACCCGCGGCTGCGCGAGGACCAGCTCCAGCGGCTCGCCTGGACCACCCTCGTCCCGCTCGCCCTCGCCCAGATCGCCCTCACCGGCATCGTCAAGGTGGTGATCCAGTAATGCCCCCGATCCCCGGATCCGGCCTGGCGAAGGGCCTGGCCGTCACCCTCCGCACGATGACCAGGAAGAGCCACACCGCGCAGTACCCCGACGCCCAGCCCGAACTCCCGCCGCGCACCCGCGGGGTGATCGGCCTGTTCGAGGAGAACTGCACGGTCTGCATGCTCTGCGCCCGTGAGTGCCCCGACTGGTGCATCTACATCGACTCCCACAAGGAGACGGTCCCGGCCGCCGCCCCCGGTGGCCGTGAGCGCAGCCGCAACGTCCTCGACCGGTTCGCCATCGACTTCGCCCTGTGCATGTACTGCGGTATCTGCATCGAGGTCTGTCCTTTCGACGCGCTGTTCTGGTCGCCGGAGTTCGAGTACGCGGAGACGGACATCCACGAACTGACCCATGAGCGGGACAAGCTCCGCGAGTGGATGTGGACGGTCCCGGAACCGCCCGCGCTCGACCCGGGGGCCGAGGAGCCGAAGGAGATCGCCGCCGCCCGCAAGGCGGCGGACAAGCTCGCCGCGGCCCGGGCGGCCGAGGCCGCCGAAGCCACCACCGCGGAGGCAACCGGCCCCACCGCCGAAGCAACCGGCCCCGCGCCCGGCCCCACCGCCGAAGCAACCGGCACCCCCGGCCCCGCGCCCGAAGCGCCCGGCACCCCCGGCCCCACCAGCCGCCCACCCGGAGCGCCCGGTGACGGTGAGCCGGATCCGCCCGCCGAGGGAGGGACCGCGTGACGCTCGCCGCCACTCATGGCTTCCTGTCGCCGACCGGCGTCGAGATCGCCTTCCTCCTCGTCGGTGTCGTCACCCTCGGCGCCGCCGTCGTCACCGTCACCACCCGGCAGCTGGTGCACGCCGCCCTGTGGCTGGTCGTGGCGCTCGGCGGGGTCGCCGTCGAGTACCTGCTGCTCACCGCCGAGTTCATCGCCTGGGTCCAGGTGCTGATCTACGTCGGTTCCGTCGTCGTGCTCCTCCTCTTCGGCCTGATGCTCACCAAGGCGCCCATCGGCCGCTCCCCGGACGCGGACTCCGGCAACCGCCCGGCCGCGCTGGTGGTGGCCGTCGCAGCCGCCGCCGCGCTCGTCTGGGTGGTCGTCGACGCGTTCCGCGCCACCTGGATCGACCTGGACGGCCCGGCGCAGGGCTCCACCGCCGTGTCGGGCGCGATCCTCTTCCGGCACTGGGTCCTGCCCTTCGAGGCGCTGTCCGTCCTGCTCCTGGCCGCGCTGGTCGGTGCCATCGTGCTGTCCCGCAGGAACGGCGACGACAGCCCCGCCGGTGAGCGGAAGAACGGTGAGCGGAACAACCGTGCGCGGGAGAACCGTGCGCGGGAGAACCGTGCGACCCGCGAGCGGGAGGGCGGGAACTGATGCACCTCGCCTACCCGGCGGTCCTCGCCGTCCTGCTGTTCTGCACCGGGCTGTGCGGAGTCCTCGCCCGCCGCAACGCGATCCTGGTCCTGATGTCCGTCGAGCTGATGCTCAACGCCGTCAACCTCAACCTGGTCGCCTTCGACGTCTGGCTCCGCGACACCCTGCACGCCGGCCAGGCGCTGACCCTCTTCACCATCGCCATCGCCGCCGCCGAGATCGGCATCGGCCTGGCGATCGTCCTGATGGTGTACCGCAACCGCGGCACCTCGGACATCGACAAGCTCCGCGACAACGCCGAGGGCGCGGGCCCGGACCCGACCGCGGACCCGGACCGGGCCGCGGGCGCCGACGACACCCCGGGTCCCGACGAGAAGGCCGAGGCCACCGCGTGACCACCACGACCCTGGCCGTCCTCGTACCCCTCCTCCCGTTCCTCGGCGCCGTCACCGGACTGCTGCTGGGCCGTACCGCACCCGGGTTCGTGCGCCCGCTCGCCGTGCTGCCGACGCTCGCCGCCCTGGTGCTGGCCGTCCTCGTCGCCGTACGCCAGGGCGGCGGCGCGGCGATCGACGCGTCGACCCGCCTCACCCCGACCGGGTCCGTGCCGATCGACCTGGCCCTGCACCTGGACGGCTTCGCCGCCCTGACGGCCGTGCTGGTGGGCGTGGTCGCCTCGTGCGTGCAGCTGTACTCGACCGCGTACCTCCGCGACGACGCCCGCTACCCGTCCTACGCGGCGCTCGTCTCCCTGTTCACCTCCGCCATGCTGCTCGTCGTCTACACCGGCGACCTGATGGTGCTGCTGGTCGGCTGGGAGATCATGGGCATCTGCTCGTACTTCCTCGTCGGCCACTACTGGGAGACGCCCGAGGCACGGGCCGCCTCCCTCAAGGCGTTCCTGGTCACCAAGCTCGGCGACGTCCCCTTCCTGATCGGTCTGTTCGCGCTGGCCGCCGACGCCGGCACGTTCCGGATCACCGGAATCCTGGGCGCCGTCGCCGCCGGGGGCATCGAGCACCCCACCCTGGTCGCGCTGCTCCTCCTCGCCGGTGTGGCCGGCAAGTCGGCGCAGTTCCCGCTGCACACCTGGCTTCCCGACGCCATGGCCGGCCCGACGCCGGTCTCGGCCCTCATCCACGCCGCCACCATGGTCGCCGCCGGTGTGTACTTCGTGGCCCGGCTCCTCCCCGTCTTCGCCGCCTCCGCCGCCGCGATGACCGTGCTCGCCGTGATGGCGGCCGTCACCATGGTCGGCTCGGGACTGGCCGCCCTCGCCCAGGACGACATCAAGCGGGTCCTCGCCTACTCGACCATCGGCCAGCTCGGCTACATGGCGGGCGCGCTGGCCGTGGGCGACCGCGGCGCCGCCGTCTTCCACCTCCTGTCCCACGGCGCCTTCAAGGCGCTGCTGTTCCTCGCGGCCGGGGTGATCATCCACGCCGCCGGCACCAACTCGCTGGCCGCCATGTCCCGGATGCGGGGCCTCGCCGCGCGCGTCCCCGACGCGTACTGGACGATGACCGTCGCGCTGCTGGCGCTGGCCGCGATCCCGCCCTTCGCCGGCTTCTTCTCCAAGGAAGCCGTCCTGGTGGCCGCCGAGCACACCGCCCTCGGCGACCGGTCCGTGGCGCCCGCCGGGGCCGGCTGGGTCGTCCTCGTCGCCGGTCTGCTCACCGCCCTCCTCACGGCCGGGTACGCGACCCGGCTGTGGCTGCTGGCCTTCCGCGGCCGGGGCACCGAGGCCCCCGACCACGGCCGGACGCCGCTGGTCATGAACGCCGTGCTGTGGGTGCTGGCCCTGCCCTCGCTCGCCTTCGGCCTGGCCGTGGGCGTGCTCGGCGACTGGTTCGACGGCCACGCCCTGACGCCGACCGTCACCACGGCCGTCCTGGGCACCGGGGTCGCGCTCGTCGGCGGCCTGGTCACCTACGCCGCCTGGCGCCACACCACCGCCGCCACCGCCCGGCACCCCCTGGGCGCGGTCGCCGCCCACCCCGGGGCGGCCCCCGCCGTCTCCGAGGCGGAGGCCATCGCCGGCCACACCCCCGCCTACGGCGACATCGCCTCCGCTCCCGACCCCGGCGACCCCGGACGGCTGCTGCTCGGCCCGCTGCACCGCCACGCCGCCGCGGGCTTCCACCTCGACGCCGTGTACTCCGCCCTCTTCGTGCGCCCCGTCAGGGCCGCGGCCTCCCTGGTCGCCTTCCTCGACCGCGAGGTCGTCGAGACCTACGTCCGCGGCGCGGGCACCGGCACCCACCTGCTGGGCCGGGCCGTCCGGCGGGCGCAGACGGGCAATGTGCAGACCTACCTCAGCACCCTGCTCGCCGGCTCCGTCGTCCTGGCGATCGCCGCCGTACTCGTCGCCGCCGGAGCGTGAGCCGTGATCGATATCAGCGAATCCGTGATGCAGTTCCTTCTCGCGTTCATCGTCGTGGGCCCGCTCATCGGGGCCGCGACCGCCCTCCTGCCCGCCCCGCCCGGGCTGAAGGGGAAGTCCCCCGACCAGGCCGTGCTCCGCCACGGTGTGACGGTCACCGGCGCGATCCTCGCCGCCGTGGTCGTCCTCGCGCTGGGCTTCGACCACGACCAGCCGTCCAGGATGCAGGCCACCACGGACATCAGCTGGATCCCCGCGCTGGACGTGCGGATCCACCTCGGCGTCGACGGCATTTCCCTCCCCCTCCTCGTCCTGACCGCGCTGCTGAGCTTCCTCTGCGCGCTGTACAGCTACGTCAAGATGCCCGAAGGCCCCTCGCCCCGGGCCTTCGTCGCCCTGCTGCTCGTCCTGGAGGGCGGCACGCTGGCGACCTTCGCCGTCCTCGACCTGCTGCTGTTCTTCCTGGCCTTCGAGATGGTGCTCATCCCGATGTACTTCCTCATCGCCCGCTGGGGCGGCGAGGGGCGCGGGCCCGCCGCCTGGCGGTTCATCCTCTACACACTGCTCGGCTCGGTCGTGATGCTGCTCGGCCTGCTGCTCATCGGGCTGAAGGCCGGCACATTCGACATGGTGGCACTCGCCACTGACAACGGCCGTGGCATCACGACGTCCGTGCAGGTCATCGCCGTTCTCGCGATCGCCGCCGGGCTCGCGGTGAAGACCCCGATGTGGCCGCTGCACAGCTGGCTCCCGGACGCCCACACCGCGGCCCCGACCGTCGGCTCCGTCCTCCTCGCCGGCGTCCTGCTGAAGATGGGTACGTACGGATTCGTCCGGATCGCCCTGCCGATCGCCCCGGACGGCATGCACGCGCTCGCGCCGTACCTCGCCGCGTTCGCCGCCGCCGGCATCATCTACGGATCCCTCGCCTGCCTGGCCCTCGCCCGCACCGGCGCCAAGGGCGACCTCAAGCGCCTGATCGCCTACTCCTCCGTGGGCCACATGGGCTTCGTCCTGCTCGGCATCGCCACCATGACCCCCACCGGGGTCAACGGCGCGCTGTTCGCCAACATCGCCCACGGCCTCATCACCGGCCTGCTGTTCTTCCTGGTCGGCGCGATCAAGGACCGGTACGGCACCGCCGACCTCGACACCCTCGCCGGGGCCACCGGCGCGGCGCTCTACGGCCGCGCCCCCCGCCTCGGCGGCCTCCTCGCCTTCGCCGCCGTCGCCTCGCTCGGACTGCCCGGCCTCGCAGGGTTCTGGGGCGAGATGCTCGCACTGTTCGGCGCCTTCCGGCCCGCCGAGGGCCTCAGCCGTCCCGCGTTCCTCACCTTCATGGCGGCCGGCGCGTTCGGCACGCTGCTCACCGCCGCGTACCTGCTGGTCGTCGTACGCCGCGTCTGCATGGGCGCCAGGCCCGCGGACGACCAGCCGGCCCTCCCCGACATCCAGGGGTACGAGTACGCCGCCTGGACGCCCCTGGCCGTCCTCACCGTCGTCGCCGGCCTCTGGCCCGCGGTCCTCCTCGGCCTGACCGACCCGGCCGTGCAGAAGCTCCTCGCAGGAGGAAAGTCGTGACCCTCGCCGCCCTGAGCGCCGCCGCCGGCGACGCCCCGACCGCGGGCGACCTCGTCCAGTCCGTCGACTGGGCCGCCATCGCGCCCCCGGTGCTCGCCGCGGTGACCGCCCTGGCCGTCCTGGTCGCCGACCTCCTCGTACCGAAGGGACGCAAGCGGTACCTCGGCCGGGCGGCGATCGCCGGACTGGCCGCCGCGGTCCTCACCCTCGTACCGCTGCGCGAGGGCGACCGGTCCACCTTCTGCCTCACCACCGACGCCGCCGCGTGCAGCTACACCGCCGACCACTTCACCCTGGTCGTCCAGTTCCTGGTGCTGGGCGGCGCGCTCGTGACGGCCCTGCTGTCGCTGCGCGACACCGAGGAGGAGCTTCCCGCCGGGGAGTTCTGGTTCCTGCTGCTGTCCTCCGCCGCGGGCGCCGCGCTGCTGCCCGCGTCCCGGGACCTGGCGACGCTGGTCGTCGCCCTGGAGGTCGCCTCGCTGCCCGCCTTCGCGCTCGTCGGCCTCAAGCGCGGCGACCGCATGTCCGGCGAGGCGGCGCTCAAGTTCTTCCTGTCCTCCGTCACCGCCACGGCCGTCACCCTGCTCGGGGTGAGCTTCGTGTACGCCGCGACGGGCTCCCTCCACCTCACCGAGATCGCCCAGAGCCTGGACGACGTGCCGGGCCGGCTGGAGACCCTCGCCGAGGCGGGCGTCGCCCTCACCCTCGTCGGCTTCGCCTTCAAGACGGCCGCCGCGCCCTTCCACTTCTGGGTGCCCGACACCTACGTCGGCGCGCCGCTGCCCGTCGCCGCCTACCTGTCCGTCGTCGGCAAGGCCGTCGGCTTCACCGGGCTGATCCTGGTCACCGTCGTCGCCTTCCCCACGTACGCGGACGTCTGGGGCCCGGCCCTGGCGGTCCTGGCCGCGCTCACCATGACCGCCGGCAATGTGGCCGCGCTCCGGCAGGGCGCCACGCGCGCGTGGAGCGCCGTACGGCTCCTCGCCTGGTCGTCGGTGGCCCAGGCGGGGTACCTCCTGGTGCCCATCGCGGCCGCCGCCTGGTCCGGCGACGACCAGATCGGTGCCACCGTCGCGTACGCCCTGATGTACGCCGTGGTGAACCTCGGAGCCTTCGCGGTGGCCGCCCTGGTGGCCCGACGGCACCCGCTGAACCGGATCTCCGACTACCGGGGCCTGTACGCCGAGAGCCCCGCCGCCGCCCTCGTGCTGGCCTTCTTCCTGCTCTGCCTGGCCGGCCTGCCGCCCGGCATCATCGGCCTGTTCGCCAAGGTCGTGGTCTTCTCGGCGGCGGTCGACGCGGGGCTGGGCTGGCTCGCCGTCGTCATGGGCGTCAACGTCGTGATCGCGCTCTACTACTACCTGCGCTGGACGGCGGTACTGTTCCGCGCGCCGGAGGGCGCGACGCGGGACACCACCGAGGCACCGGCCGCGCGGTCCGGCGCCGCCCGGGGCGTCCGCGCACCCGTCCCCCTCACCACCGCCATCGTCCTCACGGCCGTCGCGGGCGTGGTGCTCTCCGGCTACCCCCAGCTGGTGCTGCGCTTCGCCGCCGACACCCTCTTCTGAGCCCCTCGGCCGCCCCTCACGCACTACCTAGGAGCACCACCGTGCTGAACGGATTCAAGGACTTCCTCCTCCGGGGGAACGTCATCTCCATGGCGATCGGTCTGGCCGTCGGCGCCGCCTTCACCGCCGTCGTCACCGCCTTCAGCAATGCCTTCATCACCCCGCTCATCGGGATGGCCACCGGCACCGTCGGGGACTTCAGCCACTCCTACTTCACGGTCAGGGACGCCAAGTTCCCCTACGGCCTCTTCATCAGTGCCGCCCTCGCCTTCGTGATCACCGCCGCGGTGCTCTACTTCTGCGTCGTCGTGCCGATGATGAGGATCCAGACCCGGTTCAAGCGCGACGAGCCCTTCGACATCAAGGCCGCCATGCGCGACTGCCCCCGCTGCTACACCGGGATCCCGGCCGTGGCCAGCCGCTGCGCCCACTGCACCAGCGACGTCGAACCGGTCCCCGAGGCGCTGGAGAAGGCCGGGCTGCCCGCCCCGCGCTGAGTCACCCGTACGGCCCATCCCCGCCCCCGGGGCGCAAGGGAACCCGCCATGCCCGCCTGGCGTTGACCAGTACGGGAGGGTCCACTGAGCAGTGGACCAGCACCAGGCAAAGGGTCCCCCGCCGCACCACTTGGAGGGCGTACCGTGCACCGCCGGCACAACGGGCTGAAGACCGCCGTACTCCTCGGGGGACTGTCCGCACTCATCATCCTGATCGGCAGCTTCTTCGGCCGTACGGGCCTCGTCGTCGCGCTCGTCGTGGCGCTGGGCACCAACGCGTACGCGTACTGGAACAGCGACAAGCTCGCCCTGCGCGCCATGCGGGCGCGCCCCGTCAGCGAGTTCCAGGCGCCGCAGCTGTACCGGATGGTCCGCGAGCTGTCCACGCAGGCCCGCCAGCCGATGCCGCGGCTCTACATCTCGCCCACTCAGGCCCCCAACGCCTTCGCCACCGGCCGCAACCCGCGCAACGCCGCCGTGTGCTGCACCGAGGGGATCCTCCAGCTCCTCGATGAGCGCGAGCTGCGCGGAGTGATCAGCCACGAGCTGAGCCATGTCTACAACCGCGACATCCTGATTTCCTCGGTCGCCGGAGCCCTCGCCTCCGTGATCATGTTCCTGGTCAACTTCGCCTGGCTGATCCCCATCGGCAGGTCCGACGACGACGACGGACCCGGCCTGCTGGGCATGCTGCTGATCATGCTCCTGGGGCCGCTGGCCGCCTCCGTGATCCAGCTCGCCATCAGCCGCTCCCGGGAGTACGAGGCGGACGCCTCCGGCGCGCAGCTCACCGGGGACCCGCTCGCCCTGGCCTCCGCCCTGCGCAAACTGGAGGCGGGCACCAAGAGGCTGCCGCTGCCGCCGGAACCGAGGATCGAGACCGCGAGCCACATGATGATCGCCAACCCGTTCCGCCCCGGCCAGGGCTTCGCCAAGATGTTCTCGACCCACCCGCCGATGGCGGAACGCATCGCCCGACTCGAACAGATGGCAGGTCGCCGCCCATGAAAGCAATCCTCAACGTCATATGGCTCGTCCTGGGCGGCTTCTGGCTGTTCGTCGGCTACATCCTCGCGGGCCTGCTGCTCTGCGTCACGATCATCGGCATCCCCTTCGGGCTGGCCGCCTTCCGCATCGGCCTCTACGCCCTGTGGCCCTTCGGCCAGACCGTCGTCGACCGGCGCGACGCGGGCGCCGCCTCCTGCGTCGGCAACGTGCTGTGGCTGATCCTCGCCGGCTGGTGGCTCGCCCTCGGCCACATCGCCACCGGCATCGCCCTCTGCGTCACCATCATCGGCATCCCGCTGGGCATCGCGAACTTCAAGCTCATCCCGGTCTCCCTGCTCCCGCTGGGCAAGGAGATCGTCCCCACCGACCGCCCCTTCACGGCCCGGTGACCCGGGGCACCACCTTCGCCTGGCGCCTGGTCGACGACGAGGACGATTCCGTCCTCGCCGAAGGGCCCGCCGTGGACCGGCTGTTCGCCGACCCGCCCCCGCCGCCCCCGCGCGAACGCTGGGAACTGCTCGGCTGCGCCCCCGAAGGCCCCCTCCAGACGGCCGTCGCCACCGCGCGCGCCACGGGATCGGGGCCCGTGGGCCTGCTCACCCTGGAGAGCCTCCGACGCGGCGGTGACGTCGTGACGTCCGAGTGGGACCTGCGGGACGTACGCGTCACCGGTGTACGCCCCTGCGCCCGCGACCTGTCCCTGCTCGACCTCTCGCTGGAGGCCGTGCGGTGGGACGAGGCGACGCCCGACCTCCCCGCCAAGCCCCCGCTCTCGCCCGGCTACCGCCTGTCGACCGGCTGGTCGACGGTGCCGCTGGGCACGGCCAAGGACGTCGTGCTGATCGAGCCACCCGGCCCGGCCGCCCCCGCGGCGGCCGAGCCGGTGCACCTGCTCGGCGGAGCACCCGGCACGGCGCTGCTCACCGCCCTGGCGCGGGACGACGACTTCACGCTGCGCGCCGGGCTGGAGCTGCTCGACCGGACCGGCCGCCCGATGTGGTCCGCGCTCGCCTCCTGGTACGTCACCTCCTGGCAGCCGTCGCCGTACGGCCCCGGCCTGGTGGACCTGATGGTCGCGTGGGACGGCGACGACCGGCCCCGGCCCGCCGCCCGCCGGGCCCACGAACTGTGGGCGGACGGCCCGCCCCCGGAGAAGGACCGGTGGACGGAGCTCTGCCCCGAAGGGCGGTGGGCCTGGCTGCGGCTGGCCCTGGGCAACCACGGCGGGCGCGTCCGGCCCGCCCCGGCGGACACGGACACCCACCACCTCGACGGCCGCCACGTCACCGACCTCGCGAGCTTCTACTGCGCCCTGGGGGAAACCCTCAACGGCCCGGGCGGGTACTACGGCGGGAACCTCGGAGCGCTGAGCGACTGCCTCAGCGGCGGTTTCGGCCCGCGCCGGCCGTTCACCCTCGTCTGGCACGACTCCGGCGTGGCGCGGCGATGCCTCGGCGCCGGCCCGCTCGTGGACGCGGCGCCCACCTTCGAGGAACTCACCGCGTTCCTGGCCCGGGAGGGCGTCCGCGTCGTCCTCGCGTGATGATCCTCACGTCGTTGTCAGTGCCGTGGTGCAGCATGAACCCATGACCGCGAACCCGCCGTCGCGCCCCGGCCCCGGGCGCCCGTCCCGCCCGCCTGCCCGCCCGGGCATATGAGGCGCGCGGCGGGGCACGTTGCCGCCGCGCCCCACGCCCCGCCGCAACCACCCGCGCCACCCGGGGCGTCTTACCCGACGACAGCGTACGAAAGGCAGGTTCACGGCATGGACGTCCTGAGCTGGATCATTCTGGGGCTGGTGGCCGGAGTCGTCGCCAAGGTGCTGCTCCCCGGCCGCGACCCCGGCGGACTGATCGGCACCACCCTCATCGGCATCGCGGGCGCCTTCGTCGGCGGCTGGATCTCGGCGCGCTTCCTGGACCGGCCGATCAGCAACGAGTTCTACGACGGCCCCACCTGGCTCGCGGCCATAGGCGGCGCGCTGGTGCTGCTGATCGCGTACCGCATACTCTTCGGCCACTCCCGCTCACGCTGAACGGGAGGGCCCCGCCCCGCCGGTGAGTCCGGTCTCCCGGAGCGTGATGTTCAGCCGCCCCGCGCTCATCCCCACCGCCGGGTCCGCCGTCCCCGGGAAGATCCTGGGCACACCGTGGTGGGCGAAGCGCGACGGACCGCCGAAGACGAAGAGATCGCCCGACAGCAGCTCCACGTCCGTGTAAGGGCGGCCCCGCGTCCGGGTGTTGCCGAAGCGGAAGACACAGCTGTCCCCGATGCTCAGCGACACCACCGGGGCGGAGGACCGCTCCTCCTTGTCCTGGTGCATGCCCATCCGGGCGTCCCCGTCATAGAAGTTGACCAGCGCCGCGTCCGGGGCGTACCCGGCGGCACGGCCGTCCTCCTCGCCGTACGCCGCCACCAGCGCCGCCCGCCCCAGGTCCGCCAGCCAGCCGGGAAAGGGAGCCACCCGTGCGCCGTTCACGTCCCCGGCCGTCCGGGTGTAGCGGTACGGCTGCCAGTGCCAGCCCAGGCACACCGTCCGCACGGACATCACACCGCCGCCCGGCAGCACCGTGTGGCGCATCGGCACCGGCCCCCGCGCCCACTCCCGGCACGCCTCGACCAGCTCCCGCTGCCTGCCGATCGGCAGCCACCCCGGCACGTGCACCGCGCCGGGCGCGACCTCCGCCCGGTCGCGCGCCGCCACGAAGAGCCCGTCCGTCACCGTACGAGCGCGCCTTCCAGCGCGAGCAGCCGCTCCTTGCGCTCCAGCCCGCCCGCGTAGCCGCGCAGGGCCCCGTCCGCGCCGATCACCCGGTGGCAGGGGCGCACGACCAGGAGCGGATTGCGCCCGATCGCCGTCCCCACCGCCCGCACACCGGCCCCCGGGGCGCCGACCCGGGCCGCGATCTCGCCGTACGACACGGTCGAGCCGTACGGCAGGTCGTCCAGCGCCCGCCACACACGCCGCTGGAAGTCGGTGCCGACCCCGCCGGCGTACGCGACGTCGAAACGGGTCAGCCCGCCGTCGAAGTACCGCCGCAGCTGCGCCGCGACGTCCTCGAACGCCCCGGGGGCGTGGCGCCACCCGTCCCGTACGACCGCGGCGCCCTTCTGGCCGGGCAGGGACAGCGAGGCGAGCGCGGTGCGGCCGTCCGCGGACTCCTCGCCGACCAGGAGCATGTCGCCCAGCGGGCCGTCGACGTACGCGTACACCGTCATGATCCGTTCCCTTCGTCGCGTCCCCACCAGTCTCCGGCAGCGCCGCCCGGGCGTCCGGCGGCTTTCCGACACGACGATCCGCCACGGACGGACGGACGGGCCGGGGCGGTCACGCACCGGCCCGTCCCGCACGGGCCCCCGGGACCTACCGGTAGTTCACGAACTGGAGGGCGAAGTCGAAGTCCTGCCCCTTCAGCAGCGCGATCACGGCCTGGAGATCGTCACGGCTCTTGGAGCTGACCCGCAGCTCGTCGCCCTGCACCTGCGCCTTGACGCCCTTGGGGCCCTCGTCGCGGATGACCTTCGCCACCTTCTTGGCGTTCTCCTGGGAGATGCCCTCCTCGATGGAGGCGAAGATCTTGTACTCCTTGCCGGACAGCTGCGGCTCACCGGCGTCCAGCGCCTTCAGCGAGATACCGCGCTTGATCAGCTTGGACTGGAAGACGTCGAGGATGGCGGTGACCCGCTCCTCGGAGTTCGCCTGCATCAGGATCTTCTCGCCGGACCAGCTGATGGACGCCCCGACGTTCTTGAAGTCGTAGCGCTGGGAGATCTCCTTCGCCGCCTGGTTGAGGGCGTTGTCGACCTCCTGCCGCTCGACCTTCGAGACGATGTCGAAACTGGAGTCGGCCATGTCCTGTGGCTCCTTGGGTCGCGTGCTGAGGGGTCGTCCTAGCCTAGCCATCCCACCCACCCCCGGCGCTGATCAATCCGGTGGCGGAGCACCCCCGGACATCGGGTATCGTTTACGTCGTTGCCAAGGAGCACCGCGAAAGCGGCCACGTCCCCGGCGACAACCCATGGCGGTGTGCCCGAGCGGCCAATGGGAGCGGACTGTAAATCCGTCGGCTTAGCCTACGCAGGTTCGAATCCTGCCGCCGCCACACGTTGAATGGCCCCTGATCTGCGGAAACGCGGATCAGGGGCCATCTTCGTCAGGGGCGCCCGCCGGGCCGGGGGACGGGCGCGGCGGCTCAGGGCGCCCGGTCGGCCAGGCGGAACGCCAGCTCCGTCTCCCAGCGCGACGGGTCGGGCTCCACGCGCGGGTCCGTGCGGTACGACTCCAGCCGGCAGCCCCACCGCTCGACGCCGTCCACCTCCCGCATGTCCCACTCCAGGCCCTTCTCGCCGGCCCACTCGCGCAGCCACTGCGCCGCCGCGAGCAGCCGGTCCGGGTGGCCGACATGGGTGAGGGTGGCGTAGCGGCCGGCCGGGAGCAGGGCGACGCCGACATCGCCCTCCGGCTCCGGCGGGGCGGAGGACGCGGCGACCGGCACCCCCGCCTCCACCAGCGACTCGCTCGCCATGTCGACGGTGACGTAGCGGAAGAAGGGCGCGTCCGCGATCGCCAGGTCCCGCGCCGCCAGCCAGCCGATCAGCTCGGGGAGCCGGTCCGCGATCTCCGCGAAGCCGTCCATCCGCACCGAGCGCCGCATGAAGACGTACGGCTGCTCGGCGCGCTCCACGACCACCGGGTCGGCGAACATCACTGCCCCGCCACGGCCTTGACGGCCACCGTCACCGGCACCGAGCCGCTGACCAGCTCCAGCGTCAGCCCCGCCGTAGCCGGGGTCTCCACCAGCTCGGCCAGCACGGCCGCCACGTCGTCGCGCGGCACCGGACCGCGCCCGGTCTCCGCCTCCAGGCGGACCAGCCCGGTGCCGGCGTCGTTCGTCAGGATGCCGGGCTTCAGGATCGTCCAGTCCAGCCCGCGCTTGGCGCGCACATGGTCGTCCGCCGCGCCCTTGGCCCGCAGGTACGCGTCGAACACCTCGTCCCCTTCGCGCCCGGCGTCGGCGCCCATCGCCGACACGACGACATAGCGCCGTACGCCCGCGCGCTCCGCCGCGTCCGCGCACAGCACCGCCGCGCCCCGGTCCACCGTGTCCTTGCGCCCCACTTCGCTGCCGGGGCCGGCGCCCGCCGCGAAGACCACCGCGCCGGCGCCCGCCAGCACCTCCGCCAGCGCCTCCTCGGTCGCCGACTCCAGGTCCAGCACGACCGGTTCGGCACCGGCCTCCCGCAGGGCGTCCTCCTGCTCGGGATTGCGGATGACGCCCGCGACCTCGTGCCCGCCGGCCGAGAGCAGCCGCTCCAGCCGCAGGGCGATCTGACCGTGTCCACCTGCGATGACAATGCGCATGCTCCCGACCGTACGACGCCGGGGCCGAAAGCGCGCAGTATCGGCGTCACGGACGGGCGTCGGGCCGCCCCTGGCGCGGAAGTTCGAGCGCCGCCGCCGAGTCGCAGTACTCCCGTACGGCGCTGGTCCGCGCCACCACCCGCCCGCGGTGCACCACGATCCGGCTGTACGCGAGGGACAGCACGCCCGACAGCCGCTCCCCGCGCACGGCCAGCAGCTCCGCCGGGAACCCGGCCTCCACCCGCACAGGGGGCAGGCCCATCGCCTCCCGGGCGGCCCCGCTCACCGCCTCGTACGCCTCCGCCGGGCGCAGCCCGCCCTGCGAGGCCAGCAGGTACGCCGCCTCCAGCGGGTCGCCCCGCCCGACCGGGTTGGCGACGTCCCGCAGGGTGCCGCTGCCGGCCGCGACCCGTACGCCCGCCGAGCGCAGCAGCCGTACCGGGGTGACGCCCCGCACCCCGGTCCCGCCGCAGCCGCCCTGCGGCAGGCACACGACCGTCACGCCCGCCGCCGCGAGCTGGTCGGCCGCCCGCCCCGCCGCGTCCCCCGGCAGCCGCCCCAGCGCCCCGCAGGGCCCGATGGCCACCCCGGGGCGCAGCCCGCCGGCCATGGCGGCCAGCCGTGCGAGGCGCGCCGGGTCGTCGCCGTCGGTGTGCAGGTCCACGGGGCAGCCGTGCTCGGCGGCGACCTCCAGGACCGCCTCGGCGTACCCGGCCGGGTCCGGGTCGAGGTCGGGGCAGCCGCCCACCACGCCGGCGCCCATCTTGACCGCGTCGCGCAGCATGGCGAGCCCGTCCGCGCCGGCCACCCCGGTCAGCAGCCGGGGCACGGCGACGGCCGTCAGGTCGGCGAGCCCGCGCAGCGAGCGCCGCGCCTGGAGGACCGCCTCCAGCGGGCCGAGGCCGTGGACGTCGCCGATGCGCACATGGGCGCGCAGCGCGGTCGCGCCGTGGCCGAGCTGGAGCAGCGCGGCCTCGGTGGCGCGGCGCTGGACGTCCTCGGTGGCGTACGAGACGGGGCCGGGGCAGTCGGCGCTGAGCGCGGTGTCGGCGTGGCCGTGGGGTTCGGCGGGGGCGGGCAGCAGCAGGTAGCCGGAGAGGTCGACGCGGGCGCCGTGGGTGGGGAGGCTGCCCGCGGTGCCGACGGCTTCGATGCGCCCGCCGCCGACGCGTACGTCGACGGCGCGGCCGTCGGTGAGGCGCGCGCCGCACAGCAGCAGGGCGGTGGTGTCGGTGGTGGCGCCCTCGGGCGGCTGCGGCTGCTGGCTGTCGGAGGACATCGGGCTCCTGGCGGGCTCGGCGGCTCGGTGGCTCGGGCGTGATCCGCGGCGGGGCCGCCGGGAGGGACCGGTGCACGGGTGTACTGGCACGATCACGCAGCGTGTCCGAGCCTAGGGGCCGTCCGGCGGGGCATCGAGGAGGAGCGCAATAGTCGTACCGGCGCGGGCCGCGGGACGGCTCCGGGACGGCTGCCGGAGGCCCTTCAAGAGCTCTCCGGACGGGGCGGCGCACGGGCCGGAAGGGTGGTGGGGGAGGGGCGGGAGGAGCGGCCGGGACGGTGCGGGGCAGGTGCCGCGAATCGGATTTGGGCGAACGGCGGCCGACCGTGTAATGTCTTCCTCGCTCGCCCCAATAGCTCAGTCGGCAGAGCGTCTCCATGGTAAGGAGAAGGTCTACGGTTCGATTCCGTATTGGGGCTCTGGTGCGGTAGCCCTCACCTTCGGGTGAGGGACTCCGTATCAAAGCGGTGTAGCTCAGTCGGTAGAGCAAGCGGCTCATAATCGCTGTGTCACCGGTTCAAGTCCGGTCACCGCTACACGTAGTAGCCGATTGTGGGGTCGGTCCTTCGATCGGCTACTCTTTTCTGCGTTCATCCGTCCATCCGTCCGTCAAGGAGCACTCACGTGGCTGCCACCGACGTCCGCCCGAAGATCACGCTGGCCTGCGTGGAGTGCAAGGAGCGGAACTACATCACCAAGAAGAACCGGCGCAACAACCCGGACCGTCTTGAGATGAAGAAGCACTGCCCGCGCTGCAACGCACACACTGCGCACCGCGAGACGCGCTGAACCAGGCTCGTACACGAGGCCGTCCCCGTCAGGGGGCGGCCTCGTGTCGTTTGTCTCGCGTCGTTGTCCCACCACACACCAGGAGGTAGCGAGTCCATGGCGCTCGACCAGTCCTTCGTGGGGCGGACCTATCCGCCCACCGCGCCGTACGAGGTCGGCCGGGAGAAGATCCGCGAGTTCGCCGAGGCGATCGGGGACGAGAACCCGGTCTACACCGACACGGAGGCCGCCAAGGCGCTCGGCCACCCCGAGGTGATCGCCCCGCCCACCTTCGTCTTCGCCATCACCTTCAAGGCGGCCGGCGAGGTGATCGCGGACCCGCGGCTGGGACTCGACTACAGCCGCGTGGTGCACGGCGACCAGAAGTTCGCCTACACCCGCCCGGTCCGGGCCGGGGACCGGCTCACGGTCACCTCGACCATCGAGGCGATCAAGTCGCTCGCGGGCAACGACATCCTCGACGTCCGCGGCGAGGTCCACGACGAGGCCGGGGAGCACGTCGTGACGGCATGGACCAAGCTCGTGGCCCGCGCGGCCGAGGAGGCGTGAGGCGATGACCGCGAAGATCGCGTACGACGAGGTCGAGGTCGGCACCGAGCTGCCGGCCCGGGACTTCCCCGTGACGCGCGCCACCCTGGTGCGCTACGCCGGCGCCTCCGGCGACTTCAACCCGATCCACTGGAACGAGAAGTTCGCCAAGGAGGTCGGGCTGCCGGACGTCATCGCGCACGGCATGTTCACCATGGCCGAGGCGATCCGGGTGGTCACCGACTGGACGGGCGACCCCGCCGCGGTCGTCGAGTACGGCGTGCGGTTCACCAAGCCGGTCGTCGTGCCCAACGACGAGACGGGCGCCCTGATCGAGGTCAGCGCCAAGGTCGCCGCGAAGCTGGACGACAACCGGGTACGGGTCGACCTGACCGCCATGAGCGCCGGCCAGAAGGTGCTGGGCATGTCCCGCGCCGTGGTCCGGCTCGCCTGACCCGCCGCCCGCCCGGCGCGGCCCGGGGGGCGCCACGCGCGCGTGGCGCCCCTCAGGCGCGTACCGGAACGGGCTGTCCGAGCCGCACCGTAGTCTTGGGCGCGTGCAGGAACTCCATGACGCCCCCCTCGCCCCGCTGACCACCTTCCGGCTCGGCGGCCCCGCCACCCGGCTCGTGACGGCCACGACCGACGACGAGGTCGTCGCCGTCGTCCGCGAGGCCGACCGCACCGGCACCCCGCTGCTGGTGATCGGCGGCGGGTCCAACCTGGTGATCGGCGACAAGGGCTTCGACGGCACCGCCCTGAACATCGCCACCCGGGGCTTCGCCCTGGACGGCACGCGCCTGGAGCTGGCGGCCGGCGAGGTGTGGACCGACGCCGTGGCCCGCACGGTGGAGGCCGGGCTGGCGGGCATCGAGTGCCTGGCCGGCATCCCCGGCTCGGCGGGCGCCACCCCCATCCAGAACGTGGGGGCGTACGGCCAGGAGGTCGCGTCCACCCTCACCGAGGTCGTCGCCTACGACCGCCGCTCCGGCGAGACGGTGACCCTCCCGAACGCCGCCTGCGACTTCTCGTACCGCCACAGCCGCTTCAAGGCCGACCCCGAGCGCTTCGTGGTGCTGCGCGTCCGCTTCGAGCTGGAGGACGCCGGCGGCCTGAGCGCGCCGCTCAAGTACGCCGAGACGGCCCGGGCGCTCGGGGTGGAGCCCGGCGACCGCGTCCCGGCCGCCACCGCCCGCGAGACGGTGCTCGCGCTGCGCGCCGGCAAGGGCATGGTCCTCGACCCGGACGACCACGACACCTGGTCGGCGGGCTCGTTCTTCACCAACCCGATCCTGGAGCAGGCGCACTACGAGGAGTTCCTGGGCCGCGTCCATGACCGCCTCGGCCCGGACGTCACCCCGCCCGCCTTCCCGGCCGGCGAGGGGCACGTCAAGACCTCCGCGGCCTGGCTCATCGACAAGGCCGGCTTCACCAAGGGGTACGGCACCGGACCCGCCCGCATCTCCACCAAGCACACCCTGGCCCTCACCAACCGCGGCGAGGCCACCACCGAGGACCTGCTGGCCCTGGCCCGCGAGGTCGTCGCGGGCGTGCGGGACGCCTTCGGCGTCACCCTGGTCAACGAGCCGGTGACGGTCGGCGTCAGCCTCTGAGGGCCGCTCCCCGCCGCCGGCGGGCCCCATAGGACGGTCGGCCCCGCCGGCGGGCCCCGTAGGACGGACGGCCCGCCCGGCGGCCGCCCGCCCTACGGAGCCGCCAGCCAGTCGTCCACCCCGGACAGCAGCTTGGCCCGGACGTCCTCGGGCGCCGCCGAGCCGCGCACCGACTGACGGGCCAGCTCGGCCAGCTCCTCGTCGGTGAAACCGTGGTGCACGCGCGCGATCTCGTACTGCGCCGCGAGCCGGGCCCCGAACAGCAGCGGGTCGTCCGCGCCCAGCGCCATCGGCACGCCCGCCTCGAAGAGGGTCCGCAGCGGTACGTCCTCGGGCTTGTCGTACACGCCCAGCGCCACGTTCGACGCCGGGCACACCTCGCACGTCACGCCCCTCTCGGCCAGCCGCCGCAGCAGCCGCGGGTCCTCCGCCGCCCGCACCCCGTGCCCGATGCGCGCCGCCCGCAGGTCGTCCAGGCAGTCCCGTACGGAGGCGGGGCCGGTCAGCTCGCCCCCGTGCGGCGCGGCCAGCAGCCCGCCCTCCCGCGCGATCGCGAACGCCCGGTCGAAGTCCCGCGCCATCCCGCGCCGCTCGTCGTTCGACAGCCCGAACCCGACGATGCCCCGGTCCGCGTACCGGACGGCGAGCCGGGCCAGGGTGCGGGCGTCCAGGGGGTGCTTCATCCGGTTCGCCGCGACCAGGACCCGCATGCCGAGCCCGGTCTCCCGGGAGGCGCTCTCCACCGCGTCCAGGATGACCTCCAGCGCCGGGATCAGACCGCCCAGGCGCGGCGCGTACGAGGTGGGGTCCACCTGGATCTCCAGCCACCCCGAGCCGTCCCGGACGTCCTCCTCGGCCGCCTCGAGCACCAGCCGCCGGATGTCCTCGGGCTCCCGCAGACAGGACCGGGCGATGTCGTAGAGCCGCTGGAAGCGGAACCAGCCCCGCTCGTCGGTGGCCCGCAGCTGCGGCGGCTCGCCACCGGTCAGCGCCTCGGGCAGATGGACGCCGTACTTGTCGGCCAGCTCCAGCAGCGTCCCGGGCCGCATCGACCCGGTGAAGTGCAGGTGCAGATGGGCTTTGGGCAACAACCGCAGATCTCGTACGCGCTCCATTGAGAGATCTTGCCAAAACCGCCGCCCGCGCGGGAGCCCCTTTCACCGATCGGGTGTACCCGGGAACGGAAGAGCGGGCCCCCGGCGCACCGCCGGGAGCCCGCTCCTCGCTTCCGGAAATTCCGGAGGAGGTGGTCAGTCGCGGGCCTCCGCCAGCAGCTTCTGCATCCGCGAGACGCCCTCGACCAGGTCCTGGTCGCCCAGCGCGTACGACAGCCGCAGATAGCCGGGGGTGCCGAACGCCTCACCGGGGACGACGGCCACCTCGGCCTCGTCCAGGATCAGCGCCGCCAGCTCCACCGACGTCCGCGGGCGCTTGCCGCGGATCTCCTTGCCCAGCAGCCCCTTCACCGACGGGTAGGCGTAGAACGCGCCCTCCGGAGTCGGGCAGTAGACGCCCTCGATCTCGTTGAGCATCCGCACGATCGTCTGGCGGCGGCGGTCGAAGGCGGACCGCATCTCGGCCACCGCGTCCAGGCTCCCCGAGACGGCCGCCAGCGCGGCGACCTGAGCGACGTTCGACACATTGGAGGTGGCGTGCGACTGGAGGTTCGTCGCGGCCTTCACCACGTCCTTGGGGCCGATGATCCACCCCACGCGCCAGCCGGTCATGGCGTACGTCTTGGCGACGCCGTTGACCACGACGCACTTGTCGCGCAGCTCGGGGAGGATCGCCGGCAGCGAGGTGAAGGTGGCGTCCCCGTAGACCAGGTGCTCGTAGATCTCGTCCGTCATCACCCACAGGCCGTGCTCCACGGCCCAGCGGCCGATCGCCTCGGCGTCGGCCTCGCTGTAGACGGCGCCCGTCGGGTTGGAGGGGGAGACGAACAGGACGACCTTGGTCCGCTCCGTCCGGGCCGCCTCCAGCTGCTCGACCGACACCCGGTAACCGGTGGTCTCGTCGGCGACCACCTCCACCGGCACACCGCCGGCCAGCCGGATCGACTCGGGGTACGTCGTCCAGTACGGAGCGGGGACGATGACCTCGTCGCCCGGGTCCAGGATCGCGGCGAACGCCTCGTAGATCGCCTGCTTGCCGCCGTTGGTCACCAGCACCTGGGAGGCGTCGATCTCGTACCCCGAGTCGCGCAGCGTCTTGGCGGCGATCGCGGCCTTCAGCTCGGGCAGCCCGCCCGCCGGGGTGTAGCGGTGGTACTTCGGGTTGCGGCACGCCTCGACCGCCGCCTCGACGATGTAGTCGGGCGTCGGGAAGTCGGGCTCGCCCGCGCCGAAGCCGATCACCGGACGGCCGGCGGCCTTGAGGGCCTTGGCCTTGGCGTCGACGGCGAGGGTCGCGGACTCGGAGATCGCGCCGACTCGGGCGGAGACCCGGCGCTCGGTGGGAGGGGTAGCAGCGCTCATGCGGCCATCGTCCCAGACCGGGAAAGACGGCGGGGCCGGGATCCCGCGGCAGGGTCGGGCGGGCCGTGGCCGGGCCCGGCGGCGGGGCGCGGGGAAGGGTCCGGGGCGGGCTCCGGGGCGGGCCGCTGCCGGGGCGCGCCGCCGGTGCGCGGGTCGCGTCCGGAGCTATCTGTTCGACGCGGGGCCGCTGACCACGTACACTCTCTGCTCGTTGGCCCTCACCGACCACTTCCACGGATGCGGTAGGTTGGGGGAGAACCACAAAGGGTCGTAGCTCAATTGGTAGAGCACCGGTCTCCAAAACCGGCGGTTGGGGGTTCAAGTCCCTCCGGCCCTGCTACACACACCGCCAGGTTGTGTGCGCAGGTATGTACTTCATTGCACCGCCGTGCGGCTCCACCCGGGCGCGGCACGGCCGACCCGGAATCAGGTGAGAGACGTGACGGATGCCGTAGGCTCCATCGACATGCCTGATGCCGAGGACGAAGCACAGGAGTCGAAGAAGAAGGGCCGCAAGGGCGGCAAGCGCGGAAAGAAGGGCCCGCTGGGCCGTCTCGCGCTCTTCTACCGCCAGATTGTCGCCGAGCTGCGCAAGGTCGTCTGGCCGACTCGCAGCCAGCTGACGACGTACACGACCGTCGTTATCGTCTTCGTCGTCATCATGATCGGTCTGGTGACCGTGATTGACCTCGGCTTCCAGGAAGCAGTCAAGTACGTCTTCGGCTGATTCCCGCGGAGGGCGCCCATCCCGGCGCCCCTTTTCGCATGTTCCACCCCATCTGTATCCAGGAAGAAGCAGCCACCGTGTCTGACCCGAACCTGAACGAGTCCGCCCAGGACGAGCTCGACGTCGTCGAGGCGGCCGACGAGGACCAGGCGGAAGCTGCGGACGCCGCTGTCGGCGAGGCCGCCGAGGACGCCGCGCTCCACGTCGAGGACGAGGGCGCGGACGAGGAGGCCGCCGAGGCGGGGGCCGACGAGCCCGCCGAGGCCGACGCCGACACCGAGGATGCCGAGGCCGGCGTCGAGAACGCCGAGGACGCCGAGACCGTCCAGGACGCCGAGGACACGGACACCGAGGACGAGGCCGCCGCCGAGGCCGAGCCGGAGGCGCCGGCCGACCCGATCGCCGCCCTCCGCGACGAGCTGCGCGGTCTGCCCGGCGAGTGGTACGTGATCCACACCTACGCGGGCTACGAGAAGCGCGTGAAGGCCAACCTGGAGCAGCGCGCCGTCTCGCTGAACGTCGAGGACTTCATCTACCAGGCCGAGGTCCCCGAGGAAGAGATCGTCCAGATCAAGAACGGCGAGCGGAAGAACGTCCGGCAGAACAAGCTGCCCGGTTACGTCCTCGTCCGGATGGACCTGACGAACGAGTCCTGGGGCGTCGTCCGCAACACGCCCGGCGTCACCGGCTTCGTGGGCAACGCCTACGACCCGTACCCGCTGACCCTGGACGAGATCGTCAAGATGCTCGCCCCCGAGGCCGAGGAGAAGGCCGCCCGCGAGGCCGCCGAGGCCGAGGGCAAGCCGGCTCCGGCCCGCAAGGTCGAGGTCCAGGTGCTGGACTTCGAGGTGGGCGACTCGGTCACCGTCACCGACGGCCCGTTCGCCACGCTCCAGGCCACGATCAACGAGATCAACGCCGACTCGAAGAAGGTCAAGGGCCTCGTCGAGATCTTCGGCCGCGAGACCCCGGTCGAGCTGAGCTTCGACCAGATCCAGAAGAACTGACACATACGGCTTCCGAACAGGTCAGACCGGGCTTCACGCCCGTTCTGACCTGCTCGGTTTTTGGCCGCGCATGGATACCCGTTATCGTTGTGCGGTATGCCTCCATCCGGATGACGTCGGATGGCGGCTGAAAACTCTCACTAGGACCCGGAGAGAGCAATGCCTCCCAAGAAGAAGAAGGTCACGGGGCTTATCAAGCTCCAGATCCAGGCCGGTGCGGCCAACCCGGCTCCGCCGGTCGGCCCCGCCCTGGGTCAGCACGGCGTCAACATCATGGAGTTCTGCAAGGCCTACAACGCCGCGACCGAGTCGCAGCGTGGCATGGTCGTGCCGGTGGAGATCACGGTCTACGAGGACCGCTCCTTCACCTTCATCACCAAGACTCCGCCGGCCGCCAAGCTGATCCTCAAGGCCGCGGGTGTGGACAAGGGCTCCGGCGAGCCGCACAAGACCAAGGTCGCCAAGCTCACGAGCGCCCAGGTCCGCGAGATCGCCTCGGTCAAGCTGCCCGACCTCAACGCCAACGACCTGGACGCCGCCGAGAAGATCATCGCCGGCACCGCCCGTTCCATGGGCATCACGGTCGAGGGCTGAGCAGCCCCCGTACGACCTGTGGGAGGGCCACGCGCCGGCCCGCACCACGACTCCACACCTGAACCACACCAGGAGAAGCAGTGAAGCGCAGCAAGGCACTCCGCGGCGCGGACGCCAAGATCGACCGGGAGCGCAACTACGCCCCCCTCGAGGCCGTCCGTCTCGCCAAGGACACCGCCGCCACCAAGTTCGACGGCACCGTCGAGGTCGCCTTCCGCCTGGGCGTTGACCCGCGCAAGGCCGACCAGATGGTCCGTGGCACCGTGAACCTTCCGCACGGCACCGGCAAGACCGCCCGGGTCCTGGTCTTCGCGACCGGTGACCGTGCTGCGGCCGCGGAAGCCGCGGGCGCCGACATCGTCGGCTCCGACGAACTGATCGACGAGATCTCCAAGGGCAACCGCCTGAACGAGTTCGACGCGGTCGTCGCCACCCCGGACCTCATGGGCAAGGTCGGCCGCCTCGGCCGCGTCCTCGGCCCGCGTGGTCTGATGCCGAACCCGAAGACCGGCACCGTCACGATGGACGTCGCCAAGGCCGTCAACGACATCAAGGGCGGCAAGATCGAGTTCCGCGTCGACAAGCACTCGAACCTGCACTTCATCATCGGCAAGGTTTCCTTCGACGAGACGAAGCTGGTCGAGAACTACGCGGCGGCGCTGGAGGAGATCCTCCGTCTGAAGCCGTCCGCCGCGAAGGGCCGCTACATCAAGAAGGCGACCCTGACCACCACGATGGGCCCCGGCATCCCGCTGGACGCCAACCGCACCCGCAACCTCCTCGTCGAGGAGGACCCGGCCGCCGTCTGAACCTGACGGCAGTCGACGGGTCTCGTGTCCCGTACACAGCGACCGGCCCCCGCAGCTCTCAGGAGCGGCGGGGGCCGGCCGTATTTCCGGGAGGTTGTCAGAGGCGTGCGTTAGTGTCATTTGTGTACTCATAGGGAGAGCACAAGGGGTGGGGGCAGGCGTATGTCCGTACGCACGCGTGTAGGCATGTCCGCGGTCGCGATCACGGTCCTGGTGGGGGTCGTCGGCTGTCAGGGCGAGGAGACGAGCGGCAAGAAGGCCGCCGGGGCGCCCGAGACGCAGTCCCGGGACGCCGTGACCAAGGTCGTCCAGGCCGCCTACAAGAAGACGGCGGAGGCGAAGACCGCCAAGGTCCGGATGTCGATGACCATGGCCGGGGTGCCGGGCGAGTCCGGGACGATGGAGATGTCCGGCGTCATGGGCTGGGACCCGATGCTGATGGACATGACCATGAAGATGCCGCCGGAGATGGCGGGCGGCTCCGGGGCGGGGTCCGGCTCGGAGATGCCGGAGCAGATCCGGATGAAGTGGCTCGGCGACGCCATGTACATGGACCTCGGCACCAAGGCCGCCGCCGAGATGGACGGCAAGCGCTGGATGAAGATGGACCTCGCCGCGATGGCGAAGGCCTCCGGCGACCCGCAGATCCAGAAGCAGATGACCCGCGGCATGGAGGACATGAACCAGTCCCCGGCCCAGCAGCTCGCGCTGCTCCTGGAGTCGCCGAACCTGAAGCACGTCGGCCCCGAGAAGATCGACGGCGTCCAGACCCAGCACTACAAGGGCACGCTCTCGGTCAAGGACGTCGTCGCGTCCAACTCGTCCCTCGGCGTCCTCTCCGAGAAGGAGCGCAAGGAGCTGGTCGCCGCGATCGAGAAGTCCGGCGTCAAGGGGTACGACACCGAGGTCTGGGTCGACGAGGACGGCTACCCGGCCAAGATGGACCTGGGCATGGCGATGCCCCAGGGCCAGGTGAAGATCGTCGCCCACTACTCGGACTACGGGGTGAAGGCCGACGTCACGGCGCCGCCGGCCTCCGAGACGTTCGACTTCATGAAGCTGATGGAGCAGATGGGCGCGGGCCAGGGGGCGGCCCAGGGCGCCTCCGCCGGGGCCGGTGCCTCCGCCGGGGTCTCCGGCGGCGGTCTCTGACCCGGGGGCCACGCCCGGTCCGGTGCCCGGGGTCCGCGCGAGGCGGTGCCGCCCGCGCGGCCCGGCCTCGGCGCCGGCCCGTAGTGCCGGCCCGTAGCGCCCCGGCCCGTAGCATCCCGGCCGACGGGCCCGTCCGCCCTGCCCGCCGCTGGGCCGGGCGGGCGATTTGCCTGGCGCCGGGGCCTTCCCGTACTCTTCCACAGAAGCCAAAGACCGCTGGTCGTTGCTGCGCTCGTCAGAGTCGCGGCGGCCGAAGGATCCGCTAGCTGCGGACGACCCGCGCAGGTGACAGTGGATGTACTCCCAGGTGATTACACCTGGTCGAGTCACGCCCCGTGCGCCTGCGCCGGGGCGTTTCGTTTTGCCCAGTCTCCTTCCTTCAGCCCATGCGGTCCGAATCACCCGGAAGGAGGCCGAGGCTCATGGCGAGGCCCGACAAGTCTGCTGCGGTTGCCGAGCTGACGGACAAGTTCCGCAGCTCGAACGCCGCCGTGCTGACCGAGTACCGCGGTCTCACCGTGGCACAGCTCAAGCAGCTGCGCCGTTCGCTCGGTGAGAACGCCCAGTACGCCGTGGTGAAGAACACGCTGACCAAGATTGCGGCCAACGAGGCCGGGATCTCGACGCTGGACGACCAGTTCGCTGGTCCGACGGCTGTCGCCTTCATCACCGGTGACCCGGTGGAGTCGGCGAAGGGTCTTCGTGACTTCGCCAAGGAGAACCCCAACCTGATCATCAAGGGCGGTGTCCTTGATGGCAAGGCCATCTCCGCCGATGAGATCAAGAAGCTCGCGGACCTCGAGTCCCGCGAGGTTCTGCTCGCCAAGCTGGCGGGCGCCATGAAGGGCAAGCAGTCCCAGGCTGCCGCGCTCTTCCAGGCGCTTCCCTCGAAGCTCGTCCGCACCGTGGACGCGCTCCGTGCCAAGCAGGCCGAGCAGGGCGGTGCCGAGTAATTCGGCTCGCGCATTGATCGTGGCCCCCTAGGGGCGACGGTCGCAGCGGGCCCAACGTACGCCCGCCTCACATGTACACCCGGCACCAGCCGAATTAGTGGAAGGACCGCCATCATGGCGAAGCTGTCTCAGGACGACCTGCTCGCGCAGTTCGAGGAGATGACCCTCATCGAGCTCGCCGCGTTCGTCTCCGCGTTCGAGGAGAAGTTCGACGTCACCGCCGCCGCCCCGGTCGCCGTTGCCGCCGCCGGTGGCGCCGGTGCCGCTGCCGCCGAGGCCGTCGAGGAGAAGGACGAGTTCGACGTCATCCTCACCGGCGCCGGCGACAAGAAGATCCAGGTCATCAAGGTCGTGCGTGAGCTGACCTCCCTGGGTCTGAAGGAGGCCAAGGACCTCGTGGACGGCACCCCGAAGCCGGTCCTCGAGAAGGTCGCCAAGGAGGCCGCCGAGAAGGCTGCCGAGTCCCTCAAGGCCGCCGGCGCCTCGGTCGAGGTCAAGTAACACCCTGCGGGTCTCCCGACCCGCTCAGACGCTCGTACAGGGCGTTCTCGAAGGGCGATCACCCATCCGGGTGGTCGCCCTTCGGCGTGCTCGGGACGCCTGCCTTGCGCTGAGCCGGACGCGGAGTATGGTGATCTTCGCCGTGCGCCCCGCATGGCCCCGGACGGCCGGGGGCCTTGACGAACCGCACGCCGCGCGCAATTCTCAGGACGCGCCGTCAACGATCCGGATCCGAGGCATGGATCGGCGGCCGAACGGGCAGTATCGATGTGCGCCAACGGCGCGAGGTGCCGCGGAGTTGAGAACAACGAGGGTCGCGATTTACCCGCCCTGGACATCAGTGGGCCAAGTGGCTACACTGACCCTTTGCGCTGCCTGTTAGCTGCCCCCTGCCCGTCACCAGGGGCATACCCTCGCAAGAGCACAGTTGACCGACCCTCCTGACCTGGTCTTTTGGTCGAATCGGGAAGTCTGTCTCCGTGTCCGGCGTGGGACCGGTACGCGCGTAGTGAGTCCGAGCCCTCGGAAGGACCCCCTCTTGGCCGCCTCGCGCAACGCCTCGACCGCGAATACGAACAACGGCGCAAGCACCGCCCCGCTGCGCATCTCCTTTGCAAAGATCAAGGAGCCCCTCGAGGTTCCGAACCTCCTCGCGCTGCAGACCGAGAGCTTTGACTGGCTGCTCGGCAACGCCGCGTGGAAGGCTCGTGTCGAGGCGGCTCTGGAGTCCGGACAGGACGTCCCCACCAAGTCCGGCCTCGAGGAGATCTTCGAGGAGATCTCGCCGATCGAGGACTTCTCCGGGTCGATGTCGCTGACTTTCCGCGACCACCGCTTCGAGCCCCCCAAGAACTCGATCGACGAGTGCAAGGAGCGCGACTTCACGTACGCCGCGCCGCTCTTCGTCACGGCCGAGTTCACCAACAACGAGACCGGCGAGATCAAGTCCCAGACGGTCTTCATGGGCGACTTCCCGCTCATGACCAACAAGGGCACCTTCGTCATCAACGGCACCGAGCGTGTCGTGGTGTCGCAGCTCGTCCGCTCGCCGGGTGTCTACTTCGACTCCTCCATCGACAAGACGTCCGACAAGGACATCTTCTCCGCCAAGATCATCCCGTCCCGGGGTGCCTGGCTGGAGATGGAGATCGACAAGCGCGACATGGTCGGTGTCCGCATCGACCGCAAGCGCAAGCAGTCCGTCACCGTCCTCCTCAAGGCGCTCGGCTGGACCACCGAGCAGATCCTCCAGGAGTTCGGCGAGTACGAGTCCATGCGCGCCACCCTGGAGAAGGACCACACCCAGGGCCAGGACGACGCGCTGCTCGACATCTACCGCAAGCTGCGCCCGGGCGAGCCGCCGACGCGTGAGGCCGCTCAGACGCTGCTCGAGAACCTCTACTTCAACCCCAAGCGCTACGACCTCGCCAAGGTCGGCCGCTACAAGGTGAACAAGAAGCTCGGCGCCGACGAGCCGCTGGACGCCGGTGTGCTCACCACCGACGACGTCATCGCCACGATCAAGTACCTGGTCAAGCTCCACGCGGGCGAGACCGAGACGATCGGCGAGAACGGCACCCAGATCGTCGTCGAGACCGACGACATCGACCACTTCGGCAACCGTCGTCTGCGCAACGTCGGCGAGCTCATCCAGAACCAGGTCCGCACGGGTCTGGCCCGGATGGAGCGCGTCGTGCGCGAGCGCATGACGACCCAGGACGTCGAGGCGATCACGCCGCAGACCCTGATCAACATCCGGCCGGTCGTCGCCTCCATCAAGGAGTTCTTCGGCACCAGCCAGCTGTCGCAGTTCATGGACCAGAACAACCCGCTGTCCGGGCTGACGCACAAGCGTCGTCTGTCCGCGCTCGGCCCGGGTGGTCTGTCCCGTGAGCGGGCCGGCTTCGAGGTCCGTGACGTGCACCCGTCCCACTACGGACGCATGTGCCCGATCGAGACCCCCGAAGGCCCGAACATCGGTCTGATCGGCTCGCTCGCCTCGTACGGCCGCGTCAACGCGTTCGGCTTCGTCGAGACGCCGTACCGCAAGGTCGTCGAGGGTCAGGTCACCGACGAGGTCGACTACCTGACCGCCGACGAGGAGGACCGCTTCGTCATCGCCCAGGCCAACGCGCCGCTGACCGACGAGCTCCGGTTCGCCGAGGCCCGCGTGCTGGTCCGCCGCCGTGGCGGCGAGGTCGACTACGTCGCGCCCGACGACGTGGACTACATGGACGTCTCGCCGCGCCAGATGGTGTCGGTCGCGACCGCCATGATCCCGTTCCTCGAGCACGACGACGCCAACCGTGCCCTCATGGGCGCGAACATGATGCGCCAGGCCGTTCCGCTGATCAAGGCGGAGGCGCCGCTGGTCGGCACCGGCATGGAGTACCGCTGTGCCACCGACGCCGGCGACGTCATCAAGGCCGAGAAGGACGGTGTCATCCAGGAGGTCTCGGCCGACTACGTCACCGTCGCCAACGACGACGGCACGTACACCACGTACCGCGTCGCCAAGTTCTCCCGCTCCAACCAGGGCACCTCGGTCAACCAGAAGGTCGTCGTCTCCGAGGGCGACCGGGTGATCGAGGGCCAGGTCCTCGCCGACGGCCCCGCCACCGAGAACGGTGAGATGGCGCTCGGCAAGAACCTGCTGGTCGCGTTCATGCCGTGGGAGGGTCACAACTACGAGGACGCGATCATCCTGTCGCAGCGCCTCGTGCAGGACGACGTCCTCTCCTCGATCCACATCGAGGAGCACGAGGTCGACGCCCGTGACACCAAGCTCGGCCCGGAGGAGATCACCCGGGACATCCCGAACGTCTCCGAGGAGGTCCTCGCCGACCTCGACGAGCGCGGCATCATCCGGATCGGTGCCGAGGTCGTCGCCGGCGACATCCTCGTCGGCAAGGTCACGCCCAAGGGTGAGACCGAGCTGACCCCGGAGGAGCGCCTGCTCCGCGCGATCTTCGGCGAGAAGGCCCGTGAGGTCCGCGACACCTCGCTGAAGGTGCCGCACGGTGAGACCGGCAAGGTCATCGGCGTGCGCGTCTTCGACCGCGAGGAGGGCGACGAGCTTCCCCCCGGTGTGAACCAGCTGGTGCGCGTGTACGTCGCGCAGAAGCGCAAGATCACCGACGGTGACAAGCTCGCCGGCCGTCACGGCAACAAGGGCGTCATCTCCAAGATCCTGCCGATCGAGGACATGCCGTTCCTGGAGGACGGCACCCCGGTCGACATCATCCTCAACCCGCTGGGTGTCCCGTCCCGAATGAACCCGGGACAGGTCCTGGAGATCCACCTCGGCTGGCTCGCCAGCCGCGGCTGGGACGTCTCCGGCCTCGCGGACGAGTGGGCGCAGCGCCTCCAGGTCATCGGCGCCGACCAGGTCGAGCCCGGCACCAACGTCGCCACCCCGGTCTTCGACGGTGCGCGCGAGGACGAGCTGGCCGGTCTGCTGCAGCACACCATCCCGAACCGCGACGGTGAGCGCATGGTGCTCCCGTCCGGCAAGGCCCGGCTGTTCGACGGCCGCTCCGGCGAGCCGTTCCCGGACCCGATCTCGGTCGGGTACATGTACATCCTCAAGCTCCACCACCTGGTCGACGACAAGCTGCACGCCCGCTCGACCGGTCCGTACTCGATGATCACCCAGCAGCCGCTGGGTGGTAAGGCTCAGTTCGGTGGCCAGCGCTTCGGTGAGATGGAGGTGTGGGCGCTGGAGGCTTACGGCGCCGCGTACGCCCTCCAGGAGCTGCTGACGATCAAGTCCGACGACGTCACCGGCCGCGTGAAGGTCTACGAGGCCATCGTCAAGGGCGAGAACATCCCCGAGCCCGGCATCCCCGAGTCCTTCAAGGTGCTCATCAAGGAGATGCAGTCCCTGTGCCTCAACGTGGAGGTGCTGTCCTCGGACGGCATGTCCATCGAGATGCGCGACACCGACGAGGACGTCTTCCGCGCTGCGGAGGAGCTCGGCATCGACCTGTCCCGGCGCGAGCCGAGCAGCGTCGAAGAGGTCTGACGGGAGTCCGGCACGGGGACCGGTGCAATCCACCGAGTCCCCGGCCGGCCCCAGGACCCCCGTTCCAGACCCCAAGACTTACAACCCTGAGAGGGATTGACGCATAGTGCTCGACGTCAACTTCTTCGACGAGCTGCGGATCGGCCTGGCCACCGCTGACGACATCCGTCAGTGGTCCCACGGCGAGGTCAAGAAGCCGGAGACCATCAACTACCGCACCCTCAAGCCCGAGAAGGACGGACTCTTCTGCGAGAAGATCTTCGGTCCGACCCGGGACTGGGAGTGCTACTGCGGCAAGTACAAGCGCGTCCGCTTCAAGGGCATCATCTGTGAGCGGTGTGGCGTCGAGGTCACCCGCGCCAAGGTGCGCCGTGAGCGGATGGGCCACATCGAGCTGGCCGCCCCCGTCACCCACATCTGGTACTTCAAGGGCGTCCCGTCCCGGCTGGGCTACCTGCTGGACCTCGCCCCGAAGGACCTGGAGAAGGTCATCTACTTCGCGGCGTACATGATCACGTACGTCGACGAGGAGCGCCGCACCCGCGACCTGCCCTCGCTGGAGGCCCATGTCTCCGTCGAGCGCCAGCAGATCGAGAACCGCCGCGACGCCGACCTCGAGGCCCGCGCCAAGAAGCTCGAGACCGACCTGGCCGAGCTCGAGGCCGAGGGCGCCAAGGCCGACGTCCGCCGCAAGGTGCGCGAGGGCGCCGAGCGCGAGATGAAGCAGCTGCGCGACCGCGCCCAGCGCGAGATCGACCGTCTCGACGAGGTGTGGAACCGCTTCAAGAACCTCAAGGTCCAGGACCTCGAGGGCGACGAGCTGCTCTACCGCGAGCTGCGCGACCGCTTCGGCACCTACTTCGACGGCTCGATGGGCGCCGCCGCGCTGCAGAAGCGCCTGGAGTCCTTCGACCTCGACGAGGAGGCCGAGAAGCTCCGCGAGATCATCCGGACCGGCAAGGGCCAGAAGAAGACCCGTGCGCTCAAGCGCCTCAAGGTCGTCTCCGCGTTCCTGCAGACCAGCAACAGCCCCAAGGGCATGGTCCTGGACTGCGTCCCGGTCATCCCGCCGGACCTGCGTCCGATGGTGCAGCTGGACGGTGGCCGCTTCGCGACCTCCGACCTGAACGACCTGTACCGCCGTGTGATCAACCGGAACAACCGCCTCAAGCGTCTCCTCGACCTCGGTGCCCCCGAGATCATCGTGAACAACGAGAAGCGGATGCTCCAGGAGGCCGTCGACGCGCTGTTCGACAACGGCCGCCGCGGTCGCCCGGTCACCGGTCCCGGCAACCGCCCCCTGAAGTCCCTCAGCGACATGCTGAAGGGCAAGCAGGGCCGTTTCCGCCAGAACCTGCTCGGCAAGCGAGTCGACTACTCGGCGCGTTCCGTGATCGTCGTCGGCCCGCAGCTGAAGCTGCACCAGTGCGGTCTGCCCAAGGCCATGGCGCTGGAGCTCTTCAAGCCGTTCGTGATGAAGCGCCTGGTCGACCTGAACCACGCGCAGAACATCAAGTCCGCCAAGCGCATGGTCGAGCGCGGCCGCACCGTGGTGTACGACGTCCTCGAAGAGGTCATCGCCGAGCACCCGGTGCTGCTGAACCGTGCGCCCACGCTGCACCGCCTCGGCATCCAGGCCTTCGAGCCGCAGCTGGTCGAGGGCAAGGCCATCCAGATCCACCCGCTCGTCTGCACCGCGTTCAACGCGGACTTCGACGGTGACCAGATGGCCGTGCACCTGCCGCTGTCCGCGGAGGCGCAGGCCGAGGCCCGCATCCTGATGCTGTCCTCGAACAACATCCTCAAGCCGGCCGACGGCCGTCCCGTCACCATGCCGACCCAGGACATGGTGCTGGGCCTCTTCTTCCTCACCACGGACGAAGAGGAGCGCGAGGTGCGCGGCGAGGGCCGTGCGTTCAACTCCACCGCCGAGGCGATCATGGCCTTCGACGCCCGGGAGCTCTCGCTCCAGGCGAAGGTCGACATCCGCTTCCCGATCGGCACCGTCCCGCCGCGTGGCTGGACCCCGCCGGTGGCGGAGGAGGGCGAGCCGCAGTGGCAGCAGGGTGACTCGTTCCGTCTGCGGACGACCCTGGGCCGTGCGCTCTTCAACGAGCTGCTGCCCGAGGACTACCCGTTCGTCGACTACTCGGTCGGCAAGAAGCAGCTCTCCGAGATCGTCAACGACCTCGCCGAGCGCTACCCCAAGGTCATCGTGGCGGCGACGCTCGACAACCTGAAGGCGGCCGGCTTCTACTGGGCGACCCGTTCCGGTGTCACCGTCGCCATCTCCGACGTCGTCGTTCCCGAGGCGAAGAAGGAGATCGTCAAGTCGTACGAGGCTCAGGACGAGAAGGTCCAGAAGCAGTACGAGCGCGGTCTGATCACCAAGGACGAGCGCACCCAGGAGCTCATCGCGATCTGGACCAAGGCGACCAACGAGGTCGCCGAGGCGATGAACGACAACTTCCCGAAGACCAACCCGATCTTCATGATGGTGAACTCGGGCGCACGAGGCAACATGATGCAGATGCGTCAGATCGCCGGTATGCGTGGTCTGGTGTCGAACGCCAAGAACGAGACGATCCCCCGTCCCATCAAGGCGTCCTTCCGTGAAGGTCTGTCGGTGCTGGAGTACTTCATCTCCACGCACGGTGCCCGTAAGGGTCTCGCCGACACCGCCCTGCGTACCGCCGACTCGGGTTACCTGACCCGTCGTCTGGTGGACGTCTCGCAGGACGTGATCATCCGCGAGGAGGACTGCGGCACCGAGCGCGGTCTGAAGCTGCGGATCGCGGCGAAGGACGAGACCGGTGTGCTCCGCAAGGCGGAGGACGTCGAGACGTCCGTGTACGCGCGGATGCTCGCCGAGGACGTCGTCGTGGACGGCAAGGTCATCGCGCCGGCCAACGTCGACCTGGGTGACGTGCTCATCGACGCCCTGGTCAACGCGGGTGTCGAGGAGGTCAAGACCCGATCGGTCCTGACCTGTGAGTCCGCGGTCGGCACCTGTGCCTTCTGCTACGGCCGTTCGCTCGCCACCGGCAAGCTGGTCGACATCGGTGAGGCGGTCGGCATCATCGCCGCCCAGTCCATCGGTGAGCCCGGCACGCAGCTGACGATGCGTACCTTCCACACCGGTGGTGTGGCCGGTGACGACATCACCCAGGGTCTGCCCCGTGTCGTCGAGCTCTTCGAGGCCCGTACGCCGAAGGGTGTCGCCCCGATCTCCGAGGCCTCCGGCCGCGTGCGGATCGAGGAGACCGAGAAGACCAAGAAGATCGTCGTCACCCCGGACGACGGCAGCGACGAGACGGCCTTCCCGATCTCGAAGCGCGCCAAGGTCCTGGTGCACGAGGGCGACCACGTCGAGGTGGGCCAGAAGCTCACCGCGGGTGCCACCAACCCGCACGACGTGCTGCGCATCCTCGGCCAGCGCGCCGTCCAGGTCCACCTGGTCGGCGAGGTCCAGAAGGTCTACAACTCGCAGGGCGTGTCGATCCACGACAAGCACATCGAGATCATCATCCGGCAGATGCTGCGCCGCGTGACGATCATCGAGTCCGGCGACGCGGAGCTGCTGCCGGGCGAGCTGGTCGAGCGGTCGAAGTTCGAGTCGGAGAACCGTCGTGTGGTCACCGAGGGCGGTCACCCCGCCTCCGGCCGTCCGCAGCTGATGGGTATCACCAAGGCGTCGCTGGCGACGGAGTCGTGGCTGTCCGCGGCCTCCTTCCAGGAGACGACCAGGGTCCTGACGGACGCGGCGATCAACGCCAAGTCCGACTCCCTGATCGGCCTCAAGGAGAACGTCATCATCGGTAAGCTCATCCCGGCCGGTACGGGCCTGTCCCGCTACCGCAACATCCGGGTCGAGCCGACCGAGGAGGCCAAGGCCGCGATGTACTCGGCCGTCGGCTACGACGACATCGACTACTCGCCGTTCGGCACCGGCTCCGGCCAGGCCGTTCCGCTGGAGGACTACGACTACGGTCCGTACAACCAGTAAGCGAGTCGCTTGATCGACCGGAGGGCGGTCACCCCGTTGCGTACGGGGTGGCCGCCCTCCGGCGTTCTCCCGCGCTAGCGGCCCATGGCCTGCCAGAGGGCGAGGGTGACTCCGGCGCCGGAGGTGAGCGCCAGGACACTGGCCAGCGGCCAGCGGTTGCGCTCCAGGGCGTCCAGCCGGGCCTCGTGGTCGGCGAGCTGCTTGTCGGTCTGGTCACTGCGCTGGACCAGCAGCGCGAGCGACCCGTCGGCCCGGGCGAACCCGGCCTCCAGGGTGCCGCGCAGCCGCTCCAGCTCCAGGGCGACGGCCACCGGGTCGTTCCGGTCAGTGTCGGTCATCGGCGGCTCCCGGGGACGCACTGCTCAGCCAGGCCGGCAGCAGGTTCTGTACGGCGTCCAGGGCCATGATCCGTGCGAGCGAACCGGCCACGGCCAGGGCCCCGGCGACCCACGGGAGGGTGGCCGGCACCCCGGACGCGTCCACGATCGCGGGCAGCACCACGGCGATCCCGACGGCGGTCTGGAGGACGGTGCGCGCCGTGCGCTTGGCGGCGTCGGACATGGGTGGGCTCCTCAGCGGGTGTAGGGGACCTTCAGGGCGTTCCAGGAGGTGCGGCCGGGTACGCCGTCCGCGTCGGAGCCGGAGAAGCCGAGCTTGCGCTGCCACAGGGCGTAGCTGCGCCGGTCGGCGTCCGACCAGCGGGGCCCGGGGCCGACGGCGTACGCGGAGCAGCCCTCGGCCACCAGCCGGCGGCCCATCGCGGTGATGACCGGGGAGCTGGTGGCGGCGGTGAAGAACGAGGCGCCGGGGAACGGGTGGTGGCGGGGCGCACCGGGCGCGGGCGTGTCGGGGGCCGGGGCGCCGGGCGCGGGCGTGCCGGGGGCGGCGGACCGCAGGCGGGTGCCGATCCGGGTGCGCAGGGCGCGCATCTCGAAGCCGCGCGGGTCGCTCTTGGCGGCCGTCCACTCCTTGTGGCCGACCACCGAGGCGGCCGTCCAGCCGTGCGCCCGGCACAGGGCGGCGCAGGCCCGCTCGATGGCGTCGAGCTGGGCGGCCGGCCAGGGGTCCTTGCCGTCGCCGAGGTTGACGCACTCGAAGCCGTAGAAGTGGGCGTTGCCGTCGGTGTCCTGCCGCCCCGGGGCGGGCGGGGCGGTCTCGGCGACCACCGCGCGCAGGACGCGCCCGTCGCCCGTACCGGCGTGGTTGGCGCGGCCGTGCGCGATGAGGTGGACGGTGCCCGCCTTGTCGATGACGCCCTGGCAGAGCGGGCCGGGCAGACCGGCGTACCCGTCGCGGCACAGGGCGACGGAGGCGGCGGAGCCGCTGGAGACGGTGTGGTGGACGATCACCCCGTGCAGGGGGCCGAAGGGGCCCTTGTGGTTGCGGTTGCGGGTGCGCCAGCCGGGGTGTTCGACGACGCGGACGCCCTCGGCGCGCAGGGCGGCGAGGAGCCGGTCGGGGGAGAGGGGGGCTGCCATGGTGGGCCTCCTCGTCGGTGCGTGGAGCGTGCGGGGAGCTTGCTCGGAGCTGCGGGGTCGGTGCGCGGGTCGAGGCCGAGGGGCCGCGGGCCGGGGGCCCGAGCGGTCGCGGGCCGGGGGCCGCCGGTCCGCCGCCCGGGGGCGGGGGCCGGGGGCCGCCGGTCCGCCCGGGGGCGGGGGCCGGCGGCCCCTCGGCACCGGGGCGCTCACATCACGGGGTCGATGCGGATGAAGCGGGTGTCGAAGTTGCCGGTGTTGGTCGCGGCGGCGGAGCGGTAGGCGGGGGTGGCGGTGTGGGTGGTGCCCACCGCGAGCCCGCCGACCAGGAACTGCGTGGAGACCGACGACCTGCTGGGCGTGTTGACCAGCGCGGCCCGGTCGTCGGACGCGGCCAGGACGATCGTCCCGGAGGCGTTGCGGACGTTGGCGGACATGTAGCTGCCGACGTTCGCGGACGAGGAGTTCATGTAGCAGCCCACCGTGATGATCACCTGGCCGGAGGCCGGGACGGTGAACGCCGCGTTCATCGGGTCGCCCTGTGCGTCGGTGAGCGTCTCCGACCAGGTGGTGCTGGTGGTGCTGCCGCCGTCGATGTTGACCCGGAACACCGGGACCGCGCCGACCGGGGCCCAGGCGGCGCCGGTGTAGTACATCAGGCGGCCCGGGGAGGCGATCCAGGCGAGCATCCCGGCGACCGGGACGGGGAGCTTGGTGTCCCGCTCGGTGGTGGTGCCGAAGCGCAGCACGGTCCGGCCGTCCAGGGCCAGGGCCAGGGACTGGAGGTGCGCCGGGAGGTCGGCGGGGTCGCTGGGCTGCGGGTGTGGCAGGCCGCTGAGGGGCGTGTACTGGGTGGTCATGCGATCTCCTCCTGTCCGCCGCCGGAGACGGGGACGACGGGGGCGGTGTCGGGTTCGGGTCCGGGCGGCGGGTCCTGGGGCCCGGGCGGCCCCGGCGGGACGTGCTCCTCCACGACGACCTCCACCGGGAGGGAGGGGTCGCCGGGCAGCTCGGTGGTGGTGTCCGCGGCCGCCGGGTCCGGGGCCTGGCCCGGGGGCGGCGGGGTGGTGGCCGAGGGGTCGTCGCTCACTGCCCGTTCTCCTTGATCTGCCGCCAGGTCAGGCCGGTGGCCGCCAGGTCCGCCAGGGTGGGGTGGGCGGCGGCGACCTGCGCGTAGGTCGCGCCGGCCGGCGGCGGGGCGTGGTCCGAGGGGGTGTCGGGGGTCAGTCCGGTGTCGGTGGGTACGCCGTTGGTCCGGGTGCCGCGCAGGGTCAGCGTCTGCTGGACGGTGCCGCCCGCCGCGGCCGAGGTCTTGATCCCGACGACCCAGGCGAGGGTGTCCAGCGCGGCGCCGCCGGTGTCCACGACGCGGACCACGTCACCGAGCTGGATGGCCGGGTCGTACAGCACCTCGACGTCGCCGAGGACGGGCACCGGGTACTGGCCCGCCGCCCGCATGGCGTCGGCGAGGTCCTGGGCGGCCCGGTAGTCCTGCACCCAGTCGCCGGCCTCCGCGCAGTACTCCTGCCGCCCGTAGTACGCCTCGCTGGTGCTTCCGGGCGCAGAGGAGGTCGCCTGGCGGTCCACCGGCTCGGTGGACGGCTTCAGGGTCTGGATGTGCACCGAGGGCCTGCCGTCCTCGGAGACCGTGTACAGCCGCCGGGAGGTGCGGTTGGTGAACCGCAGCACCAGGCAGCCCTCCTCGCGCCGGGCGAGGATGTCCACGGCGCCCTTCACGGCCTCCGCGCCGGCCGCGTTGGCGGCGGCGAAGCGCACCGAGAAGCCGGGGGCGACGCTCTGGTCGTCGTCCACGTTGGGCGGGCCGACGTCGAACTCCTCGTCGGCGAGGACGTACTTGAGCGTCACCGACGTGTTGCCGGGGATCTCGCGCACCACGGTGTCGTTGTAGGTGGTGCCCGCGGTGACCTTCACCGCCGTCCAGTCCTTGTACGGCTGCACGCAGTAGTTGCGGCAGGCGTCGATCTCCTCGGTGACCGTGAGCGCGGCGATGTCGCGTACGGAGGTGAGGGTGAGGTCCGGCGCGGTGGGCGGCCTGGAGAACCGGGTGTGGTTGCGCCAGCGGAAGACGCCCCGCTCGTCGAACTCGGCGGTGGACATGCTGGCCTTGGCGATCTGCGTGACCACCTCCCACTGCGAGCCGGACACCCGCGGCACGGAGTACAGGGGCAGGATCGCGTCGTCGAGCTCCACCTCCTTCGTCCACGTGCCGGTCTGCGCGAACTCGGCGGCGGTGGGGGCGGCGGGCAGCCCGCTGGAGAGCTGCACCGCCTCCGCGGCGAGCTGGGTCACCAGCCGCAGCTGGTACAGCTCGGCGGCCGGCTGCGCGGCCGAGGGGTCGGTGAAGGTGGCCGGCCCGCACGGGTAGTGGCGGCCGTCCGGGCCGGTCAGGAACGGCTGGACCGTCGGCAGGACGGAGCCGCCGGCCGACACCGTGTCGAACAGGGCCCCGATGTGCCACACGCCCCGCTTCTCCTTGAGCGCCGACACGCCCCAGGAGAAGTACCAGCCGCCACCCTCCCGGGTGCCGGAGTGCACGTAGACCGTCCCCGTCGAGAAGTCGACCGCGAGGCGCAGCCGGCCGGTCTGGGTGCCGGCCCGGTTGAGGTCCAGCTCCAGCGCCACGGTGGAGCCGAAGCCGAGGGCGCTGTTCACCCACGCCTCGGCGAACAGCCGGCTGCCGGGCACGGTCACCCGGCTGCGCGGGAACCAGGAGACGGTCACCGCCTGGGTGTCGGGCCAGGCGACGTACGGCACGAGCGCCATCTCGTGCGGGGCGCCCTCCCGGCTCCAGCCGTAGTGCCGCGGGTCGGGCAGGATCTCGGGCTGGCCGTAGGTGGCCGCGAACCCGCCGTGCAGGGAGGCGTACACCACGGTGAGCGGCGCGGTGGGGGAGAACTCCGGCCAGCGCGGCGGCGGGCAGGAGTGCAGCCCGGCCTGGCGCAGCAGCTCGTCCACGCACCAGGTCGCGGTGCCCACCGGGCGCCGCCAGTAGAACCCGGCGTACGGCTTGGGCAGTTCGGCCGGCCCGTGCAGCCGCTCGGCGCCGTCCAGGGCGGTGAGCTGGACGCTGTCCGTGCCGGAGGCGGCGGAGCGGTTGCGCAGGGTGCCGCGGAAGGCGGGCAGGGTGCCCGCGTCGGTGCCGTACGTGTGGACGACGGACTGGCCCGGGCGGGCGACGTCCCCGGTGGAGCGCGGCGCCCACGGCGAGTACAGCGCCGGGGCGGAGGCGCCGCCGGTGCCGGACACCTGGAGCTGGAGCTGGGCCGCCGAGCTGCCGGAGAAGGCGCGCATGGCGTCCGGCAGGTCGGTGCTGTAGCTGCGTTCGAGCTGCCAGGACTGGACCTGTCCGGTCACGTCCCGGCCGCCGAGGCGGGTGGTGTGCGCGGAGACGCGCGACCCGGAGCGCAGCGTCCGGGTCAGGTCGTCGTCAGACGCTTGCACTGGTCACCTCCGTGAGTTCGATCGAGACGTTCCGGTACGGCAGGGGCCGGGCCGGGGTGTCGGTGTAGCCGGTGACGGCCATCACCGGGCAGCCGTCGCCCGGGAGCTCGGTCACCTCGGGGTCGAGGTGCAGCAGCTTCGCCGGGCCGATCCGCGACTGGAACGCGGTGGTGGCGGAGGCGAACGACACGGTGGCCGACACCTGGACGGCGCCGGCCGGCACGGTCGCCGGGACCCAGCCGGTGGTGACGGCGAGCTGGGCGCCGGCCGCGTCGAAGAACGTCAGCGCACAGGACTGGGCCCGGGCGCGGACGGCGGCGGGCAGCACGAGCCCGGTCAGCCCGGGGCCGGCCGGCAGCGGGTGACCCTTCGCGGAGCCGTTGGCGAAGGTCAGCGTCCCGGCGGTGGACGCGGCCAGGGAGGCCACCGCGTAGCCCGACGCGTCGGCCGACAGGGTGACCCCGGTGGCCGACCACTGGGTGAGCGCGCCCCGCCCGGCGGCCTGGTCGGCGGAAAGCAGGTTCACCGGGGCGGTGGGGACGTGGTCGTCGTCGAGGGTCAGGACGGCGCCGTCGAGCCCGTACGTCCCCACCTCTCCGGCCACGCCCGCCGGGGTGACAAGCGCGGCGCCGGCCGGGGCGGTCGCCGAGACGGTGTGCCCGTAGTCGGCGGACGTCGACAGGAATGTGCCGGCCGCGTCCCGCCAGTGCAGCCGGGTGGCGCACGGCCCGGTCCGCCAGGAGGTGGGCAGGGTGAAGCGCACCCGCATGCCGGGCGCGACGGGGAAGCCGGCGCGGGGCCTGCGGTGCCAGCTGAGCTGGGCGCTCGCCGTGTCCGCCTTCCACACGTACGTCTGCGGCTGCGCGCCCGGGACGGCCGACGGTTCCAGCCGTCCGCTGCCGCTGACGGAGGTGTACCAGTGGTTGTACGGGCTGTCGCCGCCGGTGCGCCCCTCCGCCTGGAGCGGGTCGAGCAGGTTGCGGCCGACCGGGTCGACGACCTCGACCGGGCCTGGGCCGTCGATGCGGCGGGCGAGCCGGTCGAGGTGCGCCGCGTCGTCGCGCGACAGCCGGTCGAAGGTGAGCTTGATCCGGCGCGGGGCGCGGCGGGTGGCGATGGTGGTGATCTGGCCGCTGAGCGCCGTGAACTGGGAGACGCCGAGCTCCGCCCCGCGCTCGAAGCCGGTGGCGGCCTGGCTGATCTCCCGGAGCTGTCCGGGCAGGCCGACCCAGAGGTTGCGGGCCATGGGGGCCTCCTTTCGTGGCGGGTTATCGACGGGCGAGCTGGCGGCGGCCGGCGATCACCGCGCGGGCGATGGTCTGGCCGTCCACCTGGACGTGCACGGGCCGCTCGGCGAGCCGCTCGACCGCCTCGGCGAGCCGGGCGATCTGGGCGCGGCCGGCGCCGGGGCCGATCATGCGTTCCAGCTTGCTCAGCGGGATGACGGCCTCGTGCTCACCGGCCTCACCGATGAGGGCGAGCGTGCCGCCGTTGCGGGGCTGGACGATGCCGCCCTTGGCGAGGTGCGGGATGGGGATCTTCGGCAGGCTGATGGAGAAGCTCTTGCCGCCGAAGACCGGCACCCAGCCGGGGATCGAGACCTTGAAGCCGTTGAGGGCGCCGATGATGGTGTTCACGGCGGTGGCGAAGGCCCGGAAGGGCGCGAGCATCACGTTGCCGACGCCCTTGAGGATGGGCGTGATGACCCGGATCGCGGTGGACACCGCGCTCTGGATGGCCTTCATCCCGGCCTTGAAGCCCTTGGTGACCACCGAGACGATCTTGTCGACGTTGACGAACTTGGCGATGAGCGGCGCCAGCAGCGTCATGATCAGGCCGAACGGGCTCGCGGCCATGGCCAGGTTGAGCCCCTTCTGGGCGAGGCTCGCGCCCTTGAGGCCCTTCGACAGCCCGCCGCCCATGGTCTTGCCGGTCTTGTCGGCGCCCTTGCCGGCCTTGCCGACGGACTTCTCGACCGCGTCGGCCTGGCGCTTGACGTCCCGCAGGGCGTTCTTCGCCTTGTCGGCGGAGCCCTTGAGCCGGTCGAGCGAGGTCTTGAACTTGTCGGTGCCGCTCTTGGCCTTCCCGAAGGAGGTGTTGGCGCCGTTGAGGCCGGTACGCAGGGTGCCGACGGCCTTGTTGCCGTTGGTGGCGGAGGTGCGGAGCTTGCCGAGCGAGGTGGAGGTGCGGTCGGCGCCGGACTTGACCTTGGAGATGGCGGTGGACGCCTGTCCCGCCGACGACTTGATGGTTCCCACCGCGCTGGACGCGGTACGGGAGGACTGCCTGATGCGGCCCAGTGACGCGTTGGCCTGGTCCATGACGGAACGGAACCTGCCCGCGCCGCCGGCGGCCTTGCTGAATGCGCTGTTCAGACTCATGTGCGCTCCTTGTCGATCGCCGTGGAAAGGGGGCTGCCCATGGGGGTCATCCGGCGAGTTCCTCCTGGAGCCTGCGCAGGTGTTCCCTGGTGGTCCGCAGGTTGCTCCGCACCGAGTGCAGGGACTTGACCGCGGTTTCCTTGGACTTCTCCGCGTCCTTTTCCTCGTGGCGCGTCTTCTGGGCGGTCTTCAGGGTGTCGACGTAGTGCCGCCGCGCCTTCGCCAGCAGCTTCTCGGCGTTCTTGGTGGCCTTGTCGGCCTGTCGCTGGGCGGAGGTGACGGCGGAGTTGTCGCCGAGCCCGGAGCCGGTCCGCCCCGACGTCCCGCGGGCCACCCTGGACCGGATCGCCTCCGCGTCCTTGCGCGCCTGAACGGCCTTGTCGCCGGCCTTCTCCGCCCGTTCGGCGAGCCGGACCAGCTTGCGGTCCTCGCGCTCGTCCTTGTCCTTCGCCCAGGGGAAGGTGACCAGCTGCCGTCCGAGGAAGACGATTCCCTTCTCGTCCCCCTTGAGTACGGACGCGTCGAACTTGAAGGGCGTGAAGCCGAGTCCGACGACGCCGACGGCGATTTTCAGCCCTTCGACCGTGGTACTCAGGCCGTTGAGCTTGTGTTTGAACGTGTCTGCTTCGTTTTTCGTCCAGAAATGCAGGACGGGGTCGTTGTTCGTAGCCAAGTCTGGTCACCTTCCTCGGGTGACGGAATTCCTTGTCATCCCGCGCTGCCGCGTGCCACCATCCCGGCGTGACGAGCCTGATGTGGGTCGCTGTGGTGTGGGTGGTGGTGCCGCTGCCGTTCATGGCGTGGTTCGGCGTGTATCCGCTGTGGCTGAGGCGGCGTCTGGCGCGGGTCGGAGTGGAGGCCGTCGGTGTCTGCCGGTACGTCACCGCGTCGGAGGACCGGCGCAGTACGAGCTTTGTGTTCACGACGGCTCTCGGCGAGAAGGTCCACTACCGGTCGCGGCTGAGCTGGCGCAGCTGGGGCACTCCGGGCCGGGAGGCCGTGCTCGTCTACGACCCGGGCTTCCCGCGCCGCTTCGTCCGCAGCAGGAGCGAGCTGGTGAGCCGGCCCGAGGCGTGGACGATCCTCTGGTGGATGCTGGGCCTGGAGGCCGTGATGGTCCTGGGCTTCGTCCTCGTCACGCTGTACGAGGCGGGCGCGATCCACTGATCGGGGAGTGGCGGGCGTGTGAGTGTGCGCGGGTTTCGGGGCGGGGTGACGCGGGGGTGCGGCATGCGGGTCTTCTGGGGCGGTCTCTGTATGGCGGCGGCCCTGCTGCCGGTGGTGGGGGCCTGGTTCATCGCCAGGAAGGGGGGCGGGCTGCTGCGGCAGTTCGCCCGCGAGCTGGGCGACCACGCCACCGCGCGCGGCACCTGCCTGGCCGTTGAGCCCTCCCAGTACCGCTACCGCATCTCCACGCCGGACGGTGAGACGCACACGGCGACCGTCCTCCGGACCGGCAACCTGACCGAACCGGAGGTCGGGTCCCGCGCCCTGCTCCGCTACCGGAAGGACGACCCGCGCGAGGCCGAGCGGTTCGCCGTCGCGGTGGTCGCCACTCCGGTCATGGGCGTCGTGCTCCTCGGGCTCGCCCTCTTCTGCGTGGTGGCGGCGGCGGGGATCGGGGTCATCGGGTACGCCGTCGCCGCCGGCGACCTCTGACCGGCGCGGAGAGCCCGTCAGGCGAAGAACAGCGACAGCTCCTCGGGCCGCGGCCCCGCCGGTTCGGGCGCGGGGGCGTCGTCCTCCGGGATGGCGCCGGTCGGGCGGGGGACCGGGGACGGGTACTCCAGCGCCTCGGCGTCCTCGTCCTGGTTGACGGTGGCGAACATCCAGTTGGCCTCGGCGAGGTGGTCCACCGCCGACGCCAGCAGGTAGTCGCCCACGTTCCACTCCGCCGCCTCGCCGTGCACCGCGCGGGCGAGCGCGCTGTCGCGCGGCATGTGGCGGACGAGCACCGCGAGCCGGCGGGAGGAGAGCCGGCCGCGGTGCCAGTCGAGCAGGTCCACGCCGTAGTGGCGCAGCAGGTCGGCCTCCAGGGCCTCGGCGTGCTCCTCGACGAGCACGCCGAGGCTCAGCCTTCCCCCAGGCCGAGCCCCGTCTCCTTGCCGTACGCCTCCAGGATGGCCGCGATGTCCTGCATCGTGACCTCCAGCCGGTCGAAGCGGGCGTACTGCTGCTCGCCCAGCAGCAGCCGCAGCAGCCCGTCGACGTCGTTGTCGTCGAGGTCGCGCAGCTTGCGGGCGGTGGCGCGGGTCAGCTCGGTCGGCAGCTGGAAGGACTGGTCGTCGAGCTCGAACGACCAGGCGCGGCCCAGCGCTTCCAGGCGCTGGGCGCGAGCGGCGTTGACGTTGAAGGACGACATGGGCGGGCTCCTTTTCCGGGAGACGGTGTGCGGGAGAGGTGTGCGCGAAGGGCGTGTCTGAGAACGCGTACGCCGGTGCCCGGCGCACGGCCACGACGGGCCGCGCGCCGGGCACCGGCGGGGGAGGGGCGGGCGCCGGGGGAGCGCCGCGCCCTTACGCGTACGACTTGTCCTTCATGATCCAGGTCGCGAGCGTGGAGCTGCCCTCGGCGGCCAGCGCGGTGAAGGTGACACCGAGCTTCAGGGCGCCGGTGCGGGTCAGGGCGATCTCCTCGGTCTCGGTGACCTGGCCGCGCGGGATGACGAAGCGGTACGTGACGTCCGCGCCGTCCTTGAACTCGATGCCGAGCTGGCGCTCGTCCTTCTGCGGCTCGGCGCCCATCGCGTACGTGTAGGTGTCGGTGACCCCGGCGGTGGTCACCGCGGCGACCGAGCCGCCGCCCATGAAGAACGGCAGCGTGTCCTTGTTGAACTGGAGCAGCTGGAACTTCACCGTCAGGTCGCGGTCCGAGTAGATGAACCGGGCCGGGCTGACCGACTGCCAGGTGTCCACCGGGTCGATCTTGTCCTTCTTGTTGAACTTGATGCCGTCGGTGCTGGTGTAGCCCAGCTCGACCCAGCCGGCCGCCCAGTCCTCGGTGGTGTTCTTCGGCGCGGCCGGGGCGGGGGTGCCGGCCGGGGCGACGAGGATGCGGCCGGTGCCGGCGACGCGGATCTGGCTTCCGTTGTTGGCGGGCATGAGGGCTCCTTCGGTGGGGTGCCGGGTGCCCGGGGGCACACGGGCATGGCGAAGGCCCTGTCGCGGGTGCGGCAGGGCCTGTTCATGAGGCGCGCGGACGCGCGCGGGGGCGGTGCGGGAGGGGCGTGTGTGCGGTACGGGACGGGCTACGCGGGCCGGATCGACAGCCGGACCGTGGCCAGGTACCGGTTGCCGGCCGGCCGGTTGTAGTCCGGCAGCCAGCGCGGGCCGTCCGCCTCGACCACCTCGGTGACGGCGGCGCCGCCGTACACCGTGCCGGCCGCCTGGAGCAGCGCGGCGCGGGCGGCCAGGGCGACCGTGTGGGCCGCCGTCTTGTCCGGCCCGTAGACCTCCAGGTCGAGCAGCGGCCGGTCCAGGTGGAGGTCGTCCACCCAGGCGCCGCCGACGCGCGAGACGAGGACGGCCTTCTGGGTGCCGTCGAACCCGGCGGGCGGCCGGTTGTCGACCACGACCCCGGCCAGCTCCGGCCGGTTCTTCAGGTGGTCGACCACGAGGCGTTCCGCGTCCGGGAAGGCGAGAGGGCTCACATGGACGCTCCCTTCGGAAGAGTGTCGGGAAAACACGAAGCGGCAGGACCGCCGCCCTGGTGGAGGGCGCAGCTCTGCCGCTGCTCCAAGTGTGATCGAGCGCCCGGAGCGCCGCAACCAACTTCCTCCGGCCACCGGTGCCGTAGCTTCCGGTCCCGGCCGCCTGACTGCGCTACGCTCGCTAGTCCGAACACGTATTCGAATATGACGGACGGGTTGTCCACGGACGGGCCGTCCCTCGAGGCAGGCACGGCGCGGAAGGTACCGAAGAGCAGCCGAGCGGGGCGTAAGGAGTGGTGGGGCGTGAGGACGAGCACAGGGAGCGGCAGCGGCGGCGGACGCTTCGCGGACGGTGAGGGCCGATGACGATCACCCCGCAGGAGCGGCTGGCCGATGTCGCGGCGGCGGTCGTCGAGGTGGCGGCGGAGAGCGGCGAAGCCGGTACGTACACCGGAGGCGTGGGGCGCGCGCTGAGCGCCGTCGTCGCCAAGGTCGGCGCGCGCGTGGCGGTCGACGCCGAGCTGCGCGGCTTCTCCAGCGGCTGGCAGGAGGCCGTCGCGACGCTGTCGGGCGACCGCGGACCCGCCCCGGCGGTGCCCGCCTCCGCCCCCGTCTTTCCCATGCCCGCCCGGCGCGGCCCCGCCGAAGGCGCCTGACACGCGCGCGTGCGAGCGCGTACATGCGTGTACGGGCGCGTACAAGGACGAGCGCGTACGTCGCGGGGGCGTACGTCGCGGGGCGCACGCGAAAGACGCCGGGGCGGCCCCCTGGGAAGGGGCCGCCCCGGCGTCGGTACGGGCGGGTGCCTAGCGTGCGCGGCGCGCCGAGCGTTCCGCCGCGAAGACGTCCTCCAGCCGGAACAGCTGCGCGCGGCCCTGCCGGCCCGCGGGCGCCAGCCGCCCGAGCTGCACCCACTTGCGGATGGTGGCGGGCAGCACCCCCGCCTCCCGCGCGGCCATCGGACCCGTGACGAGCGCCGGGCCCACCATGACGGACGACCTGTTCACCGGCCCCCCTCCCGCCCGCCGCGCGGGCCGTCCGCCGCGAGCGGCCGGTCGTCCTCGTCCATCCGGGCGGCGATCCGCTCCGTACCGCCCTCCGCCGCCCCGGCCAGCTCGTGCCAGGAGCCCTCCTCCCACACGTGCCGGAAGGCCGGGTCGGTCGGGCAGTCGCAGTCCGGCACCCCGCACCGGCACCCCGGGTTGACGCACACCACGGCGCGGGACGCCGGGAACGCCCGCAGCGAGACCGAGTCGCACCACGGGCAGCGGCCCGGGACCCGCACCATCGTCTCCGCCTCGCCCAGCGCCCGCGCGCAGCGCCTCGCCATGCGCCGCAGCTCGTCCCGCACATGCGCGGCGAGCACGGCGTCGGCGGCGACCCCGTCGAGCAGCGCGGTCAGGCGCAGCAGCCGCCGGGGCACGTCGGCCCGGCGCGGCCGGCCGAGGCGGAGGCGGTCGTACACCGCCTCCTCCAGCTCGGTCACCCCGTCGGTGATGTCGCGGATCGCGTCGGAGACGTGGAGGCGGATGGGCGACGCGGTGTGCCCCGGTACGGCCAGGCCGTGCCGCTGCTCGTTGAGCAGGGCCTCCCGCCGCTCCTCGCGCAGCCGGGCGGAGCGGGCCGCGAGCCGCTCGGGGCCGGGGGCGGGGCGGTCGGCGGCCGTACCGCGCCCGCGCCCCGGCACGGGCGCCAGCTCGGTGAGCAGCTCGGGGAACTGGCGGATCAGCATGGCGGCCCAGAGCGCGGCGTCGGCCGCGGGCGCGGTGCCGGGCGCGTCACCGGCCCCGTACGCGGGGACGGAACCCGCGACGGCCGGGGCGGGTGCGGCGCCGGTCGCCGAGGTGGACGCGGCGGACGTGGTGCCGGTCGGGGTGCCCGACGCGGCGCCGGACCGGGTGGTGGGTGCGGACATGAGTGCTCCCTCCTGTGCTTCAGGCCGCACGGCGGCAGCCGGCGGAGGCGCTGTCGCGCCCGGCGTCGCGCCCGGCGGCGCGCCCGGAGTCGGGCCGGACGGCGGGCCCGGCGGCCGGCGCGTGGGCGCGGTTGCGGCGGGTGAGGTCGACCGGGCGGCCGTTGTGCCAGAGCCGGCCGGCGCTCACGCCGTCGAACCAGGTGTGCGCCGGGTCCACGGTCTCCTCGCACTGGCGCGCCACCGGGCAGCGCTCACAGGCCCGCAGGGCGGGCTCGGCGTCGGCCGGCCGGCGGGCGAAGACCACCTGGGGCGGCATCCCCGCGCAGGCGGCGGACGCGCGCCAGCCGGTGCGTTCGGTGTCGGAGGACGGTACGGACATGGCGGAACCCCCTGGTACGCAAACGAACGAGAGATCGAACTGCGTTGCGAGCACGCACCCTGACATGTTGCGAGCGAGCGCGCAATCAAAACTGATCCGGCGGGCCGACCCCGGGCGGCACACGCCTCGACGACACCTTCACAATTGCGTGCGTGAAAGCGCGCAATCCGTGCGTGCAAGCGCGATACTCTGGTCCCCGCCTCGAAGGGAGGGCGTTGCCCATGTCTGCCGGCGAACTGGACGAGTTCACCGCCTGGATCGAGGGAGTGATCCGACGGCAGGGCTACGACATCGACAGCCCGCGCGGCGGCGGCAAGTCCCGCCTCGCCGACGAGGCGGGTGTCCACCGGGCCGCCATCACCCGGCTCCTCCAGGGCCAGAGCGTGCCGGACCTGGAGACCATGCGCCGGCTCGCCCACGTCCTGCGCATCCCGGTGCGCGACATGCTCATCAAGTCGGGCCGGCTCACCGAGGAGGACCTCCCGCTGCCCGGGCTGCCGGACGACGTCCCGCCCGCCGAGGAGGCGGCGCCCGCCGGCCTCACGCTCGAACAGGCCGCGGCCGGGCTCGGCATCCCGCCCGAGCAGCGCGAGATGTTCATCCGCGTCGCGGGCCAGTTCCTGCCCGAGTGGCCGTCCGCCCGGCCCGGGCGCGAGGGCGCCCCGGAGCCCGGCCCCGCCGCCGCCGAGGACGCCCGCCGGGCCTGAACCGGCCGGTTCCCAGGGTGCCCGCCCGGCCCCAACCACCCTCTCTCGTAAGCTGTTGACGCCTGTTCCCCACGAATTCGCAGGCTGTACGTCCCGGTGGCGTCCATGCCCCCGGGAGCAGCTACGGGTCGCGAAAGAGAGTGTCATGGTCGAGGGCGAGGGGCGCTCCCGACGGACAGGCGATCCGGACGACGGCGAGGCGGGCGGCACAGCCGCGCGCGGCCCGGTCCGCGGACTTCCCGAACCGGCCGCCGACCTCCCCGCGCTCCTCGCGGCCCTGGGCCGCCATCTGGAGGGCCATGGGCCCGAGGAGATCGTGATCCTGCTCCGCGAGGAGCTGGCGCGCCGGGAGTTCCAGGCGTACGTCAGCGGCTGGCGCGACGCCGCCGACCAGTACGAGCCGGTCCTGGAGGAGGCCCGCCGCATCGCGCAGACCCGCCGCCTGCGGCTGGTCGGCCGCACCCCGGGGCAGGCGGCCGTCATTCCGTTCCCGTACGGGAGCCAGGGCGGCGCCCGGAGCCCCGCCGCGAACCCGGCCGCCACCGACGAGGCCCCCGCCCGCGACTCCGGCCGCGACTCCGCCCACGACTCCGGCGGCCGGGCCCCGGCCGAGGCCCCGTACCGCGAACGGAACGACCCCGGCCGCGACCCCGGCCGCGAACCCGGCCGCGACCCGGACCGGGACACCCCCGCCCCCGCCCAGGACCCCGACCGCGACCGCGACACCGACCGCAGGCCGGCCCCCGCGACCGCCTCCGCCCCCGCCCGCGACCGGGCGCCCGAGCGGGGTGCCGTGCCGCGGCGCCCGGGGGCGGCCGAGCGTGAGACGCGCGGTCCCGGGCGGCAGGGCCACGAGGCCCGCGCGCGGCGGGGCGGGGGCGCCGAGGGGGCCGGCCCCCGGGAGCAGGAGCCCGAGGCGGGCGAGCCCGGCACCGGCCGCTCCGGGCTCGTCGCCAAGTCGCCGCACTCGCGGGTCCCCACCATCCCGCCGCTCCCGGGCCGCCGCCGGGGCAGGGGCGACGAGGACTGAGCCCCCGCGCACCGGGACGGCGCCGGGGAGGCACCGGGGCGGCGGTGGCCCCGCCGGGACGGGGGCCCGGGGCCCGGGCGCGGCGTGCCGGGCCGCGCCGGGAGCCCTGGTCGGGGTGCGAGCATTTGTTTTGACCCAGGTCCGTGCGGTAGGTACGCTCAGACCTTGTGCCTGGGGTGTGCCTGGGCTCGTGTGCGTGTCTGCAACCGCACGGCGAGCCGTGAACGGCCACCGCGATCTGCGCCCTTTCCCGCCGCGCGGCGGGAGTTCGCAGTATTCGACACACCCGACCGCGTGGGTCGGCGACGTTCCAGGTTAGCTTTACTACACGGCACACAGAAACCGGAGAAGTAGTGCCTACGATCCAGCAGCTGGTCCGGAAGGGCCGGCAGGACAAGGTCGAGAAGAACAAGACGCCCGCACTCGAGGGTTCCCCTCAGCGCCGCGGCGTCTGCACGCGTGTGTTCACGACCACCCCGAAGAAGCCGAACTCGGCCCTCCGCAAGGTCGCGCGTGTGCGTCTGACCAGCGGGATCGAGGTCACGGCTTACATCCCGGGTGAGGGACACAACCTGCAGGAGCACTCCATCGTGCTCGTGCGTGGTGGCCGTGTGAAGGACCTGCCGGGTGTTCGCTACAAGATCATCCGCGGCTCGCTCGACACCCAGGGTGTCAAGAACCGCAAGCAGGCCCGCAGCCGCTACGGCGCCAAGAAGGAGAAGTAAGAATGCCTCGTAAGGGCCCCGCCCCGAAGCGCCCGGTCATCATCGACCCGGTCTACGGTTCTCCTCTGGTGACCTCGCTCATCAACAAGATCCTGCTGAACGGCAAGCGCTCCACCGCCGAGCGGATCGTCTACGGCGCCATGGAGGGCCTCCGCGAGAAGACCGGCAACGACCCGGTCATCACGCTGAAGCGCGCCCTCGAGAACGTCAAGCCGGCTCTCGAGGTCAAGTCCCGCCGTGTCGGTGGCGCCACCTACCAGGTGCCGATCGAGGTCAAGCCCGGTCGCGCCTCCACGCTCGCGCTCCGCTGGCTCGTGGGTTACTCCCGCGCCCGTCGCGAGAAGACCATGACCGAGCGCCTCATGAACGAGCTCCTCGACGCCTCCAACGGCCTCGGTGCTTCGGTCAAGAAGCGTGAGGACACGCACAAGATGGCCGAGTCCAACAAGGCCTTCGCGCACTACCGCTGGTAGTCGCACCCACATCGAGACCGAGAGAAGACTGAAGCCTTATGGCTACCACTTCGCTTGACCTGGCCAAGGTCCGCAACATCGGGATCATGGCCCACATCGACGCGGGCAAGACGACCACCACCGAGCGGATCCTGTTCTACACCGGTGTCTCGTACAAGATCGGTGAAGTCCACGACGGCGCTGCCACGATGGACTGGATGGAGCAGGAGCAGGAGCGCGGCATCACGATCACGTCTGCCGCGACGACCTGCCACTGGCCGCTGGAAGACGTTGACCACACCATCAACATCATCGACACCCCGGGCCACGTCGACTTCACCGTCGAGGTGGAGCGTTCGCTCCGCGTGCTCGACGGTGCCGTGACGGTGTTCGACGGCGTCGCCGGCGTTGAGCCGCAGTCCGAGACCGTGTGGCGTCAGGCGGACCGCTACGGCGTTCCGCGTATCTGCTTCGTCAACAAGCTCGACCGCACCGGCGCCGAGTTCCACCGCTGTGTCGACATGATCGTGGACCGCCTCGGCGCGACCCCGATCGTCATGCAGCTCCCGATCGGTGCCGAGGCCGACTTCCAGGGCGTCGTCGACCTCGTCCGGATGAAGGCCCTCGTGTGGTCCGCCGAGGCCACCAAGGGCGAGATGTACGACGTCGTCGACATCCCGGCCACGCACACCGAGGCTGCCGAGGAGTGGCGCGGCAAGCTGCTGGAGACGGTGGCGGAGAACGACGAAGAGATCATGGAGCTGTACCTGGAGGGCCAGGAGCCGTCCGAGGAGCAGCTGTACGCCGCGATCCGTCGTATCACCATCGCGTCCGGCAAGGGCGGCGACACCACCGTCACCCCCGTGTTCTGCGGCACCGCGTTCAAGAACAAGGGCGTTCAGCCCCTGCTCGACGCCGTCGTGCGCTACCTCCCCTCCCCCCTGGACGTCGAGGCCATCGAGGGCCACGGCGTCAAGGACCCGGAGGAGGTCGTCAAGCGCAAGCCGTCCGAGTCCGAGCCGCTGTCGGCCCTCGCGTTCAAGATCGCGAGCGACCCGCACCTCGGCAAGCTCACCTTCATCCGGGTCTACTCGGGTCGCCTGGAGGCCGGCACCTCGGTGCTGAACTCCGTCAAGGGCAAGAAGGAGCGCATCGGCAAGATCTACCGCATGCACGCGAACAAGCGTGAGGAGATCGACTCGGTGGGCGCCGGCGACATCGTCGCCGTCATGGGCCTGAAGCAGACCACCACCGGTGAGACGCTGTGCGACGAGAAGAACCCGGTCATCCTGGAGTCCATGGACTTCCCGGCGCCGGTCATCCAGGTCGCGATCGAGCCCAAGTCCAAGGGTGACCAGGAGAAGCTGGGTGTCGCCATCCAGCGTCTCGCGGAGGAGGACCCCTCCTTCCAGGTTCACTCGGACGAGGAGACCGGCCAGACCATCATCGGTGGTATGGGCGAGCTTCACCTCGACGTCCTCGTCGACCGCATGCGCCGCGAGTTCAAGGTCGAGGCGAACGTCGGCAAGCCGCAGGTCGCCTACCGCGAGACGATCCGCAAGGCCGTCGAGCGCGTGGACTTCACGCACAAGAAGCAGACCGGTGGTACCGGTCAGTTCGCCAAGGTGCAGATCGCGATCGAGCCCATCGAGGGCGGCGACGCCTCGTACGAGTTCGTGAACAAGGTCACCGGTGGCCGCATCCCCAAGGAGTACATCCCCTCGGTGGACGCGGGTGCGCAGGAGGCCATGCAGTTCGGCATCCTGGCCGGCTACGAGATGACGGGCGTCCGCGTCATTCTTCTCGACGGTGCCTACCACGAGGTCGACTCCTCCGAGCTCGCCTTCAAGATCGCCGGTTCGCAGGCCTTCAAGGAGGCCGCGCGGAAGGCTTCGCCGGTCATCCTCGAGCCGATGATGTCCGTCGAGGTCACCACGCCCGAGGACTACATGGGCGAGGTCATCGGTGACATCAACTCCCGCCGTGGCCAGATCCAGGCCATGGAGGAGCGCAGCGGCGCTCGCGTCGTGAAGGGCCTCGTGCCCCTCTCGGAGATGTTCGGCTACGTCGGCGACCTCCGCAGCAAGACCTCGGGTCGCGCAAGCTACTCGATGCAGTTCGACTCCTACGCCGAGGTTCCGCGGAACGTCGCCGAGGAGATCATCGCGAAGGCCAAGGGCGAGTAACTCTCCCGAGTACACGCTTTAGGCTTGACACCATCCGCCGGGGCTCCGCCCCGAACCCGGGACGGGGCTCCGGCGGGTGGCCACCCAGCAAAGATCACCTGGCGCCGATGAGTAAGGCGTACCAGAACCACTCTCAGGAGGACCCCAGTGGCGAAGGCGAAGTTCGAGCGGACTAAGCCGCACGTCAACATCGGCACCATCGGTCACATCGACCACGGTAAGACGACCCTCACGGCCGCCATTACCAAGGTGCTGCACGACGCGTACCCGGACCTGAACGAGGCCTCGGCCTTCGACCAGATCGACAAGGCTCCTGAGGAGCGCCAGCGCGGTATCACCATCTCCATCGCGCACGTCGAGTACCAGACCGAGTCGCGTCACTACGCCCACGTCGACTGCCCCGGTCACGCGGACTACATCAAGAACATGATCACCGGTGCCGCGCAGATGGACGGCGCCATCCTCGTGGTCGCCGCCACCGACGGCCCGATGCCGCAGACCAAGGAGCACGTGCTCCTGGCCCGCCAGGTCGGCGTTCCGTACATCGTCGTCGCCCTGAACAAGGCCGACATGGTGGACGACGAGGAGATCCTGGAGCTCGTCGAGCTCGAGGTGCGCGAGCTCCTCACCGAGTACGAGTTCCCGGGCGACGACGTCCCGGTCGTCAAGGTCTCGGCGCTCAAGGCGCTCGAGGGCGACAAGGAGTGGGGCCAGTCGGTCCTGAACCTGATGGCCGCCGTCGACGAGTCCATCCCGCAGCCCGAGCGTGACGTCGACAAGCCGTTCCTGATGCCGATCGAGGACGTCTTCACGATCACCGGTCGCGGTACGGTCGTCACCGGCCGTATCGAGCGTGGTGTCCTCAAGGTCAACGAGACCGTCGACATCATCGGCATCAAGACCGAGAAGACCACCACCACGGTCACCGGCATCGAGATGTTCCGCAAGCTGCTCGACGAGGGCCAGGCCGGTGAGAACGTCGGTCTGCTCCTCCGTGGCATCAAGCGCGAGGACGTCGAGCGCGGCCAGTGCATCATCAAGCCGGGCTCGGTCACCCCGCACACCGAGTTCGAGGCGCAGGCCTACATCCTGTCCAAGGACGAGGGTGGCCGCCACACGCCGTTCTTCAACAACTACCGCCCGCAGTTCTACTTCCGTACCACGGACGTGACCGGCGTCGTGACCCTCCCCGAGGGCACCGAGATGGTCATGCCGGGCGACAACACCACCATGACGGTCGCGCTGATCCAGCCGGTCGCCATGGAGGAGGGCCTCAAGTTCGCCATCCGTGAGGGTGGCCGGACCGTCGGCGCCGGCCAGGTCACCAAGATCACGAAGTGAATCTGAACTGACCTGGCAGCTCCTCACCGAGCTGCAAGAAGGGCCCCGCACCTGCTGGTGCGGGGCCTTTCGCGTTCCTCCGGGCCGCCGGCGTCCCGGCACGGCGTCACCCCTCGGCGCGGGGCTCCGGGAACCAGGTCCAGGGGTGGGCGTCCGGTCCGAGGCCGACGGCCCGGATGCCGTCGCGGGCCGTGACGTGGAGGGTGGCCGCGCCCAGGGCGGCCGGTCCCCGCGTACGGCGGACGAGGCGCCCCGCCGGGGTGCGGAGCTGGAGGTGGCCCCGCAGGTCCCGGCCGAGCAGGGCGGTGCCCCCGGCCGTGGCCGTCACGGCGACCGGGCCGTACCCCGCGAGGGTGATCCGCGGCAGGGGCGTGCCGTCGGGGCGCAGCGACAGCAACTCCGCGCGGGCGGGCGCCCGGTAGTGGAGCGCCAGGCCCCCGTCGCCGGCCGGGGCCACCGCCACGGGGCCGCCCGGGGCGGGGAGGCCGGCGCCCGCGCGGAGGGTGACCGGGCCGCCGGGGGCGTCCTGCGCCCAGTGGTGGACGGTGTCGCGGCCCGCCGCGAAGAGATGGACGCGGCCCGAGCCGTCCAGCGCGGCCGACAGCCCGTCCTGCACCTCGGCCCCGCCCAGGTCCCGCCAGGGCCCCCACCCGCCGCCGGCCGGCCGTCGCCGGGAGCTGACGCCCTTGTCCGCGTTGCGTACGAAGAGGTGGACCCCGCCGTCCCGGTCGGCCACCGCCACCGGGACGCCCAGCCGCCGGCCCCGGTCGTCGCCGCGCTCCGGGTTGCCCAGACCGGTCCAGGCGAGGAACGGCCCGCCCGCCTCCCGCTGCTCCAGCAGCACGACCTCCCGGGAGTTGGGGCCGCCGTGCCCGCCCAGCGCCGAGAACCGCAGCCCGAACAGCAGCAGCCGCCCGTCCGCCAGGGTCGCCCCGCCGAGCGCCGGCGCCAGCGGCCCGCCGCCCAGGTCGTCCGGCGCGCCCCAGCGTCCGCTGCCGGGCGCCGTCTCGCGCCGGCGCACCGCGCGCAGGCCCAGCACCCCGTACACCGCGAGCCGCCCGTCCGGTTCGGTGGCCACGACGGGACCGGGCGACGGGTAGCGGTGGTGGGTCGCCCGGACCCAGCCCTTCCTGTTGGTGAGCGGGCGGGTGCCGCCGACGTTGTAGTCGCCGCAGCCGCCGCTGTTGCCGCAGTCCCAGGACGGGTCGCCGCCGTACGGGACGAGGTGGGCGGCCTTCTCCCCGAGCACCGGCCCGGGCAGGTTCTTGGGCCAGTGCCGGTTGTAGTAGCCGCGGAAGGCGGTGGCCACGAAGGCGGGTACCGCCCCGCCGTCGCGCGTCGCGTCGGCCACCCACCGGATCATCGCCGCCCAGCTGAACGACGCGACGGCGGTGTGGTCGCCGTGGTCCGAGTAACCGGGCTGCTCGGAGTCCTTCCGGCGCGTCCGCTCGTCGCTGTGCTGGATGTCGGGGTCCGGGTCCAGCGTGTGGATCACGGTCGGCCGGTAGCGCTCCATGAGGCCCACCAGGACGTCCACCAGCGCGTCGTAGTCGTAGGCGTCCGCCCTGCGTACGGGGGAGTCGTCCGCGACGACCGTCCGCAGGCCGAGCGCCCGGTCCTTCCACAGGCTGGGCAGCGCGGTCCAGCGGCGCGGGGCGTGCATGGCGAGGTTGAGGAAGACCAGCTCGACGCGCCGGCCGCCGTGGCTGAGCGTGTTGATCTCCGCCCGGCGGTCGCCGCGCAGGACGATCACGTCCTTCCGCCACGCGGTGAACATGTCCAGCCCCAGCATGGCCGCGTACGCCTGCCGCAGACCCTGGTGCCGGGCCGAGGAGTACGCCGCCTTGTCGGCGGGGGCGCCCCCGCGGCCGGGTATGTGGTTGCGGCCGTCGTGCTCGCCCGCGGTGACGTACACCGAGACCAGCGGCACCCCGGCGTCCACCATCCGCTGGGTGTCCGGGTTCATGAAGTACAGGTCGTCGTCCGGGTGCGCGGCGATCTGCATCAGCCGCGCCCGCCGCGCCGCGGCTATCGGAGCCCCCGGCGCCGGATCCGCCACGGGCCCCCCGCGCCGTGGCGCCGGCACACTGCACCCGGCCGCCACCAGCCCCACCCCCGCGACGAGCACCCCCCGCCGCCCGACCACCGGTATGTGATCCATCCCCCCAGTACTCCCGCCCCGTTGTGTGTCCGCGATCAACAAGACGGCCGACCGGGGGCAGGGGTTGCCCCGGCGGTCACGGCCCGTTCACCCGGGGCTCGCCGGGGGGCCGCGGATGGTCCGGAAATCGGCGGCGGGGTGGCTGTACGACACGTAGGTTACGGAGAGACCGGTGATGGGGGGGGAGGGCCGGCGTGAGGACGAGGGTCTTCAGGGTCCGTCTGCTCGCGGGCGTCGCCACCGGGCTCCTGCTGATTTCCTGCTCGGGTACGTCCACCGAAGGGCCCACCCGGGGCACGGACGGCCGGTACCCGTACTGGGAGAAGGGCGCCGGGGCGCGTGAGGCGGCTGCCTTTATGGGGGTGGCCGTGCCGGAGGGGGCGACGGAGGTGAAGGGGGCCGTACGGGTCCAGCCGCAGGAGAAGGTGTACCTGTTGTCCTTCCTCACCGACGCCGGGGCCGCGGACGCCATGGTCGACGACCTGCGCCCCGAGGGACCCCTCCGGGCCCGTGACCGTTCCTCCTCGCTGTCCGGCGACGGCTTCCGGCACCTGGGGCTGGCGTCCCCGCAGGACGTGGAGGGTGTGCGGACGGCGACCGCGTGCCCCCCGTGCGTGGGCGACCCGCGCCGGAGGAACGTCCAGGCGGTCGAGATCCACGTGGGCGCAGACCCGCGCGGTCGCACGCGGGTCTACCTGACGGCCTACTGATTCCCGGCGCCCGACGGGCAGAGGCGGCGGGGGGCCGGGTCGTGCTTCAGGCGGGCGTCGGCGCAGCCGGGCGGGAGGCCGTGGTACGGGGCGGTGCCGAAGTTGGCCGTGACCGTCAGCGTGCCGTCGCCGAAGACCGTGCGCTGGACCAGGCGGTCCGGCGTCAGGCGCCGGAAGTCCGTCATCGGTTCCGTGCCCGCCGCCCGGTGCAGCGGGGCGAAGGCGCGTTGCAGGCGGGCCATCTCCCGGCCGGTGCTCTCCAGGTTCCCGTCGCCCAGCACGAAGTTGAGCGGCGTGTTGTAGAGCAGCGACATCAGCGCGCGGTCCGTCTTCTGCGCGGGGAACTTGTCGTACGGCATCTCCCAGCGCTCGGTGCTGATGAGCGAGTCGTGCAGCGCGGTCTGGTAGAGCGGAACGCGGTACGCGGGGTCGTACAGCGACGTCGCCAGCGCGGCGGGCAGCTCCACCGGCCGGAAGAAGAAGCCGGGCGCACCCTGCGGGTGGTAGGCACCCCACGCCGCCTGCTTCTGGAACGGCCACAGCGTGTCGTTCGCCGGCGTCTGGGAGCCGTGGCTGAACGCGAGCACCGGGGCCGACCAGGAGACGGCGGACTCCGACCCGAGGACGAAGCGGTACCGGTCGGCGAGCGTGCGCATCCGGGCCATGCGGTTGGCCCGGTCCTGCTTCTTGGTCATCGGGTGGTCCGGGGAGAAGTCGCTGAACAGCTCGCCGGCCGCGTCGACGTCCAGGAACACGCTGTTGGCGCCGTTCCCGGTCACCGCGCGGGCGCGGTCGGCGAGGTGGTGCCCGGTCGCCTCCGTCCGGGCGAACGCCTCCGAGCTGAGGTAGCAGCCCCGGTTCCCGAAGCCCTTCTTGATGTCGCCCTTCCAGGTCCGTACGCAGTGGCCCGGGTACACGCCACCGGGCCACACGGCCGCCGGGGTGTCGGCCGTCGCGGGGTCCTGGCCGTTGGCGTACGTGTCGTACGGGCCGACGACGTACCCCTGCCGCTTCGCCGCCGCGACCGCCTCCGCGCTCATGGGGCTGCCGTCGGCGTCGTAACCGAGCCACGCGCGCGTGCTGCCCAGCTCGCGCAGTCTCCGTACGGCCTCGGGGCTGCGGGCGCCGCCCCACAGATAGGCGTGGTGCGCGCCGAGCAGCTTCCCTACCTCGGGGTTGGCGGCGATCTTCTCCTTGAGCGTGCGCGACTGGCCGTGCTCGCGCAGCCAGCGGCGGTAGTCGGCGGCGGGGGCGACGGGGGAGGCGGCGGTGAGGGCGAAGGTGACGGTGTAGTCGAGGGTGTCCTCCCGCCGGGAGAACTCGTGGCGGGCCGTCGCGTGGAGCCGTCCGCCCGCCGAGGCGAAGGCGAGGGAGGTGCCGACGCTCTCCGGCACGAGGTAGCTGACCCCGTGCCCGCCCGTCGTGTAGCCCCACAGCGGCAGGGTGAGCGACCCGGTGGCCAGCTCCGCCTCGGTGCCCGCGAGACCCGCGTCGGGGGAGTTCCAGAACGGGTCGGCGACCGGCACGGAGAGCCCCTCGCCGCGCGGCACCTGAAGCGCGGCGCCCCTGCCCCCGGTGCCGGGGCCCCTGCCGCTGACCGGCCAGTCGAGGGTGGTGCCGTCCTGGGCGCGTACGGTCATCCGCAGCCGGCCGCCGTCCCCGGTGGCGGTGACGCCCAGGCCCTTCGGGTACGCCCACGAGGCGCTCCACGCGTCGCGGGTGCCCTTCACCTCCACGCGGCCGGGCTCGCCCAGGTCGCCCCCGGCGGCGTCGGAGACCGGGACGCCGGCCCCGTCCTCGGTGCGTCCGGTGATCCGCAGCGTGGCGGTGTCCACGGTGAGAGTGCCGCCCGCGACGGTGAAGTCGACGAGGGCCCCGCGCACCCGGGGCGGCGCGGCCTGGGGCGCCCGCCCCTCGGGCCCGGCGAAGGCGGCGTAACCGGCGGAGACGGCGCCGGCGGTGACGGCGAGCGCCAGAGCGGTGCCCAGCACGCGCCCCCGCCTCCGGCGCGCGTGCTTCTGGGGCTCCCGGCGCGGGGAGTCTGCGGAGTGGACCATGCGGGCGACTGTGCGCCCCGGGCCTAAGAGCTTTCTAAGACCCGGGGCGCGCGGTGCCTAGGGCACGAACACGTCCTCCGCCGTCGGGGCGGTGGGTGCGCGGAGGAGCCAGCGGTGGAGGGTGTCGAGGTCGTCGCAGTGCGCGAGGCGGTCGCGGGCTTCGTCGGGGACGTCGATGCCTCGCTGCTCCAGCAGGAGGAGGATGCTCTCCGCGATTCCGGCGGCTCGGCCTTCCTCTCGGCCTTCCTCCCGGCCTGCTTCGCGGCCCTCGTCGCGGAGTTCCTCCGAGATCGGTGACGTGTAGAACGACAGGTCCACCGCAGTGCCTTCCTCCGTCCGGTCAGTCTTCGGTGAAGACGTCTTCCGCCGTTGGGGCGGTGGGTGCGCGGAGGAGCCAGCGGTGGAGGGTGTCGAGGTCGTCGCAGTGGGCGAGGCGGTCGCGGGCCTCGTCGGGGACGTCGATGCCTCGCTGCTCCAGCAGGAGGAGGATGCTCTCCGCGACTCCGGCGGCTCGGCCTTCCTCCCGGCCTGCTTCCCGGCCCTCGTCGCGGAGTTCCTCCGAGATCGGTGACGTGTAGAACGACAGGTCCACGGCCATCAGTTGCCTCCACAGAAGTGCGGCCGGGCGCTTCGCCAGGCCTTGTGCGATGAGTTCGGCGAGGGGGAACGAAAGCTCTTCAGGTGTGTCGCGCAGCGCGCCGGAGACTGCCTTCAGTATGGCAGCGACCTCCGGGTCGTCGGCGTGTGTGATCGCGGCCAGTGTGGTCAGCGCGAGGTCCTTCCGGGCCTCGGCGGTGGTGCGGATGACCGGCATGTTGTGCGGGCCCGCCACCAGGGGGCGGAGCACCAGGGAGGTCCACTGGCGCGGGCCGATGCTGACCGGGCGCGAGGCCCAGTCGGCGGTGGCGCGGTCCTGGCAGACGACCAGCAGCAGTGGCGGCTCCTGGTACTTGGCGTACAGGTACGACACGTAATAGGCCCAGCTCCCGGGCTTGGCCGGGTCCTTCTTGCCCTGCGCCTCGACGGCCAGGAGGAAGGGGCCCTCCTCGGTGTCGAAGCGCAGCAGGGTGTCCACCCGGCGTTCGAGCGGGCGGGCCTCGGTGAGGTCGGTCGGCAGGACCGTGACCGATGTCGGCGGGGGGAACGGGACGCCCAGCACCTCCGAGACGCCGGAGAACAGCTCCGGACACTCCTGGAAGATGCGGTGCATCGCTTCGTGCGGCGAACTGACCATGAGCGGGACGCTAGGGAGCAAGCACCCTCGACATATGCCGAAGGCGCTTGCTTCACCCGATCGTGCTACGCCGGGTCCTGCCCCGCCCGGGCGGCCAGTTCCCCCGCGCGCTCCAGGTCCTCGCGTACCTCCTCCCGCTCCCCGGGCGTGAGCGGCACCGCCTCGGCGCGGGCCAGCGCCGAGGAGGCCGTCCCGTCGTCGCCGAGGCGTTCCGCCACCTCCGCGCGGAGGACCAGGAGCCGCACGAGCTGGACGGGCGTGGGGTGTTCGTCCTCCAGGCGCAGCACCCGGTCGACGATCCGGGCGGCGCCCTCCGGGTCGTCGCGCGAGTCCGCGAACAGGGCGCCGAGGTGCAGGGCGCGGGCGAACGTCTCGTCCGGGGCGGGCAGGTGGTGGAGGTCCTCGCGGTACGGGCGGCCGACCCGTATGCAGTTGCCGCCCGGGTCGGTCATCAGGAACTGGCGCACGCCGTGCGAGGTGTCCTTCACCGGTCCGAGGCGCGGCAGCCCGCGCACCGGCACCTTGCCGTACGCGGCCTTCAGCCCCGCGCGGAAGGCGGCGTGCAGGCCGTCGACGTCGTCGGTGAGGACGTAGCAGGTGCTGTACGACCCGGCGGGGTCGTACTGCCTCATCCCGAAGAACTGGAGCTGGATGCCGCCGCGTTCGACGGCCGCGAACGGGTTGGGGCTCGTCTGCTCGAAGGTCACCTCGAAGCCGAGGGCCGTGTAGAAGTCGAGGACGGGCCGGATGGTCCGGCAGGGCAGGATCGGAATCGTCTTCTCGCTCACCCCCTCACTCTAGTCAAATTTTACTAGCTGTCGCCCTCGTCCAGGTCGATCGCCCACTTCGCGCGCTCCATCGACTCCTCCGAGGCCGGTCCGCCCGGGTTCTCCGTCGCCAGGGCCTGGTTCACCGCCACGAAGGGCCGCATCCGCGTCTCGTACGCGGAGAAGGCCGGCTCGTACGAGGTGCGCCCCAGCTCCTCCGCCAGGACGTACGCGCCGACCAGGGCGAGGCTCGTGCCCTGGCCCGACAGTGGGGAGGGGCAGTACCCGGCGTCCCCGAGCAGGACCGTACGCCCCCGGGACCAGCGCTCCAGGTGGATCTGGGCCATCGCGTCGCAGTAGAAGTCCGGCGCCCCGGCCGCGGCCTTCGCCAGCCGGTCGCCCTCCCAGTGCAGCGCGGCCAGCCGCTCCACCACCAGCGCCCGCAGATCGGCGCCCCGGGCGAGCGGCGCCGACTCGAAGCCGAACGCGATCCGCAGCTCCCGGTTGCCGCGCACCGGCATGATCCCGAACCCCGCCCCGCCGTCCCGCAGCCAGACCTGCCAGTCCTCCAGGCCCAGGAAGTTGTCCGCGCCGAACACGGACAGGTAGCTCCCCAGGTGCCGGGAGAAGCCCTCCTCCGGCCCGAAGGCCAGCCGCCGCACCGCCGAGTGCAGTCCGTCCGCCCCGACCACCAGGTCGAACCGGCGCGCCGGGCCGCAGGCGAAGTCCACCCGCACCCCGCCGGGTTCCTCGGTGAGCGCGGTCACCCCGTCCCCGAAGACGTACGCGGCGTCCCCGCGCGCCCGCTCGTACAGCAGCCGGCCCAGGTCCTCCCGCAGCACCTCGATGTCCTCGCTGTCGAGGCGCCCGCTGCTCAGCGCGTGCGTGGTCGACCGGTCGACCTCCGCGCCGGCGGCGTCCAGGACCGACATGCCGCGGACGCGGGTGCGCAGGTCCCTCGCCGGCTCCAGCACGCCCAGGCGGGCGAGCACCTCCAGCGCGACTCCCCGGACGTCGACCGCCTGCCCGCCGGCGCGCAGCTCCGGCGCGTGCTCGACGACGGTGACCTCGCAGCCCCGCCCGCACAGCAGAGCGGCGAGCGCGGATCCGGCGATCCCGGCACCGGATATGAGTACGGACGTCATGGCCCAGCTCCCTTCGACACGACCGGTAACGACCGGTACGACCGGTACGCTCAATACGGCGTACGCTGCTGAATGTACGCCGTACACGCAGCATCGCAAGGGGCTCAAAAGGGCTGCTGTACTAGGGTAGTTACGCCGTGACGCCAGGAACGTGCTGCTCGTCGCTGAGCTAGTACAGGGGTGAGGCGGCGGGAAAATTCCGCAGAAACGCGAGGTGCCATGACCGGTCAGCCGCCCTACCTCCGCATCGCCGCCGACATCCGGCGGCGCATCGCCGCGGGCGACCTCCGCCCCGGCGACCGGGTGCCCTCCACCCGGCAGATCGCCCAGCGGTGGGGCGTGGCCCTCGCCACCGCCACCAAGGCGCTCACCGCCCTGCGGCTGGAGGGCGCCGTCGAGGCGCGCCCCCGCGTCGGCACGGTCGTCGCCGCGAAGCGGCCCCCGGCCCCGGCTCCGGACACGGCCCCGGCCCCGGGTCTGCCCCCCGGGCGGGCCGGGGGCGAGCCGGAGCTGACCCGTGAGCGTGTCGTGCGGGCCGCCATCGGGATCGCCGACGCCGAGGGGCTCGCCGCCCTGTCCATGCGCGGGGTCGCCGCCCGTCTCGGGGTGGCCGCGATGTCGCCGTACCGCCATGTCGGCGGCAAGGACGAGCTGGTCGCGCTGATGGCCGACACCGTGTACGGCGAGGTCGGGCCGCTCGCCGTACCGCCGCCCGGCGGCCGGCGCGAGAAGCTGGAGGCTGCGGCCCGCGGCCTGTGGGAGGTGTGCCGCCGGCATCCCTGGGTCGCCCAGATCGGCCCGCTCGGCCGCCCCCTCGTACTGCCCAACCTGCTGGTGCACGGCGAGCGGGTGCTCGGGGCGCTCGCGGACAGCGGGCTGGACGCGAAGACGCGGTTCGACGTCCATGTGCTGATCTACACCTATGTCCAGGGCGTCGCCGTCCACCTGGAGCGCGAGACGCAGGCGCAGGCCGCGACCGGCCTGACCGAGGACGACTGGATGGCGGGCCAGGCGGCGGCGATGGGCGAGATCGTCGCCTCCGGGCGCTTCCCGGCGCTGGCCGCCACGCTCGCCGGTTTCGAGGACGGGTACGACCTCGATCTCGACGCCCTCTTCACCTTCGGGCTCACCCCGCTCCTCGACGGCGTCGAACACCTCGTGGCGGAGCGCGACCACCGCCCGTGATGAAATGTGCGCGTCAGATGACGCTCAGGGGTGGGGACAGTGACGGCGAAGGCACCGGACGACCGGCCCGGCGACGGGTCGTCCGTCCCGGACGAGGAGTGGGCGCGGTTCCTCCGCGACGCGGGAGAGAGTACGGGCACGGAGCCCGGGCGGAAGGCCGCGCCGCCGCCCCGGGAGGCGTCCGCCGACGAGCGGGCCGCGCGCGCCCGGCGGATCACCCGGCCCGCCGAGCCCGCCGGGTGGCGCACCGGCCCCGCGTGGCGGGAGAGGGACGGGCGGGCCACCCGCCGCCGGCGTGTCGCCGCGGTGCTGGGCATCCTCGCGGCGGCGGGGCTCCTGGTCGTCGCCGTACGCCCGCAGCTGGTCACCGACCGGTTCGGCTGGGAGCGCCCGGTGCCCGCCGTCGCGCTCCCGGCGGACCGGGCGCCCGAGGACCTGCCCACACCGGAGGAGCCGTTCCGCGGCTCGCCCGCGGCCGGCTGGGCCGACGGCGCCGCCGGGATCGCCCTGCCGGAGGCCCGCGCCACCGGCGGGCTGAGCCGGGAGCAGGTCGCCCGGGCGCTCGCCGACACCAGGAGGCTGCTGATCGCGGCCAACCTTGATCCGGCCACCCTGCGCGGCGACCGGCCCCGCGCCGCCCTGGCGCTGCTGGACCCGCGCCAGGAGGACGGCCGCCGAGCGCTGGAGAAGGCGCTCACCGCCCCCGGCCCCGAGCAGAACCCGCTGTGGGTCTTCAGCCGCTTCGACCCGTCCGAGGTCAGGCCCGCCGGTGACGTGGTGAAGGTGCTCGGCACCGTGACGTACGAGAAGGGCGACCAGGACGGCGAGGTGCTGGTCCACACCGACCACACGTTCGTCTACCCGGTGGTCAAGGCGGAGCCGGACGCCAGGGAGGTCGCCCGGACGGTCGTACGCCGGCAGATGACCTTCGCGGCGTACGACCCGGAGAAGGTCCGGTCGACACCCGGCACGCTGCACGTGCTGCGCATGGACGAGAGCGCCGGCAACGACGACTGCACGCGGGACCCGGACGGCTTCCTGCACCCGCAGTTCCTCACGGACCTGGCCACCGGGGAGGACGAGGGCGGCGGTACGGGCCCGGCGGTCGACCCCTACGACATGAGCGAGCCGCTGGACGAGCAGTCCCAGGAGTGCGGCACGGTCACCCGCACCTGAACGCCGCGCCCCGGGGCCACCGGCGCCCGGCCCCGCACCTGAACGCCGCGACCCGGGGGCCGTCGGCCCCGGAGACTCCGTACCCCGGGACACCCCTGCGGAGCAGGGCGTTCCGGCGGGCGCGGCGCGTGCCGCGGTTTGACAGCGACACCCCGCGGGGTAATCTCTACGGCTCGATTGGCGTGGGCTCTGCCCCGTATGGCAGACTGTCGGGGTTGCTCGGTTGAGTGCCGATGCTGCGCGCCTCCCGCCGGGAGGACCGGAAGCGAGTCCCACAGTACTCGTCGCCCCATGAATCGCACCGCGAGGTGCAGGGGCGGACGTACGGGAATCTTCCGGGAAGTGTCAGCGGGGCGCCGACCAGGCACCCGGTGGGTGTTCCCCCCGGTCTCGCGGTCCTCGGGCCCGCACCCCCTTGGTTGGGAAATCCTTCGGGAGATCTGCGTAGAGGGGATGCGACACGCCCGACCGCGTGGGTCGGAGAGCGGGACGCGAACCCACCAGGTTCCAGAGCGTTACGAGAGACAGGACTACTGAGTAGCCATGGCGGGACAGAAGATCCGCATCCGGCTCAAGGCCTACGACCACGAGGTCATCGACTCCTCGGCGAAGAAGATCGTCGAGACGGTGACCCGTACCGGTGCGTCGGTCGCGGGCCCGGTGCCGCTGCCCACTGAGAAGAACGTGTACTGCGTCATCAAGTCGCCGCACAAGTACAAGGACTCGCGCGAGCACTTCGAGATGCGCACGCACAAGCGCCTCATCGACATCCTCGACCCCACGCCGAAGACGGTTGACTCGCTGATGCGTCTCGACCTGCCGGCCGGCGTCGACATCGAGATCAAGCTCTGAGGTGACGCGCGAGATGGCTAAGAACATTAAGGGCGTCCTGGGCGAGAAGCTCGGCATGACCCAGGTCTGGGACGAGAACAACCGGGTCGTCCCGGTGACCGTCGTCAAGGCCGGGCCCTGCGTCGTCACCCAGGTCCGCAGCAACGACATCGACGGCTACGAGTCGGTCCAGATCGCCTTCGGCGAGATCGACCCGCGCAAGGTGAACAAGCCCCTCAAGGGCCACTTCGCCAAGGCCGACGTCACCCCGCGCCGCCACCTGGTGGAGATCCGCACCGCTGACGCCTCCGAGTACACGCTCGGCCAGGAGATCACCGCTGAGGTCTTCGAGGCGGGCGTCAAGGTCGACGTCACCGGCAAGAGCAAGGGCAAGGGCTTCGCCGGTGTCATGAAGCGCCACAACTTCCGTGGCCTGGGCGCCGGACACGGCACCCAGCGCAAGCACCGCTCGCCCGGTTCCATCGGTGGCTGCGCCACCCCGGGCCGTGTGTTCAAGGGCCTCCGCATGGCGGGCCGCATGGGCAACGAGCGGGTCACCACCCAGAACCTGACCGTCCACGCCGTTGACGCGGAGAAGGGCCTGCTCCTGATCAAGGGCGCGGTTCCTGGTCCGAACGGCGGCCTCGTCCTGGTCCGTACCGCGGCCAAGGGGGCCTGAGGTAACCGATGAGCACCATTGACATCCTTTCGCCGGCAGGCGACAAGGCCGGGACCGTCGAGCTCCCCGCGGAGATCTTCGACGCGAAGACCAGCGTTCCGCTGATCCACCAGGTCGTCGTCGCCCAGCTGGCCGCTGCCCGCCAGGGCACGCACAAGACCAAGACCCGTGGCGAAGTCCGCGGTGGCGGCAAGAAGCCGTACCGCCAGAAGGGCACCGGCCGCGCCCGTCAGGGCTCGACCCGCGCCCCGCAGTTCGCCGGCGGTGGCGTCGTCCACGGCCCCGTGCCGCGTGACTACTCGCAGCGCACCCCGAAGAAGATGAAGGCCGCCGCCCTGCGCGGTGCCCTCTCGGACCGGGCGCGTCACTCCCGCATCCACGTCGTCACCGGCGTGGTCGAGGGCGAGGTCTCCACCAAGGCCGCCAAGACGCTGTTCGGCAAGATCTCGGAGCGCAAGAACCTGCTCCTGGTCGTCGAGCGCGCCGACGAGGCCGCGTGGCTGTCCGCCCGCAACCTGCCCCAGGTTCACATCCTGGAGCCGGGCCAGCTGAACACGTACGACGTGATCGTCTCCGACGACGTGGTCTTCACCAAGGCCGCCTTCGAGTCCTTCGTGTCTGGCCCCAAGGCCGATGACAACGAGGGGAGCGAGGCCTGATGGCCGAGATCACCAGCAAGACCTTCTCCGACCCGCGTGACGTTCTCGTCAAGCCGGTCGTCTCCGAGAAGAGCTACGCGCTGCTCGACGAGAACAAGTACACGTTCATCGTGGCGCCGACCGCGAACAAGACCCAGATCAAGCAGGCCGTCGAGTCGGTCTTCTCGGTCAAGGTCACGTCGGTGAACACGATCAACCGCCAGGGCAAGCGCAAGCGCACCCGCACCGGTTTCGGTAAGCGCGCCAACACCAAGCGCGCCATCGTGACCCTTGCTGAGGGCAACCGTATCGACATCTTCGGCGGTCCGACCGCCTGACGGCGGTCTGGATCGTCCGAATATCGGACGAGGACTGAGAAATGGGTATCCGCAAGTACAAGCCGACGACTCCGGGCCGTCGTGGGTCCAGCGTCGCCGACTTTGTCGAGATCACGCGGTCCACGCCGGAGAAGTCGCTGGTCCGCCCCCTGCACAGCAAGGGCGGCCGTAACAACACCGGTCGTGTGACCGTCCGTCACCAGGGCGGTGGCCACAAGCGCGCCTACCGCGTGATCGACTTCCGTCGTCACGACAAGGACGGCGTGCCGGCCAAGGTCGCTCACATCGAGTACGACCCCAACCGCACCGCGCGCATCGCGCTCCTCCACTACGTGGACGGCGAGAAGCGCTACATCATCGCTCCGCGTGGCCTGAGCCAGGGCGACCGGGTCGAGAACGGCCCCGGCGCCGACATCAAGCCCGGCAACAACCTGGCGCTGCGCAACATCCCGGTCGGTACCACGATCCACGCGATCGAGCTCCGTCCCGGCGGTGGCGCCAAGTTCGCCCGCTCCGCGGGTGCCTCCGTGCAGCTGCTCGCCAAGGAGGGCCAGATGGCCCACCTGCGCATGCCGTCCGGTGAGATCCGTCTGGTCGACGTCCGCTGCCGCGCCACCATCGGCGAGGTCGGCAACGCCGAGCAGTCGAACATCAACTGGGGCAAGGCCGGCCGCAAGCGCTGGCTGGGCGTGCGCCCGACCGTTCGTGGTGTCGCCATGAACCCGGTCGACCACCCGCACGGTGGTGGTGAGGGCAAGACCTCCGGTGGTCGCCACCCGGTCTCCCCGTGGGGTCAGAAGGAGGGTCGTACTCGTTCTCCCAAGAAGGCGAGCAACAAGTACATCGTCCGCCGCCGCAAGACGAACAAGAAGCGCTAGGAGCGGGTTTAGATGCCGCGTAGTCTCAAGAAGGGGCCCTTCGTCGACGACCACCTGATCAAGAAGGTGGACACTCAGAACGAAGCCGGCACCAAGAACGTCATCAAGACCTGGTCCCGTCGCTCGATGATCGTCCCGGCCATGCTCGGCCACACGATCGCGGTGCACAACGGCAAGACCCACATCCCGGTGTTCGTCACCGAGTCGATGGTCGGCCACAAGCTCGGCGAGTTCTCGCCGACTCGCACCTTCCGCGGCCACGTCAAGGACGACCGGAAGTCGAAGCGCCGCTAACGCGGGGTGACAGACCATGACGAACGTGTCAGACACTGAAGGGACAACCATGGAAGCCAGGGCCCAGGCGCGGTACATCCGCGTCACGCCCATGAAGGCCCGCCGCGTGGTGGACCTCATCCGTGGCATGGACGCCACGGAGGCTCAGGCGGTCCTGCGTTTCGCCCCGCAGGCCGCGAGCGTGCCGGTGGGCAAGGTGCTGGACAGCGCCATTGCCAACGCCGCGCACAACTACGACCACACGGACGCCTCTTCGCTGTTCATCAGCGAGGCGTACGTCGACGAGGGCCCGACCCTGAAGCGGTTCCGTCCGCGTGCTCAGGGCCGTGCCTACCGGATCCGCAAGCGGACCAGCCACATCACCGTGGTCGTCAGCAGCAAGGAAGGAACCCGGTAATGGGCCAGAAGGTAAACCCGCACGGGTTCCGGCTCGGCATCACCACCGACTTCAAGTCGCGTTGGTACGCCGACAAGCTGTACAAGGACTACGTCAAGGAAGACGTCGCCATCCGTCGGATGATGACGTCCGGCATGGAGCGCGCCGGCATCTCCAAGGTCGAGATCGAGCGCACCCGTGACCGTGTCCGCGTGGACATCCACACCGCTCGTCCCGGCATCGTCATCGGCCGCCGTGGCGCCGAGGCCGACCGCATCCGCGGCGACCTCGAGAAGCTCACGGGCAAGCAGGTCCAGCTGAACATCCTCGAGGTCAAGAACCCCGAGGTGGACGCTCAGCTGGTGGCCCAGGCCGTGGCCGAGCAGCTGTCCTCCCGCGTCTCCTTCCGCCGCGCCATGCGCAAGAGCATGCAGTCGGCGATGAAGGCGGGCGCCAAGGGCATCAAGATCCAGTGTGGTGGCCGTCTCGGCGGCGCCGAGATGTCCCGCTCGGAGTTCTACCGCGAGGGTCGTGTGCCGCTGCACACGCTGCGCGCGAACGTCGAGTACGGCTTCTTCGAGGCCAAGACGACCTTCGGCCGCATCGGCGTGAAGGTCTGGATCTACAAGGGCGACGTCAAGAACATCGCCGAGGTCCGCGCCGAGAACGCCGCTGCCCGTGCGGGCAACCGCCCGGCCCGTGGTGGCGCTGACCGCCCGGCCGGCCGCGGTGGCCGCGGTGGCGAGCGTGGCGGTCGCGGTCGCAAGCCGCAGCAGGCTCAGGCTGCCGAGGCCCCCAAGGCCGAGGCTCCCGCCGCCGCTCCGGCTGCTGAGAGCACCGGAACGGAGGCCTGACCGACATGCTGATCCCCCGTAGGGTCAAGCACCGCAAGCAGCACCACCCCAAGCGCAACGGCATGGCCAAGGGTGGCACGCAGGTTGCGTTCGGCGAGTACGGCATTCAGGCCCTCACCCCGGCCTACGTGACCAACCGCCAGATCGAGGCCGCGCGTATCGCGATGACCCGCCACATCAAGCGTGGCGGCAAGGTCTGGATCAACATTTACCCGGACCGCCCGCTCACGAAGAAGCCGGCCGAGACCCGCATGGGTTCCGGTAAGGGTTCCCCGGAGTGGTGGATCGCGAACGTCAAGCCCGGTCGGGTGATGTTCGAGCTGTCCTACCCGAACGAGAAGATCGCGCGTGAGGCTCTGACTCGTGCCGCCCACAAGCTGCCGATGAAGTGCAAGATCGTCAAGCGCGAGGCAGGTGAGCTGTGATGTCGGCCGGTACCAAGGCGTCCGAGCTGCGCGAGCTGGGCAACGAGGAGCTTGTCGCCAAGCTCCGCGAGGCCAAGGAAGAGCTGTTCAACCTCCGCTTCCAGGCGGCGACCGGGCAGCTCGAGAACCACGGTCGGCTCAAGTCCGTCCGTAAGGACATCGCCCGGATCTACACCCTGATGCGCGAGCGCGAGCTGGGCATCGAGACGGTGGAGAGCGCCTGATGAGCGAGAGCAACGTGACTGAGAACAAGGAAGCGCGCGGTTTCCGCAAGACCCGTGAGGGTCTGGTCGTCAGCGACAAGATGGACAAGACCGTCGTCGTCGCCGTCGAGGACCGCGTCAAGCACGCGCTGTACGGCAAGGTCATCCGCCGTACGAACAAGCTCAAGGCGCACGACGAGCAGAACGCCGCGGGTGTCGGCGACCGTGTCCTCCTCATGGAGACCCGGCCGCTGTCCGCGAGCAAGCGCTGGCGCGTCGTCGAGATCCTCGAGAAGGCCAAGTAATCGCTCGGGGGGTTTCCCCCGAGTTCGTTCCGCCAGGCTCGGCAGGGGCTGACCTCTTCGGAGGCGCCCCTGCCGGGAACCGGCAGACAATCAGGAGATAGACGTGATCCAGCAGGAGTCGCGACTGCGTGTCGCCGACAACACTGGTGCCAAGGAGATCCTTTGCATCCGTGTTCTCGGTGGTTCCGGTCGCCGCTACGCGGGCATCGGTGACGTCATCGTCGCCACCGTCAAGGACGCGATCCCCGGTGGCAACGTGAAGAAGGGTGACGTCGTCAAGGCGGTCATCGTTCGCACCGTCAAGGAGCGCCGCCGCCAGGACGGCTCGTACATCCGCTTCGACGAGAACGCCGCCGTCATTCTGAAGAACGACGGCGACCCTCGCGGCACCCGTATCTTCGGCCCGGTGGGCCGTGAGCTGCGCGAGAAGAAGTTCATGAAGATCATCTCGCTCGCGCCGGAGGTGCTGTAAGCATGAAGATCAAGAAGGGCGACCTGGTCCAGGTCATCACCGGCAAGGACAAGGGCAAGCAGGGCAAGGTCATCGCGGCCTTCCCCCGCGAGGACCGTGTCCTGGTCGAGGGTGTCAACCGGGTCAAGAAGCACACCAAGGCCGGTCAGACCGCTCGCGGTTCCCAGACCGGTGGCATCGTCACGACCGAGGCCCCCATCCACGTGAGCAATGTTCAGCTCGTCGTGGAGAAGGACGGCAACAAGGTCGTCACGCGCGTCGGTTACCGCTTCGACGACGAGGGCAACAAGATCCGCGTTGCCAAGCGGACGGGTGAGGACATCTGATGGCTACCACCACCACTCCGCGTCTCAAGACGAAGTACCGCGAGGAGATCGCGGGCAAGCTGCGTGAGGAGTTCTCGTACGAGAACGTCATGCAGGTTCCCGGCCTCGTCAAGATCGTGGTCAACATGGGTGTGGGCGACGCCGCCCGCGACTCCAAGCTGATCGAGGGCGCCATCAAGGACCTCACCACGATCACCGGTCAGAAGCCGGCCGTCACCAAGGCCCGCAAGTCCATCGCGCAGTTCAAGCTGCGTGAGGGTCAGCCGATCGGTGCCCACGTCACGCTCCGTGGCGACCGCATGTGGGAGTTCCTGGACCGCACCCTGTCGCTCGCGCTCCCGCGCATCCGCGACTTCCGCGGCCTGTCCCCCAAGCAGTTCGACGGCCGTGGCAACTACACCTTCGGTCTCACGGAGCAGGTCATGTTCCACGAGATCGACCAGGACAAGATCGACCGTGTCCGGGGTATGGACATCACCGTGGTGACCACGGCGACCAACGACGAAGAGGGCCGCGCGCTCCTCCGTCACCTCGGCTTCCCGTTCAAGGAGGCGTGAGCGAGATGGCGAAGAAGGCTCTCATCGCAAAGGCTGCTCGCAAGCCCAAGTTCGGCGTGCGCGCGTACACCCGCTGCCAGCGCTGCGGTCGTCCGCACTCCGTCTACCGCAAGTTCGGCCTGTGCCGCGTGTGCCTCCGTGAGATGGCTCACCGTGGCGAGCTGCCGGGCGTGACCAAGAGCTCCTGGTAATCCCTCACTTGGGATGACCGGAGTCTCTCGGTAAGCATCTGGTCGGCAGGAGCCCTTCCCCACATGTCGTAGGCTTGTGGGGTTGGGCGCCTGCCGCCCGTACGACTTACTACGCCGTAGGTCCCCGCACCGCACCCGTCCCGCCCATGAGCGGGGAGAGGGATGGCGCATACAGGAAACCCCGGCGAGAGAGGCCGAAGGCCAATTCATGACCATGACTGATCCGATCGCAGACATGCTTACGCGTCTGCGGAACGCGAACTCGGCGTACCACGACTCCGTGACGATGCCGCACAGCAAGATCAAGTCTCACATCGCGGAAATCCTCCAGCAGGAGGGCTTCATCACCGGCTGGAAGGTCGAGGACGCCGAGGTCGGCAAGAACCTCGTCCTCGAGCTGAAGTTCGGTCCGAACCGTGAGCGCTCCATCGCGGGCATCAAGCGGATCTCGAAGCCGGGTCTGCGGGTTTACGCGAAGTCCACCAACCTGCCGAAGGTCCTCGGCGGTCTGGGCGTGGCGATCATCTCCACGTCCCACGGCCTCCTGACCGGTCAGCAGGCGCAGAAGAAGGGCGTGGGTGGGGAAGTCCTCGCCTACGTCTGGTAGTCGGGAACGGAGGAAAAGCCAATGTCGCGTATCGGCAAGCTCCCCATCACGGTTCCCGCCGGCGTGGACGTCACCATCGAGGGCCGCACGGTCACGGTGAAGGGTTCCAAGGGCACCCTGAGCCACACCGTCGCCGCGCCGATCGAGATCGTCAAGGGCGAGGACGGCGTTCTCAACGTCACCCGTCCGAACGACGAGCGTCAGAACAAGGCCCTGCACGGCCTGTCCCGCACGCTGGTGGCCAACATGATCACCGGTGTGACCCAGGGGTACACGAAGGCGCTCGAGATCAGCGGTGTCGGTTACCGCGTGGCCGCGAAGGGCTCCAACCTGGAGTTCCAGCTCGGCTACAGCCACCCGATCCTGGTGGAGGCCCCCGAGGGGATCTCCTTCAAGGTCGAGTCGCCGACCAAGTTCTCGGTCGAGGGCATCGACAAGCAGAAGGTCGGCGAGGTCGCCGCGAACATCCGCAAGCTTCGCAAGCCCGACCCCTACAAGGCCAAGGGCGTGAAGTACGCGGGTGAGGTCATCCGCCGCAAGGTCGGAAAGGCTGGTAAGTAAGCCATGGCATACGGCGTGAAGATTGCCAAGGGCAAGGCCTACAAGGGCGCTGCTCTGAAGCGTCGCCACATCCGCATCCGCAAGAAGATCGCGGGTACGACCGAGCGTCCGCGCCTGGTCGTCACGCGTTCCAACCGCGGCATCACCGCTCAGGTCATCGACGACATCGCGGGTCACACCCTCGCGTCGGCGTCCACCCTGGACGCGTCCATCCGCGGCGGCGAAGGCGACAAGTCGGCGAAGGCGAAGCAGGTCGGCCAGCTCGTGGCCGAGCGTGCCAAGGCCGCCGGCATCGAGGCTGTCGTGTTCGACCGTGGCGGCAACCAGTACGCCGGGCGCATCGCCGCCCTGGCGGACGCCGCCCGCGAAGCCGGTCTCAAGTTCTGAGCCGGTTCCGTAGCTCAGCGGAAAACGAAGAGAGGTAATTCCAATGGCTGGACCCCAGCGCCGCGGAAGCGGTGCCGGTGGCGGCGAGCGGCGGGACCGGAAGGGCCGTGACGGCGGCGCTGCTGCCGCCGAGAAGACCGCGTACGTTGAGCGCGTTGTCGCGATCAACCGCGTCGCCAAGGTTGTGAAGGGTGGTCGTCGCTTCAGCTTCACCGCGCTGGTCGTGGTGGGCGACGGTGACGGCACCGTGGGTGTCGGTTACGGCAAGGCGAAGGAGGTGCCGGCCGCCATCGCCAAGGGTGTGGAGGAGGCCAAGAAGCACTTCTTCAAGGTCCCCCGTATCCAGGGCACCATCCCGCACCCCATCCAGGGTGAGAAGGCCGCGGGCGTCGTCCTGCTCAAGCCGGCTTCCCCCGGTACCGGTGTGATCGCCGGTGGCCCGGTGCGTGCCGTGCTCGAGTGCGCCGGCGTTCACGACATCCTGTCGAAGTCGCTCGGCTCCGACAACGCGATCAACATCGTGCACGCGACCGTGGCGGCCCTCAAGGGCCTGCAGCGTCCCGAGGAGATCGCGGCCCGCCGCGGTCTGCCCCTCGAGGACGTCGCCCCCGCGGCTCTCCTCCGTGCGCGTGCCGGGGCGGGTGCGTAATGGCTCGCCTCAAGGTCACGCAGACGAAGTCGTACATCGGCAGCAAGCAGAACCACCGCGACACCCTGCGTTCCCTGGGCCTCAAGCGCCTGGGTGACGTGGTTGTCAAGGAGGACCGTCCCGAGTTCCGCGGCATGGTGCACACCGTCCGCCACCTCGTGACGGTCGAGGAGGTCGACTGACATGGCGGAGCAGAACCCGCTGAAGGTCCACAACCTCCGTCCCGCCCCGGGCGCCAAGACCGCCAAGACCCGTGTGGGTCGTGGTGAGGCGTCGAAGGGTAAGACGGCCGGTCGTGGTACCAAGGGCACCAAGGCCCGTTACCAGGTTCCGGAGCGCTTCGAGGGTGGGCAGATGCCCCTCCACATGCGCCTCCCGAAGCTCAAGGGCTTCAAGAACCCGTTCCGCACCGAGTACCAGGTCGTGAACCTGGACAAGCTCGCGGCCCTGTACCCGCAGGGTGGCGAGGTCACCGTTGCCGACCTGGTCGACAAGGGTGCCGTGCGCAAAAACAGCCTCGTCAAGGTCCTGGGCCAGGGCGAGATCTCCGTGGCGCTGCAGGTGACGGTGGACGCCGTCTCCGGCTCCGCCAAGGAGAAGATCACCGCCGCCGGCGGCACGGTCACCGAGCTCGTCTGAGTCCGGAACGGCTGTACCGCGGCGTGCGCTGACGCACGCTGACGGCGAAGAGCCCGGCCGGCGCTCCCTCGTGGGCGCCGGCCGGGCTCTTTCGCGTACCGGCCCGGCCGCCTCCGGAGCACCGCCCAAGGGCGGCTTTCGGACATGTTGGCCGGAGCCTTGGCCCACCGGGTGTCGATCGGGGCCGCTCGGTCGTTGGCCCTGGAGGGGCCACCCCGGCCGGCCGCCCGAGGTGTTCGGCCTCACCCCGCGGTTGACGTGCCTCAGCGACGTTTCACGCGGGCATGGCGGCCGGGTATGGTAGCCGCTGTTAGTGTCCCGGCAGTCTGCCCCCGTGGCGTGAGGCTGCCGTGTTTGTATCCACTCACTTACCTAACCGTCACCCTCACGCGCGTAACGCGGGGGTCGCAGGAGGCACCGTGCTCACCGCGTTCGCCCGGGCGTTCAAGACGCCCGACCTGCGCAAGAAGCTGCTCTTCACGCTGGGCATCATCGTGATCTACCGGCTCGGGGCGCACATCCCCGTGCCCGGGGTCGACTACCAGTCCGTCCAGCAGTGCGTGGACGAGGCCTCCAAGGGCGGCAACAGCCTGCTCGGCCTGGTGAACCTGTTCAGCGGTGGGGCGCTTCTGCAGATCACCATCTTCGCGCTCGGCATCATGCCGTACATCACGGCGAGCATCATCCTGCAGCTGCTGACCGTCGTCATCCCGCGTCTGGAGGCCCTCAAGAAGGAGGGGCAGTCGGGGACGGCGAAGATCACGCAGTACACGCGGTACCTGACGATCGCCCTCGCCATCCTCCAGGGCACCGGCCTGGTGGCGACCGCCCGCACCGGTGCGCTGTTCAGCGGCTGCACGGTGGCCGGCCAGGTCGTCCCGGACCGGTCGATCTTCGTCACCATCCTGATGGTCATCACCATGACCGCGGGCACCGCCGTCGTGATGTGGCTCGGTGAGCTCGTCACCGACCGCGGCATCGGCAACGGCATGTCGATCCTGATGTTCATCTCGATCGCCGCCGGCTTCCCCGGCGCGCTCTGGGCCATCAAGGTCAGCGGCAAGCTCGCCCAGGGCTGGATCGAGTTCGGCACCGTGATCCTGATCGGCTTCGTGATGGTGGCCCTGGTGGTCTTCGTCGAGCAGGCCCAGCGCCGCATCCCGGTGCAGTACGCGAAGCGCATGATCGGCCGCCGGTCGTACGGCGGTACGTCCACCTACATCCCGCTCAAGGTGAACCAGGCAGGTGTGATTCCTGTCATCTTCGCCTCGTCGCTGCTCTACATCCCGGCCCTGGTCGCGCAGTTCTCGAGCGGCACCTCCGGCTGGAAGACCTGGATCGAAGCGCACTTCGTCAAGGGTGACCACCCGTACTACATCACCGTGTACTTCCTGTTGATCGTGTTCTTCGCCTTCTTCTACGTGGCGATCTCGTTCAACCCCGAGGAAGTCGCGGACAACATGAAGAAGTATGGTGGCTTCATCCCGGGCATCCGGGCTGGTCGACCTACTGCCGAGTACTTGAGCTACGTGCTCAACCGGATCACCTGGCCGGGCTCGCTGTATCTGGGTCTGATCGCTCTTGTGCCGACGATGGCGTTGGCAGGCTTCGGTGGCGCCAATGCCAACTTCCCGTTCGGCGGGACGAGCATCCTCATCATCGTGGGTGTGGGGCTGGAGACCGTGAAGCAGATCGAGAGCCAGCTCCAGCAGCGCAATTACGAAGGGTTCCTCCGCTGATGCGAATCGTCCTCGTCGGACCGCCCGGTGCCGGCAAGGGAACGCAGGCCGCGTTCCTTGCCAGGAACCTGTCGATCCCGCACATCTCCACGGGCGACCTGTTCCGCGCCAACATCAGTCAGGGCACGGAGCTGGGCAAGCAGGCCAAGGCGTACATGGACGCCGGCAACCTCGTACCGGACGAGGTCACCATCGGCATGGCCAAGGACCGCATGGAGCAGGCGGACGCCGAGAACGGCTTCCTGCTGGACGGCTTCCCGCGGAACGTGGCCCAGGCCGAGGCGCTGGACGCCATGCTCGACGGCGAGGGCATGAAGCTGGACGCCGTCCTCGACCTGGAGGTCGAGGAGGACGAGGTGGTCAAGCGGATCGCGGGCCGCCGCATCTGCCGCAACGACAGCGCGCACGTCTTCCACGTGACCTACGCGCCGCCGAAGACCGAGGGCGTCTGCGACCAGTGCGGTGGCGAGCTGTACCAGCGCGACGACGACTCCGAGGAGACCGTCCGCAAGCGGCTGGAGGTCTACCACACGCAGACCGAGCCGATCATCGACTACTACAAGGCCCAGGGCCTGGTCGTCACCATCTCGGCGCTCGGCAAGGTCGAGGACGTCACCGAGCGCGCGATGACCGCGCTGCGGGGCGAGCGGGCCGCGTAGCCCGAGGTACGCGTCGTACGAGCCGGCCGCGGTGCCCTTCGGGGCGCCGCGGCCGGTGTCGTACCGCCGTATCGTGGTGAGGTCACCCCGTTCTCCCTCCCGAAAGGCGTCAGCCGTCATGGTGCAGATCAAGACTCCCGAGCAGATCGCGAAGATGCGCGAGGCGGGGCTTGTCGTCGCCGCCATCCACGCGGCGACCCGCGAGGCGGCGGTGCCGGGCGCGACGACCAAGGACCTGGACGAGGTCGCCCGGAAGGTGATCGCGGACCACGGGGCGAAGTCGAACTTCCTCGGGTACGGCGGCTTCCCCGCCACCATCTGCACCTCGGTGAACGAGGTCGTCGTCCACGGCATCCCCAGCGACGAGGTCGTCCTCAAGGACGGCGACATCATCTCCATCGACTGCGGGGCGATCATCGACGGCTGGCACGGCGACGCCGCCTACACGGCCTTCGTGGGCTCCGGCCACGCCCCGGAGCTGATCGAGCTGTCCCGGGTGACCGAGGAGTCGATGTGGGCCGGGATCGCGGCCATGCGGAACGGCAACCGGCTGGTCGACATCTCCCGGGCGATCGAGTCCTACATCCGCCGCCAGCCCCGCCCCTCGACGGGCGAGCACAGCCTGGGCAAGTTCGGGATCATCGAGGACTACGGCGGCCACGGCATCGGCACCGAGATGCACATGGACCCGCACCTGCTGAACTACGTCGCCCGCAAGCGCGGCAAGGGCCCCAAGCTGGTGCCCGGCTTCTGCCTGGCGATCGAGCCCATGGTGTCGCTGGGCACGCCCCGCACCGAGGTGCTGGAGGACGACTGGACCGTGATCACCACGGACGGCACCTGGTCCTCGCACTGGGAGCACTCGGTGGCCCTCACCGAGGAGGGCCCCCTGGTCCTCACGGCCCCGGACGGCGGCAAGGCCAAGCTCGCCGAGCTGGGCGTGACGGCCGCCCCCGATCCGCTGGCCTGACCGGCCCGGTGCCGGCCGTCCCGCCGGTGCGCGCGCTCCCGCGCGCGGGGGTAAGGATCACCGCTCCTGGGCATCCTTCTCGGATTCGTCTTTTCCAGGGGCCTGACGTAGACTGATGCGTCGGCTCTCGTGTACCCGTGTGTCCGCACACGGGTACCGGGAGTCGATCAAGGTAGCCGATTCGAAGGGCGAAGCGTGGCCAAGAAGCAAGGTGCCATCGAGATTGAGGGCACCGTGATCGAGTCCCTGCCGAACGCCATGTTCAAGGTGGAGCTCCAGAACGGTCACAAGGTCCTCGCGCACATCTCCGGCAAGATGCGGATGCACTACATCCGTATCCTCCCGGACGACCGGGTCGTCGTGGAGCTGTCTCCGTACGACCTGACGCGTGGGCGGATCGTCTACCGATACAAGTAGATCTTGTCGCGCCCCTCCTCGGGGCGGTGGCACTGACCCGGAGAACCTCACATCCCATGAAGGTCAAGCCGAGCGTCAAGAAGATCTGCGACAAGTGCAAGGTGATCCGCCGTCACGGCCGGGTCATGGTCATCTGCGACAACCTGCGCCACAAGCAGCGCCAGGGCTGACGCACGCCGACCTGCACCTGAGCAGTTCTTCGCGCGACGCGAGCAAATTCGTACATACGCAGTGCCCGTCCAAGCCCCTCACAGGGCTGACGACACCTCCGGTGGGGGCCGGGGACCTGGACGTACCACTTCCTTTGATCCAAAGGAGTCGGCGGCCATGGAGCGGTACTGCGGAAGACCCCCGAACACACAGGAGCCATTGAATGGCACGCGTTTCCGGTGTTGACATCCCGCGCGACAAGCGTGTGGAGGTCGCACTCACCTACGTCTTCGGTATCGGCCGCACCCTGGCGAAGGAGACCCTCGCCTCCACCGGTGTGGACCCGAACACCCGCGTTCGTGACCTGTCCGAGGAGGACCTGGTCAAGATCCGCGAGTACGTGGACGCCAACCTCAAGACCGAGGGTGACCTCCGCCGCGAGATCCAGGCCGACATCCGCCGCAAGGTCGAGATCGGCTGCTACCAGGGTCTGCGCCACCGTCGCGGTCTGCCGGTCCACGGCCAGCGCACCAGCACGAACGCCCGTACCCGCAAGGGCCCGCGTCGCGCGATCGCCGGCAAGAAGAAGCCGGGCAAGAAGTAGTCCGCAGCGGACGACTGTCCACGGTCTTCGCTGTAGGACCGACCACCTCCCGTAGGAGTTAAGACATGCCCCCCAAGGGTCGTCAGGGCGCTGCCAAGAAGGTGCGCCGCAAGGAAAAGAAGAACGTCGCTCACGGCCACGCGCACATCAAGAGCACGTTCAACAACACGATCGTCTCGATCACGGACCCCTCGGGCAACGTGATCTCCTGGGCCTCCGCCGGCCACGTCGGCTTCAAGGGCTCGCGCAAGTCCACCCCCTTCGCCGCGCAGATGGCCGCCGAGTCGGCCGCCCGCCGCGCGCAGGAGCACGGCATGCGCAAGGTCGACGTCTTCGTCAAGGGTCCCGGCTCCGGCCGTGAGACCGCGATCCGCTCCCTCCAGGCCACGGGCCTCGAGGTCGGCTCCATCCAGGACGTCACCCCCACCCCGCACAACGGCTGCCGTCCGCCGAAGCGCCGCCGCGTCTGACGCACGGCCGCTCAGCCGCACGGTTTCGGGCGGTACGGCCCCTCGGGGGCGTACCGCCCGTACCCTTGCAGTATCCGAGGACGTCAAATAGCGGGCGTCCACGACTGAAGGACACACACCATGCTTATCGCTCAGCGTCCCTCGCTGACCGAAGAGGTCGTCGACGAGTACCGCTCGCGGTTCGTCATCGAGCCCCTGGAGCCGGGCTTCGGCTACACGCTCGGCAACTCCCTCCGCCGGACCCTCCTCTCCTCGATCCCGGGCGCCGCTGTCACGTCCATCCGGATCGACGGCGTGCTGCACGAGTTCACCACCGTGCCGGGTGTCAAGGAGGACGTCACCGACCTCATCCTCAACATCAAGCAGCTGGTCGTCTCCAGCGAGCACGACGAGCCGGTCGTGATGTACCTGCGCAAGCAGGGCCCCGGCCTGGTCACCGCCGCCGACATCGCCCCGCCGGCCGGTGTCGAGGTGCACAACCCCGACCTGGTGCTCGCCACGCTGAACGGCAAGGGCAAGCTGGAGATGGAGCTGACCGTCGAGCGCGGTCGCGGCTACGTCTCCGCCGTCCAGAACAAGCAGGTGGGCCAGGAGATCGGCCGCATCCCGGTCGACTCCATCTACTCGCCGGTGCTCAAGGTCACGTACAAGGTCGAGGCGACCCGTGTCGAGCAGCGCACCGACTTCGACAAGCTGATCGTCGACGTCGAGACCAAGCAGGCCATGCGCCCGCGCGACGCCATGGCGTCCGCCGGCAAGACCCTGGTCGAGCTGTTCGGCCTGGCCCGCGAGCTGAACATCGACGCCGAGGGCATCGACATGGGCCCGTCCCCCACGGACGCCGCCCTGGCCGCCGACCTGGCGCTGCCGATCGAGGAGCTCGAGCTCACCGTTCGTTCGTACAACTGCCTCAAGCGCGAGGGCATCCACTCCGTGGGTGAGCTCGTGGCGCGCTCCGAGGCCGACCTGCTCGACATCCGCAACTTCGGTGCGAAGTCGATCGACGAGGTCAAGGCGAAGCTGGCCGGCATGGGCCTGGCCCTGAAGGACAGCCCGCCCGGATTCGACCCGACCGCCGCCGCCGACGCCTTCGGCGCCGACGACGACGCGGACGCCGGTTTCGTCGAGACCGAGCAGTACTGATTGCTGCCCGCAGGCACCCGCCTGCGGGGCCCTGACCCCGGTACCTGACACGGCCGGGGCAGATCACAAGGAGAAACACCATGCCGAAGCCCACCAAGGGTGCCCGTCTGGGCGGCAGCGCCGCGCACGAGAAGCTGCTCCTCGCGAACCTCGCGAAGTCGCTCTTCGAGCACGGCCGCATCACGACGACCGAGGCCAAGGCCCGCCGCCTGCGTCCGGTCGCCGAGCGCCTGATCACCAAGGCCAAGAAGGGCGACATTCACAACCGTCGCCTGGTGCTGCAGACGATCACGGACAAGGGCATCGTCCACACGCTCTTCACCGAGATCGCCCCGCGCTACGCCGAGCGCCCGGGTGGCTACACCCGCATCACCAAGATCGGCAACCGTCGTGGCGACAACGCCCCGATGGCGGTCATCGAGCTGGTCGAGGGCGAGATCGCCAAGAAGGCGACCGTCGCCGAGGCCGAGGCCGCGACCAAGCGCGCGGTCAAGGAGGCCGACGAGGCCAAGGTCGAGGAGACCAAGGCCGACGAGGCTCCGGCCGAAGAGTCCAAGGACGCCTGACCGCGTTCTGAAGGCTGTACGGACGGGCCCGTCCCCCTCGTGGGGGCGGGCCCGTTCTCGTTGGAGAGGAACAAGGTGACGTGAGCGATGACGTGAGGCCCGGCTTCGTCCGGGTGCGGCTGGACCTGTCGTACGACGGCAGGGACTTCCACGGCTGGGCCAAGCAGGCCGGCGGGCAGCGGACCGTCCAGGGCGACATCGAGGACGCCCTCCGTACCGTGACCCGGTCGTCCGAGACGTACGAGCTGACCGTCGCCGGCCGCACCGACGCGGGGGTCCACGCGCGCGGCCAGGTCGCCCATGTCGACCTGCCCGAGGCCCTGTGGGCCGAGCACCGGGACAAGCTGCTGCGCCGCCTGGCCGGGCGCCTGGCGCACGACGTCCGGATCTGGCGGGCCGAGGAGGCACCGGGCGGCTTCAACGCCCGCTTCTCGGCGATCTGGCGCCGCTACGCCTACCGCGTGACCGACGCCCCGGGCGGGGTCGACCCGCTGCTGCGCGGGCACGTCCTGTGGCACGACTGGCCGCTGGACGTGGACGCGATGAACGCCGCCGCCGAGCGGCTGGTGGGCGAGCACGACTTCGCCGCGTACTGCAAGCGCCGCGAGGGGGCGACCACCATCCGCACCCTCCAGGAGCTGCGCTGGGAGCGGCTGCCCTCGGGCGTCCTGGAGGCCACCGTCAAGGCCGACGCCTTCTGCCACAACATGGTCCGCTCGCTGGTCGGCGCGCTGCTGTTCGTCGGCGACGGGCACCGTCCGGCGGACTGGCCCGGGAAGGTCCTGGCGGCGGGCGTGCGGGACTCCGCCGTCCATGTCGTACGGCCGCACGGGCTGACGCTGGAGGAGGTCGGGTACCCGGCCGACGAGCTGCTGGCCGCCCGGAACCTGGAGGCCCGCAACAAGCGGTCCCTGGTCTCAGGCGGCGGGGGCGGTGGCTGCTGCTGACGCCTGGGCGCGGCCCCGGGCGTAGATCTGGTTGAAGGTGAAGGTGGCGAGGTCGTCGCTGGCCTTGAAGACGGCCTCGTCACCGCGGGTGACCTTCTTGCCGCTGGTGAAGCCGGCCTGGGTGAAGTACGCGTAGCGGCCGAGGGCGTTGGTCCGGCGCAGGCAGACGGTCTGCGCCTGGCAGAAGCCGCCGACGCCGGAGCCCGCGAGCGGGGCGACGCTGCCCACCGCCTGGTCCTTGGCCTTCAGCGCCGCCGCCTTGGAGTCGAACACGGCCACGCCGACGGTGACGGCGACGCCGTCGCGCTCGTAGGTGGCGCGAATGAGCCGCTCGCAGCCGTTGCGCTCCAGGACCGCGCCGAGGCCGTCCTCGGCCCCCGCCGCGCAGTTCGTGGTGGACGCGGTGGCACCCTTGCGGTGGACGCGGTCGCCCATGGTCAGCTTCTTGCCGGGGAAGAGGGAATCGGCGGACAGCGGCGCCCGGTCCTTCTGGGCGGTGGAGATGAAGTCCATCGGGTCCGGCGGGGGCGGGGGAGCGACCGAGGAGAAGGACGGCTGCGGCTTGGCGGTGTCGGTGGGCAGCACCGGGGCGCCGCTGGTGGTGTCCGCGAGGTTGGCGCCGTCGTCCTTCGTGTGGGTGGAGACGATGGCGGCGGCGATGACCGTGCCCACCAGGGCGGTCGCCAGCACCGCCCCGCCGGCCAGCATCAGGCGCCTACGGCGCGTACGCCGCTCCGACGCCTCGGCGAGGGCGCTCCAGTCGGGCGTGGAATCCACGGCCGGGCGGCCCTGCTGGTACGGATCGTGCGGCTGCTGCGGCCACTGGGGTCCCCCAAAGCTCATGGCGCGCATCCTAAACCGCTTGGGCCGGGCGTCGGCCCCCGGAGACAATGCGGTCATGGGACATGTAGAGGTCGCGCATCTGGAGTACCACCTGCCGGACGGCCGGGTCCTGCTCGGTGATGTGTCGTTCCGGGTCGGCGAGGGCGCCGTGGTGGCGCTGGTCGGGGCCAACGGGGCGGGCAAGACGACGCTCCTGCGGCTGATCGCCGGGGAGGCCCAGCCGCACGGCGGCTCGGTGACCGTCTCGGGCGGGCTGGGCGTGATGCCGCAGTTCGTGGGATCGGTCCGGGACGAGCGGAGCGTGCGGGACCTGCTGGTGTCGGTGGCGCCGGCCCGGATCCGGGAGGCCGCGGCGGCGGTGGACGCCGCCGAGCACGCGATCCTGACCGTGGACGACGAGGCCGCGCAGATGGCGTACGCGCAGGCCCTCAGCGACTGGGCGGAGGCGCGGGGGTACGAGGCCGAGACCGTCTGGGACATGTGCACCATGGCGGCGCTGGGCGTGCCGTACGAGAAGGCGCAGTTCCGCGAGGTGCGCACGCTCAGCGGCGGGGAGCAGAAGCGGCTGGTCCTGGAGGCGCTGCTGCGCGGCCCCGAGGAGGTCCTGCTGCTGGACGAGCCGGACAACTATCTGGACGTCCCGGGCAAGCGGTGGCTGGAGGAGCGGCTGGCGGAGACCCGCAAGACGGTCCTGTTCGTCTCGCACGACCGGGAGCTGCTGGCGCGGGCGGCGGAGAAGATCGTGGCGGTGGAGCCGGGCCCGGCGGGGTCGGACGTGTGGGTGCACGGCGGCGGCTTCGCCACCTTCCACGAGGCGCGGCGCGAGCGGTTCGCCCGCTTCGAGGAGCTGAAGCGCCGGTGGGAGGAGAAGCACGCCCAGCTGAAGAAGCTGGTGGTGAACCTGCGGCAGGCGGCGTCGATCAGCCATGAGATGGCGTCGCGGTACGCGGCGGCCCAGACCCGGCTGCGGAAGTTCGAGGAGGCCGGTCCGCCGCCGGAGCCGCCGCGCGAGCAGGACATCCGGATGCGGCTGCGCGGCGGCCGGACCGGGGTGCGGGCGGTGACCTGCGAGGGGCTGGAGCTGACCGGGCTGATGAAGCCGTTCTCGCTGGAGGTGTTCTACGGCGAGCGGGTCGCGGTGCTGGGGTCGAACGGCTCCGGGAAGTCGCACTTCCTGCGGCTGCTGGCGGGGGACACCTCGGTGGCGCACCGGGGGGTGTACCGGCTGGGCGCGCGGGTGGTGCCCGGTCACTTCGCGCAGACCCACGCGCACCCCGAGCTGCTGGGCCGGACGCTGGTGGACATCCTGTGGACCGAGCACGCCCGGGACCGGGGCGGTGCGATGTCGGTGCTGCGGCGGTACGAGCTGGAGGGCCAGGGCGACCAGGTCTTCGACCGGCTGTCGGGCGGGCAGCAGGCCCGGTTCCAGATCCTGCTGCTGGAGCTGGCGGGCACCACGGCGCTGCTGCTGGACGAGCCGACGGACAACCTGGACCTGGAGTCGGCGGAGGCCCTCCAGGTGGGGCTGGAGGCGTACGAGGGCACGGTGCTGGCGGTGACGCACGACCGCTGGTTCGCCCGCTCCTTCGACCGGTACCTGGTCTTCGGCGCGGACGGTGTGGTGCGGGAGACCCCGGAGCCGGTGTGGGACGAGCGGCGGGTGGAGCGGAGGCGCTGACCCGGGATCCCCGGCGTTTTGACCCGCCGGGGGCGGCGCGGGTACTGTTGCCGTTTGTTATGCGTATGGGCTTCGCCGCGTTCTTCGCGAGAATCCCCTGCGCACGTTCCCTGGAGCAGTTACCAGTGGCTCGCATACGGGCGGTGTACCCGGCAGTGTGGGCCCCAGCTGCATGATCGCTTCAGGTGTGTCTGGATTCCATCCACTGAAGAAGCGAAGGCTACGAAGTGCGTACGTACAGCCCCAAGCCCGGCGACGTGACTCGCCAGTGGCACATCATCGACGCGCGGGACGTTGTCCTGGGCCGTCTGGCGACGACGGCTGCGAACCTCCTGCGGGGTAAGCACAAGCCCGTCTACGCGCCGCACATGGACATGGGTGACTTCGTCATCATCATCAACGCCGACAAGGTGCACCTGTCCGGCAACAAGCGGACCCAGAAGCTGGCGTACCGCCACTCCGGCTTCCCGGGTGGTCTGCGCTCCGTCCGCTACGACGAGCTGCTGGACAAGAACCCCGAGAAGGCCGTCGAGAAGGCCATCAAGGGCATGATCCCCAAGAACTCCCTCGGCCGTCAGATGCTCTCGAAGCTGAAGGTCTACGCGGGCGAGAACCACCCGCACGCTGCCCAGCAGCCGGTCCCGTTCGAGATCACCCAGGTCGCGCAGTAAGTCCGGCCACCCCCTAAGACGAAAAGAATCTGAGGAGCATCGTGGCCGAGACCACTGTTGAGAACCCCGTCGAGGGCGAGGAGACCTACGCCGAGGTCACCACCTTCGAGTCCGAGACGCCCGTCGAGGGCGAGTACACCTCGGAGTCCCTCGCGTCCCGCTTCGGCGAGCCGCAGCCGGCCGCCGGCCTGGGCCGCCGCAAGAACGCCATCGCCCGCGTCCGGATCGTCCCGGGCACCGGCAAGTGGAAGATCAACGGTCGCACCCTCGAGGACTACTTCCCGAACAAGGTGCACCAGCAGGAAGTCAACGAGCCCTTCAAGGTGCTCGAGCTCGACAACCGCTACGACGTCATCGCCCGCATCTCGGGTGGCGGCGTCTCCGGCCAGGCCGGCGCCCTGCGCCTCGGTGTGGCCCGCGCGCTGAACGAGGCGGACGTGGACAACAACCGCGGCCCGCTGAAGAAGGCCGGCTTCCTGAGCCGCGACGACCGCGCGGTCGAGCGCAAGAAGGCCGGTCTCAAGAAGGCCCGTAAGGCCCCGCAGTACAGCAAGCGTTAATCACGCCTGCTCGGTCTGCTCGTACGTACGCCCCGGCGGCACCTTTCGTGCTGCCGGGGCGTACGTCTATACGCTTCACCTTGCTTTTTTCGGAGTAACTCGGAGGACAGCTGTGGGACGACTCTTCGGCACGGACGGTGTACGCGGTGTCGCCAACGCCGATCTGACGGCGGAGCTGGCGCTCGGCCTCTCGGTCGCGGCGGCGCACGTGCTCGCCGAAGCGGGGACCTTTGAAGGACACCGGCCGACCGCCGTGGTCGGCCGCGACCCCCGTGCGTCGGGAGAGTTCCTGGAGGCCGCCGTGGTGGCGGGCCTCGCGAGCGCCGGCGTCGACGTCATGCGGGTCGGCGTGCTGCCGACGCCCGCCGTGGCGCACCTGACGGCCGCGCTCGGCGCGGACCTGGGCGTGATGCTCTCCGCCAGCCACAACGCCATGCCGGACAACGGCATCAAGTTCTTCGCGCGCGGCGGCCACAAGCTGGCCGACGAGCTGGAGGACCGTATCGAGTCGGTGTACGAGCAGCACCGCACCGGTGAGCCGTGGGACCGGCCGACCGGCGCCGGTGTCGGCCGGGTCGCCGACTACCAGGAGGGCTTCGACCAGTACGTCGCCCACCTGCTGGGCGTCCTGCCGAACCGGCTCGACGGGCTGAAGATCGTCCTGGACGAGGCGCACGGCGCGGCGGCCGGCGTTTCGCCCGCCGCGTTCGAGCGGGCCGGGGCCGAGGTCGTCACCATCGGCGCCACCCCGGACGGGCTCAACATCAACGACGGGTGCGGCTCCACGCACCTGGGGCTGCTCAAGGCCGCCGTCGTCGAGCACGGCGCCGACCTCGGCATCGCCCACGACGGCGACGCCGACCGCTGCCTGGCCGTGGACCACACCGGTGCCGAGGTCGACGGCGACCAGATCCTCGCCGTGCTGGCGCTCGCCATGCGCGAGGCGGGGACGCTGCGCGGCGACACCGTCGTCGCCACCGTCATGTCGAACCTGGGCTTCAAGCTCGCCATGGAGCGCGAGGGCCTCCAGCTCGTCCAGACCGCGGTCGGCGACCGCTATGTGCTGGAGTCGATGAAGGAGCACGGCTACGCGCTGGGCGGCGAGCAGTCCGGGCACGTCATCGTGCTGGACCACGCCACCACCGGCGACGGCACCCTGACCGGTCTGCTGCTGGCCGCGCGGGTGGCGGCCACCGGACGGTCGCTGGCCGAGCTGGCCGGGGTGATGGAGCGGCTGCCGCAGGTGCTGATCAACGTCAAGGACGTCGACAAGTCGCGGGTGAAGACCTCCGCCGAGCTGGGTAACGCCGTCGCGGACGCCGAGCGCCGGCTCGGCACCACCGGCCGCGTCCTGCTGCGCCCCTCGGGCACCGAGCCGCTGGTGCGGGTGATGGTGGAGGCCGCCGACATCGAGCAGGCCCGCTCGGTCGCCGGTGAGCTGGCCGACGTGGTGAAGTCCGCGCTGGGCTGAGCCGCGGCCCGTACGCGTACGAGGAGGGGCGCCCCACCGGTCACCGGCGGGGCGCCCCTCCTCGTACGTCCGGCTCAGGTCCTGGCCGGGCCCCGGCGGTGCCACGCCCAGAAGCCCTTCTGCGCCAGCAGCGTCAGCGTGCCGGCCAGCACGATCGCCAGCAGGTTCAGCAGCAGCTGCTCGACGGACCCCTTGGTCTGCGTGAGGTCCCCGTACGCCAGGGCCACCGCCGCGTTGGCCGCGGCCGGGACGGTGGTGACCGAGATGGCCACGCCCACCAGCGCCCCGGACTTCGCCGAGGTGAGCGACAGGGTGCCGGCGGCGCCCGCGAGCAGGCCCACCACGAAGGAGAACCAGTCGGGGGCGTAGACGAACCCGGTGTTCGGGCGCTCCCCGTGCAGCATGTCCTCGGTGAACAGGCCCGTCGCGTCCATCCCCAGGCTGAACAGCACCGTCAGGCCCATGGCGGCCGCGAAGCCCACCAGCAGCGCCACCAGGGACCGCCCGGCCAGGCGCGGCCGTCGCTGCACCAGCGCCGTGCAGATCCCGGCCAGCGGGCCGAACTCGGGGCCCACCGCCATGGCGCCCACGATCAGGATGGCGTTGTCCAGCACCACCCCGCAGGCCGCGATCATGGTGGCGAGCGTCAGGAACGCCACGTAGGTCACGCTGAGCGTGGACTCCTCGTGCGTGGCCTCCTGGAGCTGGTCCCACAGCACGGCGTCGGCGCCCTCGCCGGGCGCGTCCTTCTCGGCCCGGTCGGCGTGCCGCGACAGCGACAGGCCGATGTCCTCGACGGCGATCGAACCGTCCCGGTCCAGGCCCAGGGCGCACAGGTCGGAGATCAGCCCGTCGCCGGCCTCCCGCGCCACGTCGCAGAGCACCAGGTCGCCGGCCGGGTCGCGGGCCGCGCCGGGGACGACGGCCAGGTGCGTGGTGCCGACCGTCTTCTCGATGGTGGCGACGACCTCGTCGGTGCGGTCGGCCGGGACGATCAGGCGCAGGTGCAGCACGGCCGCGGGTCCCTTCAGAGTTTGCGCAGGGAGAGGCGCTGGACCTTGTGGTCCGGCCCCTTGCGTACGACGAGGGTGGCACGGCCGCGGGTCGGCGCCACGTTCTCCAGCAGATTCACCTTGTTGATGGTCCGCCACATGGTACGGGCGTAGTCCAGCGCCTCCTCCTCGCCGACCTGTGTGTACTTGCGGAAGTACGAGGAGGGGTCCTGGAAGGCGGTGGCGCGCAGCTTGCGGAACCGGTTCAGGTACCAGGACTCGATGTCCTCGGGGCGGGCGTCGACGTAGACCGAGAAGTCGAAGTAGTCGGCGAGGCCGACCCGGGTGCGGCCGTCCTTGCCGGGCAGGGCGGGCTGGAGGACGTTGAGCCCCTCGACGATCAGGATGTCGGGGCGGCGGACGGTCAGGCGCCGGCCGGGCACGATGTCGTAGATCAGGTGCGAGTAGACGGGCGCGCTGACCTCGTCCTTGCCCGCCTTGATGTCGGCGACGAACCGGGTCAGGGCGCGCCTGTCGTAGGACTCGGGGAAGCCCTTGCGGGACATCAGGCCGCGCGCCTGGAGCTCCTTCATCGGCAGCAGGAAGCCGTCCGTGGTGACCAGCTCCACGCGCGGGTGCTCGGGCCAGCGGGCCAGCAGCGCCTGGAGGAGGCGGGCGACGGTGGACTTGCCGACGGCCACGGAGCCGGCCACCCCTATGACGAAGGGGGTGCCGCGCTGGGCGCTCTTCTCGCCGCCGACGTCGCCCAGGAAGGTGTTGAGCGCGCCGCGCAGGTTGGCGGTGGCGCCGACGTACAGGTTGAGCAGGCGGGACAGCGGCAGGTAGATGTCGCGGACCTCGTCGAGGTCGATGACGTCGCCGAGTCCGCGCAGCCGCTCGACCTCCTCGGCGGTGAGCGGCAGCGGCGTCTTGTCGCGCAGCGCGCTCCACTCGTCGCGGGTGAGGTCGACGTACGGAGTGGCCTCCGCACGGCGGTGGGCGGCGGTGCTTCGTGGCGGCGAAGTGATCACACGGACATTGTCGTGCTTGCGGGGAGCTTGTGGGCCGTGGGCTCGGTCACCCTCGCCGGGCCGGAATGTCAGTGGCGTGCGTCACAGTTGTGGAAGAGGTGGGCGCCGGGCTCCGGCGTTCGCGCCGTACGACCTCGAACCGAGGGGACCGATCCCATGACGTACGCGATCCAGGCCGAGGGCCTGGCCAAGCGGTTCAAGGAGACCCGGGCGCTGGACGGGGTGGACCTGGCCGCCCGCACCGGCACGGTGCTGGGGCTGCTGGGGCCCAACGGGGCGGGCAAGACCACCGCCGTACGGATCTTCGCCACGCTGCTGGAGCCCGACGCCGGGCGGGCCGTGGTGGCCGGGCACGACGTGGTGCGCGAGGCCGGTCTGGTGCGGTCCATGGTGGGCCTCACCGGGCAGTACGCGGCGGTCGACGAGAATCTGACCGGCACGGAGAACCTGCTGCTGATCGGGCGGCTGCTGGGCATACCGCGGCGGGAGGCCAGGGCCCGGGCGGCGGAGCTGCTGGAGCACTTCGGGCTCACCGACGCGGCCGGGCGCGCCGTCAAGACGTACTCCGGCGGCATGCGGCGCCGGCTGGACCTGGCGGCGAGCCTGGTGGGCCGGCCCCGCATCCTCTTCCTCGACGAGCCGACCACCGGCCTCGACCCGCGCAGCCGCGGCGAGCTGTGGGACATGCTGCGCGGCCTGGTCGCCGAGGGGGTCACCGCCCTGCTGACCACGCAGTACCTCAACGAGGCGGACATGCTCGCCGACAACATCGTGGTGATCGACAAGGGCCGGGTCATCGCCGAGGGCACCCCCGACGAGCTGAAGTCGCAGGTGGGCGGCCAGGTCCTCCAGGTGCGGCCGGTGCGGCCGCACGACCTGGCGGGCGCCGACGCCCTGGTGGCCGAGGCGGCCGGCCGGGCCACCCAGATCGAGGGCGACGTGATCACCGTGCCGGTGAACGACCCGGAGCTGATGCCCACCGTGGTGCGCCGGCTGGACGGCGCGGGCATCGCGGTGGGCGAGCTGACCCTGCGCCGCTCCTCGCTGGACGAGGTCTTCCTGGCCCTCACCGGCCACCGCGCGGAGGACGGCGACGGGGGGCCGGGCGGCGACGGGGAGCGGCCCGAGCCCGACGACAGCGACATCGAGAAGGTGGTGAGTTCGGCATGACCGCCACGACGATCACCGCCCCGGTCACCGCGAGCGGCCGGGTGAAGCCGGGCGCGGGGGTGCGGCAGACCGCCACCATGGCGTGGCGCAGCCTGGTGGCCGTCAAGCACAATCCGCTGGAGCTGGTCGACTACAGCATCACGCCGATCATGTTCGTGCTGCTCTTCACCTATGTGATGGGCGGGCAGATGGCCGGGTCGCCGGACGCGTACCTGAAGTACGCCCTGCCGGGGATCATCGTGCAGAACACCCTGTTCATGACGATCTACACGGCGATGGCCCTCAACACCGACCTGACCAAGGGCGTCTTCGACCGGCTGCGGAGCCTGCCGATAGCCCGCTCCGCGCCGCTGATCGGCCGGATCACCGCCGACCTGGCCAAGCACGTCTGGGCCATCGTGCTGATGATCGCGCTCGGGCTGGCGCTGGGCTTCCGGATCACCGGCGGCCTCGGCGGGTTCCTGCTCGGGGTGCTGCTGGTCATCGTGTTCGCGGCGGCCGTGTCCTGGTGCGCGGTCCTGATCGGGATGCTCGCCGGCGACGCGGAGAAGGTCCAGGCGTTCGGGTTCACGCTGATCTTCCCGATCACCTTCACCAGCAGCGCGTTCGTCGTCGTGGACACCATGCCGGGCTGGCTCCAGGCGTGGGTGAACGTCAATCCGGTCACCCATCTGTCGGACGCCTTCCGCGGGCTGCTGCTGGGCGGCGAGATCGGCCGGCCGGTGATGTGGTCGCTGGTCTGGGCGGTCGGTATCGCCCTCGTCTTCTGCCCCCTCGCCATGCGGGCGTACCGCGCCAAGACCTGACGCGGCACCGGTGACGGGCCCGGGGGCGGGCCCCGCCCCGGGCGGCGCTGCCGCCCGGAGCGCACGGTCCGTTCTAGGCTGCTCGGCATGTGCGGAATCGTGGGTTACGTCGGCGGGCAGTCGGCGCTGGATGTGGTGATCGCGGGCCTCAAGCGGCTCGAGTACCGGGGCTACGACTCGGCCGGTGTCGCGGTGCTCGCCGACGGGTCGCTGGCGGCGGCGAAGAAGGCGGGCAAGCTCGTCAACCTGGAGAAGGAGCTGGACGGCCGGCCGCTGCCGACCGCCGGCGCCGGGATCGGGCACACCCGGTGGGCGACGCACGGCGGGCCGACCGACGCCAACGCGCACCCGCACCTGGACAACGCCGGGCGGGTCGCCGTCGTCCACAACGGCATCATCGAGAACTTCGCACCGCTGCGCGCCGAGCTGGCCGGCCGGGGCCACGCCCTGGAGTCGGAGACGGACACCGAGGTCGTCTCGCACCTGCTGGCCGAGTCGTTCTCGTCGTGCGGCGACCTCGCGGAGGCGATGCGGATGGTGTGCCGGCGGCTGGAGGGCGCCTTCACCCTGGTCGCCGTGCACGCCGACCAGCCGGACGTGGTCGTCGGCGCCCGGCGCAACTCGCCGCTGGTGGTGGGCGTCGGCCAGGGCGAGGCGTTCCTCGCCTCCGACGTGGCCGCGTTCATCGACCACACCCGCTCGGCGATCGAGCTGGGCCAGGACCAGGTGGTGGAGCTGCGCCGGGACGGGGTGACGGTCACCGACTTCGACGGGGCGCCCGCCGAGGTGCGCGCCTACCACGTCGACTGGGACGCCTCGGCGGCCGAGAAGGGCGGCTACGACTACTTCATGCTGAAGGAGATCGCCGAGCAGCCCAAGGCCGTCGCCGACACCCTGCTGGGCCGCGTCGACGCCTCCGGCGCGCTGACGCTGGACGAGCTGCGGCTGCCCGACGAGGTGATCCGCGAGACCAGCAAGGTGGTCGTGGTGGCGTGCGGGACGGCGTTCCACGCCGGGCTGATCGCCAAGTACGCCATCGAGCACTGGACCCGCATCCCCTGCGAGGTCGAGCTGGCCAGCGAGTTCCGCTACCGGGACCCGATCCTCGACTCCCGGACGCTGGTCATCGCCGTCTCCCAGTCCGGCGAGACCATGGACACGCTGATGGCGCTGCGCCACGCCCGCGCCCAGGGCGCCCGGGTGCTGGCCGTCTGCAACACCAACGGCTCGACCATCCCGCGCGAGTCGGACGGCGTGCTCTACACCCACGCCGGGCCCGAGGTCGCGGTCGCGTCCACCAAGGCGTTCCTCACCCAGCTCGTGGCGGTCTACCTGCTCGCCCTCCACCTGGGGCAGGTGCGCGGCACCAGCGGCGGCGAGGAGATCGCGGAGGTCGTCAGGGACCTGGCGCGGATCGCGGACGACGTGGACGCGGTCCTGGACACCATGGAGCCGGTGCGGGAGCTGGCGCGGTCGCTGGTGGACAAGGACACCGTGCTGTTCCTCGGCCGCCACGTGGGCTACCCGGTGGCCCTGGAGGGCGCGCTGAAGCTCAAGGAGCTGGCGTACATGCACGCCGAGGGCTTCGCGGCCGGCGAGCTGAAGCACGGGCCGATCGCGCTGATCGACCAGGACCTCCCGGTCGTCGTCGTGGTGCCCTCCCCGCGCGGCGGCTCCGTGCTGCACGACAAGATCGTCTCCAACATCCAGGAGATCCGGGCGCGCGGCGCCCGCACCATCGTCATCGCCGAGGAGGGCGACGAGACGGTCACGCCCTACGCGGACCACCTGATCCGCGTCCCGGCCACGCCCCCGCTGCTCCAGCCGATGGTCGCCACCGTCCCGCTCCAGGTCTTCGCCTGCGAGCTGGCGACGGCCCGGGGCAACGAGGTGGACCAGCCGCGCAACCTGGCGAAGTCGGTCACCGTCGAATGATCATCGGGGTGGGGATCGACGTGGCGGAGATCGACCGGTTCGCCGCGGCGCTGGAGCGGACGCCGCACATGGCGGACCGGCTCTTCACGGAGGGGGAACTGCTGCTGCCGAGCGGGGAGCGGCGCGGTGTCGCGTCGCTCGCCGCGCGGTTCGCCGCGAAGGAGGCCATCGCCAAGGCGCTCGGCGCCCCGGCGGGGCTGCTGTGGACGGACGCCGAGGTGTACGTCGAGGACAGCGGCAGGCCGCGGCTGCGGGTGCGCGGCACGGTCGCGGCCCGCGCGGAGCAACTGGGCGTCCGGCACTGGCACGTGTCGCTCAGTCATGACGCGGGGGTCGCGTCGGCGGTGGTGATCGCGGAGGGGTGATCCGGGGGCGGCCCGGGGGCGGCCCGGGGGTGGCGCCGGCCGGGGTGATCGCGGAGGGTGGGGCCATGCGTACCGCTTACCGTGTGGAGACCGTACGGGCCGCCGAGGCCGAGGCGATGGCGAGGCTGCCGGAGGGCACCCTGATGCGGCGGGCCGCGGCCGGGCTGGCCGTCGCCTGCGCCGGGCTGCTGGACCGGGTGTACGGGGCCCGGGTGGTGCTGCTGGTCGGCAGCGGCGACAACGGGGGCGACGCGCTGTACGCGGGCGCACTGCTCGCCCGCCGGGGCGCGGGCGTCACCGCCGTGCCCCTCGGCCGGCGCGCCCACGAGGGCGGTCTCGCGGCCCTGGCGGGCGCGGGCGGCCGGGTGCTCGCCGCCCCCGAGGACCCCGGGGACCCCGCCGCCCCCGGGGATGCCGCCGCCCCCGACGGTGCCGGCGAGGCGGTGCGCCGGGCCGACCTCGTGGTGGACGGCATCACCGGCATCGGCGGGCGCGGCGGGCTGCGGCCCGGCGCGGCCCGGCTGGTGCGCGCGGCCCGGGAGGCGGGCGTCCCCCTGGTGGCCGTCGACCTGCCGAGCGGGGTGGACGCCGACACCGGGGAGGTCGCCGGGGAAGCGGTACGGGCCGACGCCACCGTCACCTTCGGGGCGTACAAGCCCGGCCTGCTGATCGACCCGGGCCGGGAGCGCACCGGCGCCCTGCGGCTCGTCGGCATCGGGCTCGACCTGCCCCCGGAACCGGACCTGGAGGCCCTCCAGCACCGGGACGTGGCCCGGCTGCTGCCCGTCCCGGCGGCGGAGAGCGACAAGTACCGGCGCGGCGTCGTCGGCATCGTCGCCGGTTCCGCCCGCTACCCCGGCGCGGCCGTCCTCGCGGTGTCCGGCGCGCTGCGGGGCGGCGCGGGCGCGGTCCGGTACGTCGGGCCGGCCGCCGACGCGGTGCTCGCCCGCCACCCGGAGACCCTGGTCCACGCCGGGCCCCCCGCCCGGGCGGGCCGCGTCCAGGCGTGGGTGATCGGCCCGGGCCTGGGTGACACGCCCGGGGTGGCCGACGTGCTCGGCTCGGACGTCCCGGTCCTGGTGGACGCCGACGGCCTGCGGCACCTCGACCCCGCCGCGGTGCGCGCCCGCCCGGCGCCCACCGTGCTCACCCCGCACGCGGGCGAGGCGGCGGCGCTGCTGGGCACCGCCCGCGAGGACGTGGAGGCCCGGCGGCTGGAGGCGGTGCGGGAGCTGGCCGGGCGGTTCGGGGCGGTGGTCCTGCTCAAGGGCTCCACCACGCTGGTGGCCCGGCCCGCCGGCCCGGTGCGCGTCAACCCGACCGGTACGCCCTGGCTCGCCACCGCCGGCAGCGGCGACGTGCTGTCCGGCCTGACCGGCTCCCTGCTCGCGGCGGGCCTCGCCCCGCACGACGCCGCCTCCGCCGGGGCCTACCTGCACGGCCTGGCGGCCCGCCGCGCCGCCCACGGCGCCCCCGTCGCCGCGTACGACGTGGCGGAGGCGCTGCCCGGGGCCTGGCGCGACGTGCACGGCTGAGCCACCCGCGGTCCGCGACCGCCCCCGGCCCGCCGCCGGGCCCGCCGACGCGTGGGCGGGGACACGGGGGAGGCGCGGCGCGCACCTGAGAGACTGGGCGCGATGAGTGAGACACCGCAGACCCTTCGCGCCCGCGCCGAGATCGACCTCGGGGCGCTGCGCGCCAACGTGCGTGCCCTGCGGGGCCGTGTGGGGCCGGACGTCCGGGTGATGGGCGTCGTCAAGGCCGACGCGTACGGGCACGGGGCCGTGCCCTGCGCGCGGGCGGCGCTGGAGGCCGGGGCGACCTGGCTGGGCACCGCCACCCCGGACGAGGCGCTCGCCCTGCGCGCCGCCGGGATCGACGCCCCCGTCCTGTGCTGGCTGTGGACGCCCGGCGGCCCCTGGGACGACGCCGTCCGGGCCGGAGTGGACGTGGGCGTCAGCGGGATGTGGGCCCTGGAGGAGGTCACCGAGGCCGCGCGCCGGACCGCACAGCCGGCGCGCGTGCAGCTCAAGGCCGACACCGGGCTGGGCCGCAACGGCTGCCCGCCCGCCGACTGGCCCCGCCTGGTCGGCGAGGCGCTCGCCGCCCAGGCCCGGGGACTGCTCAAGGTCACCGGCGTCTGGTCGCACTTCGCCTGCGCCGACGAGCCCGGCCACCCCTCGATCCGCGCCCAGCTGGAGACCTTCCACGAGATGCTGGCGTACGCGGAGAAGGCCGGCGCCGAGCCGGAGGTGCGGCACATGGCCAACTCCCCGGCCGTGCTCACCCTCCCCGAGGCCCACTTCGACCTCGTACGGCCGGGCATCGCGATGTACGGCGTCTCGCCGGTCCCCCAGGTGGGCACGCCGGCCGACTTCGGCCTGCGGCCCGTGATGCGGCTGGCCGGCAGCGTCGCGCTGGTCAAGGACGTCCCGCCCGGCCAGGGCGTCAGCTACGGCCACCACTACGTCACCGAGCGGGCCACCACCCTGGGGCTCGTTCCGCTGGGGTACGCCGACGGCGTCCCGCGCCACGCGTCCGGCACCGGCCCGGTGCTGGTCGGCGGGCGGGTGCGCACGGTGGCCGGGCGGGTGGCGATGGACCAGTTCGTGGTCGACCTCCAGGGCGACGAGGTCGAACCGGGTGCGCAGGCCGTGCTGTTCGGGGCAGGTGATGACGGTGAGCCGAGTGCCGAGGACTGGGCGCGGGCGGCGGGCACGATCGCGTACGAGATCGTGACGCGCATCGGTTCACGGGTACCACGCGTCTACCTGGACGGGTGACAGGAGCCTGAAGGAGCAGCCGCAGTGAGTGAGACCAGTCCGGTGGCCGCGGCGGAGACGGTGTCCGCCGCGGCCGGCAACTGGCGCCGCGCCGGTTTCGCCGGGGCCGCCATAGGAGTGCTCGCGGCCGGCGCCGCGGCCGGTGTGGCCGTCGAGCGGCTCACCGTGGGCCGCGGCATGCGCCGCAAGGCGCGGCTCGCGCTGGACGCCGCCGGGCCGTACGGCTCGCTGCGCGGCGTCCCCGGCCGCGCCCCGGCGGACGACGGCACCGAGCTCTACTACGAGGTCGACGAGGTGGAGGCGGACACCGCCCCGCAGCGCCGCCGCCGGCTGTTCGGGCGCGGCGCGGGCGCGACCGCGCCCGTCACGGTCGTCTTCAGCCACGGCTACTGCCTCAACCAGGACTCCTGGCACTTCCAGCGCGCCGCCCTGCGCGGCCGGGTCCGCACCGTGCACTGGGACCAGCGCAGCCACGGCCGGTCCGGACGCGGCGCCGCCCAGCAGGGGCCGGACCGGGTGCCGGTCTCCATCGACCAGCTCGGGCGCGACCTCCGGGCGGTGATCGACGCCGCCGCCCCCGAGGGGCCCCTGGTGCTGGTGGGGCACTCGATGGGCGGCATGACGGTGATGGCGCTGGCCGATCAGTACCCGGAGCTGATCCGGGAGCGGGTCGTCGGCGTCGCCTTCGTCGGCACCTCCTGCGGCAACCTCGGCGAGGTCAACTACGGCCTGCCGGTCGCGGGCGTCAACGCCGTCCGCCGGGTGCTGCCGGGGATACTGCGGGCGCTCGGCTCCCAGGCGGAGCTGGTGGAGCGGGGCCGGCGGGCCACCGCGGACCTGTTCGCGGGGCTCATCAAGCGCTATTCGTTCTCGTCGCGGGACGTGGACCCGGCCATCGCCCGGTTCGCCGAGCGGATGATCGAGGGCACCCCGATCGACGTGGTCGCCGAGTTCTACCCGGCGTTCAGCGAGCACGACAAGGCCGACGCGCTGGGCGTGTTCGCCGAGGTGCCGGTGCTGGCGCTGGCCGGCGCGCAGGACCTGGTCACGCCCAGCTCGCACACCGAGGCCATCGCCGCGCTGCTCCCGGACGCCGAGCTGGTCCTGGTGCCCGACGCGGGGCACCTGGTGATGCTGGAGCACCCCGAGACGGTCAGCGGCCGGCTGGCGGAGCTGCTGGTGCGGATCGGCGCCGTACCGGCAGCGACTAACGTGGACACCTATGGAAGCACCGCAGAACCCGGCCCCTGAGGGGGCGCCCGAGGGGGTCACCGCCACCGCCCGCCTCACCCTCCACGCGCCCGAGGAGACGCAGGACCTCGGCCGGACGCTCGCCAAGCTGCTGCGCCCGGGCGACCTGGTGATGCTCACCGGCGAGCTGGGCGCCGGGAAGACGACCCTCACGCGAGGGCTCGGCGAGGGCCTGGGGGTGCGCGGCGCGGTCACCTCCCCGACCTTCGTCATCGCGCGCGTCCACCCGTCCCTGGTCGGCGGCCCCGCGCTCGTCCATGTCGACGCGTACCGCCTGGGCGGCGGGCTGGACGAGATGGAGGACCTGGACCTCGACGTCTCGCTGCCCGAGTCCGTGGTGGTCGTGGAGTGGGGCGAGGGCAAGGTCGAGGACCTCACGGAGGACCGGCTGCACGTCGTCATCGACCGGGTCGTCGGGGCGACGGACGACGAGCGGCGGGTGATCACGCTGACCGGGTACGGGCCGCGCTGGGCCGGAGTCGGCCTGCCGGGCGCCTGAGGCGCGGCGGTACGGGGCGCGGCGGTGCGCGGCCGGGGCGGCGGGGCGCCGTAGTTTCCGACAAGACGTCGGCATGATGTTGCGTCGCACGTCCGAGGCGTGGTCCCATGGGAACCGAGCACCTGGTTAGGTACGCCTAACCCTGCCCCCGGGGCCCGAGGAGGCGACGATGCGGACGTCGAAGCAGGATCTGTCGATGGGTGATCTGCTGGCGTCGTGCGCGGCGGCGAGCGCCGTCTCGACCCCGCCCGCGTCCACCACGTCCTCTCCCGCGGACGGCACGGAGGGTACGGAGCGCGTGCCGCGCGTCCACGAGGAGCGGGGCACCGGCGCCGAGCGGGACGGGGCACCACTCCCCGCCGGGGACGACCGCAGGGCCGCCTGAGCCGCCCCGTACGGCGTTCCACGGGACCTGCGGGTTCTGCGGGGTCCTACGGGACCACGACCACCTTCGAGTTGACCGTGGCGAACGTCCACATCGCGTCGCCGTCGGCCCGCTTCATCCGGATGCCGCCCGTCCGGCGCGCCGGGTCCGGGGTGGCCATCGTGCCGTCCACGGCGGCGCTGAAGCCGATCGTGACGCCCTCCACGGTGGCGAACCGCACCACGTGCTCGATCTTCACCCCGTCGGAACCGGACACGGTGCCCGAGCGGGACGTCACCGCGTAGGTCCCGGGCGCGGGGTTGACCGTGCTGGGCATCACCGGGAAGGTCCGGGCGACCGCGTCCTTCTCGCCCACCAGCCACACCCGCCGCTCGCCGAGCGCGTACACCACCCGCTGCCCAGAGCCCGACTGCTTCGGCAGCGCGAGCGCGGACGCGGCCGGCTTCGGGGCCCCGCCCGCCGCGGGCGCCGACGGCGAGACGGCCGGGGCGGGCGCGCCGGCCGACAGGTCGGCGGGGGCGGTGGCCGACGCCTGGTAGGCGAGGAAACCGACCGCGGCCAGAGCCGCCGCGGTGAGCCCGGCCACGAATCCCGAGCTGCTCCTTGCCACGTTGCTGCCCACCTCTCCCCGGTACGTTTGCGGTGTGACCGTAGCAGGATCACGCGGGCCGACCCGGGGCGCCGTGCGCGCCGCCGCGGAGCCGTAGGCTGTTTGCGTGCTCTTGCTCGCCATGGATACCGCCACACCCGCCGTGACCGTCGCCCTGCACGACGGGGAATCCGTCGTCGCCTCCTCCACCCAGGTCGACGCGCGCCGCCACGGGGAACTGCTGCTGCCCTCCGTCCACCGGGTGCTCCGGGAGGCCGGCCTGAAGCTGGACGCCGTGACCGGCATCGTCGTCGGCGTCGGCCCCGGCCCGTACACCGGGCTGCGGGTGGGCCTGGTGACGGCCGCGACGTTCGCCTCCGCCCTCGGCGGCGTACCGGTGCACGGGCTGTGCACGCTGGACGGGCTCGCGTACGCCTCCGGGCTCGACGAGCCGTTCGTGGTGGCGACCGACGCGCGCCGCAAGGAGGTCTACTGGGCGCGGTACGACGACCGCCGCACCCGGGTGTCGGACCCGGCCGTCGACCGGCCCGCCGAGATCGCCGGCCGGGTGGCGGGGCTGCCCGCGGTCGGCGCGGGCGCGCGGCTCTACGGCGAGGTGTTCCCGGACGCCCGCGACCCCGAGCACCAGTCCGCCGCCGCGCTCGCCGCGCTGGCCGCCGAGCGGCTGCGGACGGGCGGGACGTTCGAGGACCCGCTGCCGCTGTACCTGCGGCGCCCCGACGCCCAGGTGCCGAAGAACTACAAGGTGGTCACCCCGAAGTGACGGCGCTCCTGCGTGAGATGCGCTGGTGGGACATCCCGCCGGTGCTGGAGCTGGAACGGGAGCTGTTCCCCGACGACGCCTGGTCGGAGGGCATGTTCTGGTCGGAGCTGGCGCACGCGCGCGGCCCGGGTGCCACCCGCCGCTATGTGGTGGCGGAGGCGGACGGGCGGCTGGTGGGGTACGCGGGGTTCGCGGCGGCCGGCGGGCTCGGCGACGTGCAGACCATCGCCGCCGCCCGCGACCAGTGGGGCACCGGGCTCGGCGCGCGGCTGCTGACCGACCTGCTCCAGCACGCCACCGCCTTCGAGTGCGAGGAAGTGCTGCTCGAAGTGCGGGTGGACAACACCAGGGCGCAGAAGCTGTACGAGCGCTTCGGCTTCGAACCGATCGGCTTCCGCCGCGGCTACTACCAGCCCGGCAACATCGACGCGCTCGTGATGCGCCTGCGCGTACAGGACGCGCCGGACGCCCCCGGCGCAGCGGACGCACCCGGCGTCCCGGACGTACAAGGAACTGAGAGTCATGGCTGACGAACCCCTCGTCCTCGGCATCGAGACCTCCTGCGACGAGACCGGCGTCGGCATCGTCCGCGGCACGACCCTGCTGGCGGACGCCGTCGCGTCCAGTGTGGACACGCACGCCCGGTACGGCGGCGTGGTGCCCGAGATCGCCTCCCGGGCGCACCTGGAGGCGATGGTCCCGACCATCGAGCGCGCCCTGGCGCAGGCGGGGGTGACCGCCCGTGACCTCGACGGCATCGCGGTCACCGCCGGACCCGGCCTCGCCGGCGCGCTGCTGGTGGGCGTCTCGGCGGCCAAGGCGTACGCCTTCGCGCTGGACAAGCCGCTCTACGGGGTGAACCACCTGGCCTCCCACATCTGCGTGGACCAGCTGGAGCACGGGCCGCTGCCCGAGCCGACGATGGCGCTGCTGGTGTCCGGCGGCCACTCCTCGCTGCTGCTCGCCCCGGACATCACCTCCGACGTCCGGCCGATGGGCGCGACGATCGACGACGCGGCGGGCGAGGCGTTCGACAAGATCGCGCGCGTGCTGGACCTGGGCTTCCCCGGCGGGCCGGTGATCGACCGGCTGGCCAAGGAGGGCGACCCGGCCGCGATCGCGTTCCCGCGCGGGCTGAGCGGCCCCCGGGACCCCGCGTACGACTTCTCCTTCTCCGGCCTCAAGACCGCCGTGGCCCGCTGGATCGAGGCCCGGCGGGCGGCGGGCGAGGAGGTGCCGGTACGGGACGTGGCGGCGTCGTTCCAGGAGGCCGTCGTGGACGTCCTGACCCGCAAGGCCGTGCGGGCCTGCAAGGACGAGGGCGTCGACCACCTGATGATCGGCGGCGGCGTGGCCGCCAACTCCCGGCTGCGGGCGCTGGCCGAGGAGCGCTGCTCACGCGCAGGCATCCGGCTGCGCGTCCCCCGGCCGGGCCTGTGCACCGACAACGGCGCGATGGTCGCCGCCCTGGGCGCCGAGATGGTCGCCCGCAACCGGCCGTCCTCCGACCTGGAGCTGTCGGCGGACTCGTCGCTGCCGGTGACCGACCCGCATGTGCCGGGGAACCACGGTCACGACCACGACCATGTGCACGAGATCAGCAAGGACAACCTCTACTCATGACCGTGGTCACCCTGATGTGGGAGGCCCGCGCGGCGGAGGGCCACGGGCCGGACCTCCTGTCCTGGGCCCGCGCCCAGCGGCTCCCCGGCCCCGCCGCACCCCTCCGCCGCGAGACCTTCACGGCCCCCGGCGACCGGGTGCTGGTCCTCACCTGGTGGGAGGCCCCGGACGCCGCCCCGTACGACGCGCCCCTCCCCGAACTGCCCGACCCGCCCCCGGCGTTGGTCACCCGCCCGGTCCACCGCTGGCGCTTCGAGTCGCACGGGTAGCCTCGGGCCATGCCCAGCCGCGATGCCCTGCCGCCCCCGCCGCCGCCCGTCCATCTGCGCACCTGGCCCCACCGCGAGGCGCTGCTCGCCGACCGGGCCCGGGCGCTGGTGGAGCTGAGCCGGAGCGTCATCGGGGGCCGGAGGCTGGCGTACTGGCTGCTGACCCTGGCCGGACTGGTGGTGGGCGTGCGCATGGTCACCGGGAGCGTCGGCTGGTTCCAGCAGCCGCAGGACCCGCTGACGGTGGTCGCCGCCGCCCTGCTGGTCTGCCTGGGGCTGGCCGTCCTGGCCCCGCTCGTCGTCGCCGTCGTGCTGGGCGTGCGCCACGACCGCACGGCCCGCGACCGGGCGCGCGCGTGGGCGGCCCTCGACCCCGCGCCGGTCCGCGACCCGGGGCTGCGGGCGCCGGGCCTGAGCCTGGCGTGGCTGCTGCTCGCGTTCGCGCAGTGCGCGGGCGGCCTGTGGCTGTCGTTCGCCGTCCCGGCCTCGGCCCGCCCCGGGGAGACCACCTACGCCGAGGTGGCCCTGGCCATGGGCGACGGGCTCGTCCTCTGGATCAGCGGTCTGATCGGGGCCTTCACGGCCGTCGGCCACCGGCGCCTGGTGCTGGCCCTGGCGCCGCCGGTCACGCCCCGGCGGGGCTGACGGGCAGCGGCCGGCCGACCAGCATCGCCGGCGCTCCGGCCACCCGGGTGAGGAAGACCGTCGCCGCGTTCGGCCCCTTCGGCTTCAGCTTCCGGCGCAGCTCCTCCGGTTCGACCGCCGAGCCCCGCTTCTTCACGGTGAGGGTGCCCACCTCCCGCTCACGCAGCAGGGCCTTCAGCTTCTTGAGGTTGAACGGCAGCTCGTCGGTGATCTCGTAGCCGGTGGCGTACGGGGTGGAGCGCGGCTCGTCGGCCGTGACGTACGCGATCGTCCCGTCGATCAGGCCGCCGCCCAGCTCCTCGGCGGCCTCCGCGACCAGGTGCGCCCGGACCACGGCGCCGTCCGGCTCGTACAGGTAGCGGCCGACCGGGCGGACCGGGGGGTCGGGCAGTCCGCGCCCGGTGAGGGTGTGCGGGCCGGGCAGGAGGGTGGCGGTGACCGTGCCGGGGCGGGTGCCGAACCACAGCACGGCCTCCTTCACGTCGCCGCCGTCCGAGACCCACTCGGCCGCCGCGTCCCGGGGGACCGTCTCGTGCGGGATGCCCGGGGCGATCTTCAGCGCGGCGACCGGCGCCCGGCGGGCCGCCTCCACGGCCCAGGACAGCGGCGGGGAGTACGCCTCCGGGTCGAAGATCCGCCCCCGGCCGCCGCGCCGCGCCGGGTCCACGAAGACGGCGTCGTACCCGGAGGTGTCCACCTCGGTCACATCGGCGCAGCGCACCTCGATCAGGCCGGCCAGGTCCAGCGCGGCGGCGTTCGCGCGGGCCGCCTCGGCGGTCAGCGGGTCGCGGTCCACCGCCAGCACCCGGATGCCGGCGCGGGCGAAGGCGATCGCGTCGCCGCCGACCCCGCCGCACAGGTCCGCCACGCTGCGCACGCCGAGGCGGGCGAAGGCGGCGGCGCGGTGCTCGGCGACCGCCCGGCGGGTGGACTGCTCGACCCCGCCGGGCGTGAAGTACATGCGGTGCGCGTCCCGCTCGCCGAACTTGGCCACCGCCCGCTGCCGCAGCCGGGCCTGCCCGGCCGCCGCCGTGACCAGCTCGGCCGGGTGGTCGCGGCGGAGCCGGGAGACCACCGCCAGCTCCTGCGCGGGGGTGTGGTCGCGCAGGGTGGTGAGCAGGGCCTGGCCCTCGTCGGTGAGGAGCGCGGAGAAGGCGGCGAGATCGGTCACCCGGCCCATTGTGGGCCAGCCGGGGGATGGTGCGCGCCCGGCGGCGGTGTCGCCCGGGGGACGGGGCGGCGCGCTGACAGGATGCGGCGCCATGCAGCTAGTACGACAAAAAGGTCAAACGGTAAGCAAGCGGGCGCGGGTCCTCCTCGCCGCCCTGGTGGTCGCGGCGATCGGCTCCGGCTGCGCCGCGGACGGCGACCGGGACGGACCGGCCGGAGCGGGCGGCGGCGCGGCCGGGCCCGCGGCGGGACAGCAGCCCCAGCGGCCCCCCGACGCCGCCGCGGCCCTCACCGCGTACGTGGAGAAGGTCCGGCGCGCCCAGGCCGCCCGCGCCCTCGCCGCGAAGAAGTGGGGCCTGCGCGCCACCCCGCTCGCCGCGCCCCCGCCCCCGGCCGCCGCCGAGAAGCCGCACATCACCTTCCGCAAGGGCTTCGGGGTCGGCGACCCCACCCTGCCGCCCGTCTTCACCACCGTGCCGACCAAGGACCGGATCGTGTTCCTCACGATCGACGACGGCGCGGACAAGGACCCCGAGCTGCTGCGGATGATGGACGAACTCGGCATCCCCTACAGCGCCTTCCTCAGCGACTACCTGGTCAAGGAGGACTACGGCTACTTCAAGCGGATGCAGGACCGGGGCGTGGCCCTGCACAACCACACCCTCAACCACCGCTACATGCCCGCCCTCTCGTACGCGGAGCAGAAGCGCGAGATCTGCGGCCAGCAGGACGTCATCGAGAAGCGGTACGGCAAGCGGCCCCCGCTCTTCCGCCCGCCCTACGGCAACTACAACGCCGACACCCTGCGCGCCGCCCGGTCGTGCGGGGTGAAGGCGGTGCCCCTGTGGGCGGCCGAGGCGTTCCCCGACCACATGGAGTGGCGGGAGTGGGACCGGGACCTGCACCCCGGCGACATCATCCTGACCCACTTCCGCGGCCGGCAGGACTGGAACGGCTCCATGGCGGACATGATCCGGCAGGTGATGGACGTCGTCACGGCCAAGGGATACGCCGTGGCCAAGCTGGAGGACTACGTCTGAGCACCTCCATCGGCCCCCGCCGGACGGCCGCCGGACGGCCGGCGGACGGCTCGCGGACGCCACGACCGGGCGGTGAATTGGCACTCCGCTTGACCGAGTGCTAATCGCGGTCATAGTCTCGGCTCTGGCACTCCCCGCAGGAGAGTGCCAACACAGCGACGGGCAGGTCCGGCACCCGCGACGACGGATCGACCTGGTCGCCACCTCAGACAACATGACCCCGTGAGATCTCCGAAGGGGGAGGTCGGATCGTGACGACCACCAGCTCCAAGGTTGCCATCAAGCCGCTCGAGGACCGCATTGTGGTCCAGCCGCTCGACGCCGAGCAGACCACCGCCTCTGGCCTGGTCATCCCGGACACCGCCAAGGAGAAGCCCCAGGAGGGCGTCGTCCTGGCCGTTGGCCCGGGCCGCTTCGAGAACGGCGAGCGCCTGCCGCTCGACGTCAAGACCGGCGACATCGTGCTGTACAGCAAGTACGGCGGCACCGAGGTGAAGTACAGCGGCGAGGAGTACCTCGTCCTCTCGGCTCGCGACGTGCTCGCGATCGTCGAGAAGTAATTCACTGAGCAGAATGCTTTTCTGAGCCGCGCCCCTGGCCCCCGCTGATGACACATTGCCGGGCGGCGAGGGGCGCGGTTCGTCAACCAGAGTTTTCGAGAGGGCTGAATCGCTCCCATGGCGAAGATCCTGAAGTTCGACGAGGACGCCCGTCGCGCCCTTGAGCGCGGCGTCAACAAGCTTGCCGACACCGTCAAGGTGACGATCGGCCCCAAGGGCCGCAACGTCGTCATCGACAAGAAGTTCGGCGCGCCGACCATCACCAACGACGGTGTCACGATCGCCCGCGAGGTCGAGATCGAGGACCCGTACGAGAACCTGGGCGCCCAGCTGGTGAAGGAGGTGGCGACCAAGACCAACGACATCGCGGGTGACGGCACCACCACCGCCACCGTCCTGGCCCAGGCCCTGGTCCGCGAGGGTCTGCGCAACGTCGCCGCCGGCGCCTCCCCGGCCGCCCTGAAGAAGGGCATCGACGCCGCGGTCAAGGCCGTCTCCGACGACCTGCTCGCCACGGCCCGCCCGATCGACGACAAGGCCGACATCGCCGCCGTGGCCGCGCTCTCCGCGCAGGACCAGCAGGTCGGCGAGCTCATCGCCGAGGCGATGGACAAGGTCGGCAAGGACGGTGTCATCACCGTCGAGGAGTCCAACACCTTCGGCCTGGAGCTCGACTTCACCGAGGGCATGGCCTTCGACAAGGGCTACCTGTCCCCGTACATGGTCACCGACCAGGAGCGTATGGAGGCCGTCCTCGACGACCCGTACATCCTGATCCACCAGGGCAAGATCTCCGCGATCACCGACCTGCTCCCGCTGCTGGAGAAGGTCATCCAGGCCGGCTCCTCCAAGCCGCTCCTGATCATCGCCGAGGACGTCGAGGGCGAGGCCCTGTCGACCCTGGTCGTCAACAAGATCCGCGGCACGTTCAACGCCGTCGCGGTCAAGGCCCCCGGCTTCGGCGACCGCCGCAAGGCGATGCTCGGCGACATGGCCGCCCTCACCGGCGCCACCGTCATCGCCGAGGAGGTCGGCCTCAAGCTCGACCAGGCCGGTCTGGACGTGCTCGGCACCGCCCGCCGCGTCACCGTCACCAAGGACGACACCACCATCGTCGACGGCGGTGGCAAGTCCGAGGACGTGCAGGGCCGCGTCGCGCAGATCAAGTCCGAGATCGAGACCACGGACTCCGACTGGGACCGCGAGAAGCTCCAGGAGCGCCTCGCGAAGCTGGCCGGCGGCGTGTGCGTGATCAAGGTCGGCGCCGCCACCGAGGTGGAGCTGAAGGAGAAGAAGCACCGTCTGGAGGACGCCATCTCCGCGACCCGCGCCGCGGTCGAGGAGGGCATCGTCTCCGGTGGTGGCTCCGCTCTGGTCCACGCCGTCAAGATCCTCGACGGCAACCTGGACAAGACCGGCGACGAGGCCACCGGTGTCGCGGTCGTCCGCCGCGCCGCCGTCGAGCCGCTGCGCTGGATCGCCGAGAACGCCGGCCTGGAGGGCTACGTCATCACCTCCAAGGTCGCCGAGCTCGACAAGGGCCAGGGCTTCAACGCCGCCACCGGCGAGTACGGCGACCTGATCAAGGCCGGCGTCATCGACCCGGTCAAGGTCACGCGCTCCGCCCTGGAGAACGCCGCCTCCATCGCCTCCCTGCTGCTCACGACCGAGACCCTGGTCGTGGAGAAGAAGGAGGAGGAGCCGGCGGACGCGGGCCACGGCCACGGTCACGGCCACTCCCACTGACGCCTGCCGAGCGTTCCGAGGCCCGGTGCCCCCGTCGCGGGGGCACCGGGCCTCGGTGTTGTACGACGTCGGCCCGGGTCCCGGTCCGGCCGGGGTGCCGGTCCGGCGGCCGGTGCTCCTACGCGGCCGGGGTGCCGGTCCGGCCGGGGAGCGGTTACGCGGAGCGGCCCAGCTCCTGCGGCAGCACCGGCTCGGCGAACGGCGCCCCCTTCGCGTACCGCTCCAGCTCGTCCAGCGCGTGGTCCGCCACCCGGTGCAGCTCACTGCCGAGGGAGCCCGCGATGTGCGGGGTCAGCAGCACGTTGGGCAGGCGGTAGAGCGGCGAGTCGGCCGCCGGCACCTCGGGGTCGGTGACGTCCAGCACGGCGTCGAGACGGCCCGAGACGAGGTGCGGGAGCAGGGCGGCCTCGTCGACCAGCGAGCCGCGCGAGGTGTTGATGAGCGTCGCGCCGTCCCGCATCAGCGCCAGCTGCGGGGCGCCGATCAGATGGCGGGTCGACGGAAGCTGCGGGGCGTGTACGGACACGATGTCCGCGTGGGCGCACAACTCGTCCAGGGCGGCGGGCACGGCCCCGAGCGCGGAGGCGTCGGCGGGGGTGACGTACGGGTCGTACAGCAGCACCCGCAGGTCGAAGGGGCGCAGCAGCTCGATCACCCGGCGGCCGATCCGGGAGGCGCCCACGATGCCGACCGTACGGCGGTGGTTGCCGCTGTCCGCCAGCTCCCGCAGCCAGTCGTGGCCGGCGCGCAGCTCCGCGTACCGCCGTGCGGCGCGGAAGGCGCGCTTGCCCGCCATCAGGACGGCGGCGAGGGTGTACTCGGCGACCGGCAGGGCATTGGCCCCGGCGGCCGACGCCACCCTGATCCCGCGCTCCCAACAGGCGTCCGTGACATGGTGCTTGACCGATCCGGCGGCGTGGACGACGGCGCGCAGGCGGGGCGCCCGGTCCAGGACGTCCGGGGTCAGCGGCGTCGCGCCCCAGCAGGTGAGCAGCACCTCCGCCTCGGCGAGCGCCGCCGCGACCACGGGGGAGGGGGCGGCCAGGTCGTGGGCGACCAGGTGCGGATCGGTGCGCGCCAGCGCGGCGAGGCGGGCGCGGTGGTCGTCGGTGAGCAGGCGCCCCGCGATGCCCGGCCCCATGGCCAGGAGCACGGCGGGACGCCCGGAGGGGCGCCCGGAGGGCGGGGTACCGGGGGCACGATCGGTGGCGTGGTGCATGGCGGAACCTGCGCTCCTCACGTACGGGCCTCGCCCGGCGCTGCCGGCGGGCGGGCCGCCCCGCGCCGGCGGAGGGTGTGGCCGCGATGATCGAGCCGCCCCCGGGCGAAGTCAAGGGCGCGAGCCGCCCGGCGCGGCCCGCGTCCGCCCGCTGGTGCGGTGGCCGGTGCGGTGGCCGGGCCGTGCCGTCCGGCCGGCGGCCGGTGCGGCGGCCGGGCCGGGCGGGTACGCCGCTCGGCGGGCCGTCCTCGTCACCGTGGTGTCACCGTGTCATCACTGAGGCCCGTACTTCCGGCCCGCGCGGGAGCTGACCCCGCCGAGCAGGCTGCGCGGCGCCAGCTTCACCACGCCCATCAGCGCCTTGTAGCGCGGGTCGGGCACCGACAGCGTCCGGCCCCGGGACAGGTCGGCCAGCGCGGCGGCGACCAGCTTGTCGGCGTCCAGCCACATCCAGCCCGGGATGTTGTCCGTGCCCATCCCGGCCCGCTCGTGGAACTCGGTCCGGACGAAGCCCGGGCACAGCGCCATCAGCCGCACACCGCTGCCCGCCAGGTCGCGCGCGGCGCCCTGGGTGAACTGCACCACCCACGCCTTCGACGCCCCGTAGGTGCCGCGCGGCACGAACGCCGCCACGGACGCCACATTGACCACACCGCCCCGGCCGCGCTTCCGCATCGACGCGGTCGCGGCGGACGTCAGCCGCAGCACCGCCTCGCAGTGCACCTTCAGCATCTTCAGCTCGTCGGCCATCGACACGTCCAGGAACCGGCCCTTGTTGCCGAACCCGGCGTTGTTGACGAGCAGATCGACCGGCCGCCGGGGGTCGGAGAGCCGGGCCTCCACGGCCGCGATGCCGTCCTCCCCGGACAGGTCGGCGGCCAGCACCTCCGCCTCGATCCCGTGCCGGTCGTGCAGCTCGGTCGCCTGGTCCCGCAGCCGCTTCACGTCCCGGGCCACCAGCACCACGTCGTGGCCGTCCGCCGCCAGCCGCCGCGCGAAGGCGGCCCCGATTCCCGCCGTCGCGCCTGTGATCAGTGCAGTCGTCATACGCGCACGGTAGTGCCCCGCGCGGACAACCCCGTGCGCGGTCCACAGGGAGGGGGAGGCGGACGACCGTACATGTACGGAGTGTCAGGATCCGCCCCCGGTCCGGCGACAGGTCCGGCGCCGGTCCGCCCCCGGTCCGCCCCCGGTCCGGCGCCGGTCCGGCGCCCGGTCCGCCGTCGGCCGCCCGTCAGGAAGCCTGCCGGGCCGCGTACTTCAGCGCCGTCTCCCGCCACTCCGGGTCCAGCGCGTCACCCGCCGCCAGGACGCCCGGCAGCAGCTCCCGCTCCAGCGTCACCGCCCGGAAGGCCAGCCCGACCGTCACCTCGTGGTCCGGCCGGTGCACCACCTCCACGGCGTCCCCGGCGCACACCTCGCCCGGCTCGACCACCCGCAGGTACGCGCCCGGCGCGGCCTGCCGGATGAACCGCTTCACCCAGCCCCGCTCGGCCAGCCATCCCCCGAACGTCCGGCACGGGATCCGTCCGGAGGCCACCTCCAGCACCGCGCCGCCGATCCGCCAGCGCTCGCCGACGAGCGCCGCGTTCACGTCCAGCCCGGCGGTGGTGAGGTTCTCCCCGAAGGAGCCGTTGGCCAGCGGGCGCCCCAGCTCGGCCTCCCAGACATCCAGGTCCTCGCGCGCGAACGCGTACACCGCCTGATGGGTCCCGCCGTGGTGGCGCAGGTCGCACACCGCGTCCCCGGCCACGCCGCTCCCGCCCTCGCCCTTCGGCCCCGGATCGGCCACCCGTACGGGCCCTTCGGCCGGACGTTTGTCGATACCGGTCGTGCCACCCGGCGCGTCGGTGAAATCGGCGGCCTTCGGCCGGCCCAGATTGACGGTGAGAACTCGCATGACGTCACGCTAACGGGCGTACGCTCAAAGCGACCACCTGATATTTCGCGCCCGCTCCAAGCGAGCCTTATAGTCGAAGGGTGATCGAAGCCCGACACCTGCGTGTCCTCCGCGCCGTCGCCGCCACCGGCTCCTTCTCCGCCGCCGCGCGCGAACTGGGCTGCACCCAGCCCGCCGTGAGCCAGCAGATGAAGGCGCTCGAAACGTCCGCCGGCACCCCGCTGCTGATCCGTACGGGCCGGGAGATGCGCCTCACGCAGGCCGGCGAGGCCCTCGTCCGGCACGCCTCGGGCATCCTCGCGGGCCTCACCGCCGCCGAGGAGGAGATCGCCGCCATCGCGGGCCTGCGGGCCGGCCGGGTGCGGCTCGCGTCCTTCCCCAGCGGCAGCTCGACGCTGGTCCCCACCGCGCTCGCCGCCCTCCGCGCGGCCCACCCCGGCACCCGGGTCTCCCTGGTGGAGGCCGAGCCGCCCCGGTCGGTCGGCATGCTGCGCGACGGCGACTGCGACGTGGCGCTCGCCTTCCGCTACCGCCCGGCCGTCGCGGAGTGGGACGACCTGGTCGTCCGCCCGCTGCTCGCCGACCGCCTGATCGGCCTCGTCCCGGAGGGGCACCGGCTCGCGGACGCCGAGGCCGTCGCCATCGGCGAGCTGGCCGAGGAGTCCTGGATCGCCGGCTGCCCCCGCTGCCGCCGCCAGCTGGTCGAGGTGTGCGAGACCGCCGGGTTCGCCCCGCGCATCGACTTCGCGACCGACGACTACCCGGCGGTGGTCGGCCTGGTCGGCGCCGGCCTCGGGGTCGCGGTCCTGCCCGAACTGGCCATCCGTTCGGTGCGCCCCCGGGGTGCCCGTACGGTCGCGCTGGAACCGGCCGTCGAGCGGGAGATCGTCGCCCTCACCCTTCCGGACCTCGCCAAGGTGCCGGCCGTCGAGGCCACCCTCGACCAGCTCACCCGCGCCGCCGCCCTGGCCTGACCGCCGGGGCCCTCGGCCGCCCCCGAGGGCCCCGGGCCGTGCCCTCCCGCGCACCCGGTCCGTGTTCTCCCGCCCCCCCGGTCCGTGGCCACGCACGCGTGGCCACCGTTCCGCGCGCGGAAACATCTGTGAAGAAACGTTCCTTCAGATGGCTTCGGGTCTGTCCCTCAGGTGCGGGCCGGGCTCCCCGACGACGCCGTGACGAGACGGTTGCGGGCTCGTCCCATCAACTCCTCGCGCTCGTCCTCGGTGAGGCCGCCCCATACGCCGTAGGGCTCCCGCACGGCCAGTGCGTGGGCCGCGCACTCCGCGCGGACCGGGCACCGCATGCAGACCTCTTTCGCCGAGTTCTCGCGCGCACTCCGCGCCGCGCCACGCTCCCCCTCGGGGTGGAAGAAGAGCGAACTGTCGACCCCCCGGCAGGCCGCGAGCAGCTGCCAGTCCCACAGGTCGGCGTTGGGTCCGGGAAGGCGGGAGAAATCTGCCATGGCGCATGTCCCCTTGGTTCCGGTACTGAGCGGGTGAGTGGGCTGATACAGCCACGACCGTACAACTACTGTCTAAGTAGATGTAAATATGACTCATTGCGAATCTAGCCACAGACACCGACAAAGTGAAGGAAAAGCCGCTAAATGGGGCATAGCTCTGGGTGAAGGTGCGGTGACCGGCGCCGCTCTCCTCCGTACGCGCTCCCTCACGTAGAGTGCCGAAGGGGGAGGTCGAGCCCGTAACTCTTTCGAGTGACCGTCGTTGAGAGTGCGGAGGCGGTTGAGAGAACAAGCGCTCGGGCAGGTGTCCGGGGGCGTCAACCGCACAGGTGACGATTCGTAACCAGCCTGGAGGCTCAAGGTGACGCGCATCAGCTGCGGAGGACGGCCATGACATCCGTCCTCGTCTGCGACGACTCCCCGCTTGCCCGAGAAGCGCTCCGCCGCGCCGTCGCGACGGTGCCCGGCGTCGAGCGCGTGACGACCGCGGCCAACGGCGAGGAAGTCCTCCGCCGCTGGGGCGCGGACCGCTCGGACCTGATTCTGATGGACGTACGCATGCCCGGACTGGGCGGCGTGGAGACCGTGCGCCGGCTGCTCTCGGCGGACCCCGGCGCCCGCATCATCATGCTCACCGTCGCCGAGGACCTGGACGGCGTGGCGCTCGCCGTCGCCGCCGGTGCCCGTGGCTACCTGCACAAGGACGCCTCGCGCGCCGAGCTGCGGGCCACGGTCACCCAGGCCCTCGCCGACCCGACCTGGCGGCTCGCCCCGCGCCGGCTGCGCTCGGCCGAGATGGGCGCCGCCCCCACCCTCACCGCACGCGAGATCCAGGTGCTGGAGGGCATGAGCCACGGCCGTTCCAACGCGGAGATCGGCCGTGAGCTGTTCCTCTCCGAGGACACGGTCAAGACGCACGCCAGGAGGCTCTTCAAGAAGCTGGGCGCTTCGGACCGGGCGCACGCCGTCGCGCTCGGATTCCGCTGGGGCCTGGTGCGCTAGGAGCATGACCGTACCGATCCCGTCCGCCGGCCGGCGGACGGGGCGGTGGAGGCCCGATATCCGTTTCCCCGCGGATGCCGCATCCTTGAAGGGTGGAGTTCCTCGGGGACGAGTCGATCGAGCGGGAGGGGAGGGCGCAGGAGATGACGTCCGGCGCACCTGCTCATAACGCTTCGGTGCACAAGAGTGGACGCGGTGCCGCGGACGAGCGACCGCCAAGGCACCATGGACCGATGCGCGACAACGAGGCGGACCGGGCCCATGGGGCCATCGGCGCACTCGTCCACCGTGCGGTCGACGGCGACGAGCAGGCCACGCACGACCTCCTGGCCCATGTCCACCCGCTCGCCCTGCGCTACTGCCGCACCCGGCTGAACCGCCTGCCCGGCGACGCGCGCCACTTCGTCGAGGACCTCGCCCAGGAGGTCTGCGTCGCCGTGCTGATGGCCCTGCCGCGCTACCGGGACACCGGCCGCCCGTTCGAGGCGTTCGTCTTCGCCATCGCCGGCCACAAGGTCGCCGACCTCCAGCGGGCCGCGATGCGCCACCCCGGCTCCACCGCCGTGCCCTCGGACGAGATGCCCGAGCGGCCCGACGACTCGCTGGGCCCCGAGGAGCGGGCCCTGCTCAGCGACGACGCCGAGTGGGCCAAGCGCCTCCTCGCCAACCTCCCGGAGAACCAGCGCGAGCTGCTGGTGCTGCGGGTGGCCGTGGGCCTCACGGCCGAGGAGACCGGCCAGATGCTGGGCATGTCGCCGGGCGCGGTCCGGGTCGCCCAGCATCGCGCGCTCAGCCGGCTGCGGGCGCTCGCCGAGCAGTGAGCCCGGCCGGTCCCGGCCGGCGCGGGACGGTGTGGGCCGTCCGTGTGAACGTCCAAAACTTCCGGGTGATCTTGCTCGTGGAATGAGACACGCCCGCAGGCCGTTAGCATGGACATCCGCACCGATCAAGGCCATATGGGGAAGGTGTCATGACTGCAAACGTCGACGGAGTGCCCGAGAAGTTCGCGACACTCGGGCTGACCTACGACGACGTGCTGCTGCTGCCGGGGGCCTCCGAGGTGCTCCCCAACGCGGTCGACACCTCGTCCCGCATCTCGCGCAACGTACGGGTGAACATCCCGCTGCTCTCGGCGGCGATGGACAAGGTCACCGAGTCCCGCATGGCGATCGCGATGGCCCGCCTCGGCGGTGTCGGCGTGCTGCACCGGAACCTCTCCGTCGAGGACCAGGTCAACCAGGTCGACCTGGTCAAGCGCTCCGAGTCCGGCATGGTCACCGACCCCATCACCGTCCACCCGGACGCGACGCTCGCCGAGGCCGACGCCCTCTGCGCCAAGTTCCGCATCAGCGGCGTCCCCGTGACCGACCCCGCGGGCAAGCTCCTCGGCATCGTGACCAACCGCGACATGGCCTTCGAGAGCGACCGCACCCGCCAGGTCCGCGAGGTCATGACGCCGATGCCGCTGGTCACCGGCAAGGTCGGCATCTCCGGCGTGGACGCCATGGAGCTGCTGCGCCGCCACAAGATCGAGAAGCTGCCGCTGGTCGACGACGCCGGCATCCTCAAGGGCCTCATCACCGTCAAGGACTTCGTCAAGGCGGAGAAGTACCCCAACGCCGCCAAGGACAAGGAGGGCCGCCTCCTCGTCGGCGCCGCCGTCGGCGCCAGCCCCGAGGCCCTGGAGCGGGCCCAGGCGCTGGCCGGCGCGGGAGTGGACTTCCTGGTCGTCGACACCTCGCACGGCCACAGCAGCAACGCCCTCGGCTGGATGGCGAAGATCAAGTCCAGCGTGGACGTCGACGTGATCGGCGGCAACGTCGCCACCCGTGACGGCGCCCAGGCCCTGATCGACGCCGGTGTCGACGGCATCAAGGTCGGCGTCGGCCCCGGCTCCATCTGCACCACCCGCGTCGTCGCCGGCATCGGCGTCCCGCAGGTCACCGCCATCTACGAAGCCTCGCTCGCGGCCAGGCCCGCCGGCATCCCGCTGATCGGCGACGGCGGGCTGCAGTACTCGGGCGACATCGGCAAGGCGCTGGCCGCCGGCGCCGACACCGTGATGCTCGGCAGCCTCCTCGCGGGCTGCGAGGAGTCGCCCGGCGAGCTGCTCTTCATCAACGGCAAGCAGTTCAAGTCGTACCGCGGCATGGGCTCGCTCGGCGCCATGCAGTCGCGCGGCCAGGGCCGGTCGTACTCGAAGGACCGCTACTTCCAGGCCGAGGTCGCCTCCGACGACAAGCTCGTGCCCGAGGGCATCGAGGGCCAGGTGCCCTACCGCGGCCCGCTGGCCAACGTCCTGCACCAGCTCGTCGGCGGCCTGCGCCAGACCATGGGCTACGTGGGCGCGGCCACCGTCGCGGACATGGAGGCCAAGGGCCGGTTCGTCCGGATCACCTCCGCGGGCCTCAAGGAGAGCCACCCGCACGACATCCAGATGACCGTCGAGGCGCCCAACTACAGCCGCAAGTAGCCGCGAGCAGCCGGCAGCAGGGCCGGCGGCACGGCAGGAAGCGGCCCACGCGCGCGTGGAGGGGCGGTCCCGTATTCGGACGGGACCGCCCCTCCCGCGTGTGTCGGGGATACTGGTAGGCGCAGACGTAGAGGGAAAGGCCACACATCGTGACTGAGATCGAGATCGGGCGCGGCAAGCGCGGCCGCAGGGCGTACGCGTTCGACGACATCGCCGTCGTACCGAGCCGGCGCACCCGGGACCCGAAGGAGGTCTCGATCGCCTGGCAGATCGACGCCTACCGGTTCGAGCTGCCGTTCCTGGCCGCTCCGATGGACTCGGTGGTCTCCCCGGCGACCGCCATCCGCATCGGGCAGCTCGGCGGCCTCGGCGTGCTGAACCTCGAAGGTCTGTGGACGCGGTACGAGGACCCGCAGCCGCTGCTGGACGAGATCGCCGAGCTGGACGAGGCGAACGCCACCCGCCGTCTGCAGGAGATCTACGCCGCCCCGATCCAGGAGGAGCTGATCGGGCAGCGCATCAAGGAGGTGCGCGACTCGGGCGTGGTCACCGCCGCCGCGCTCTCCCCGCAGCGCACCGCCCAGTTCTCCAAGGCCGTGGTCGACGCCGGGGTGGACATCTTCGTCATCCGCGGCACCACCGTCTCCGCCGAGCACGTCTCGGGCGCGGCCGAGCCGCTGAACCTGAAGCAGTTCATCTACGAGCTGGACGTCCCGGTCATCGTCGGCGGCTGCGCCACCTACACGGCCGCCCTGCACCTGATGCGTACGGGCGCGGCCGGTGTCCTGGTCGGCTTCGGCGGCGGCGCCGCGCACACCACCCGTAACGTCCTGGGCATCCAGGTGCCGATGGCGACCGCCGTGGCGGACGTCGCCGCCGCCCGCCGGGACTACATGGACGAGTCCGGCGGCCGGTACGTGCACGTGATCGCGGACGGCGGCGTGGGCTGGTCCGGCGACCTGCCCAAGGCCATCGCCTGCGGCGCCGACTCGGTGATGGTGGGCTCGCCGCTCGCGCGGGCGACCGACGCGCCGGGCAAGGGCCACCACTGGGGCATGGAGGCCGTCCACGAGGACGTGCCGCGCGGCAAGCTGGTCGACCTCGGCATGGTCGGGACGACCGAGGAGATCCTGACCGGCCCGTCGCAGTCGCCGGACGGGTCGATGAACTTCTTCGGCGCGCTGCGCCGGGCGATGGCCACCACGGGCTACAGCGAGCTCAAGGAGTTCCAGCGCGTCGAGGTCACGGTCGCGGACGCCACGCACAAGCGCTGACGCGCCGCCGTCCACGAGAAGGGCCCGCACCGGTGACGGTGCGGGCCCTTCACGCGTGCGTGGCGGCGGGGCGTCAGCCGTTGGCCTTCTTGGCGCCACCGAAGGCGGCGACGGCGCCGATGGCGAGGAAGACGTAGGACATGCCGTCCGCGGTCTCCTTCCACAGGTCGGTCAGCGAGCCGAAGTCCTCCATGAGGATCTCGGGCGCGGACCCGCCGAGGGTGTTGCTGATGATGACCGCGACGGCGATGAGCTGGCCGAGGTAGACGGCGCCGACGGACAGGGCCGCGGCGACGAAGGGCAGGGCCGGGTTGCGGCCGCCGGCCTTGGCGGCGGCGAAGCCCACGAGGAAGCCGACGCCGATCGCCGCGTACCCGATCTCGCGCTCGATGGCGCCGCCGATCGCGCCGTACGCGACGGCGGCGACCAGGGCGGCCACGAGCGCCGCCACCAGGCCGAGCGCGACGTTGTTCCGCGCGGGGGCCGGCGCCGGGGCGGGCTGGTACGGGGCGGCCGGACCACCGGCCGGGCCACCGGCGAACGGGTTGCCGGGCGGCGGCTGAACGGGCTGGCTCATGCTGGGAAATCCCCCCTGAAAACGGTACAGACCCATGGCCACCTGGGCACATAAAGCCTGCGTAAGTGAGGCCCGGAGACTAACAGGCCGCACTGACGGGCGCGCAGCCGATATCCCGGCCGCCCGCTGCCAGGGGTTACAGGCGGTGCGCCGCGCCGGCCGGGGTGACCCCGCGGGTGTCCAGCAGGAGCTGGGCCTTCACCGACAGCCCCTGGAGGTCGTAGGTGCGGTGGTGCTGGAGCAGCACCGTCAGGTCGGCGGCGGCCGCCGCCTCGTACAGGGAGTCCGCCCGGGGGACCGGCCGGTCGCGTACGCGCCAGTCGGCGACGTACGGGTCGTGGTAGCTGACCGCCGCGCCGAGGTCCATCAGGCGGCGCCCGATCTCGGCGGCGGGGGAGCCCTCCCGGTCGGCCAGGTCCGGCTTGTAGGTGACGCCCAGCAGCAGGACGCGGGCGCCGCGCGCGGACTTGCCGTGCTCGTTGAGGAGGGTGGCGCAGCGCTGGATGACGTACTGCGGCATGCGCTCGTTGACCTGGCCCGCCAGCTCGACCAGGCGCAGCGGGCGGTGCGGGCCGATGGTGTCCACGGGGACGCCGTGCCCGCCGACCCCGGGGCCGGGGCGGAAGGCCTGGAAGCCGAACGGTTTGGTCTCGGCGCACCGGATGACGTCCCACAGGTCGACGCCGAGGTCGTGGCAGAGCACCGCCATCTCGTTGACCAGGGCGATGTTCACGTGGCGGAAGTTGGTTTCCAGCACCTTGACGGTCTCCGCCTCGCGGGTGCCCCGGGCCCGGACCACCTTGTCGGTGAGGCGGCCGTAGAAGGCGGCGGCGGCCTCGGTGCAGGCGGGGGTGAGCCCGCCGATGACCTTGGGGGCGTGGGCGAGGCCGTGGGCGCGGTTGCCGGGGTCGAGGCGGCTGGGCGAGTACGCGAGGTGGAAGTCGCGGCCGGCGGTGAGGCCGGAGCCCTCCTCCAGTAGTGGGCGCAGGACGTCCTCGGTGGTGCCGGGGTGGACGGGCGACTCCAGCAGGACCGTGGTGTGGGGGCGCAGCCGGGCGGCGAGCGCCCGGGCGGCCCCGGTGACGGCCGTCAGGTCCGGGCCGTGTCCGGCGCCCGGCGGGGTGGGCGCGCAGATCACGGCGGTACGGACCCGGCCCAGCTCACGGGGGTCGGTGGTCGGCCGGAAGCCCCCCGAGAGCATCCGGCGGATCTCCGAGGGGGTGAGCGAGCCGTCGACCGGGGGCCGGCCGGCCGCCAGCTCCGCCACGGGGCGCGGGTCGGTGTCGTAACCGATGGTGTCGATTCCGGCGGCGATGGCGGCGTGGGCGAGGGGCAGGCCGAGGTGGCCGAGTCCGATGACGGCGAGGTCTGCGGGCATGGAGGATGCCGTCCTTCCCAGTAGCCGGAGGGGACGAGACACGCAAGTCCTGTGGACAGAACGAGCGCAGCGCAATGTCAGACTAGGCGTAAATATGACCGTTATGCGGTATTGCGGGCGGCGGTTCCGCCGAGTGTTGTCCACAGGCGGTGGCTGAAGTCGGAGGCCCGGGACAGAATCGAGTCTGTGAGCCCGGCCACACGGGGTCGTGCGGGGATCACACCCCGGGTCCTCCGGGGTACCCCAGGAAGACCACACGGGACCCCGGGCGGGCACCCCCGCGGACACCCGCGGGGCCACACACGGGGGCGACGGGAGGCAGCGGTGAGGACAGCGACACTGGGACCCGCCGAGCGCGCGGAGGCGCTGGCGGCGATGGCCGAGCGGGAGCTGGACGTGCTGGTCGTGGGCGCCGGAGTGGTCGGCGCCGGGACGGCCCTCGACGCGGCGACACGCGGTCTCGCGACCGGTCTGGTCGAGGCACGCGACTGGGCCTCCGGCACCTCCAGCCGGTCGAGCAAGCTGATCCACGGCGGCCTGCGCTATCTGGAGATGCTGGACTTCGCGCTCGTCCGCGAGGCGCTCAAGGAGCGCGGACTGCTCCTGGAGCGGCTCGCCCCCCACCTGGTGAAACCGGTGCCGTTCCTCTACCCGCTCCAGCACAAGGGCTGGGAGCGCCTCTACGCCGGCTCCGGCGTCGCCCTGTACGACGCCATGTCCGTCTCCTCCGGCCACGGCCGGGGACTGCCCGTGCACCGCCACCTGTCCCGGCGGCACGCGCTGCGGGTGGCGCCCGCGCTGAAGAAGGACGCGCTGGTCGGCGCGTTGCAGTACTACGACGCCCAGATGGACGACGCGCGGTTCGTGGCGGCCCTGGTGCGCACCGCCGCGAGCTACGGCGCGCACGTCGCCAACCGGGCGCGGGTCGTCGGCTTCCTCCGCGAGGGGGAGCGGGTCGTCGGCGTCCGGGTGCGGGACGTCGAGGCGGGCGGCGAGTACGAGGTCCGCGCCAAGCAGGTCGTCAACGCCACCGGGGTGTGGACCGACGACACCCAGGCGCTGATCGGCGAGCGCGGGCAGTTCCACGTCCGGGCGTCCAAGGGCATCCACCTGGTGGTGCCCAAGGACCGCATCCACTCCAGCACCGGCCTGATCCTGCGCACCGAGAAGTCGGTCCTCTTCGTCATCCCGTGGGGCCGCCACTGGATCGTGGGCACCACCGACACCGACTGGGACCTCGACAAGGCCCACCCGGCGGCCTCCAGCGCCGACATCGACTACCTGCTGGAGCATGTGAACAGCGTGCTGGCCGTCCCGCTCACCCGCGACGACGTCCAGGGCGTCTACGCCGGCCTCCGGCCGCTGCTGGCCGGCGAGTCGGACGCCACGAGCAAGCTGTCCCGCGAGCACACCGTGGCCCACCCGGTGCCCGGCCTGGTCGTCGTGGCGGGCGGCAAGTACACCACCTACCGGGTGATGGCCAAGGACGCGGTGGACGAGGCGGTGCACGGCCTCGACCTGCGGGTGGCCGCCTGCGTCACCGAGGACGTGCCGCTGCTGGGCGCCGAGGGGTACCGCGCCCTGTGGAACGCCCGCGCCAGGATCGCCGCCCGGACGGGGCTTCACGTCGCCCGCGTCGAGCACCTGTTGAACCGGTACGGCTCCCTGGTGGAGGAGGTGCTGGAGCTGATCGTCGCCGACCCCGGGCTGGGCGAGCCGCTGGGCGGCGCCGAGGACTACCTGCGGGCCGAGGTCGTCTACGCCGCCTCCCACGAGGGCGCCCGGCACCTGGACGACGTCCTCACCCGGCGGACCCGCATCTCCATCGAGACCTTCGACCGGGGCACCCGCAGCGCCCGCGAGTGCGCCGAGCTGATGGCGCCGGTGCTCGGCTGGGACCGGGCGCACATCGAGAGGGAGGTGGAGCACTACGAGAAGCGGGTCGAGGCGGAGCGGGAGTCGCAGCGCCAGCCCGACGACCTGACGGCGGACGCGGCACGCCTCGGTGCACCGGACATCGTGCCGCTGTAGCCGGAGCGTACGGGCCCCGGGGCCCCGGGCGGCCGGGACAGTCGGACGGCCGGACGGCCGGGTCTCCGGGGTGCCCGGGCGGACGGTGCTCCGAGGCGCTGGGCGGCTGGATAGTTCGGACGGCCGGGTCTCCGGGGTGCCCAGGCGGACGGTGCTCCGAGGCGCTGGGCGGCCTAGGGGGACAGGCGGTTCGTGCGGCAGAACTCGGCTTCCAGGAGGGCCGGTTCGAGGGTGCGGAGCGTGCCGAGGGGGACGGCGTTGGTGTTGACCCGGAAGGTGACGGTTCGCCGGCCGTCGGAGGTGGTGGCGGTGCGGACGTAGCTGCCGGTGATGTGCCCGTTGTGGCCCCAGACCGTGGTGCCGCAGGACAGCCGGCGCGGATAGACGCCCATGGCGTAGCGGCCGTTCGCCGGGCGGGTGTCGAGGAGTTGGCGGAGCTGCGGCGGAGGGAGGAGGCGCCCCGAGAGGAGGGCGGCGTAGAAGCGGTTGAGGTCGTCCATGGTGCTGATCAGCTCGCCCGCCGCCCAGGCGGTGCGTGGGTCGAGCGCCGTGACGTCCCGCCCGGCGGCGTCGTACGCCCGGCCGTGCGGCGGGGGCAGGGTGGTGCGGGCGCCCGGGAAGGAGGTGCCGGTGAGCCGCAGGCGGTCGATGACGCGCCGGCCGGCCTCCACGGCGTACGGGCGGCCGGTGACCCGTTCGATGACGAGGCCGAGGAGGACGTAGTTGGTGTTGGCGTATCGGTAGTGCCCCGGCGGCCCGTACGCGCGGGTGGCCAGGGCGCGGCGGACGGCCTCCCGTGCGGTGGGGGCGGACGCCGTGTGGAGGCTGCTGCCGGTGGTGTAGTCGGGCAGGCCGCTGGTGTGGGTCAGCAGGGCGCGGAGGGTGACGGTGCGTCCGGCGCGGGGCGGCACCGTGCCGGGCAGATGGCGGCCGACCGGGTCGTCGAGGTGCAGCCGGCCCTCGGCGGCCAGTTGCAGGACGACGGTCGCCACGAACGTCTTGGTGACGCTGCCCGCGCGGAACCGGTCGGCCCGCCGGATGCCGGAACCGGCCGCCTGGAACTGCGACGCCGAGGGCGACACGGAGAGCATCGCGGCGGCGGGGGCATGGCCTTCGGAGACGAGGCGCGGTAGAACGGCGGAGGGAGGGGTGGGGGAGGGTTCCCCCGACAGCGGGCCGGCGCCCAGCCCGAGCAGGGCGGTGACCAGCACGAAGGCGAGCCTGGCGCGGGGCAGTGGCATCGTGGGTACCTCCTTCCGGTGCCATCCTGGCCGACGGAGGACCCGGGAGATTCACCAGTCCCGGAGTGAGAGACAATGGACGCTCTTCCAGGGCGGGTTACCGCATCGCGCGGAAGCGGCAGGCGCGGGCGAGGATCAGGGATCGCAGAGGGGACGCATGTCGGGAGCGGAGCAGTCGCGGAACGCGGCTCGGACACCTCAGCGGGACGCGGCACGGCCGGGCGCCGGAGCGGCCGGACCGGACACGGAGCCGGAGGGCCGAGCGACTGAGGACGCCCCCGCCACGCGGGAGCCCGGGCAGGCCAAGGACGCGACCATGAAACTGGGCGCCGGACGGCCCCGGGCGGCCGGTGACGGCGCACCCTCGGACGGGGGCGCGGACGGCGCCGACGGTACGGGCGGTGCGGACGGTTCACGGGACGCCGGGAGCAAGGGCGCCGCGACGGGCGGTGCCGTGCCCTCACCGCGTACGGAGAAGAGTGACGGGGCGTCGGGCGCGGTACCGGCCGCGCGGTCCGGCTCCACCGCGGACGCCAAGGACCCGAAGGGGCCCAAGGAGGCCGGGGCGAGCGCGGCGAACGCCCAGGGCACCGGGTCGGCCGGCTCCGCCGAGGCCGCCGGTGCGAAGGACCCGGAGGTGCGGAAGGCGACCCCGGGCTCGGAGGCGCCCAAGGAGCCGGAGCAGCCCAAGAACGTCCGGGACGCCCGGGACGCGCAGGGCGCGAAGAGTGCGCAGGACTCGAAGGACGTACAGGCCGCGAAGGGCGCCAAGGAGCCGAAGGGGGCCGGGAAGCCCGCGGCCCCCGCGGCCCCGGCGCCGGACGCCAAGCCGGTCTCGGACACCAAGCCCGCGGCAGCGGCCCCGGCGGCCTCGGCCGGTGGGCGTGCCGGGGGCCGGACGGGTGCGGCGTCCGCGGCGCGGCCGACCGGCGAAGGACGGCTCCTCGCCGGGCGCTACCGGCTCGGCGGCGTCCTGGGCCGCGGCGGCATGGGCACCGTCTGGCGGGCCGTCGACGAGACGCTCGGGCGCACCGTCGCCGTCAAGGAACTCCGCTTCCCCAGCAGCATCGACGAGGACGAGAAGCGCCGCCTCATCACGCGTACGCTCCGCGAGGCCAAGGCGATCGCCCGGATCCGCAACAACGGCGCCGTGACGGTGTACGACGTCGTGGACGAGGACGACCGCCCCTGGATCGTGATGGAGCTGGTCGAGGGCAAGTCCCTCGCCGACGCCATCCGCGAGGACGGCGTCCTCACGCCCCGGCGCGCCGCGGAGGTGGGCCTCGCGATCCTCGACGTCCTGCGCTCCGCGCACCGCGAGGGCATCCTGCACCGGGACGTGAAGCCGTCCAACGTCCTGATCGCGGACGACGGCCGGGTCGTCCTCACCGACTTCGGCATCGCCCAGGTCGAGGGCGACCCGTCCATCACCTCGACCGGCATGCTCGTCGGCGCCCCGTCGTACATCTCGCCGGAGCGGGCCAGGGGGCACAAGCCCGGCCCGGCGGCGGACATGTGGTCCCTCGGCGGCCTGCTCTACGCGTGCGTGGAGGGCTGCCCGCCGTACGACAAGGGTTCCGCCATCGCGACGCTGACGGCCGTGATGACCGAGCAGCTCGACCCGCCGAAGAACGCGGGCCCGCTGGAGGAGGTCATCTACGGGCTCCTCCACAAGGACCCGGCCAAGCGCCTCGACGACGCCGGCGCCCGCGTCCTGCTCAATGACGTGATCCACGCGCCGGAGGCGGTGACCGCGGCGGCGCCCGAGCCGTCGCCGGAGACCACCCGGCTCGTACCCCTGCTCCCGCTGCCGGAGGAGGAGGCGCGCACCAAGCCGAAGGCGGAGACCGACGCGTCGGCGGAGCGGATGCGCGGCGCGCTGCGTTCCGTGCGCAACGCGGCGGCGTTCGCCAAGGCGGAGCCGGCGGGCGGGCCGCAGACCTCCGAGCGTTCCGCGCCGGTGCCGCCGGCGCGCGCGCCGCTCACGGACGTGGTGTCGCGGCGCACGCTGGTGATCGTCGCGGTCGTGGTCGCGCTGGCCGTGCTCGCCACCGTGCTGGCCATCGCCCTCGGGGGCGACGAGAAGGGCAACGGGAGCCAGGGCATGCCATCCACCGACCGGACCGCGTCGGCCGGTTCCGGGACCGGGACGGGCACGGGCGGCAACGAGCAGAAGCCGGACGGAGAGCCCGGCACGGAGGAGAGCGCCGGCAAGCCCGGTGGCGGAACACCGGGCACGGGAACCGGCGCGGGTACCGGGGACGGCGAGGGCGGTACGAAGCCGTCCGGCGACCCGGGTGGCGCGGGCAGCGGCTCGGCGGCGGTGCCGGCCGGGTACGTGACGGTCACCGACGACCGGTTCCACTTCTCGATGGCCATGCCGCAGGGCTTCCGGCGGACCGCCATAGCGGGCCAGAACTCGGGCGGCATATACAGCGAGAGCGGCGGCTTCCCGCGCGTCCAGGTCGACTTCACCGGCAGCCCCGGCGAGGACGCGGCAGCCGCCTGGGCCGCCGCCGTGGCCGGTCTGAAGGCCACTGTCAGTGGCTACAAGCATCATGGAATCGACAAGGTCGACTACAAGGGTTATCCGACGGTCGCCGACTGGCAGTTCGAGCGCGAGCAGAGCGGTGAGCGGGTCCGGGTGCTCAACCGCGGCTTCAAGGTCGACGCCCGGCGCGGCTACTCGATCATGATCACCTGCAAGGCCGCCGAGTGGGACGGGAAGGAGTGCACCACCCTGCGGAACACGGCGTTCGCGACGTTCAGCCCCAAGAACTGACCAAGGCCACGTATCGTGAGAGCTCGTGAACCGTACGCAGCCGGAAACGGCGGGTAACTGCACGCAGGACGACCGGATTTGATGGTTTCGTACGGTTTCTGAGGCCGGGGGACAGCGCGCTCGTGGGGAGGCGGCGTCGTGGACGACTATGCGGGAAGGGTGCTCGCCGACCGCTACCGCCTGCCGTTGCCGCCCTCCGACGAGTACGAACTTGTCGAAACGCGGGCCTTCGACACCTACAGCGGACAGGAAGTCCTGATCCGTCAGCTTCCGTTGCCGGAGGTCGTCGAGGCGGAGGTCCTGGACGCGGACGGCCCCGGGTACGGGAGTGAGGACGGCGCCGGGTACGGGGCGGGGCACGGAGCCGGCGGCTCGTACGGGTCCGGCGGCGCCTGGGGCGTGCCGCGCGGCGCGTCCGGCGGCCGGGCGGTCCGGCGTTCCGGCGACCCGGCCGTGCGGCGGGCCATCGAGGCGGCGCAGGCGGCGGCGCAGATCCCCGACCACCCCCGGCTCGACCAGGTCTTCGACGTGTTCGCCGAGGCCGGGTCGCTGTGGATAGTGAGTGAACTGGTCGCGGCCAGGCCCCTCGCCGCGCTGCTCGCGGAGGCCCCGCTGAGCCCGTACCGGGCGGCGGAGATCGGTTCGGACGTCCTCACCGCGCTGCGCGCGCTGCACGCGCACGGCTGGGTCCACCGGAACATCACGGCACGCACGGTGCTCGTCTGCGACGACGGCCGCGTCATGCTGACGGGGCTGGCGGCGGGAGCGGCGGAAGAGGCACTGTGCGGGTACGCCCCGGTGCCGGACCCCGACGCGGATCCCGACGCGGAGCCGGACTTCGGCCCGGGACCCGTTCCGCACGCGGACGCCGATCCCGGCCCGGACTCCGGCTTCGGTCCGGACGGCGGTGCGTACCCGGGTTCGGACGGCGGTGCGTACCCCGGTTCGGACGGCGGTTGGGACGGCGGTCGGGACGGCGGTCCGGACGGTGGTCCGTACGGCGGTCGGGACGGCGGTCCGTACGCCGGTCCGGACGGCGGCCGGGGCCTCCCGGAGGCCCCGGGCGCCCGCTTCGTCCCGGGCGTTTCCCGGCCGTCCTCGGGCCCGAGCCCCCTGCCCGCGCTCGCGCCCGGGTACGAACCCGCCGTGCCCGCGCTGCCGGAGACCCCCGTGCTCCCCGGCCCCGCCGCACCCGGAGACCGCGCTGCCCGGGCCGGCGCCATCGCCGCGTACCACGCCGGGGCACGCGCGGCCGCCCGCGCGGAGGAGGCGGGCGCGGCCCTGTCCCTGCCGCCGCCGCCCACCGGCCGCGCGGCTCCCGCGGGCGGGTCGCCCGGTGACTACGAGCCGCAGTGGTGGTCGGGCGCCGACCTCGACGACGATGACGCCCACGACGACTACGACGACCCGCACGACCCGCACGACCCGCACGAGCCGCACGAGCCGCACCACGGGCGCGGTGCCCAGGAAGCGACGCCCGGCGAGAACGGCACGGGCGGTCAGGACGGAACGCCCCGCGAGGGCGGCGAGGGCGGCTCGGCAGGTGGCGCCCCGCGCCGGGCGCTCCTGGCCGGGACCTGGAACGACGGGCCGGGCCACCGGGGCGAGCCGGGCCGCGGCGCGGTGCCCGCGGGCGGCGGCGTGTCCCCGTACCGGGCATCCCCGTACGGCAGTTCCCCCTACGGCAGCCGGGACGCCCTGCGGGCGGACGCCCGGCGCGGGACGCACCCCGGAGCCGCCTCCCCGGCGGCCCTCACGCCCGGAGCCGGAGGTCCCGGCGCCGGAGGCACCGGCGGCCAGGCGCAGGGCCGGTGGGACGAGGCGGCCGGGCCCCGCGCCGGCGGCGAGACCTACCGGGGGCCCGCCACGCCCCTCGCCGCCGAGCGGGCGCGCCAGACCAGGATCGCCCTCGTCGGCGCCGTGACCGAGCGCTGGGCGCCGGAGCAGGCCGGACCGGTCCACGACACCTGGCAGCTGGCCCCGCCCATCGGCCCGGCCACCGACCTGTGGGCGCTCGGCGCGCTGCTCTACCGCGCCGTCCAGGGCCACGCCCCCTACCCCGAGGACAACGCCGCCGAGCTGGTCCAGATGGTGTGCGCCGAGCCGCCCGCCTTCGCCGAGGAGTGCGGCCCGCTGCGCCCGGTCGTCGAGTCGCTGCTGCGTCAGGACCCGACCGAGCGCCCCGACTTCGAGGAGCTGCGCGGCTGGCTGCGCTCGCTCGTCCGGTCGGCGCCGGAGCCCGACGCGGGCACGGCGGTGGTGCCGATGCCGTCCCCCGACGCCACCCGCCTGCCCATCGTGCGCCGTAGGGGCGAGCTGGTGCGCCGGCGCCGCCCCGGCGCGGCCGGCGCCGCCCACGGCCGCCACCGCCACCACAAGAAGGCCCGGCCCGCCAGGAGCCCCGCCCGCACCACCCGGCCGCCCGGCCCGGACCCGGAGGCGGCCCGCGCCGCCCGCCCGGGCCGCGCCCCCCGGGCCCTCGGACGCATCCTGCTGCTCGGCATCCTGCTCGCGCTCGCCGCCGCGATCGCGTACGCCGTGATGTTCATGCCCAAGGCCGGCGAGCCGCGGGACAGCGGCGCCCCGGCCCCGCAGACGTCGCAGCAGCCCCAGGACCCGCAGGAGCCCCAGCAGCCGCAGCAGTCCCCGCCGTCGGAGGCTCCGGGGTCGCAGCCCACGCCCAGCGGACCCGCGCCCTCCACCAACACCGTCCCGCCCGGCTCCCCGGACACCGCCCCCGGCTATGCCGTGCGGGACGACCCGGAGGGCTTCCGGATCGCCGTCGACAAGAGCTGGCAGCGCAGCCCGATCAACGACGTGGGCCAGGTCCGCTACACCGGCGGCGACTTCACCCTGATCGTGGTCCCGGGCCGGGACACCGTCCGCGCCGGGGGCAGCGACCCCCTGGAGTACCAGCGCACCAAGGAGCGGGAGCTCCAGCCCTGGCGCGACAGCAGCTGGGCCACCGCCTCCGGGCTGCGCCGGATGGAGGTGGGCCGGCAGGTCATGGCGGAGGGCCAGTTCACCTGGTCCGACGTCAACGGCCGGGAGGTGTACGTGCGGAACCTGGCCCTCGTCGTCGGCGACCGGTACCACGTCGTCCAGGTCATCGGACCGGAGAGTGAGCGTGACAAGGTATCCGAGATCTACCAGCAGGCCGTCGGCGCATACCGCTCCACCCGCTGACGGGCCGCCAGTTACCGTGCGTCACACGGTTCAAATGCGGCCGAAAGCCCAACTCCGCATCACAGAGCGGTCTCCTTGGCAACCCCGAGGTTTCGGCCACAGCACCACCCTCCGTAACCTGGTCGCCGAAGGAACGAGCGGGGGACAGTGGAACACTCTCAAGGCAGCGGCGCCGGACTCGTGCTCGCCGGGCGCTATCGGCTGAGCGAGGCCATCGGCCGGGGCGGGATGGGCAAGGTCTGGCGCGCCCACGACGAAGTGCTGCACCGCACCGTCGCCGTCAAGGAGCTGACGGCCGGCAAGTACGTCTCCGAGGCTGACCGGGCCGTCCTCCACGCCCGTACGCAGAAGGAGGCGCGCGCCGCCGCCCGCATCTCCCACCCCGGAGTGGTCACCGTCCACGACGTGCTGGAGCACGACGCCCGCCCCTGGATCGTGATGCAGTACGTCGACGGGCCCTCGCTCGCCGACGCCGCCAAGGCCGCCGACGGCCGCCGGATCGAGGCCACCGAGGCCGCCCGGATAGGGCTGCACGTCCTCGGCGCGCTGCGCGCCGCGCACGCCGCCGGGGTGCTGCACCGGGACGTCAAGCCCGGCAACGTCCTGCTCGCCCGCGACGGCCGGGTCCTCCTCACCGACTTCGGGATCGCCGCCATCGAGGGCGACTCCACCATCACCCGTACGGGAGAACTGGTGGGCTCCATCGAGTACCTGGCTCCCGAGCGGGTACGGGGCGGCGACCCGGGTCCCGCCTCCGACCTCTGGTCACTCGGCGTGACGCTCTACACCGCCGTCGAGGGCCGGTCGCCCTTCCACGACACCTCCCCGATCAGCGTGATGCAGGCGGTGGTGACCCAGGAGCCGCCGCCCACCGAGTACGCCGGCGCCCTCGGGCCCGTCATCGTCGCCCTGCTGCGCAAGGACCCGGCGGACCGGCCGGACGCCGCCGAGGCGGAACGCATGCTGATGGAGGCGAGGGAGGGCCGCACCCCGGACGCCGCCCAGGCGTACGTCCCCACGCGGGTGATGAGCCGCGAGGAGCTGACGGCCGCGACGGAGCGGCCCCCGGCCACCGAGCGGCGGACCGCGCCGCTCCCGGCGACGCTCGCCGCCGCCTCCGCCGCCCGCACGGACGGGACCGCCGGGACGGATGCCACCAACGGGACTGACGGGACCGACGGCACCGCAGAGACGGACACGAACGAGGCGGGCACCGTGCCCGCGGCCCGGCGGCCGGACGCCGCCCCGCCGGGCGATGACGACGTTGTCGCCGGTCGCGCCCCCGCCGCAGGAACGCCCGCCGCAGGAACGCCCGTCTCAAAAGCCACAGCCGCGGGAACCCCCGCCCCGGGAACACCCGCCCCGCGAACTCCCGCCGCCGGGACTCCCCGTGACCCCGGCGGCCCCGGCGGCCCCGCTGGCCCCGGAGGCCCGGGGGCGGCACCGCCTCGCCGCGCGGCCTGGCGTACGGCCGTCCTCGTGACGCTCCTCGCCGCCGTCGTGGGCAGCGCGGCGGGTTTCGCCGTCATGCGGTACGGGAACGACGACACGGCCCGCGCCGCCTCGACCGACCTGAACGGCCCGGCCGCCACGGTTCCGGACGGCTGGGAGCGGGTGGAGGACCCGACGGGTTTCAGCCTTCTCGTGCCGAAGGGCTGGAAGCGCCGGACGCAGGACGGGCAGATCGACTACACACCCGACAATGGCCGCCACCTCATCCGTATCAGCGTCGACGCCTCACCGGACTTCGAAAATCCCTGCCTCCACATGCTCGATATCGAGAAAGGGCTGAAGAAGCGGCTCCCCCGCTATGAGCGGAAGGTGCTGCACACGAACACGTTCCGTGATCAACTGGAATCCTGTCTGTGGGAGTTCACCTGGGTCGAGAAGAACGCGAACGCGGGCGAACGGCGTGCGATCGACCAGGTGTACTACGCGGACGACGGAACCGAGTACGCGCTGTTCATGTCCGCGCCCGCGGCCGACTGGCCGGTGACCCGGGAGCAGTTCGACATGGTGCTGCGCGGCTGGCGTCCCGCCGAGGAGTAGCCCCTCGGCGTCGAGCAGAGGGGATGTGCCGTGTCCGGATCGGGGCAGCAGCGGCGGATCGTCGGACGCTACCGGCTGGAGGCCCGGCTCGGACGGGGAGGCATGGGCACGGTCTGGCGGGCGTACGACGAGCTCCTCGGCCGCCGTGTCGCCGTCAAGGAGCTGCACGTCGACGTCGGTACCGCCGTGCACCCCACGCTCCGTGAGGCCCGCGCCATCGCGCGCGTGCACCACCCGCACATCGTGTGCGTCCACGACGTCGTCGAGGAGGACGGCGTCCCGTACATCGTCATGGAGCTGGTCGAGGGCCGGTCGCTGGCCGAGCGGATCGCGCTCGGCGGCCCGCTCGAGGTCCGCGAGGCGGCCAGGATCGGGCTCGCGCTGCTGAGCGCCCTGCGCGCCGCGCACGCCCTCGGTGTCCTCCACCGGGATCTGAAACCCGCCAATGTCCTGGTGGAGGAGGGCACCGGCCGGGTCGTGCTCACCGACTTCGGCATCGCCCAGCTCGCCGGGTCGACCACGATCACGGAGGCGGGCATGTTCGTCGGCTCGCCCGAGTACACCGCGCCCGAGCGGATGCAGGGCGCGCAGGCGGGTCCCGAGACGGACCTGTGGTCGCTGGGGGCGCTGCTGTGCGCGACGCTGACCGGTCAGTCGCCCTTCCACCGGGACTCGCTCGGCGGGGTGCTGCACGCGGTGGTCGAGGAGGACTTCCGCCCGCCCGCCGCGGCGGGGCCGCTGCTGCCCGTCGTCCGGGGCCTGCTGCGCCGGGACCCGGCGCGCCGGATGGGCGCGGTCGAGGCCGAACGGCTGCTGCGGGCGTACGCGGCGGCGCCGCCGCCGTACGCCACCGGTCCGGGCGCCGCCGCCGGCCCGTACACGGACGCGGTGCCCGCCGACGTGCCCCGTCCGTCGCCCCGCTCGCCGTCCCGTCCCTCCTCCCGCTCCTCCTCCCGCTCCTCCTCCCGCGACGGGGCGCCGTCCGACGCCGTCCCGGAGGGCGTACGCGCCCGTGCCCGCGCCCGCCTGCACGACCGGCACCGCGAGCGCGACGAGGCCCGGCGCGACGAGGCCCGGGACCGCCCCCGCGAGCAGGACCGCCCCGGCGACGGCGCACACCGGGACCGCGACCGCCCGGGGGAGCCGGCCCCGGCGCCCCGCCCCGCCCGCGAGGACGCCGTACCGCCGGACCACCCTCGTCCCGACCGCCCCGACCGTCCCCACAGCCGCGACCACACCCCGCACCCCACCGGCCCCGACCGCACCCCCCACCTCCACAGCCCCGACCACCCGCACAGCCCCGACCACCCCAACCGCACCCCCGGCCCCGTCCCCGGTCACCGTCCCGTCTACGGCCGCCCCGCCCCGGACCGCCCCGGCCCGGCCGCGCGGCGGCGCTCCCGCCTCCGTACGCCCCTGGTGGCCGCCGCGCTGCTGATCGCCCTCGCCGGGGCGGGCGCCGCGGGCGTGCTGCTCAGCCGAAGTGCCGGAAGCGGCAGCGGGGGCGACGACCGGCCGACGGCCACCGTCACCCCGCCCCGCGCCACGCCCGCGCCGACACCCACCGCGCCGGCACCGAGCGGGCCCAGACCCACCGGGCCGAGACCCACCGGGCCGAACACCCCCGGCACCAACATCCCCGGCACGAACCCCCCGGAGCCCCGGGTGCCGAGCGGCTACCGGTCCGTCTCCGACCCCCGGGGGTTCTCGCTCACCGTGCCGGCCGGGTTCGTCCGGTCGACCGACGACCGCCGGGTCTTCTACACCTCGGCCGACCGGGCGCTGCGCATCGGCATCCGGCTGCGCGCCCCGGCCGCCGCCGGGGGGCCGCTCGGGTACCTCCGCCGCGCCCACGCCGACGGTCCGGCGGTCCACCCCGGGTACCGCGACGCGCGGGTGACGTCCACGACGCACAACGGGCTGCCGGCCGCGCTCCGGGAGTTCACCTGGAACGGTTTCTCCCGCGCGGAGGGTGCCCGCCGGGTGTACGACATCTGCTGGGAGGAGGGCGGCGGCATGTACGACCTGTGGGTCTCGGCGCCGGTGGTGCGGCGGGACGAGCTGGAGCGCCATGTCGACACCGTTCTGGATTCGTTCCGGGTGCGGCGCCCCTGATCAGGGCTTATGTGCCAGTGAACGCTGGCATGGTCCACGGCCCCGGAGAAAAGCTGTTACCGGCGGGTACCGAACGGGCCGCATCCGGAATACCCTCGCGTCCATGACGGACTCGACCGACCCGACCGACTCCACGACTTCGACCGCCCCCGCGGCCGCCCCCGCGGCCGGTTCCACAGGGGCCGGCACGGGGACCGCTCCCGCCGCGGCCACCCCCGGCGCCAACCCCGTGGCCCCCGCGCCGGCCGGTGCCCGCACCGCCGCCGACGTGGTCACGCCCGAGGTGGTCGCCCAGCTCTCGCGCGGGGTCACCGGGTCCGGACGCACCGCCAACCACACCCCCTTCACCGGGGAGCGGCTGGCCGAACTGCCCGAGTCCACCCCCGAGGACGTCGCCGAGGCGTTCGAGCGCGCCCGCGCCGCCCAGCCGGTCTGGGCCGCCTGGCCGGTACGCGCGCGTGCCGCCGTCCTCCTCCGCTTCCACGACCTGGTGCTGGAGCGGCAGGCCGAGGTCCTCGACCTGATCCAGCTGGAGACGGGCAAGGCGCGGCTGCACGCCCACGAGGAGGTCCAGGCCGTCGCCGTCGCCGCCCGCCACTACGGCCGCCGCGCTGCCGCGTACCTCGGGCCGAAGCGCCACACCGGCGTCGTGCCGACCCTCACCAAGGTGACCGAACTGCGCCAGCCGCGCGGGGTCGTGGGACAGATCGCGCCCTGGAACTACCCGCTCGAACTGTCCGTCGGCGACGCCCTGCCCGCCTTCGTGGCCGGCAACGCGGTCGTCATGAAGCCCGACACGGAGACCGCGCTCACCGCGCTGTGGGCCCGGGACCTGCTCGTCGAGGCGGGGCTGCCCGCCGAGGTCTTCCAGGTCGTCCTGGGCGAGGGCCCGGTCATCGGCCCCGAGGTCGTCCGGCACGCCGACTACGTCTCGTTCACCGGCTCCACCCGCACCGGGCGCGAGGTCGCGCGGGGTGCGGCGGACCGGCTCGTCGGCGTCTCCCTCGAACTGGGCGGCAAGAACGCCATGCTCGTCCTGCACGACGCGGACGTGGAGAAGGCCGCCGCCGGGGCCGTGCGCGCCTGCTTCTCGTCGGCCGGCCAGCTCTGCATCTCCATCGAGCGGCTGTACGTCCACGAGTCGATCGCCGACGAGTTCCTGGAGCGCTTCGCCACCCGCACCCGGGCCATGCGGCTCGGCAACTCCCTCGCGTACGGGGCCGACATGGGCTCTCTGGTCGGCGAGCGGCAGCTGGAGACCGTCACCCGGCACGTGGACGAGGCCGTCGCCAAGGGCGCCCGGCTGGTCGCGGGCGGGGTGGCCCGCCCGGACATCGGGCCGCTCTTCTACGAGCCGACGATCCTGGAGGGGGTCCAGGAGCCGATGGCGGTGTGCTCCGAGGAGACCTTCGGCCCGGTGGTCTCGGTCTACCGCTTCACCGACGAGGACGAGGTCGTCGAGCGCGCCAACGCCACCGCGTACGGCCTCAACGCGAGCGTCTGGACGAAGGACGGCCGCCGGGGCCACGCCGTCGCCGCGCGGCTGCGCACCGGCACGGTCAACATCAACGAGGGGTACGCCCCGGCGTACGGCAGCGTCCAGTCGCCCATGGGCGGCATGAAGGACTCCGGTCTCGGGCGGCGCCACGGCTCCGAGGGCATCCTCAAGTACACGGAGGCCCAGACGGTGGCGCAGCAGCGGGTCCTTCCGCTCGCGCCCTCCTTCGGGATGGACGACGAGCGGTACGCGGCGCTGATGACCCGCGGGCTGCGCCTGATGAAGGCGTTCCGCCTCCGCTGACCGGCGCGACGGCCGCGGAACCCGCACCCCCCACGCCCGCACGCCCACACGCCCCCACGACGTCCCCACGCCCCCTTCGGTACGAGGAGAGCACCATGCCCCAGGTCCCGCCTGCCCGGAACCGGAAGCGGAACGACGCGCCCGACGGGTACGACTACGACGTCGTCGTGGTCGGCTCCGGCTTCGGCGGCTCGGTCTCGGCACTCCGGCTGACCGAGAAGGGCTACCGGGTCGGCGTCCTGGAGGCCGGGCGCCGCTTCACCCCGGCCACCCTGCCGAAGAGCTCCTGGGACCTGCGCAACTACCTGTGGGCGCCCGCCCTGGGCCTCTACGGGCTCCAGCGCGTGCACCTGCTGGGCAATGTGATGGTGCTGGCCGGAGCCGGGGTGGGCGGAGGCTCCCTCAACTACGCCAACACCCTCTACGTACCGCCGGAGCCGTTCTTCACCGACAGGCAGTGGGCGTCCATCACCGACTGGCAGGCGGAGCTGGCCCCGTACTACGACCAGGCCAAGCGCATGCTGGGGGTCCGGCTCAACCCGACGATGACGCCCTCCGACGTGCACCTCAAGGCCACCGCGCAGGCGATGGGGGTCGGCGACACGTTCCACCTGGCCCCGGTCGGCGTCTTCTTCGGGGACGGCCGGGACGCCGACGGCACCGCGAAGGCCGAGCCGGGCGGGCAGGTCGAGGACCCGTACTTCGGCGGCGCCGGACCCGCCCGCCGCGCCTGCACCGAGTGCGGCGAGTGCATGACGGGCTGCCGGCACGGCGCCAAGAACAACCTCACGCAGAACTACCTCCACCTCGCCGAGCGGGCGGGGGCCGTCGTCCACCCCATGACGACGGTCACCGCCGTCACCGAGGACCCGTCCGGCGAGGGATACGTGGTCTCGACCGTCCCCACCCGGCGCCGCCGCAAGGCCGCCCCGCGCCGACTGCGCTGCCGGTACGTCGTGATCGCCGCCGGCACGTACGGCACCCAGACCCTGCTGCACCGGATGAAGGACGAGGGCGCGCTGCCCCGCGTCTCCGCCCGCCTGGGCGAGCTGACCCGCACCAACTCCGAGGCGCTGGTGGGCTCCCAGACCACCGACCGCCGCTACCGCAAGCGGCACGGCCACGCGCGCGTGGACTTCACCCGGGGCGTCGCCATCACGTCGTCCATCCACCCGGACGCCAGCACCCACATCGAGCCGGTCCGCTACGGCAAGGGCTCCAACGCCATGGGGTCGCTCTCCATTCTCCAGGTCCCCTACGCCGAGCGCCGGGTGCGGGCCTGGCTCGGCAATGTGGCCCGCCACCCGGTGATGGCCCTGCGCTCGCTGTCCAACCGCCGCTGGTCGGAGCGGACCATCATCGGCCTGGTCATGCAGTCGCTGGACAACTCCCTGACCACGTACCGCAAGCCGGACGGCGTCGGCAAGGGCCTGCTGACCGCCCGTCAGGGCCACGGCGCGCCCAACCCCAAGCAGATCGCCGAGGGCACGCGCGCCGCGACGCTCCTCGCGGAGGAGATCAACGGCTTCGCCGGCTCCAACGTGGGCGAGCTGATGGGCACCCCGCTCACCGCGCACTTCCTGGGCGGCTGTGTGATCGGCGCGACGCCGGAGGAGGGCGTGATCGACCCGTACCACCGGCTCTACGGCCACCCGGGCATCTCGGTGGTCGACGGGGCGGCGGTCTCCGCGAACCTCGGCGTGAACCCGTCCCTGACCATCACCGCCCAGGCGGAGCGCGCCATGTCGTTCTGGCCCAACAAGGGCGAGGAGGACCCCCGTCCACGGCAGGGCGAGGGGTACGCCCGGCTCGCCCCGGTCGCCCCGAAGTCCCCCGCGGTGCCGGAGCACGCCTTCGGCGCGCTGAAGCTGCCGTTCCTCGGCATGCCGGCGGTCCCGCCGAAGAAGTGACCCCGGACGCCCGGGAGTCGGCCCGCGGGGCCCCGGGACGGGCGGCCGGCCGCGTACGACAGAGAGGCGCTGCACCCCCCTCCGAGTGCAGCGCCTCTCTTGCTCGTGGTGCGCCGTTACGCGGCGGCGCCGCCGGTGCGACGGCGCAGGGCGAAGACGACACCCGCGCCCGCGACGATGGTCACGCCACCGGCGATCCCGATGACGGGCAGCATCGAGGAGGAACCGGTCTCGGCCAGCTCACCCTCGACCTTGATCGGGGTCGAGCCGCCCTGCGGCTTGAGGTCGGCCGGCTTCTGCTCGGACGGCTTGGCCTCGCCGCCGCCACCGGCGCTGCTGCCGGCCGCCAGGATCTCGAACGGGTAGGTCTCGACGTCGTCGTAGCAGTCGTCCTCGGTGAAGTACGAGCTGATCGCGACACCGACGGCGGCACCGGCCGGGGCGGCCTTGTCGATGGAGATCCGCATCGGCAGGGTGCGGTTCTCACCCTTCTTCAGGTCGACCACGTCGAAGAAGAAGCCGATGTTCTGGCCGGAGAGGTTGGCGCCGCTCTCCCACTGGCCGTTGGGCTTCTTGTACTCGATCTTGGTGTACTTCTCGACGAGGCGACCCATCATCTCCGGGTCCTCCTCCATGCCGGGCAGGTCGGCCTCATAGGCCGCGTACGCCGCGAGGACGACCTCGTCGATCTTGTCCTTGCTGTTGTTCTTGACGTTGAACTGGAAGTTCTTCCAGCCGCTGCCGGCGGTGATCTTGCTGGGGAGACCGGAGAGCCGCACGTCCACGGCGGCCTGCTTGCACAGCTCCTCGTCGAGGATCTCGTCCTCCTCGACGGGCTCTTCCTCGTCCTCGCCCGTCTCGTCCTCGCCGGGCTTCTCGCCCGGCTCCTCGGTGTCACCCGGCTTCTCGCCGGGCTTCTCCGTGTCGCCCGGCTTCTCCGTGTCACCGGGCTTCTCGCCGGGCTTCTCGGTGTCACCGGGCTTGTCCGTGTCGCCCGGCTTCTCGGTGTCGCCCGGCTTCTCCGTGTCGGCCGGGGTCTTGCCGTCCTCGGTCTTCGTGCCGTCCTCGGTCGTGGCCGTGTCGTCGCCCGGCTTCGGGGCCTCGTCCGTCGTCGCCGTGCCGTCGTTCGCGGTGTTCCCGGTCTCGCCCGCGGCGCCCGAGGTGGAGGTCGTACCGGTGGTGCCGTCCGTCGCGTACGCGGCCGGAGCCGCCAGGAAGGCGGCAGGGGCTATGACGGCGGTCGCGGCGGCGACCGCCATGGCGCGGCGAAGCTTCATGAAGACCTCAGTGAAGTCCAGGCGTGCCGCGGGACGCGGCACGGTCGTGGGGGCCGGCCCGGTCCGGTGTCACGGGCGTGGCCGTTGATTCGCCATGCATGACCCGTGGCGGCCGGGAATGGTTGCACGCCGATTGACGAAAACTTTATGTGTCGCCCGTCACATGCCGCGCGCATATCGGCTCCCCCGTCCCCGTCTCCGCCCCTGCCGCTCGCCCGGCGCCCTGGTCGTTCCCGATCCGTGATCACGCGCGGCGCAACCATCCGTCCCGCCCCGAGGTCGAACCCAGGACCGGCCGCCGAGGCCGTCCCACTCGCTTTCCGCCGCCCTTCTTCCGCCGCCACCAGGGGTACGACCTGTGACGAGACGTCTCTCCGCCTCCCTCGCCGCCGCCGGGCTGCTCGCCGGAGCCGCCCTGGCCACCGGCACCGCAGCCCTGGCCGCCGCTCCCGCCTCGTACGCCGCCGAGGCGGCCCCCGTCCTCGTGCTCGGCGGCCCCGCCGAGGTGGCCCTGCGGCCCCACCCGGCCACCGGCGAGCCCCGGGCCACCACCGTCGGCGTCACCGTGGAGAACCCCGGCGCGGAGGAGCGGAGCGGCGACTACACCGTCACCTTCGACCTGAGCGGCCTCGCGGGCGTGGCCGACGTCCGGTTCGGCGAGACGGGCAGCTCCCACTGCACCCTCACCGGTACGACCGGGACCTGCACCGACGCGTTCGGCATCCCGCCGGGCCTCAACGAGGTCGCCGAGCTGGAGATCAGCGCCGCCCCGGGCAGCGCGCCCGGCGCCACCGGGACCTTCGAGGTGACCGGCGCCTCGGACGGGGCGGCCTTCGCGCCGTACCGGGCCGGGGTCACCGTCGGCGGCCCCGACCTGGTGATGCACCCGCTGGACCTGGAGCACGAGGTGGCGCCCGGCCGGGTGCAGGACGCCCCGCTGACCTTCACCAACACCGGCACGGCCCCGGCCGACGGCGTACGCCTCACCCTGACCGCCTCGCACGGCCTGGACTACACCCGCCGGTACGCCAACTGCGCCTACGAGGACTCCGAGGACGGCGCCTGGACGCGGACGGTCTGCGACTTCCCCGGGACGTACGAGCCCGGCGCGACGTACACGCTGGCCGAGCCCATCGGGCTGCGGGCCACCGGCCACGCGTACACCGAGAGCTTCGTCCACCGCGTCGAGGAGCGCGGCGGCACCGTGGCCACCAGGGCGGACGGCCCCCGGCTCACCCTGAGGAAGGCCCCCGCCGCCGCCCGCGCGCAGGACCTCGACCCCGGCGACAACCAGCAGGAGTCCGACCTCCGGGTCCGCAACACCGCCGACTTCGCCGCGTACGCCGATGTCGTCACCGCCCCGGCGGGCCGGACGGCCGAGGCGCGGGTGGGCTTCCGCAACGACGGCCCCGCCTGGATCGCCCACCTCCGCTCCGGCGAGTCCGTCGCCACCGTGGACGTGACCGTCCCGGCCGGGGCCACGGTCACGGCGAAGCCGGCCGGGTGCGCGGCGCGCACCGCCGCGGGCGAGTACCGCGCGGAGCCGCTCGGCGCGCCGCGCTACGTCTGCGACACCCCCGTCCAGGTCTTCGAGGACGAGGACTTCGCCCTGCCCTTCGAGCTGCGGATCGACCGGGTGGTGCCCGGCGCCCAGGGTGCCGTGACCGTGCGGAACGGCTCACCGGACCGCCCGGCGCTCGCCTTCGACCCTGAGCCCGGCAACAACACGGCCCGGCTCGTGCTGAACCCGGAGGGCCCCGGCACGGACAGCACCGGCGGCGCGTCCACCTCCGGCGGGACCACGTCCGCGGGCGGCACGGCGGCGACCGGCGGCACGTCCACGAGCGGGGCCGCGACCGGCGGGGCGACCGCGAGCGGGGTCACCGGCGGGGGAGCGGCCGGGGCGGGGACGGGCACGTCCACCGCGGCCGGCGGCGGGAACCTCGCCTCCACCGGCTCGGCCGCCGTCCCGCTCGCGGCCGGCGCCGCCGCGCTGACCGGGGCGGGCGCCGCGGCGTTCCTCGTGGCACGGCGGCGGCGCCCGGCGCAGCCGCGTACCCACGTGTGAGGACGGCGAGACAACGACAGGGGCCCCGCGGAAACGCTTCCGCGGGGCCCCTGGCCGTCGGCACCGGCGTCAGGGCAGCGCCGGGGCCGAGGAAGGCGGCGCCGGGGGGTAACGCCGCTCAGTGGCAGTGGTTCGGTGGAGAGAACGTCCTCGGGAGCGTCATCAGGAGCGCCACCGGGAACGCCATGGGGGACATCATCAGGAACGTCATCGGGAACGTCGTCGGGAACGTCGTCGGGAACGTCGTCGGGACGGGGGAGCGGGACCGGACCTGATGCGGTCGGCTCCGGGCGTCCCCGGAGCCGACCGCCTTTGGGGTGACCGGGCTGCTGTCCCCTGCCGTCCGGTCACGCACGCCGGGACGAGGTCCCACGACGCACCCATGAGGTGCGCCACACGCCCCGGCGGAGCCACGCGTGGTTTCTTCGGCCCGCCCCTGGCTGACACGGACAACACGACCAACGAAGCCGTCCCGGAGCGGTCACGCGCCGTACGGGTGAGAGCGCGCCCGAACTCAGATCCGGCCCCGGCACAGCTCCAGCATCGTCATCGCCAGCGCCGTACCGGGCCGGCCCAGCGCGTCCCGGTAGTGCGCCAGCACCTCCATCTCGCGCGCCAGGTTCACGCGCCGGCCGCCGGAGGAGATCCGGGCCTCCTGGATGACGGCCGACACGGCCATCCGTTCCTGGATGAGACCGATGATCCGGTCGTCCAGCGCGTCGATGCGCTCGCGCGCACCCGTGATCACGCCCGCGGCCTCGTCGGTGCGGGCGCCGGTGCGGTCGGTGAGCGGTGTGGTCATGGCGGGGGCTCCTCGTGGTGGGAGGGCCCCGGGCGACTGCCGGTCCGGGACGGAAACGACAGGCGCCCCGGACCTTGTCGGCCCGGGGCGCCTGGGGAAGTCGCTTGTCAGTGGCTCAAGCAGCACGACCATGGCAGCCGGACGGGCCCGGTGCCATAGGTAAAGACGAAGGTCGGAAGCTTGCGCATGCGGCCAGTATGGACCATCGGCCGAGCCGGGCCGCCCCGGGTTCGGATGGTGAGACGAAGGTGCGCCCGGCCGCGCCGGTAGAATCGGCATACAGACGTCCCCCCCTCCCCGCCGGAAGGCCGCCGTAGTGTCATCAGCGAATCCCGCTGCCGCGCCCGACGCCGTACTCGTCGTCGACTTCGGCGCGCAGTACGCCCAGCTCATCGCCCGCCGCGTCCGTGAGGCCCGGGTCTACAGCGAGATCGTCCCGTCCACCATGCCGGTGGCCGAGATGCTGGCCAAGAACCCCAAGGCGATCATCCTCTCCGGCGGGCCGTCCTCCGTGTACGAGGAGGGCGCCCCCCAGCTCGACCGCGCGATCTTCGAGGCCGGTGTGCCCGTCTTCGGCATGTGCTACGGCTTCCAGCTGATGGCCACCACGCTGGGCGGCACCGTGGACAACACCGGGGCGCGCGAGTACGGCCGGACGCCGCTGCACGTCTCCCGGGCGTCGTCCACCCTCTTCGAGGGCACCCCCGCGGAGCAGCCGGTGTGGATGTCGCACGGCGACGCCTGCTCCGCCGCCCCCGAGGGCTTCACCGTCACCGCGTCCACCGACGTGGTGCCGGTCGCCGCCTTCGAGAACGACGAGAAGAAGCTGTACGGCGTGCAGTACCACCCCGAGGTGATGCACTCCACGCACGGCCAGCAGATCCTGGAGCACTTCCTCTACCGCGGCGCCGGTCTGCGTCCCGACTGGACCACCGGCAATGTCATCGAGGAGCAGATCGAGGCGATCCGCGCCCAGGTCGGCGAGAAGCGCGCCATCTGCGGCCTGTCCGGCGGCGTGGACTCGGCCGTCGCCGCCGCCCTCGTCCAGAAGGCCATCGGCTCGCAGCTGACCTGCGTGTACGTGGACCACGGCCTGATGCGCAAGGGCGAGACCGAGCAGGTCGAGAAGGACTTCGTGGCCGCCACCGGCGTCCAGCTGAAGGTCGTCGACGCCCAGGAGCGGTTCCTGGCGGCGCTCGCCGGGGTCTCCGACCCCGAGGAGAAGCGGAAGATCATCGGCCGGGAGTTCATCCGGGTCTTCGAGCAGGCCCAGGCGGAGATCGTCGCCGAGGCGCCGGGCGACCACCCCGTCGAGTTCCTGGTGCAGGGCACCCTCTACCCGGACGTGGTGGAGTCCGGCGGCGGTACGGGCACGGCCAACATCAAGTCCCACCACAATGTGGGCGGCCTCCCCGAGGACCTCGAGTTCCAGCTGATCGAGCCGCTGCGCAAGCTGTTCAAGGACGAGGTCCGGATGGTCGGCCAGGAGCTGGGCCTGCCCGAGGAGATCGTCCAGCGCCAGCCCTTCCCGGGCCCCGGCCTCGGCATCCGCATCGTCGGCGAGGTCACCAAGGAGCGCCTGGACCTGCTGCGCGAGGCCGACGCCATCGCCCGTGAGGAGCTGACGGCGGCCGGTCTGGACACCGAGATCTGGCAGTGCCCGGTGGTCCTGCTCGCCGACGTCCGCTCGGTGGGCGTCCAGGGCGACGGCCGGACGTACGGGCACCCCATCGTGCTGCGGCCCGTCTCGTCCGAGGACGCCATGACGGCGGACTGGACGCGCATGCCGTACGACGTGCTGGCCAAGATCTCCACGCGCATCACCAACGAGGTGAAGGACGTCAACCGGGTCGTGCTCGATGTCACGTCGAAGCCGCCGGGCACCATCGAGTGGGAGTGACCCCGCGAGGGCAGTGACCCGGAGCCGCCGTCTACGACCCGTGGGCGGCGGCTCCGAGCGTGAAGTCGTCGTAGTGGAAGCCGGGCGCGACGACACAGGTGACGAGGACCGGCTCGTCCCCGGCCGGCTCCGCCGCCTGCCAGGTCCCTGCCGGGACCAGCAGCTGGGGCTGCTCCCCGGTCTCCACGGACGGCCCGAGCACCAGCTCCCACGGCTCCGACGGCCCGGCGCCCTCACCGCCCAGCAGGAGCAGCAGCGGCCCGCCGCGGTGCCAGAGCCACAGCTCGTCCGACCGCACCCGGTGCCAGCGGGACCGCTCGCCCGGATGCAGCAGGAAGTAGATACCGGTCGCGTACGTACGGGGCCCGGGGTAGCCGCGCGGCGTGAACACCCCCGCCGTGCGCCAGGTCTGCCGGTACCACCCGCCCTCGGCGTGCGGCTCCAGCCCGAGGAGCCCCACGAGCGGCGAGACCTCCCCCCGCCCGGCGCCGCCGTCCCCGCGCTCGCGGTCCACCCGCTCGCCGTCCCCGCGCTCGTCGTCCATGCGCCGCACCTCCAGCCGGTACGAGACCCCCGCCCAGGGCCGTACGAGCCCGGGGGCGCCGCGACGGGTTCCCCGGCCGCCCGGGGGAAAACTCCTGGCGGTCCACCGTGAGGCCCCGGCGGCCGGCCCGGGCGGCCGCGCCCGGACCGGTGCCGGCAGGCCCGAGCGGGACTTGTGCCGATTCCCGAACGCCGCCCCCGCTCGTTCCGTACGATCAACACCCGTACGGCCAACACCCGTACGGCGCAGCAGAGATGACGGGCGTGGGAGAAGCGATGACACTGCAGAACCATGGCCGGCCGGTCCTTCCCGCGCCCGGGCTGGAGATCCTCGTGGACGCCGACAGCGTGGTCGAGGCGGACGGCACCGAGACGAAGGGCCGTGGCCGGCGGGCGGCGCGCGACGCGGTGACCTCCGTCTTCGTCCCCACCGAAGAATTCGGGCGCAGCGTCGAGGGGGCCGTCGCGGCTCTCCAGTCGGTCTTCGAGCGGGCGGCGGCGGCCGGATCCGCCTTCCCCCTGCGCGAGGCGCAGGTGTCGTTCGAGATCTCCGCCAAGGGCGGTATCCAGCTCATCGGGACCAGCGAGGTGCAGGGCAAGGGGGCGATCACGCTGACCTTCGGTGCGCCCGGACCGGCATCGGACTGACCGGCGCATGGGAGCCCACCGCGCTCTGCTGCTCTTCGTCCCGGCCTACGCGTCGGAGGACTGGCCGGACCTGGAGTATCTCCGGGACGAGTACCGCGAGGTCCGCGCCACACTGGCCGACCAGGGGTACGAAATCGACGGTTCCAGCGGCTGCGACACGTACACCGCCGCGGAACTGCTCAAGCGGATGAGCCGGTTCATCGCCGACGCCGGCCGGGGCGAACGGCAGCTCGTCTACCTCAGCGGCCACGGCTTCCACCACGACGGGCGTCACTGGTTCGCCGGAGCGGACTCCGACGTGGGGCTGCTCGGCGCGCAGACGCTGCAGGCCACGAATGTGGAGCTCGGCAGCGACTGGGCCCGCCAGGTGGACCGGAGCGCGGTGGAGCAGGCCATGTTCGTCGTGGACGCCTGCCGGGACCGGCTCGTCCCGGAGGGCCGGGGAGAGCTGGGGTCCCCGCTCACCCCACCGGTCGGCAACGACCGGCTCAGCTTCCTCATGGCCTGCGAGCCGGACCGCCCGGCAGCCGTCGCCGGCCACGCCGAGGCCCCGGACGGGCGGTACAGCCTGTTCACCCAGGCTCTGCGGGAGGTGCTCGCGGACACGCAGACGGCCCTGTCGGCCGACCGGCTCCGCGACCTGCTGGAGAGCGCCATGGAGGACCTGCGGACGCGGCAGGCGAAACCCCCGCGTTCGCAGGTGCCCCGGCTCAGTGGCGATGAGGGCGGACCGCGGTTCGACGTGCTGCCGGCGCGTCCCGAGCCGGGCGGGGAACGCCGGAACCGGCTGCGGGACCATGCGGTCTGGTCGCGGACGACCGACCGCGCGGAGGCGACCGAACTGCTCGAGTAGGCCGAAACGGTCCTGGCCACCCTCGATGCCTGGCTCGTCAAGGCCGAGCGCGATCTGCGTGACGATCCCTGGCTCGACCGGGAGGCAGATCAGCGGGCCGCGACGCATGTGTCCGCACTCGTCGCCGGACTGCCGGAGGACATCCGGTTCACGCCCGCCGAGGCGGCGGTCCTCGCCCTGTCACCGGCTCTCTTCCACGGTTTCCGGGTGCGACTGCTGTCGCGGGCCGACCGGGACCTGGGCGCCGAGTGGGTGCACTACCCGCGGTTGCGCAGGCAGACCGACACGGCGACCGACCCCCGGCGCCGGCTGCGCGACCGCCGTGTCGTCGAGGGCTGGGTGCTGCACCGGACCAGGGCCCAGCCGGGCGACGCCCACAAGTACCCGCACGAGCTGCAGCGCTTCCTCAACACCCTGCTGGTCGGGACCGACGAGCTGACCGACGTGTTCGGCATGAACCTGGTCGGCTGGCTGTTCCGTGCCATGCAGCACGGAGGCGGGGTGCTCGCCGACCCGCCGTGGCTCACCGGCCGCCCGGGCGCCGCGCCGGACGTCCGGCCGGAGACCGTGGGGCTCCTGCTCTGCGTCGCGCAGATCATGGCGCTCGACCGGTACGAGCTGCCCGCCGTGCTGGTGGAGCACATCGGCGGGAGCGACCGGATCGGCCTCGCCCACGTACGGCGGACGATCGAGAACGCCCGGTGGGAGATCCCCGCCGGCGACAAGGCCGGTGGCACGCTGCGCCTGGTCGCCGAGTGCGGGCACCAGGCACTGATGGTCGCCCTCCAGGAGCGGACGAAGTCGCTCGACGGGCTGCTGTGCAGCGATCTCGCCGTACCCGGCCTGTCCCGGCTGCCCAGCAGGGCCTCCGGAGTGGAGGTGCGGCCGGAGAGGGACCCGGTCACCGGCAAGGACAAGTTCTTCCCCGTGGCCACCCGCTTCGGCCTCGACGGGACGCGGGTGCGTGAGCTGCTCGTCGGCGAACAGCTCTACGAGGACCGGCACCTGGCCGTCCGGGAGCTGTACCAGAACGCCATGGACGCCTGCCAGGTGCGGCGCGCCCGCGAGGCGGTCCTCACCTCGGCGGACACGGGCGAGCAGTGGGCGGGCCGCATCGAGCTGCGCCAGGGGGTCCAGGGCAACCGGCGGTACCTGGACTGCTTCGACAACGGCTCGGGCATGGGGCGCGGCGAACTCCTCTACTCCTTCGCCCAGGGCGGAGTCAGGCTCGCCCACCTGACGTCGTTCCAGGAGGAGAAGATCGAGTGGCTGCGCCGGGGCATCCCGTTCCAGGAGAACAGCCGCTTCGGGATCGGAGTGCTGAGCTATTTCATGCTCGCCGACGAGATCGAGGTCATCACCCGGAAGTTCAAGCCCGACGGTACCGAGGGCGACGCGCTGCGGGTCACCATCGCCGGGCCCGACCACCTCTTCCAGGTCATGCCGTACGAGCGGGACATCGACTTCCTCGGCGAGGCGTGCGGCACGCGTGTCCGCTGGTGGCTCCGCGACGACCTGCCGGACTTCTCCTGCGTCCACGCACTCCGTTCCGTGCTGGGAGTCGCCCAGTTCCGGACCACCGCGTCCGACGGCTCCGACCATGACGTGTGGGAACCGGACGAGTACCGCAGCCGCCCGCACACCGGAGGCGGCAGGAGCATCGACGCCGGGGGCACCATCGTCCAGGATCCGGCCGGAGAGGTCTTCTGGTGCGAGCACGGCGGAGCGCTGCTCGTCGACGGCATCCTCGTCGAGGGGCGCTGGTTCACCACCGACGAACGGACCGGGGAACGCCGGCCGGCGGACGCCATGCAGCTCCGGGGCGCCGTGGTCAACCTCAAGGGCAGGGTCGTCAAGGTCGCCGGGGAGGAGAAGGCGGCCCCCAGGCTCTCGGTGGACCGCAGTCACGTCGTCGACGACGTCACCGACACCATCTTCGGTCTGCTCAGGAAGAAGAAGGCGGTGCTCCGGCTGGCCGCGAGCGGGCTGCTCACCGAGCAGTGGCTGGCCGACATGGCGGACCATGAGCCCCTGCTCGCCGACGCGGTCGTGCGCGGCCTGGCCGGCCGGGGGGCCGAGCTGGACCATGGCAACGGCACCGCCGACATGGCACGCACGGGCTGCTTCAACTATGTCGACCGCCAGATGCGGACCAGCTGGCTGCGGCGCAGCGCCCCCGGCGCGGGGGCTCCGGAGGACCAGCTGCCACTGCTGCGGCTTCCCGCACACCTGGCTCTCTGGCGGCTGGCGGCGCACTTCCCCGAGGACGTGCGCAGGGCGCTGGGCCGGCTCTGCCCGGACGACCTGGAAAGCGCGGCGCTGCTGCCGGCGAGACCCTCCGACCTCAATCTCCTGCTGGACCAAGGTCTGGTGTACCGGCACGACCTGCCCTGGGCTCTCGACCCGCCCGTCGGGGCGCTGCACTCCCGTGCCCGCGCTCTGCACATGACCTACGGCTGGGTGGTGCGGCGCCTCACGGAACTCGGCCTCCGCCCGACGGCGGACGGCGCGGTCACCGATCTGCCGGTCACCGCGCTGCTGATCCTGACGAGTCTCGACGCGGACGGCGACGGACCCTGGCTCCGCCCCGGGGAGGACCCGGTGTCCGCACTCAACGTGCTGACGGCCGCCGAAGGCTCCGCGCTGACGGTCGAGCACGTCGTCCGGCGGGCGGCGGAGCTGGGATACGACACCGGCCGGTGTGCCGACCTGCTGGAGCCCGGACCGAGAGGCGAGCTGCTGCGCGTCCTGCTCAGTTCCCGCCTGGACGGCAGCGCGCCCTGGCTCCGGAGGAACAAGGTGGCCTATGTGTCCCACATCGTCGACGCCGCGCAGAAGACCGGCGTGGCAGTCGCCGAGATCCGGGCCGTCCTGCTGGAACAGGGCTTCATCCTCCCGGACCGCACCGACCTGCACGCACAGAATCGGCAATGGGTGCTGGGCGACACCCGCGAGGCACTCGCCGGGCTGCCCCACATGTACCGGCTCGCCCACCTGAACGGGAGCACCACCCGCGATGCCGCCCTGCGCCTCGCGGCGTACGGCTTCGACGTGCGCGATCCCGGTGACGACCGGCCCGCCCCACCGCATGCCGAGATGCTGACCGCGCAGGTGGCCGACGGGAGGCTGCTCCCCCTGCGCGCTCCGGTGACCCTGCTCGACCTGCACCGGCTGGCCCAGCGCTTCGCCCTCACCCTCACCGAGGCCCGTGACCGGCTCAGGTCGCTCGCGGTCGACGTGCCCTACGAGGAGCTGCCGGACGACGGGCTGGACGCCGTGGACCTCGCTCTCCTGTCGCGCCACCCCCGCTCCGGCCTGGCTCAGGGGCTCGACCCCCGCCATCCGGTACCCCTGGCCCATGTCATCGTCGCGGCCTTCCAGAACGGCATCGCGGTGGAGGACGCGCACGCGCGCCTGGCCCGGCTGGGCATGACCGTCGGCCCTCTTCCCGAAGAGGGGTACGAGTGGCTCGACCTGGCCGACGAGCAGCGCCTCGCCCGCTCGTGGATCCCGTACGAAGGGCCCGCATCCCGGAAGGTCCCGCTCGCGTACGTGATGTGCCTGGCCATCGACTACGGGTGGAGCACCGCCGAGGCGGCCGAGCGGCTCCGGCTGCGCGGGATGCTCCTCGCGGAGCCCGACGGGGGAGTGTGGCCCACGCCCACCGAGCGGGACCGCGTCCTGCTCAGCTCACGGCGCGACGGCCAGGCGCCGTGGCTGTCCTTCTACGGACCGGTCAACACGGTCCAGGTGGTGGAGGCGGCACAGGCGCTGGAGATTCCGGTGACCGAGGCCAGAGCCGGGCTGCTGGAACTGGGCGTGACGGTGTCGGGGTGGGGCAACAGGCACACGTCCAGCCTCGACGACCCGCTGTTCAGGCCCCTGGACCAGGCCGCCCGGCGGGAGGTCGAGGGGCTCGCCCGCATGGTGGAGGCCGGCACCCCGCTGCCGGCCGCCTACGCCTGGATGGTGGCGAGCATGGGCGCCGAAACCGTCCACCGGATCGCGCAGCGGCTGAGGGCCGCCGGCATCGCCGTGCAGGAGGCCGACTACCCGGACGAGTACGCCAGCGAGCAGGACGTGATCGTGCTGCGGGAGCACGCCTCGTCGACCGGCAGCTGGCTGCCGCTCGACAGGCCGGTCGACCTCGAACACCTGCTGGTCGCCGCGCACCGGCTGTGCACCACCGTCTCCGAGGTGGCGGACCGGCTGCGTGCTCTCGGACTCACGGTGGCGCCGGTCGAGGAGACGGTGAGGGAGGCCTGGGCGCGCGTACCGCTGAGCGACTGAGCCGGGCGGGTGCCGCTCGCGTATCCAAGGGCGGAGACGCCGGGGACAATCGGTCCCGGGGACAGCCCTGTGGAGAGGCAGGCCGGCGATGACGCACACCTACCGGACGACAGCGGGCGGCCACAGGAACGGTGGCGGGCCGCCCGGGTGGCGGGGGAGCGCCGCGCGGTACGCGCTGCTGCCGCTGCGGATCTTCCTCGGGGTCACCTTCGTCTACGCCGGGCTGGACAAGCTCACCGACGACCGGTTCCTGGCCGCCTCCGGCACCGGGTCGATCGGCGAGACCATGCGGGCCGTGCGCGACTCCTCCGCCGTGCCGTGGCTGGTGGACCTGGCGCTGAAGAACCCGGAGGGCTTCGGGTACGCCATCGCCCTGGGCGAGGTGGCCGTCGGGATCGGGACCCTGCTGGGGCTGCTGGCGCGCCTCGCGGCGGCGGGCGGGGCGCTCATCTCGCTGAGCCTGTGGCTGACCGTGAGCTGGCAGTCCGACCCGTACTACTACGGCAACGACCTCGCCTACCTGATGGCGTGGCTGCCGCTGGTGCTGGCCGGCGCCCCGGTGCTGTCGGCCGACGCGGCCCTGGCGGCGCGGCGCCGGGCGCGGTAGCCGATCCAGCCCGCCACGCCCGCGAGGGCCAGCCCCGAGCACAGCAGCGGCGGCAGGGCGTACCAGGGGGCGTGCCAGGCGCCGGCCGCGTCACCGGCGTACAGCGCGGCGACCGCCAGCCCGGTGAGGCCCATGATCAGCCGGCCGGGCAGGAACGGGTGGCGCCAGGCGCCGCGGGACTCAGGACGTGGCACGGGTGACCTCCACCTGTCCGACCGAGACCTCCAGGACGAGGTCCAGGGTGCCCGCGGGGGCGGTGCCCCGGGGCGGGGCGATCGTCCGGACCGCCTCGACGTCCGGGGCGATGTCGACGTCGTCGGCCGCCTCGGTCGGCAGCCGCAGGTCGCCGAAGCCCACCTGGGCGTTCACACGCACGGTCGCGTCCCTCGGGACGATCACATGCAGGCGGCCCGCGCCGACCTCGGCCGAGGTGCGGGCCGTGCCCTTCGCCGGGACGTCCAGGCGCGACAGGTCCAGGGTGCCGACCCCGGTGCCCAGCTCGTAGTGCGGGCGCAGCTCCGCCGTGGCGGCCGGCCGCCAGTCCGTACGCACCCACTCCGTACCGATCTGCCGGGGGATCAGCGACGCGCCCGCCAGGAGCACCGAGGTGAGGACCGTCATGACGATCGTCCCGGCGCCCGTCCGGCCCCGGAACGCGCTGACCACCAGGGCCAGCGCGAACACCACCAGCGCGCTCACCAGACCGGTCTGCAGCGCGGTGCCCAGCGGCCGCGCACCCCAGGACAGCCCGGTGCCCAGCCCGCCCGCCACCAGCGCCAGCAGGAAGACCGGCCCGCCCAGGGAACGGGGGCCGCGCGCCCCGGTGGCCGCCGGCGCGGCGCTCCGCGCGGGCCGCCGCAGGATCGCGTCCTCCACCCCGGCGCCGTCCTCCGGGCCCCACAGGTAGCCGAGCGGCACCGGCCCCGACGTACCGTCCTTGACGATCGGCTCCCGCCACCACGACGGCGACTCGGGCGGCGGCGGGGCCTTGGTCTCCGGCGGGGCCTCCGCCGCCGTGTGCGCCGTCGCCGCGGCCGCCACCGCCTCGTGCCCGTCCGTCAGCCGGCGCCGCTGCGACCAGACCGCCGCCCCGCTCACCGCGATGATCAGCAGCAGCGAGAAGGAGACGGTGTTGCTGTTGCCGAGCATCGACAGGAACAGCCCGCAGCCCACCAGCGCCATCAGCAGCGCGATCAGCGAGGCGCCGTCCACCCGGCCCGACACCAGCCGCCGCGCCTCGTTCTCGTCGTCGCCGTCCGCCGTCACCAGCAGCCACGCGAAGCCGTAGAAGAGCAGGCCCAGACCGCCGGTCACCGCGAGCACCCCGATCACCACCCGGAAGATCACCGGGTCCATGTCGTAGTGCCGGCCCAGCCCGCCACACACCCCGGCCACCACCTTGCGCCGCCGGGTGCGCCGCAGCGGCGGGTGGGGCGGCGCTCCGTCGGCCTCGGCGGCGGGAGCGGGGGTCGTCTGCGTCATACGACCATGGTGACGGCCCCCGCGCCCCACCGGGACCGGGGACGACCCTGGCCGAACCCTGATATCGCCCCCGGGCCGGGTGCGTGGCCGTCGGGGCGGGGCCGGGGCTCGGCGTGTGGCTGAAGCCCGGGGGCCTGTCCGGTGCGGGGGTCGGGGCCGGGGCCCGGCGTGTGGCTGCGACCCCGGGGCCGGTACGGGACCGGGTCCGGGGCCTGTCCGGGCGGGGTGGGCCTCCGGTCCGCCCCGGCGGGTCGGGGTCGGGTCCGGGGCGGGGTGGGGGATCGCCCTGATGCCCGCGCGCGGCCGGGCGTGTGACGATCGGGGCATGCCCGCCGCCACCCGCCCGCCCGAGACGACCGACGACCCGCCCGCGCGCCGGTTCTACCGCAGCGCCGACGGGCGCATGCTCGGCGGCGTCGCGCGCGGTCTCGCCGGGCACCTCGGGCTGCCCGTCATTTGGGTGCGGCTGGTCTTCCTCGCCCTGTTCCTCGCCGACGGTCTCGGCGTGCTGGTCTACGCCGTCTTCTGGATCGTCGTCCCCCTCGGGGTCGGCGGGCGCTCCGCCGAACCGCGCTCCCTCTTCGCCACGGCGCCCGACGGGCGGCGCCGGCTGCGCAAGCCGGACAAGGGGCAGGTGGTGGCGCTCGTCGCGCTCACCGTCGGGGCGATCGGGTTCGTCACCAGCGTCGACCTCGGCAGCGACGCCAACCGGTACGTGTGGCCCACGCTCCTCGTCGGCGTCGGCGTCGTCCTGGTGTGGCGGCAGGTCGACAACTCCCGCCGGGCCAGCTGGACCGAGCCGGGCCGCCGCAGACGCATCCTCCAGCTGGTGCGCGGCCTCGCCGGGGTCGCGCTCGTCGGCATGGGCATCACCGTCTTCATGGTGGTGCGCGGCTCGGCCGCCCAGCTCGGCACCGCGCTCACCGCCTCGATAGCGGTGCTCGCCGGCATCGCCCTGCTCGCCGGGCCGTGGCTGGTGCGGATGTCGCAGGACCTGTCCGAGGAGCGCACCATGCGCATCCGCGCCCAGGAGCGCGCCGAGGTCGCCGCCCACGTCCACGACTCCGTACTGCACACCCTCACCCTGATCCAGCGCAACGCCGCCGACCCCGGCGAGGTCCGTCGGCTCGCCCGCGCCCAGGAGCGCGAGCTGCGCAACTGGCTGTACCGCCCCGAGGGCACCGGCAAGGACGAGGACCAGGAGCCCGGCACCCTCGCCGAGGCGGTCAAGCGCACCGCCGCCGAGGTCGAGGACAAGCACGGCGTCCCCCTGGAGGTGGTCGTCGTCGGCGACTGCCCGCTCGACGAGGCGCTGTCGGCGCAGATGCAGGCCGCGCGCGAGGCCATGGTGAACGCCGCCAAGTACGGTGGCGGGGGAGGGGCGGTGCAGGTGTACGCGGAGGTCGAGGGCCGCACCGTCTTCGTGTCCGTACGGGACCGGGGGCCGGGCTTCGACCTCGACGCCGTACCCGCCGACCGCATGGGCGTACGAGAATCGATCATCGGCCGGATGCGGCGCAACGGCGGCACCGCGCGGCTGCGGTCGGTGCCCGGCGGCGGCACCGAGGTGGAGCTGGAGATGGAGAGGGCGATGGAGAGGGCGGACGGATGACCGACGAGACGACGACCCCCGGCACGGACGGGGCGGACGCGGGGCGCCGGGTGCGGGTCGTGCTGGTGGACGACCACCGGATGTTCCGCACCGGCGTCCAGGCCGAGATCGGGCGGACCGAGACGACCGGCGTCGAGGTGGTGGGCGAGGCCGCCGACGTCGACCAGGCGGTCACCGTGATCACCGCCACCCGCCCCGAGGTGGTGCTCCTCGACGTGCACCTGCCCGGCGGCGGCGGGGTCGAGGTGCTGCGCCGCTGCGCGAGCCTGATGTCCGCCCCCGAGCGGCCGGTGCGGTTCCTGGCGCTGTCCGTCTCGGACGCCGCCGAGGACGTCATCGGGGTCATCCGGGGCGGGGCGCGCGGCTATGTCACCAAGACGATCACCGGCACGGACCTGGTCGACTCGATCTTCCGGGTGCAGGAGGGCGACGCCGTGTTCTCGCCCCGGCTGGCCGGCTTCGTCCTGGACGCGTTCGCCTCGACCGACGCCCCGCCCGTGGACGAGGACCTGGACCGGCTCACCCAGCGGGAGCGCGAGGTGCTCCGGCTGATCGCGCGCGGTTACGCGTACAAGGAGATCGCCAAGCAGCTGTTCATCTCGGTGAAGACGGTCGAGTCGCACGTCTCGGCGGTGCTGCGGAAGCTCCAGCTCTCCAACCGCCACGAGCTGACCCGCTGGGCCACGGCCCGCCGCCTGGTGTGACCCCCGCCCGCGCGGGCGGCGGGAGTGCGTGAGGCAACCGGCACAGGAGTATGTGAGGCAACCGGTACAAAGGAGCGGCAACCGTACGGCCGGCCGGCCCCTCCTACTCACCGTGATGAGCCTGACAGGTACTCCCTTCCTCGTGACCGCGGTCGTCCTGGCCGTGGTCGCCGTCCTGCTGCCGCTGGCGCTGTGGAGCCGGGTGCGCGGCCCCGCCGTCGTCCGGGGCGCCGTGCGGCTGGGCATGGTGGCCTTCGCTCAGCTCACCGCGATCGTCGTGGTCTTCGTCGCCGTGAACAACGTCAACGGCCTCTACGACAGCTGGGACGACCTGCTGGGCACCAGCGACCACGTCGACACCGCCATCGACCTCGGGCCCGACGGCCTCGGCGGCCGGCGCGTCGCCGACCTGCCCAGGGCCCGGCACACCTTCACCCCCGCCGACGACCCGGCCCTCGGCCCCGGCGTCCTGCGCACCAGCCTCAAGGGCGGCCTGTCCGGGGTGAAGGCCGAGGTGTACGTGTGGCTGCCGCCGCAGTACGACGACCCGGCGTACAAGAACCGGAAGTTCCCCGTCGTCCAGCTGCTCTCCGGCTTCCCCGGCTCGCCGAAGTCCTGGTTCGTCGGCATGCACGCCAACACCCAGCTGGAACCGCTGATGCGCGACGGCACGGTCGAGCCGTTCATCCTCGTCGCGCCGCGCACCCAGCTCCTCGGCCACACCGACACCGGTTGCGCCAACGTGCCCGGCCGGATCAACGCCGACACCTGGCTCAGCGTCGACGTGCGCAAGGCGGTCACCGACTCCTTCCGCGCCCTGGACACCGCCGGCGGCTGGGCCGTCGCCGGCTTCTCGTCGGGCGCCCACTGCGCCACGAAGCTGGCCATCGCCCACCCCGACCGCTACCGGTTCGGTGTGAGCATGTCCGGCTACAACGACCCGGCCGCCGAGCCCTCCTCCCTCACCGGCAAGGACCCCGCGCTGCGGCGCGCCCACAACCCGGTCACCATGCTCCGGTCCGCCGCCGTCCCGCCCCGGGTGACCCTGCTTCTTACCGGCGACGGGGGCGACGGCTACCAGCAGGGCCTCGCCCTGCGCCGGGTCGCCAAGGCCCCGACGCGCGTCGACGTCCAGCAGGTCTACGGCGGTCACCGCGTCAGCACCTGGGTGCGCGAGGTGCCGTCGGTCTTCCGGTGGCTGACGCAGCAGTACCGCGCGGAGAGCGCCCCGGGCGCGGGCGCGGGACCCGATGGCGGTGCGGAGCCGGGTGCCGGTGCGGGGTCGGGGGTCGGTTCCGGTTCGGGTACGGGGCCGGGTGCCGGTGCGGGGTCGGGTGCCGGCGGTCGTACGGAGTCGGGCGCGGGGGGCGGTTCCGGTACGGGTACGGGGCCGGGGGACGGTTCCGGTACGGGTACGGGGCCGGGGGACGGTTCCGGTACGGGGACGGGTACGGGGCCGGTGCCGGGGGCGCTGCCCGTACGGCAGCCGTGACCGCCCGGGCGCCCCGGGCTCAGGCCACCCGCGTCGCGCCCGCCCAGGGCATTTCGTCGATCGGCGCGATCCGGACCGGGGCGCCCGGGCGCGGGGCGTGGATCATCCGGCCGTCGCCGATGTAGAGCCCCACGTGGCTGACGCCCGCGTAGAAGAAGACCAGGTCGCCCGGGGCCAGCTCGGAGCGGGACACCCGCCGCCCGGCGTCGATCTGGGTGTACGTGGTGCGCGGCAGCGACACCCCCGCCGCGCGCCAAGCGGCCTGGGTGAGTCCCGAGCAGTCGTAGGCCGACGGGCCGGTGGCGCCCCACACGTACGGCTTGCCGAGGGCCCCGTGCGCGAAGGCCACCGCCCGCGCCGCCCGCGCGCTGCCCGCCCGGACGGGGCCCGGCGCCGGGGCGGAGGCCGCCGCGGTGGACGGCGCCTCGTAGGCGGCGCGCTCGGCGGCGGTGAGCCGGGTGAGGAGCTTGTCCGCCGCGGCGATCCTGCTCCGCACGGTCGCCTTGTGCCGGGCCAGCTCCGCCTGCCGGGCCGTCAGGTCGCGCAGTCGGCCCACCGCCTCGGCCCGCAGCCTGGCCAGCTCGGTGGCCTGCCGCTGGGCGGCGGTCACGGCCGTCGCATGGCGGTCGCCGACCCGGTCCGCGAGGGCGGCGCCCCGCAGGTAGGAGTCGGGGTCGCTGGACAGGGCGAGCTGGGCGGAGGGGCCGAGGCCGCCGCTGCGGTACTGGGCGGCCGCCACCGACCCGAGCGCGTCGCGGGCGGCGTTGAGGCGGGCGGTCCGGCGGGCGGCCTCGTCCTGGAGGGCGCCCAGGGCCGCCGTGGTTCGCCGCACCTCCTCGCGGGCGCCGTTGTACCGCTCGGTCGCCACCTCCGCCTCCCGGTACAGCCGGTCGGCCTGGGCCTCGACCTGGGCGGCGGTCTGCCGGGGCTCGGCGTGCCCGGAACCCTCGAAGGCGGTCGCCGTGGCCGCCCCGGCGAGCGCCAGGGTGACGGCCGCGCGGCCGCTCAGCGGGTGCTGCTTGGGTCTCCGGTGCGCTGCCACGGGGGTGGTCACTTCCTTCGGCGGGGGTCGGTCGGCCTGGGGGAGGACGCTAGGCCGGGCGGTCACGGCCGAGCGGGGGCATGACCGCTATTGGCCGCGACTGGCGGTTCACGACCGGAAGCGACGGGGCGCGCACGTACGGAATCTCGCCTTCCGTATCGGCCGTGACCGATGGGCCGAATGAGGTGACCCTTACCGCCGAACGGTGGTATCGCCCTGGCTAGGCTCCGCCCCATGGACGTACTCATCAATGTCTTCGTCGCGCTGCACGTGATCGGTATCGCCAGCCTGCTCGGCGGGTTCCTGACCCAGATGAAGGCGATGGGCGAGGGTACGGCGCGCTTCGGTCCGGCGATGCTGCACGGCGCGCTGACCATGCTGATCACGGGAGTCGTCCTCGTCGGCCTCAACCAGGCCGACGACCAGACCGTGAACAACGTCAAGATCGGCGTGAAGCTGGCGATCCTGGTCGTCCTCCTCGGTCTGGTCTACGTCAAGCGGGACGAGGAGCGCGTCGACAAGGCCGTCTTCGGAGCCGTCGGCGGCCTGACCATGGCGAACATCTTCATCGCCACCCTCTGGACCTGACAGATCCGAACGGCGGCGAGCCTGTTCTTGGTGCCTCAGACCGGGCGGACCCCTCCGGCGACCGGCATCGAGTGGAGATCCTCCTCGCAGACGTGTCCGCCGGGCCTCGGGGCGTGGATGATCCGGCCGTCGCCCTTGTACACGGCCACGTGCCGGAGCTCGTCGTAGAAGACCAGGTCGCCCGGGCGCAGGTCCTCGATGCCGACCCGGGTGCCCGCCATCGCCTGGTCCCACGTCGTACGGGGCAGGTCGACCCCGGCCGCCCGCCACGCGGCCTGGGTGAGCCCCGAGCAGTCGTACGAGCTGGGGCCGGTCGCGCCCCACACGTACGGCTTGCCGATCTGCGCCTCGGCGAAGGCCAGCACCTCGCGGGCCTTGCTGGTGCGGCCCGCCTCCGCGCCGGGGCGGCACGGCTCGGCCCGGTTCGGCTCGGTCGGGGTCGGCTCGGCCCGGTTCGGTTCGGGGTGGCACGGCTCGGTTCGCCGGGCCGGTGCGGACCCGGCCGTCGCACGGGCCAGCACCGCGCGGGCCTCGGCGAGCTTCCGCTGCGTGGTCTGCTTGGTGGTACGGAGCGACTCTTGCGCCTCGGACGCCGCGTCCGCCTCGGGCCCGGGCGCCGTATGCGTGGCGGGCGCCGCGTGCGTGGCGGGTGCCGCCCAGTCGGCCTCGGGCACCCGCTCGCTCGCCACGGGCGGGGGCAGGTGCTCGTCCACCGGCCCGGCCCCGGGCTGCGAGGGCAGGAGCGGCAGGGTCGGCGCCGGCGGCATCGGCGGTACCGGCGCCAGGCCGGTGAGCGGGTCGTACGCCGGCGCGCCGGGCGCGGGCGCCTCCGGGGCGCCCTCCAGGACGTCCCCCGGCGCCCCCGCGACGAGCGTGCCGCCCGCGGGCGTCGCGTCCGTGAGCGGCCCGCCCCCGAAGTCCGCGAACGCCCCGTCGCCGAAGGTTCCGTCCGCGAAAGCCCCGTCTGCGAAAGCCCTGTCCAGGGTGGGACCCTCCGCGTACACCCCGGTCCCGGCCCCGGCCGTCCCGCTCCCGCCCGCGAAGGCCCCGGCCGTCCCGCTCCCGCCCGTCCTGCTCAGGTCGCCCGTGTCACTCAGGTCGCTCAGGTCGCTCAGGCCGCTCACGTCGCTCCGGCCGCCCAGGCCGCTTCCGACCGGCAGGCCGCCGAGCCTCTCGCCGCCGCCCCGGGGCGCCTCCCCGCCGGTCCGGTCACCGCCTCCGCCGCCCGTGCGCTGCCGCGGGACGGCCCGCGGCGGCGGGGGCGCGGTCCGCGCGGGCTGCGTCGCCGCCGTACCCGCCTGCCGGTAGAGGTCGTCGACCTTTCTCTGTACCTCCTCGACCGTCGGCCCCCGGTCCGGATCGCCCGGAGCGGCGGTGGCGGCGGTCGCGCCCTGTGACGACAGGAGCGTGACCGAGGCCAGCGCGGCGGCCGTCGTGACCCCGACGGCGGGCGAGTGGGCATGCAGGGTGTGCAAGGTGCGCGTTGCGCGCGGCTTGCGATGCGACGCCAAGGCCGGCATCTCCTTCCGTGGACCGCCTACCGGGTCAGCTGTCAGGTTCGGGCGGAACGGAAGGTGCCCTACGGCCGTGCCCGAGGGCGGCGGGCCGATTCACCTCGGTCGTACGAGTCGTACGTGGTGGGTCCCCGGTTCCGAACTGCCCCGGAGGGCAGCACGAATTCGGCGTAAGCGGTCCGACCGGCGTGGTTCGCCGATGCGAAAACGGACCGCTTGGGCGAGCACGCTAGCCAAACTGTGGTGGTGCTGTGAAGGATGATGTTCGATATGCCCGATACGTTTTCGTGACCTTGGCGTGATGTCGCCGGGCCGGTGCGGAGCGTGACGATTCGGGCCTCTTGCCGGTTCGTCCACGGCTGTCAGTGGGGCCGCCTAGACTCGATAGGCGATGAGCAGCCTCTTTGACGACAGCTTCCTGGCGGACCTCCGGAACCACGCCTCCGAGGAGCCCCCGCCGCCCCCCGAGGACCGGGAGGGCCCCGGGCACGGCCCGGCCCCGGAGGAGGTCCCGCACGACCTCTTCGGCGGTCACTTCGACGTGCCCCCGGCCCGGGACAGCCACTACCGCGACGGCGCCCCGCGTCCGGTCGTCGACGCCGCCGCCCTCCTGGACGGGCTGAACGACCAGCAGCGCGCCGCCGTCGTGCACACCGGGTCCCCGCTGCTCATCGTCGCCGGTGCCGGGTCGGGCAAGACCCGGGTGCTCACCCACCGGATCGCCCACCTGCTGGCCACCCGGCACGTCCACCCCGGCCAGATACTGGCGATCACCTTCACCAACAAGGCCGCCGGCGAGATGAAGGAGCGCGTCGAGCAGCTCGTCGGCCCGCGCGCCAACGCGATGTGGGTCATGACCTTCCACAGCGCGTGCGTCCGCATCCTGCGCCGCGAGTCGAAGAAGCTCGGCTTCACCTCGTCCTTCTCGATCTACGACGCCGCCGACTCCAAGCGGCTGATGGCGCTGGTCTGCCGCGACCTGGACCTGGACCCGAAGAAGTTCCCGCCCAAGTCGTTCAGCGCCAAGATCTCCAACCTGAAGAACGAGCTGATCGACGAGGAGACCTTCGCCGACCAGGCCGCCGACGGTTTCGAGAAGACCCTCGCCGAGGCGTACCGGATGTACCAGGCGCGGCTGCGCGAGGCCAACGCCCTGGACTTCGACGACATCATCATGACGACGGTCCACCTGCTCCAGGCGTTCCCGGACGTCGCCGAGCACTACCGCCGCCGCTTCCGGCACGTCCTCGTCGACGAGTACCAGGACACCAACCACGCCCAGTACACCCTCGTCCGCGAGCTGGTCGGCACCGGGTACGAGGACCTGGGCCCGGCCGAGCTGTGCGTGGTGGGCGACGCCGACCAGTCGATCTACGCCTTCCGCGGCGCCACCATCCGCAACATCCTCCAGTTCGAGGAGGACTACCCGGACGCCACCACGATCCTCCTCGAACAGAACTACCGCTCGACGCAGACCATCCTGTCCGCCGCCAACGCGGTCATCGAGCGCAATGAGAGCCGCCGCCCCAAGAACCTGTGGACCAACGCCGGCGAGGGCGCCCGCATCACCGGGTACGTCGCGGACACCGAGCACGACGAGGCACAGTTCGTCGCCGACGAGATCGACCGGCTGACGGACGCGGGCGACGCCAAGGCCGGCGACGTCGCCGTCTTCTACCGGACGAACGCCCAGTCCCGTGTGTTCGAGGAGATCTTCATCCGCGTCGGCCTGCCGTACAAGGTCGTCGGCGGTGTCCGGTTCTACGAGCGCAAGGAGGTCCGCGACGTCCTCGCGTACCTGCGCGTCCTCGCCAACCCCGAGGACAACGTGCCGCTGCGCCGCATCCTCAACGTCCCCAAGCGCGGCATCGGCGAGCGCGCCGAGGCGATGGTCGACGCCCTCGCCCTGCGCGAGAAGATCACCTTCCCGCAGGCGCTGCGCCGCGTCGACGAGGCGTACGGCATGGCGGCCCGCTCGGCGAACGCGGTGAAGCGCTTCAACACGCTGATGGACGAGCTGCGCACCGTCGTCGAGTCCGGCGCCGGACCGGCGGTCGTCCTGGAGGCCGTCCTGGAGCGCACCGGGTATCTCGCCGAGCTCCAGGCGTCCACCGACCCGCAGGACGAGACCCGCATCGAGAACCTGCAGGAGCTGGCCGCCGTCGCCCTGGAGTACGAGCAGGGCCGCGGCGAGGACGAGGGCGCGGGCACCCTCGCCGAGTTCCTGGAGCAGGTCGCCCTCGTCGCCGACTCCGACCAGATCCCGGACGAGGACGAGGAGGGCTCCGGCGTTATCACGCTGATGACGCTGCACACCGCCAAGGGCCTGGAGTTCCCGGTGGTGTTCCTGACCGGCATGGAGGACGGCGTCTTCCCGCACATGCGGGCCCTCGGCCAGACCAAGGAGCTGGAGGAGGAGCGCCGCCTGGCGTACGTGGGCATCACCCGCGCCCGTGAGCGGCTCTACCTGACGCGGTCGACGCTGCGCAGCGCCTGGGGCCAGCCGTCGTACAACCCGCCGTCGCGCTTCCTGGAGGAGATCCCGGGGGCGTATCTGGAGTGGAAGCGCACGGGCGCCACGGCCAAGCCCGCCGGGCCGACGTCCGGGATCGCGTCGGCGCTGTCGTCGCGCGGGCGTTCCGGCGGCCCGTCCGGGTTCGCCACCCGCCGTGCGACCGACAAGCCGGTGATCTCACTGGCGGTGGGGGACCGGGTGACGCACGACCAGTTCGGGCTCGGCACGGTGATGGCGGTGACCGGGGCGGGCGCGGACGCGCAGGCCACGATCGACTTCGGCGACGAGAAGCCCAAGCGGCTCCTGCTGCGGTACGCGCCGGTCGAGAAGCTCTAGCGCTCCAGCGCTTCAGCGCCGCCGGGTGGCTACCGCCCGGTGGCGCCATGCCGGTCGGGCCTGGTGGCTCCGGGCCGGCCAAGGGCCTGGGGCCGGTGGCCGTGGGCTGTGGGCCGGGGGCCGGGGGCCGTGGGCCGGGGTCTCAGCCGGTCGGGTTGAGGCCGTGGCCGCGCAGCCACGGCACCGGGTCGATCGCGGCGCCGCCGCCGGGCCGTACCTCGAAGTGCAGGTGCGGTCCGGTGGAGTTGCCGGAGTTCCCGGAGTAGGCGATGACCTCGCCCGCCTTGACCTCGCCCGAGCGGATCTTGGTGCTGCTGAGGTGGCAGTACCAGGTCTCGGTGCCGTCCTTGGCGGTGACGATCGCCATGTTCCCGTACGCGCTGTTCCACTGCGTCCGCACGGTGCCGTCGGTCGCGGCCATCACCGGCGTGCCGTACTGCACGGGGAAGTCGATACCGGTGTGCAGGGACATCCAGTTGACGCCCGCCTGGCCGTACTGCGCGCTGAGCTGGTGCAGGGCCACGGGGAGGGCGAACTTGGGGCGCAGCGCCTCGCGGCGGGCCGCCTCCTCCTCGCGCTTCTTGCGCTCCGCCTCCTGGCGCGCCTTGAGGTCGATGCGCTCCTGGGTGCGGTTGGCACGGTCGCCGAAGTCGCGGGCGTCGGCGCTCAGGGCGGCCAGCTGGGTGTCGAGTTCGCTGTTGGCGACGACCGGCTTCACGGCGGTGGGCGCGTCGGCGGCCGTCACCGCCTTCTCGTCGCTCTTGGTCTCGCCGGGGGCGCCGTTGGTGAGGCCGCTGACGGAGGCCGCCGCGATGCCGGCGACGCCCATCACGCAGGCGGAGGGCACGGCGACGGTGAGAAGCGCGGACCGTTTGGCGGGAGTACGGCGCCGGCCGCGGCTGCCGCCGCCTCCGGTGCCCGAGGCTCCCGCGCGGCGCGAGGCCCGGGGGCCGGCCGGTGCGGCCGCCGCGGCCGGGACGACCGGGGCGATCGCGGTCTCGGTGAGGCTGTCGTGCAGGGCGTCGGCCCCGGCGAGGTCCCCGGGCAGCGGCTCGGCCGGCGCCTCCGGGGCGATGTCCCCGAGGAGTTCGGGCTCCGGGAGGGCGGCGTCGGCCACGGGCGACTGGTCGGCCGCCGCATAGTCGTACTGCTCGGGGACGGTGAAGGTCTCGGTCGCCGCGGCGGCGTGGTTCCAGGCCGTGGCGTCGTACGCGCCGGTCTCGAAGGGGGCCGCGGCCACGTTCCACTGGCCGGTGGTGTCGTAGGAGGCCGCCTCGTTCCAGGCGCCCGCGTCCCACTGCCCGGTGTGGCCCCCGGCGTACTCGACGTACCCGGTGGTGTCCGTCGTCGCCCACGCCTGGGTGGCGGTGGCGGCGGTGGTGGTGGCGGCGGTCCAGTGGCCGGTGTCGTACTGGCCGCTGCTGGTGCTGCTTTCGTATGCGTGCTCATAGGTGCCGGGAAGGGCACCGAAGAGAGGATCGGTGGCGAAGCTGCCGGTGGAATACGCGTCGTCTCCGACGTACCCGGCGTGGGGGTGCTGGTCGTCCACCAACTTCTCTCTCGCCTCGGCAGCAGAACCAGGTCTGGGACGGCCGGTGAGGCCCCCAGAGGGGAAAGCAGTGGGCGCGACTGTACCCGGCGGTATGCGCGAGCGACAATCTTCCGAGGGTTTTGGCTCTGCGGGAAACGGGCATTCGGCCGCCTTTCGGCGGAGTGTGGGCAGAGCTTTGGCCTTACGTTCGACAGGTGTTCGAAGAGTGGTCGGTTCGGGTTACGCCACTGACGCGGAATCAGACGTTCCGGCGGGTGTCCCGTCCTCGTCCAGGGCCTCCCGGACCCGCGCCGCCACCGCCGGGTGCACCGGCAGGGCGAGGTGGCCGATGCCGCTGACCCGGATGTTCCGGGCGATCAGGTCCGGGTGCTCGACCCGCGCCGTCTCCACCGGCACCATCCACCGGTCCAGGTCGCTCCAGAACGCCACGAACCGCGTACGGCACCGCGGCGCCGGCTCGCCCAACTCCCGCAGGACGGACGAACCGGGACGCATCTGGCGCACCAGCGGGTGGGCCGCCGCGAGCGGCGCGACGGTGGTGCCCCCGTGCGGTGTCCCCAGCGTCACCAGGGTGCGCACCCGGCGGTCACCGCCGAGGCGCTGCACGTAGTAGCGGGCGATCAGGCCGCCCAGGCTGTGGGCGACGACGTCGACCTCCTCGTGCCCGGTCCGGTCGCAGATCTCCTCGACGTGCCGCCCGAGCAGCTCGGCGGCGGCGCGGATGTCGCAGGTCAGCAGCGAGTGGTTCAGCGACTCCACATGGCGCCGCCCGTGGCGGGCGAGGGACCTGCGCAGCAGCACGAAGACGGAGCGGTTGTCGACGAAGCCGTGCAGCAGCACCGTCGGCGGCCGGGCCGCCGAGCCGCCCGGGAGTCCGGTCGCGCCCGGAAGCCGTGGCCGCTCGGCCGCGATCCCGGTCGGGTACAGGACGAGATGCCCGGCGAGGATCGCCAGCTCCAGGGCGGTGGCCTTGAGCAGCGCGGCGGACAGGCGCGACGGGAAGAAGGGCAGCAGCTTCCACGGCAACAGGACCCTCACGGCGGACCTCCGAACTGGGGGTGCCGTCCCGGAGGGGTGGCGCTGCGGCCGAACCGCCGCGCCGCGCGGCCGGCGGCACGGTGGTACGGCGACCTCGTCGCGGCTCCCAAGGCGACCGTCCCGGCCGCCCCCGCGGCTGAGGGGCGGTACGACGCGGATACGACGCGTGGCGAACGAACTTGTCCCACGGGTGATGTGCCCTTCGCCGCCCCGAGCGAAACGACGCCGGGACGGAGGCGGGGGCGTGTGCGGTGCGGGGCGGAGGCACCAGGGCGTGGGAGGGGGCGTGTGTGGTGCGGGGCGGCGGGCGCGGGGGGCGCCGGGCTGCCGGAGGCGTCTGCGATGCGTAGCGGGACGTCGGGGTGCCGGAGGCGTGGGCGGTGCGGAGCGGAGGCGCCGGGGCGCCGGGGCGGAGGCCGGGGCGTGGGAGGAGGCGTTGCGCGGGCGGTGGGCTGGTGGGTGCGGGACGTTGGGCTGCCGGGGGCGTGTGCGGTGCGTAGCGGGACGTCGGGGTGCCGGGGGCGTGTGCGGTGCGTGCGACTGGGGTGCGTTGGGCCCGCGAGCGTGTGCGGTGCGTACGGCTGGGGGGCGTTGGCCCGCGGGCCCGCCCGGGCCCCGGGGTCGTCCCGGCCACGCGGGCGTGCGCCCCGTGAGCGGGCCGCGCCGTACGTGGGCGAACCACCCTGGCGACCAAGGCGCCAGGCAGCCGGGGCAGTTGGCGCCCACGGGCCACCCCCGGCCGGCCTACCTCCGGGCCGCGCGGGCACCCCGGCTGCACCCGCCCGCGCCGAGCGCCCTTCCGCGCCGAGCACCGGGACGCCCGTCCCGGTCAGGCGCGGGGCCCGGGGACCGCGCCCGCCCCCGGGCCGCGCGCGCCCCGGGGCCTGCCCCGCCCGCAATCGCACCCGGCCGCGCCGAGCGCCGAGGCGCCCGTTCCGGTCAGGCGGGGGAGCAGGCGCCGCGCCTGCCCCCCGGCCGTGCCCGCCCGGCCGCGCGCCCCGGGGCCTGCCCCGCCCGCAACCGCACCCGCCCGCGCCGAGCGCCGAGGTGCCCGGGGGCGCCCGTCCCGGTCGGACGGGGGCCGCGCGCCCCCGGGGGCCTGCCCCGGCCGCGCCCGCGCCCGCCCGTGCCGAGCGCCGAGCGCCCTTCCGCGCCGGATGGGCGCCGGGGGCGTCCGTCCTAGTCGGGCGGGGCGCCCGGGGGCGCGGGCGGTTCTGCGAGCTCCGCCAGCATCGTGGAGCGTAGGCGCAGGGTGGCCACCAGGCGCTGGAACGCTTCCGACCAGTAGCCCCCCGCTCCCGGGGAGGCGTCCTCGGGCTCGTCGGGGACGGCGGTCAGGACCTCCAGCCGGTCCGCCTGGCCGGGGTCGAGGCACCGCTCGGCCAGGCCCATCACCCCGCTGAAGCTCCAGGGGTAGCTCCCCGCGTCCCGGGCGATGTCCAGCGCGTCGACCACGGCGCGGCCGAGCGGCTCGGCCCAGGGCACCGCGCAGACGCCGAGGAGCTGGAAGGCCTCCGACAGGCCGTGCGCCGCGATGAACCCGGCGACCCAGGCGGCCCGTTCCTCGCCGGGCAGGACCGACAGGAGCTTCGACCGCTCGGCGAGCGAGGAGGTGCCGGGGCCGGACGCGGGCGGGGTGGCCGGCGGCCCGAGCAGGGCGCGGGCCCAGTCGGGGTCCCGCTGCCGGACCGCCGCGCGGCACCACGCGGCGTGCAGTTCGTCGCGCCAGTCGTCGGCGACCGGGAGGGCGACCACGGCGGCGGGGGTGCGCCCGCCCAGTCGGGCCGGCCACACGGACAGCGGCGCCGCCTCGACGAGCTGGCCCAGCCACCAGGACCGCTCGCCCCGGCCGCTGGGCGGATCGGGCAGGACGCCGTCCCGCTGCATGCCCGCGTCGCACTCGTGCGGGGCCTCCACCGTGATCACCGCCTCGCCGCCCGTGCGGTCCAGCCCCACGCAGGTGGACGCCCGCTCGGCCATGCGGCGGGCGAACGCCGAGCGGGGCAGGGCGGAGAGCAACTCGGCGGCGGTGGAGCGGACATTGCGGCTGCGGTCGGAGAGCGCCTCCTCCAGGAACGGCTCGTCGTCACCGGACAGCCCGCTCCGCAGGGAGTCGAGGAACATCAGCCGGTCCTCGGCCCGTTCGGCGGACCAGGTCGAGGCCAGCAGCTGTCCCGCCGCGGCGGGATCGTGGGCCCGTACGGCGCCGAGCAGGGCCACCCGCTCGGCGAACAGGCCCTCCTCCCACAGGCACCGCACGGCCGCCTCGTCGTCCGGGTCCGGCAGCGCGGTGCCGCCCGGGGCGGCGCGCAGCGCGAACCGCCAGTCCGGGTTGAGCCGGGCCAGCCACAGACCGCGCGGCCCGGCGAGGGCGAGGGCGGCCGGCCGGAGGTCGGTACGGGCCCGGGCCGCGTCCAGCAGCGCGGGCAGGAGGGACGCGGGCGCCCGGTAGCCGTACTCCCCGGCCGCCGCCAGCCACTGCGGCAGCAGCTCCATCAGGTCGGGCGCCGCACCCCGGCGGCCCCCGCCCGCAGAGCCGCCGGAACGGTCGGCCAGCAGGTGGGCGAGCCGGCGCCGGGCCGCATCCGGCAGCGCCGGCCGCCCGTCGGGGGCCGCCGGCTCCGGCGGCGCGGCGGCGGGCCCGGGCAGCAGGCCCGCCCGGCGCCGCACGGTCCGGGCCGCGGCGGCGCCCAGCAGCGCGACCGGCGCGTCCCGGCCGGGCGCCGCGGCCAGGACGTCGGCGGCGGGCGCGCGGCGGTCCGTGCCGAGCAGTGCGGAGGCGACCAGGTCGTCCCAGGTGGTGGTGGTCATCGTGTCCTCCGGTGCGTCAGGTCAGCGCGACGGTCTCGGGGGTGTCCGCGGACCAGGCGGTCAGCGGGGTGAAGCCTCGGTGCCCGCACTCGCCGAACACCGTGACCGGCCTGCCCCCGGACAGGGCGGCCAGCCGCCACAGGCCCGGCCGGGCGAGGGCCTGCGGGGTCAGCGGCAGAGCGCCGCCGCCGTCCGCGCCGGCCACCTGCCAGGCGCCGTCCCCCTCCGGCACGGGGACGACACCGGTGAGCGTCACCGGCCAGGAGTCCAGCCACGGGTCGTCCCGCAGCGCCGATCCGTACGCGGCGAGGGCGTCGGCCACCGAACCACCGGGCGGCGGACCGGAGTCGGGGACCGGGTCGGCGTACCGCTCGCCCAGCTCGACCCGGAGCTGCCCCGCCCCCGCGTACCACCGCACGTCCGCGTCGAGCGCCACGCCCACGGGCAGGGCGAGGGCGGGTGCCCGCCCGGCCGCGCCGAACGACAGCACCAGGGCCGTACGCCCGCTGCTCCGCCCGTACAGCCAGACGCGACGGGTGGTCAGCCGGCCGTCCGAGGTGTCGTACTGGGCGAGGACCGACCAACGGTCGCGCACCGCCGGTCCCTCGGCGGGCCCGGTCAGGCCGACGCGGGTGCGGACCGTGGCCGCCAGTGGCTCGGGCAGCCGGTCGAGGCGCAGCCAGGCCCGGTCCAGGAGGTGCGTCAGCGCGCACTCCTCCAGCAGCCGCACCGGCCAGCCGGGCCCCGAGCCCGGTATCGCCCCCAGCTCCCTGACCCGGCCCGCCAGCCCGGGGGCCTGCGCGTCGACCATCCGGGCGGCGGTCTCCTCCCACGGCCCGTACCCCGACCGGTCGGCGGAGGCGAGACCGCCGCGCAGCAGGTCGGCCAGCCGCTGCTCCAGCTCCTCGGCGCCCGCGGTGATGCGGGCGGCCCGCTGCTCGGCCCGCCGCCGCGCCGCCACCGGATCCCCGCCGGAGCCTGCTCCTTCCCCCTTGTCCCCCGCGTCTCTCCCTCCTCTCCCTTCTCTCTCTTCCTTCTTCGCCTCCCGGGCGCGGCGGCCCGACAGCCATGTCTCCGCCCAGTCCGGCGGCTCGCCGCCCCGCACCGCCTCCTCGTCGGCGGCCCACACCAGGAGCAGCCCCAGCGCGTGCTTGCACGGGAACTTCCGGCTGGGGCAACTGCACGTGTAGGCCGGGCCGGTGGTGTCGACGACGGTCCGGTACGGCGTCTTCCCGCTGCCCCTGCACAGGCCCCACACGGCCCCCGAGCCGTCGCTCCCGCCGCCCGACCACGGCCCGGCCGTGCCGAGGCGGCTCCCCGCTCTGCGTGAGGCGTCGTCAGGAGCCAGTGCCAGCACCTGTTCCGCCGTCCAGCGCACCCCCTGCTGATTCATGTCCCCGACGGTAGGTGCCCCCACTGACAATCAGCTCTGACCAGCGGTTTCACCCTGACCGACCGCGAGTTGACTTGACCTCCCCTTTACTGTTTCCTGCCTGACACCACGCAACTCACTCCCTGGGGGGAACCATGAACCGCACCGGTCGCGCCGTCGCGTCCGCGCTCGTCGCCGGCGGGCTCGTCCTCGGCCTCGGCGCCTGCTCCGAGATCGCCGACGAGGCCGCCAAGCAGGTCGACAAGGAGGTCAACGCGCAGTACGAGGTGACGTACGAGATCACCGGCAAGGGCATCGACTCGATCGACTACCACGCCGACGGCGGTGACGCCACGAAGCCGAAGATCGAGTCCGTGAAGAAGCCCGCGCTGCCGTGGAAGAAGACCGTCAAGCTCCGCGGCCTGCTGCCGCCCGGTGTCCTCCCGGTCGCCGTCGACCCCGCCGGCGTCGAGATGAGCTGCAAGATCACGTACAAGGGCAAGGTCATCCAGGAGCAGACCGCCAAGGGCATGGCCGCCGCGACCGGCTGCATCGCCGTGTCGCCGGTCGCCGGCTGACACCGCGCCAACTCGGTTCGCCGAGCGGTCGCTTCCCGTCCTGCACGGCGGGAGCGGCCGATTGTCAGTGGCATGGTGCACGGTGGATTCCACACCCGGTCGCACATGATCTGGAGGGGGATCCATCACCGTGCCCGCACTCACCGAAGCCACCCAGGAAGCCACGAGCACGCCACGCGCCGAGGCCCTGCGCCCGCACGCGGAGGACGCGTTCGCGCACGAGCTGACGGCGCTCGCGGCGGCCGACGACCGGCCCCGCCCGGCCCGCTGGCGGCTGTCGCCCTGGGCCGTGGCCACCTATCTGCTCGGGGGCACCCTGCCCGACGGCACCGTGATCACACCGAAGTACGTCGGACCGCGCCGGATCGTCGAGGTCGCCGTCACCACCCTCGCCACCGACCGCGCCCTGCTGCTCCTCGGCGTCCCCGGCACCGCCAAGACCTGGGTCTCCGAGCACCTGGCCGCCGCCGTCAGCGGCGACTCCACCCTGCTGGTGCAGGGCACGGCCGGCACACCCGAGGAAGCCATCCGGTACGGCTGGAACTACGCGCGGCTCCTCGCCCACGGGCCCAGCCGCGACGCCCTCGTGCCCAGCCCCGTCATGCGCGCGATGTCCGAGGGCATGACCGCCCGCGTCGAGGAGCTGACCCGCATCCCCGCCGACGTGCAGGACACCCTCATCACCATCCTGTCCGAGAAGACCCTGCCCATCCCGGAGCTGGGCCAGGAGGTCCAGGCCGTCCGCGGGTTCAACCTCATCGCCACCGCCAACGACCGCGACCGCGGGGTCAACGACCTGTCCAGCGCACTGCGCCGGCGCTTCAACACCGTGGTGCTGCCGCTGCCCGCGACACCCGAGGCGGAGGTCGACATCGTCGCCCGCCGCGTGGAGCAGACCGGACGCGCCCTCGACCTGCCCGCCGCGCCGGAGGGCATCGACGAGATCCGCCGGGTCGTCACCGTCTTCCGCGAACTGCGCGACGGGGTCACCACCGACGGGCGCACCAAGCTCAAGTCCCCCTCCGGCACGCTGTCCACGGCCGAGGCCATCTCCGTCGTCACGGGCGGCCTCGCCCTCGCCGCGCACTTCGGCGACGGCGTGCTGCGCCCCGGCGACGTCGCCGCGGGCATCCTCGGCGCGGTCGTCCGCGACCCGGCGGCCGACCGGGTCGTCTGGCAGGAGTATCTGGAGACCGTCGTCCGCGAGCGGGACGGCTGGAAGGACTTCTACCGGGCGTGCCGCGAGGTGTCGGCATGACGGCCGCCGGGCCCCTGTTGCTCGGGGTCCGCCACCACGGGCCCGGTTCGGCCCGCGCCGTGCGGGCCGCGCTCGACGCGGCCAAGCCCGCCGCCGTACTGATCGAGGGCCCGCCCGAGGGGGACGCCCTGCTGCCGCTCGCCGCCGACCCGTCGATGAGCCCGCCCGTGGCCCTCCTGGCGCACGCCGTGGACGACCCCGGCCGGGCGTCGTTCTGGCCGATGGCGGAATTCTCCCCGGAGTGGGTCGCCCTGCGCTGGGCGCTCGACCACGGTGCGGCGGTGCGGTTCATCGACCTGCCGGCGGCGCACACGCTCGCCATGGCCCAGGACCCCACGTGGACGGACGGCGAGGGCGAGGAGGTGGACGGCGGCGAGCCCGGCGAGGCCGGTGACCGGCGGCACGGGCTGCGGATCGACCCCCTCGCCGTGCTCGCCCGGACCGCCGGGTACGACGACCCCGAGCGCTGGTGGGAGGACGTGGTCGAGCACCGTTCGACCGGGGCCGACCCGCACGGCCCACCGCCGGACACCGCCCCGGGCGCCGCCCCGGGCACGGCTCCTAGCGCCGCCGTGGGCACGGCTCCCGGCGCCGCACTGGACACCGCCTCGGACGCCGCCCCGGAGGCCGCCTCTCGCCCCGCCCCCGGCGCCCCCGCCCCGGGAGCCGGTCCGGACATCGCCCCGGGAGCCGCTTCTCGCCAGGCCCCCGGTGGCCCCGGCCAGGGCGACCGCACCCCCGGGCACAGCGCCCACGGCGACCGCGCCCCGGGAGCCGGTCCGGACATCGCCCCGGGAGCCGCCTTTCGCCAGGCCCCCGATGGCGCCGGCCAGGGCGACCGCGCCCCCGGCCACAGCGACCCCGGCCCCCGCGCCCCCGGCGAGCGCGACTCCGACGAGCCCGGCTCAGGACACGGCCCCGCCCATGACCCGCTCGCCGTCTTCGCCGGCCTCGCCGACGCCATGGCGGCCCTCCGCGAGACGCACGGGCACGGCGGGCACGAGCGCGACCTGGTCCGCGAGGCGTACATGCGCCTCCAGCTCCGCGCCGCGCGCAAGGAGCACGGCGACGCCGTGGCCGTGGTCTGCGGCGCCTGGCACGTGCCCGCCCTCGCCGCGAAGACGACCGTCACGGCGGACCGGGCCCTCCTCAAGGGGCTGCCCAAGGTGAAAACGGAGATCACCTGGGTGCCCTGGACGCACCGCCGCCTCGCCCGCCGCAGCGGGTACGGCGCCGGAATCGACTCGCCCGGCTGGTACGGCCACCTGTTCGCGGCGCCCGACCGGCCCGTCGAGCGCTGGATGACCAAGGTCGCCGGACTGCTCCGGGAGGAGGACCGGCCGGTCTCCACGGCGCATGTCATCGAGGCGGTCCGGCTCGCCGGGACGCTCGCCGCCCTGCGCGGACGCCCCCTGGCCGGGCTGACCGAGACGGTCGACGCGATACGGGCGGTGATGTGCGACGGCTCCGACGTGCCGCTGGACCTGATCCGGGACCGGCTGATCATCGGGGACGTCCTCGGCGAGGTGCCCGACACCGCCCCCGCCGTGCCGTTGCAGCGCGACCTCACCAGGCTCCAGCGCACCCTGCGCCTCAAGCCGGAGGCGTCGGAGCGGGACCTCGACCTCGACCTGCGCAAGGACACCGACGCCGCGAAGAGCCGGCTCCTGCACCGGCTGCGGCTGCTCGGCATCGGCTGGGGGGAACCGGCCGCGGAGCGCGCCGGCACCGGCACGTTCCGGGAGGGCTGGCGGCTGCGCTGGGAGCCCGAGCTGCATGTGCGGGTCGCCGAGGCCGGGGTGTGGGGCACCACCGTCCACACGGCCGCCACCGCCCGGGCCGAGGCGGACGCCCTCGCGGCGACCGCGCTCGCCGAGGTCACCGCGCTCGCCGAGCGCTGCCTGCTCGCCGGGCTGTCCGAGGCGCTGCCCGTGGTGATGCGGGCGCTCGCCGACCGGGCGGCGCTCGACGCGGACGTCGGCCACCTCGCCCAGGCCCTGCCCGCGCTGGCCCGGTCCCTGCGGTACGGCGACGTACGGTCCACGGACACCGCCGCGCTGGCCGAGGTCGCCGGTGGCCTCGCCGCCCGGATCTGCGTCGGGCTGCCGCCCGCCTGCACGGCGCTCGACGCCGACGGCGCCGCCGAGATGCGCGGCCACCTCGACGCCGTCCACACCGCGATCCGGCTCCTGCCGGAGGCGGCGGACCCGGCGGAGGACCTGCCCGCGCGCTGGGCCGGCGTCCTCGGCAGGCTCGCCGGCCGCGACCGGGTGCCCGGCGTCCTGCGGGGCCGGGCCGCCCGGCTGCTGCTGGACGACGGGCGGCTCGGCGAGGACGAGGCCGCCCGGCTGATGGGCCTCGCGCTGTCACCCGGCACCCCGCCCGCCGAGGCGGCCGCCTGGATCGAGGGCTTCGTCGGCGGGGGCGAGGGCAACCCGGGCGGAGGCATGCTGCTCGTCCACGACGAGCGGCTCCTCGGACTGGTCGACGCCTGGCTCACCGGCGTACCGGCGGAGGCGTTCACCGACGTCCTGCCGCTGCTGCGGCGCACGTTCGGCGCGTACGAACCGGGCGTCCGGCGCACCCTGGGCGAGCTGGTCCGGCGCGGTCCCTCGGGCACGGCACCGGGCGGGGGCGAGGGGTGGCCGCCCGGCTTCGCGGCGGAGCGGGACGAGCGGCGGGCCGACGCGGTGCTGCCCCTGCTGAGCCTGCTGCTGGGCGACGACCCGGGCACGGCCGGAACCGGCACGGCCGACACCGGCACGGTCGCCACGGGCACGGTCGCCACGGGCACGATCGGCACCGGCCCGGCTGGCACCGGAGCCGCGGGCGGAAGCACCGGCACCGGCCCAGCCGACATTGGCACGGTCGCCACGGGCACGACCGGCACCGGCCCAGCCGGCGCCGGAGCCGCCGGCGGAAGCACCGGCAGCGGGACCAGTACCGGCGACGACACCGGGACCAGCACCGGCGACGGCACCGGGACCAGTGCCGGCGACGACACCGGCACCGGACACGACGATCTTGTGGGGGCGGGACGATGAGCGGTGACCGGACACCGGGCGGGACCCGGGGCGCGGAGACGGACACCGGGACCGGGGCCGGCGACGAGCGGTTGCGGCGCTGGCGGCTGGTGCTGGGCGGGGGAGAGGCCGACGGCACCGGCCGGGCCCTCACCGGGACCGACGCCGCCATGGACGGCACCCTCGCCGCGCTCTACGGGGACGCGCAGGGCGGCGGGCGGAACGACCGGGGCCGCACCGGGCGGGACCGGGCGGCGGGGCTCGGTGGGTCGGCACCGTCCGTCGCCCGGTGGCTCGGCGACATCCGCACCTACTTCCCCAGCTCGGTCGTCCAGGTCATGCAGCGCGACGCGATCGACCGGCTCGGGCTGTCGGCGCTGCTGCTGGAGCCCGAGATGCTGGAGGCGGTCGAGGCGGACGTCCACCTCGTCGGCACCTTCCTCTCGCTGAACAAGGCCATGCCCGAGACCACCCGGGAGACCGCGCGGGCCGTCGTCCGCAAGGTCGTCGAGGACCTGGAGAAGCGGCTCGCCGGCCGCACCCGCGCCACCCTCACCGGGGCGCTCGACCGCAGTGCGCGCGTCACCCGGCCGCGCCACCGGGACATCGACTGGGACCGCACGGTCCGGGCCAACCTCAAGAACTACCTCCCGGAGCACCGCACGGTCGTGCCCGAGCGGCTGATCGGCCACGGGCGCTCGGCGCGGTCCGTGAAGAAGGACGTGGTGCTCTGCATCGACCAGTCCGGTTCGATGGCGGCCTCCGTCGTGTACGCGTCGGTGTTCGGAGCCGTACTGGCCTCGATGCGGTCCCTGGACACCCGGCTCGTCGTGTTCGACACGGCCGTCGTCGACCTCACGGACCAGCTCGACGACCCGGTGGACGTGCTGTTCGGCACGCAGCTCGGCGGCGGGACGGACATCAACCGGGCCCTCGCGTACTGCCAGTCGCGGATCACCCGCCCCGCCGACACCGTCGTCGTCCTGATCAGCGACCTCTACGAGGGCGGGATACGCGACGAGATGCTGAAGCGGGTGGCGGCGATGAAGGCGGCGGGCGTGCAGTTCGTGACGCTGCTGGCGCTGTCGGACGAGGGCGCCCCGGCCTACGACCGGCAGCACGCGGCCGCCCTCGCGGCACTCGGCGCGCCGGCCTTCGCCTGCACCCCCGACCTCTTCCCGGAGGTGATGGCGGCGGCGCTGGAGAAGCGCCCTCTGCCCATACCGGAGGCCACCTCTGCCTGAAGGTGCCCGGCGGGTACGGAATCCGCAGTGGCGGCCCTGCGGAATCCGCAGTGGCGGCCCTGCGGAATCCGCAGTGGCGGGCGGTCCCGTGCCTCGCGGGGCCGCCCGGGGGAGGCGCATGCTTGTGACAGGTATCACCGCCCGGGTGTGAGCCTCGATTTAGGTGCCCCGGTCTCCCGGGGATAACCTGCGAGACGGACATGCCGCGTCCACGGACACCGTGTACGCCTCCCTTGTGACAGCGCAGTCACGTTGCCCTCCGCGGCACGCCCACGCAGACAACGAACCGCGATCACCAGAAAAGGGACGGACGCGCGTGGACCTGTTCGAGTACCAGGCGAGGGACCTCTTCGCCAAGCACGGTGTACCGGTGCTGGCCGGTGAAGTCATCGACACGCCTGAGGCGGCGCGCGAGGCCACCGAGCGTCTTGGCGGCAAGTCGGTCGTCAAGGCGCAGGTGAAGGTCGGCGGCCGCGGCAAGGCCGGCGGCGTCAAGCTGGCCGCCACCCCGGACGAGGCCGTCGCCCGCGCGACGGACATCCTCGGGATGGACATCAAGGGCCACACGGTCCACAAGGTGATGATCGCCGAGACCGCTCCGGAGATCGTGGAGGAGTACTACGTCTCCTACCTCCTCGACCGCACCAACCGCACCTTCCTGGCCATGGCCTCGGTCGCGGGCGGCATGGACATCGAGGAAGTCGCCGCGACGACGCCCGAGAAGCTCGCCAAGGTCCCGGTCGACGCCAACGACGGCGTCACGATCGAGAAGGCCCGCGAGATCGTCGCGCAGGCGCAGTTCCCGGCCGACGTGGCCGAGAAGGTCGCCGAGGTCATGGTGACGCTGTGGAAGACCTTCGTCGCCGAGGACGCCCTCCTCGTCGAGGTCAACCCGCTCGCCAAGGTCGCCTCGGGCGAGATCCTCGCCCTCGACGGCAAGGTGTCGCTGGACGCCAACGCCGACTTCCGCCAGCCGGAGCACGAGGCGCTCGAGGACAAGGCCGCAGCCAACCCGCTCGAGGCTGCCGCCAAGGCCAAGAACCTCAACTACGTCAAGCTCGACGGCGAGGTCGGCATCATCGGCAACGGCGCGGGTCTGGTCATGTCGACCCTCGACGTCGTCGCGTACGCCGGTGAGGCGCACGGCGGCGTGAAGCCGGCCAACTTCCTCGACATCGGCGGCGGCGCCTCCGCGCAGGTCATGGCGAACGGCCTGGAGATCATCCTGGGCGACCCGGACGTCAAGTCCGTCTTCGTCAACGTCTTCGGTGGCATCACCGCCTGCGACGAGGTCGCCAACGGCATCGTCCAGGCGCTGAAGCTGCTCGCCGACAAGGGCGAGGAAGTCACCAAGCCGCTGGTCGTGCGCCTCGACGGCAACAACGCGGAGCTGGGTCGCAAGATCCTGTCGGACGCCAACCACCCGCTCGTGCAGCGCGTGGACACCATGGACGGCGCGGCCGACAAGGCCGCCGAGCTCGCGGCTGCGAAGTAAGGGACGAGGTCGGAAACACCATGGCTATCTTCCTGACCAAGGAAAGCAAGGTCATCGTCCAGGGCATGACCGGTGCCACGGGCATGAAGCACACCAAGCTCATGCTGGGTGACGGCACCAACATCGTCGGTGGCGTCAACCCGCGCAAGGCCGGCACGTCCGTCGACTTCGACGGCACCTCCGTCCCGGTCTTCGGCACCGTCGCCGAGGCCATGAAGGAGACCGGCGCCGACGTCTCGGTCCTCTTCGTGCCGCCGGCCTTCGCCAAGGCCGCCGTGATCGAGGCCATCGACGCCGAGATCCCGCTGGCCGTCGTCATCACCGAGGGCATCGCCGTCCACGACTCCGCCGCCTTCTGGGCGTACGCGAAGGCCAAGGGCAACAAGACCCGCATCATCGGCCCCAACTGCCCCGGCCTGATCACGCCGGGCCAGTCCAACGCCGGCATCATCCCGGGCGACATCACCAAGCCCGGCAAGATCGGTCTGGTGTCCAAGTCGGGCACGCTGACCTACCAGATGATGTACGAGCTGCGTGACATCGGCTTCTCGTCCGCCGTCGGCATCGGTGGCGACCCGGTCATCGGCACCACCCACATCGACGCGCTCGCGGCCTTCGAGGCCGACCCCGAGACCGAGCTGATCGTGATGATCGGCGAGATCGGCGGCGACGCGGAGGAGCGGGCGGCCGACTTCATCAAGTCCAACGTCACCAAGCCGGTCGTCGGCTACGTCGCGGGCTTCACCGCCCCCGAGGGCAAGACGATGGGCCACGCCGGTGCGATCGTGTCCGGCTCGTCCGGCACCGCGCAGGCGAAGAAGGAGGCCCTGGAGGCCGCGGGCGTCAAGGTCGGCAAGACGCCGACCGAGACGGCCAAGCTCGCGCGCGCCATCCTGGCCGGCTGACACCGGCCCAACACCGGCACCAGCCCGGCATCGGCCGACGCTGACGCGGACGCCGACTCCGCGAGCACGGCGAACGCCGCGAGCACCGCGAAGCCCGCGGACGCGCGGAGGCCGCACAGGCGAGGGGCCCGCCCCCGGACGTACGTCATGGACGTCCCGGGGCGGGCCCCTCGGCGTTCCGGGCGCTGCCGCGCCGTGCGGCCCCGGCCGCCTCAGTGGGTGTCGGGCACCAGGCGGGGCGGCCCGGTGACCGGTTCGTCGCGCAGCCGGTCACGCAGCGCCGCGCCGCGCGGGGTGAGCCGCTCGGGACCGCTGAGGACCGGGACGCCCTCGACCGCCTCGCCGGGCGCGAGGGGCGGGTGGTACGCGGTGGGCGCGGTGGCCAGGGTGAACGCGGTCGCGCCGACGACGAGCGCCGTCAGCCCGAAGGCCGCCCGGGTCCACCCCCGCACCCGGCGCTCACTGCCGCCCCGCACGGTCCGGGGCGTGGCCAGCACCATGGTGGGGCCCTTGTCGAGCAGCGCGGCCAGCCGCCGGTGCAGCACCGCCGGGTCGGCGGTCTCGGGCACGCGCGCGGCGAGCAGTTCACGGGCGTGCAGGACGCGGTTGCCCGCGGCGGGCGTGCTCGCCTCCGTCTCGGCGGCCGTCTCCGGGAGGTCCAGGCCGAGGCCGTCGTACAGCAGCAGCGTGCGGCGGTACGCGGGCGGCAGCTCCAGCAGCGCCTCGCGCAGCGCCCGCGCCGCCCGGTCGGTGGGGGGCTCGTCGGGCTGCCGGTGCGAGGGGCGCAGCCGGTGCCAGGGCGACAGCGCGTAGTCGTGCACGGCCGCCCGCACCCACCCCGCCGGATCGCGGTCGACCGCCACCCTGGGCCAGTGCTGCCACGCCTGGTGGAAGGCGTACTCGACGGCCTCGCGGGACAGCCGGCGGCGGCCGGTGAGCAGATACGCCTGCTGTACGAGGAGGGGAGCGGCGTACGTGTAGAGCGCGTCGAACGCGTCGGCGGGCGCGGGCACCGCGGGCACCGCGGGCGCGGCCGCCGCCCCCGGGGCCCCCGCCCCCGGCGCGCCGGCCGTCTCGGGAGCCTCGGGGGCTTCCGGCGCCTCGGCCTTCGGGCATCCCGCCTCTTGAGGCTCCGGAGCCACCGGGGACACCGGGGACGTCGGAGGCTCCGTGGACACCGGGGCGTCCGGGGTGCGCGGGTCGGCCGGGGCGTCCTCCCGGGCGGCGCTCAGCAGCCGCGCGTACGCCTCCCGTTTGCGCCCGCGCGGAGTCGTGCGCCCCGTCTCCCAGGAGCGGACCGTCGCCCGGGTCACCCCGACGTGCTGGGCGACCTGATCCTCCGTCATGGACATCGCCTCACGCAGCCGCCGCCGCTCCTTGGGGGACGGCAGCGGGGGCGCCGGACGGGACGCCGACCGCGAGGCGGAACGAGGAGCACTGTGGGTGGCCGTGTCCGGGGTCATGGCCGTCCCCCGGCAGGGCCACGCGTGGCGAAAAAGTACATAACCGTATATTGCGCGCCACACCGGCCTTTCCGGTGTTACGCGGATCAAGCGCGTGTCGTTGGCAGCATGGCGCCGTGACCGAAGCGACCGACCACCCGCCGGCCCTGGTGCAGGGCGGCCGGACCGCCGCGCTGGCCGGGGCCTGTGTGCGCGGCGCGCTCGCCGCCGGACTCGGACTCGGTTCCGTCACCGTCCTGGTGATGGTGGCGTGGATCAGCTCCCCGTACCCCGACAGCGGGCCCGCCGGAGCCCTGCACGTCGCCGCCGGACTCTGGCTCCTCGCCCACGGTGCCGAACTGGTCCGCCCGGGCACGCTCTCCGGCGCGCCCGCGCCCGTCGGGGTGGTCCCGCTGCTGCTTGTCGCCCTTCCGGTGTGGCTGGTCCACCGCACCGCCCGGGACGGCGCCGAACCCGGCGGGACCCTGCCCCGGCCGCGCGCCACCGCGGCGGTGGGCGGGCTGACGGCCGGGTATCTGCTGGTCGCGGCCGGGGCGGTGGGGTACGCGGCGGGCGGGCCGCTGCCCGCCGACCCGCTCGGTGCCGCCCTGCACGTCCCGCCGCTCGTCGTGCTCGCGGCGGCGGCCGGGGTCTGGACGGCGAAGGGGCGCCCGACCGGGCCGCTCCCGGAGCGGGTGCCCCGGTGGGTCCGGGTGGCGCTCGCCCGCTCCCGTACGACCGTCGCCGTACGCGCCGCCGGAGCCGGGCTGGGCGTGCTGGCCGCCGGGGGAGCGCTGCTGGTCGGGGTGTCGCTGGTGTGGCACGCGGGAGCGACGCGGGCGTCCCTGCTGGGGCTCTCCGACGTCTGGTCGGGGCGTACGGCGGTCCTGCTGCTGGCCCTCGCGCTCGTCCCGAACGCCGCCGTGTGGGGCGCCGCTTACGGCCTCGGCCCCGGTTTCGCGCTGGGTACGGGCGCGGTGGCGACCCCGCTCGGGGTGACCGGGGCCGCCGGGCTGCCGCCCTTCCCGCTGCTGGCCGCGGTACCGGCGGACGGGCGCGGGACCTGGCTGCACTGGACGGCCGCGGTCGTCCCGGTCGCTGCGGCGGCCGCGATCGGCCGGTGCGCCGGGTGGCGGACCCGCGCCCCCGGCGCCCGCGACCTGGGCCTGCGGGACACCGCGGTCGCCGCGCTCCTGGCGGCCGCACTGACCGGCGCGGCCGTGGCGGTGCTCGCGGCGGCGGCGGGCGGGCCGCTGGGGACGGGGCGCCTTGCGGAGTTCGGCCCGGTCTGGTGGCGGACCGGCGCGGCGGCCATGGCGTGGACGGCGGGCCTCGGCGTACCGCTGGCGGTGGCCCTGCGGGCGTGGCGGCGGCGCGGTGAGCGGCGGGCGGCGGCTGCCGTCGAGGTACGGACCCCGCTGCCGGCCCCCGCCCCGGCGCCCGCGCCGCTGCCGCCCGTGGTGGCCGCGGCCTCCCTCTCGGCGCCGTCCCTGTCGGTGTCCGTGCCGCCGGAGGACGACCCGGGCGACCCAGCCTTCGAGCCGTACGACTTCCTCCCCGCGACCTGGGAGGACCCCGTCGCCCGCGAGGCCCGCTGGAGCGCCCTCAAGGAGGCGTCCGGCGGGCTGATGGCGGCCTTCCCGCCCGCCGTCACCGACCCCGCCACCGAAGACACCGACACCGACGACGGCCACGGCGACACCGACATCGACGGCCACGGCGACACCGACACCGACGACAGCGAACCGGCTCCGGAAAGCGCGACGGCCCCGGAGGCGGTCGACACCGCCACCGAGGCCGAGGGGCCCGCCGGCCCCGGAGCCTGAGCGGGACCCCGTACCCCGTACGCCCCCGCCCCCGCCGTCCCGTACGTCCTACTCGCGCACCCCGAACACGTCGCGCAGCGGCTCCGGGAGCTGTTCGTTGCAGGACAGCTGGCCCGTCTTGGTCAGGGCGTCGTCCACGCACGCGTAGTAGTCGCGGTAGACGAGCTGGATGGTGAACGTCGCCGCCACGATCATCAGGGCGAGCGACGCCGTGACCAGGCCGCTCACCGCGGCGGTCGTCTGCGGCCGGCCCGGCGGGGGCGGCGGTGCGGCCGGGGTGCCGGGGGCGCCGGCGGGAGGCGCCCCGGTCACGGCCGCGGCGCGGTCGGCGGCGGGGCGGGGCTTGGCGCGCAGCGAGCTGATGCCCCAGTACAGCGCCAGGGCGCCGAGCAGCAGACCGATCTCCGGGAAGTCGAAGATCGCGAAGAAGAAGGCCCACATGCCGGCGAGCAGCGCGTACCGCGCGCGGCGCTGTGCCGGGTCGGTCGCGTCCCAGCGCGGGGTGGTCTTCTCGGGGCCGCCCTGGCCGCCGCCCTGCTGGTCGCCGGAGGGGCGGTTGCCGAAGCCGCCGGAGGAGCGGCCCGGCTGGCGGGGGCTCCACTGGCTGCCCCAGGACGGCCGGCCCTGACCCTGGCCCCGGTCCCCGGAGGAACCGTCCGGGTCGCCGGAGCCGCCGTGGTCGCCCTCGCCGCCCGACGGGCGGCGCGGCTGCCAGGGCTGGTCCGGTCTGCCCTCCGGCGGGGGCGCGAACGGGTTGTCCTCGCTTGTGGGGTCCTTGGGGCCCCCGGGCTCCGTGGACTGGCGTTCCCGCGGCAGGAGGTGGATGGCCGTGCGGCGGCGTCGGTCCGGCATCTGGTGAACGTCTTCCCCTCAGACCCGGGCCCGGCGCGAGCGCGCGGGCGGAGGTCTCGTGTCGTCGTGTCCGTCCGGTCGGGGACGGCCCTGCCCCAGACGCTACCCCCCGGCCCCGCCCCCGTCCCGTGGGGGCGGCCTCGGTGTGCCGGTATCGTTGCTGACGGTCGGCTCTCTCGTAGAGTTCCCCATTCCGAGGGGCCCGATTCATTCGTACGACCGTACAAAGCAACGCGAAGAGGGTTTTCCCGTGGCCGCCGCCCGCCTCGTCGTCCTGGTCTCCGGATCGGGTACGAACCTGCAAGCTCTGCTCGACGCCATCGCCGGCGACCCGGACGGCTTCGGGGCGGAGATCGTCGCCGTCGGGGCCGACCGCGACGGCATCGCGGGTCTGGAGCGCGCCGAGCGCGCCGGGCTGCCGACCTTCGTGTGCCGGGTGAAGGACCACCCCACGCGCGACGCCTGGGACCGCGCGCTGACCGAGGCGACGGCGGCGTACGAGCCGGACCTGGTGATCTCGGCCGGGTTCATGAAGATCCTCGGCCGGGAGTTCCTGGCCCGGTTCGGCGGCCGGACGGTCAACACCCACCCCGCCCTGCTGCCCAGTTTTCCCGGTGCCCACGGCGTGCGGGACGCGCTCGCGCACGGCGTGAAGGTCACCGGATGCACCGTCCACTTCGTCGACGACGGCGTCGACACCGGCCCGATCATCGCCCAGGGCGTGGTCGAGGTGGTGGAAGAGGACACGGAAGAAGGCGAAGCCGCTCTGCACGAGCGCATCAAGGAAGTCGAGCGCTCGCTGCTCGTCGAGGTCGTGGGGCGCCTGGCCCGGCACGGCTACCGCATAGAGGGACGAAAGGTTCATGTCGGTGAATAAGCCCATCCGTCGCGCGTTGATCAGTGTCTACGACAAGACGGGGCTGGAGGAGCTCGCCCGCGGGCTGCACGAGAACGGGGTCGAGCTGGTCTCCACCGGCTCGACCGCCGGGAGGATCGCCGCCGCGGGCGTCCCGGTCACCAAGGTCGAGGAGCTGACCGGCTTCCCCGAGTGCCTGGACGGCCGGGTGAAGACCCTGCACCCGCGCGTGCACGCCGGGATCCTCGCCGACCTGCGCCTGGACGCCCACCGCGAGCAGCTCGCGGAGCTGGGCGTGGCGCCCTTCGAGCTGGTCGTCGTCAACCTGTACCCGTTCCGTGAGACGGTCGCCTCGGGGGCCACGCCCGACGAGTGCGTCGAGCAGATCGACATCGGCGGCCCCTCCATGGTGCGGGCCGCCGCCAAGAACCACCCCTCCGTCGCGGTGGTCACCTCCCCGGCGCGGTACGCCGACGTCCTCGACGCCGTCAAGGGCGGCGGCTTCGACCTGACGGCCCGCAAGCGCCTGGCCGCCGAGGCGTTCCGGCACACCGCCGCGTACGACGTGGCCGTCGCGTCCTGGTTCGCCGACGAGTACGCCGCCGCCGACGACAGCGGCTTCCCGGACTTCACCGGCACGACGTACACCCGGAGCAACGTCCTGCGCTACGGCGAGAACCCGCACCAGGGCGCCGCGCTGTACGTGGACGGCACGGGCGGCCTGGCCGAGGCGGAGCAGCTGCACGGCAAGGAGATGTCGTACAACAACTACACGGACACCGACGCCGCGCGCCGGGCCGCCTACGACCACGCCGAGCCCTGCGTCGCCATCATCAAGCACGCCAACCCGTGCGGCATCGCGACCGGCGCCGACGTCGCCGAGGCGCACCGCAAGGCCCACGCGTGCGACCCGCTCTCCGCGTTCGGCGGGGTCATCGCGGTGAACCGCCCGGTCTCCGTGGCGATGGCCGAGCAGGTCGCCGAGATCTTCACCGAGGTCATCGTCGCCCCCGGGTACGAGGACGGCGCGGTCGAGGTCCTGGCCCGCAAGAAGAACATCCGCGTGCTGCGCGCCGAGGGCGCGCCCGCGAACCCCGTCGAGGTCAAGCCCATCGACGGCGGCGCGCTGCTCCAGGTCACCGACCGCCTCCAGGCCGACGGCGACGACCCGGCGAACTGGACCCTCGCCACCGGTGACGCCCTGTCGCCGGCCGAACTGGCGGAGCTGGCCTTCGCCTGGAAGGCGTGCCGGGCGGTCAAGTCCAACGCCATCCTGCTCGCCAAGGACGGCGCGAGCGTCGGCGTCGGCATGGGCCAGGTCAACCGCGTGGACTCCGCGAAGCTCGCGGTGGAGCGCGCGGGCGAGGAGCGCGCGCGGGGCGCGTACGCCGCGTCCGACGCGTTCTTCCCGTTCCCGGACGGCCTGGAGATCCTCACCGCGGCGGGCGTCAAGGCCGTGGTCCAGCCGGGCGGTTCGGTCCGCGACGAGCAGGTCGTCGAGGCGGCCCGCGCGGCCGGGGTGACGATGTACTTCACCGGGACGCGGCACTTCTTCCACTGACGCCCGACCGGACCGTACGGCGAAGGCCGTGACCCCCGCTTCGCGGCGGGGGTCACGGCCTTCGTTCGTGCGTGTGGCGCGCGTATCAGTAACGCGGGCGGTTGAACCACTGGCTGGCGCTGCTGGTGACCATCGAGGCGAGGATGATGCCGCCGATGGCGAGACCGATGATGCCGCCGACCGCCGAAGAGGCTTCGCCACCGGCGAAGTTGGCGATGCTGAGCAGCAGGTACAGCGCGGCGTAGACGATCGTCGTGACGCGGATGCCGTTGCCGCCCTTGGAGAACTTGACCCCGAGGAAGATGGCCAGGCCCGCGAAGGCCAGCATGATGATCACCATCAGGAAGCCGAGCCCGGCGAGGCCGTCCGTGGCGTTGCCCGCGCCCACCGAGTCCGACACGTCCTGGGCCGCCGCGATGACGAAGGCGAGGACGATGCCGATGATGATCTGGAGACCGGCGACGATGAAGAGCAGCACACGCGCCGTCTGCATCAGGCCCGGCATCGTCATGGGCGCGCCGCCCGGGTAGCCCGCGCCGTACGCCGGCGGGGGCGGGGCGGCCGGGTAGCCGTAGCCGGGCTGCTGGGGCTGACCCTGCTGGGGGTAGCCGTAACCGGGCTGCTGGGGCTGGCCCTGCGGCTGCCCATAGGGATTGTTCGGGTCGCCGAAGCTCATGGCGGGTTTCCTCCGTTGATGTGCGGGGACGGCGCGGTCCGAGCGGAGGAACTTCACGTACTTTTGAGCGGTTTGCCCCCCGGCACTGCCCGCGGCACTGCGCGGATCATCGTGGTCGTATCATCGACTTCTTGTCCAGTCGGATACTCAGGGTGTTGTGCAAGTGCAACCTCCGCCACGGGACCGGCCGCCCCTTCCGCCCCCGCGGCCCCTCCGTCACCGCCCGTGAAGTGGAACCGCGACGGGGTCATCCGCGAGGATGGGCTCATGACCGCCCAGATTCTCGATGGCAAGGCCACCGCCGCCGCGATCAAGTCCGACCTGACCGCCCGCGTGGCGGACCTCAAGGAGCGGGGCATCACCCCCGGCCTCGGCACCATCCTGGTCGGCGACGACCCGGGCAGCCAGAAGTACGTCGCGGGCAAGCACCGCGACTGCTCCGAGGTCGGCATCGCCTCCATCCAGCGCGAACTGCCCGCCACCGCCACCCAGGAGGAGATCGAGGCGGTCGTCCGCGAGCTGAACGACGACCCGTCCTGCACCGGTTACATCGTGCAGCTCCCGCTCCCCAAGGGCATCGACGAGAACCGCATCCTGGAGCTGATGGACCCGGCCAAGGACGCGGACGGACTCCACCCGATGAACCTGGGGCGCCTGGTGCTCAACGAGCCCGCGCCGCTGCCCTGCACCCCCAACGGCATCATCACGCTGCTGCGCGCCCACGGCGTCGAGATCCGCGGCGCCGAGGTCGTCGTGGTCGGCCGCGGCACCACCATCGGGCGCCCGATGCCGCTGCTGCTCACCCGCAAGTCGGAGAACGCCACGGTCACGCAGTGCCACACCGGCACCCGGGACCTCTCCGCCCACCTGCGGCGCGCCGACATCATCGTGGCCGCCGCGGGCGTGCCGCACCTGATCAAGCCCGAGGACGTCAAGCCGGGCGCGGCCGTGCTCGACGTGGGCGTCAGCCGGGACGCGAGCGGCAAGATCATGGGGGACGTCCACCCGGGCGTCAACGAGGTCGCCGGGTGGCGCGCCCCGAACCCGGGCGGTGTCGGCCCGATGACCCGGGCCCAGCTGCTGGTGAACGTCGTCGAGGCGGCCGAGCGCGCGGCCGCCGCGCGCTGAGCCGGACGGCGACCGGACGGAGAGAGGGCGACCCCATGGGCGTACGGGCGAACGACGACCCCGCCACCCCGGCGGACCCCGGCCCCGGCACGGCCGGCGAGCCCGGCGAGCCCGGTGCGGCCGGTAAGTCCGGTGCGCCCGGTAAGTCCGGCGGCCCGCACGGCGACGCGGGGCGCCGACCCGGCGAGCCCGGTGAGTCCGGTACGGCCGGCGGCACCGGCACACCCGGCGGGTCCGGTACGCCCGGTGAGTCCGGTACGGCCGGTGAGTCCGGTGGCACCGGCGCCCCCGCCGGGCCCGGTACGCCCGGCGGCACCGGCACCCCCGGCGCGTCCAGCGACACCGGCGAACCCGGCGCCCCGCACGGCGAGTCCGGCGAACCGGATGCGACCGCCGACGTCGCCGACGGCACCGCCGCCGCCGACGGCACCGCCGCCGACGCCGGTGCCGGGGCCGCCGGCGCCCGGCGGGGCGGCGGGTCGCGCCGGCCGCCGGCCGTCACGCGGGACACCGCCCGGCCGGAGGGCGGCGGCAGGGCGGCGCCCGGCGACGCGCCCGCGCCCGCCCGCCAGTGGCCGCTGCTCACCGTGCTGGGGCTGACCGCGCTCGGGCTGGTCGTCGTGGGGTTCGACGCCTTCCCGCAGGCGCCGCGCGTGGGGGCGCTGCTCATCGGCGCGGCCCTGCTCACGGGCGCCGCGCTGCGCCGGGCCCTGCCCTCGGTCGGGATGCTCGCCGTCCGGTCGCGGTTCACCGACATGGCGGCGTACGGGGTGCTCGGCACCAGCATCGTGCTGCTCGCCCTGATGACCCAGCCCGGCGCGTGGCTGGAAGTCCCCATCCTGGAGGACGCCGTCCGCTTCGCCGTGCGGTAGCGCCGGCGGTGTGAGACGCGGCACGTCCGTCACGGCGCCCGTCCTCTCCCCCGAGCAGGACGGGCGCCGTGACCTGCGTATAAGCGTCATGCACCCGCCAACTGCGATCAAGCCATGTCCGGGGCCTGTGGCACGGAAGTGACCATTCCGGCATGGTGTGAGCGGGGCGCAACGGATGCGAAACTGGGGCGGCAGTCAGGACAGGAGCGCGTAAGGGGGCACGCTCGTGTTCCGAATGCGCCCGTGCGCCCCCGGTTCAGGAACTGACATCCTGGCTCCGCGCATCCCTCCCGGTGGACTCCGCACGAGCGCCGGGAGGTACCAGGGGGCACGCAGCGCGGGGAGCACATCAGGCACGTACGGGGGGACAAGGGGGAAGCAATGCCTCGCTGGAAGGCGCTACCGGAAGAACTCGACCCGCAGGTCAAGGAGTTCGCGAGTCAGCTGCGCCGGCTGGTGGACCGCAGCGGTCTGAGCGTCGCCGCGGTGTCGGACCGCACCGGGTACAGCAAGACGTCGTGGGAGCGCTATCTGAACGGGCGGCTCCTCGCGCCCAAGCGGGCCATCGTCGCGCTGGCCGAGGTGACCGGGACCAACCCGGTGCACCTCACCACCATGTGGGAGCTGGCGGAGCGCGCCTGGAGCCGCGCCGAGATGCGCCACGACATGACGATGGAGGCGATACGCATCTCCCAGGCCCGCGCGGCCCTGGGAGAGTTCGGCGGCGACGCGGGCCCGGCGGCCGACGGCTCGTCGCGGGCGGGCGCCAAGAAGCCCCCGGGCCGTACCCCCGCCCCCGCTCCCGCCCCCGGCAGCGCCGGAACCGGAACCGGCACTGGCACCGCCCCCGGCAGCACTGGCAGCGCCGGCACCGGCACCGGCCCGCGGCCGTCCGTCATACCCGCCGACGGCGGCCCCAACGGCCCCGCCCCCCGGGGCCCCGGCGCGTCGAAGACGGCCCGCGCCCCCCAGCACGCCCCCGCCCCGGCCCCCGCCCCCTCCTCCGGGCACCGCTCCTCCGCCCCGCGCGGCGGCGGTCGCCGGACGGCCCTGATCGTGGCCGGAGTGGTCGGCGCCCTGCTGGTCGTCGCCGCGGTGGTCCTGCTGTCCGGGCTCGGCGGCGGGGACGACCCGGCCGGGAAGGCCGCCGAGCAGCCGGCGGCGACCACCCCCAGCGCCAGTGCCCCCAAGGACCTCCCCGCCGGGGTCAAGTGCAGCGGCGCCGACTGCACCGGCAAGGACCCCGAGGCCATGGGGTGCGGCGGCCCGCTCGTCACCACCGCCTCCTCGGTGACCGTCGGCACCACCAAGGTCGAGGTCCGCTACAGCAAGACGTGCGGGGCGGCCTGGGCCCGTATCAGCGAGGCGGTGGCCGGCGACAAGGTCACCATCAGCGCGGGCGGCTCGACGCAGAACGGCGCGGTGAAGATCGACACCGACGCCTACACGCCGATGGTCGCGGCGGCCGACGGCACCGAGCCGAAGGCGTGCGCCACCCTGGCGAGCGGCACCGAGGGCTGCACCGGTCAGCAGTGAACCCAGCGGTGAGCTCGGCAGTGAGCCGGGCAGTGAGCCGGGACACAAGGGGGCGGGGGTTGAGGGGGGTCCGGGTCGGATAGCCTGACCGCTGGATATCTCTTCACATCGAGACACCGATCGATGATTCACCGATCGCGAGGCACTGATCGGTCGGGGGGATGTCCAGCACCTGGGGCAGGGACCCCCACCGCCAGTCGTCTTACGGAGACCGCCATGACCCGCACTCCCGTGAATGTCACCGTGACCGGCGCGGCCGGCCAGATCGGTTACGCGCTGCTCTTCCGCATCGCCTCCGGCCACCTGCTCGGCGCGGACGTGCCGGTCAAGCTGCGCCTCCTGGAGATCCCGCAGGGCCTCAAGGCCGCCGAGGGCACCGCCATGGAGCTCGACGACTGCGCCTTCCCGCTGCTGCGGGGCATCGAGATCACCGACGACCCGAACGTGGCCTTCGACGGCGCCAACGTCGCCCTCCTCGTGGGCGCCCGCCCGCGCACCAAGGGCATGGAGCGCGGTGACCTGCTGGAGGCCAACGGCGGCATCTTCAAGCCGCAGGGCAAGGCCATCAACGACCACGCCGCGGACGACATCAAGGTCCTCGTCGTCGGCAACCCGGCCAACACCAACGCGCTCATCGCGCAGGCCGCCGCCCCGGACGTACCGGCGGAGCGCTTCACCGCGATGACCCGCCTGGACCACAACCGCGCGATCTCGCAGCTGGCCGCCAAGACCGGCGCCGCCGTCTCCGACATCAAGAAGCTGACGATCTGGGGCAACCACTCGGCCACCCAGTACCCGGACATCTTCCACGCGGAGATCGCCGGCAAGAACGCCGCCGAGGTCGTGAACGACCAGCAGTGGCTGGCCGACACGTTCATCCCGACCGTCGCCAAGCGCGGCGCCGCGATCATCGAGGCCCGTGGCGCCTCCTCGGCCGCCTCCGCCGCCAACGCCGCCATCGACCACGTCCACACCTGGGTCAACGGCACCGCCGAGGGCGACTGGACCTCCATGGGCATCCCGTCGGACGGCTCCTACGGCGTCCCGGAGGGCCTGATCTCCTCCTTCCCGGTCACCTGCAAGGACGGGAAGTACGAGATCGTCCAGGGCCTGGACATCAACGAGTTCTCGCGCGCCCGCATCGACGCCTCGGTGCAGGAGCTGGCCGAGGAGCGCGACGCGGTCCGCGGTCTCGGTCTGCTCTGACCCGTACGCCCCGCCGTCTCACCGCCCCCGGTCGCCCTCGCGCTGCCGGGGGCGCGGTGTCTCCGGCCCCGCCGGTACGCCGCTCGTCGGCACACCACCGGCCGGTACGCCACCCGCCGGCAGGCCCTCGGCCGGGTCACCGCCGGCCGGCGGGACTCCGGGAGCCGGCGGGACGACGGGAGCCGGGGCGCCCAGGTAGGGGCGGCGCAGGCGCAGGAACGGCAGCTCGATCGCGTGGTACGTCACGAACGACAGCGCCACCGTCACCGGCAGGGCCACCAGCAGCGTGACCGCGAAGGCCGACCACACCGGCGGCAGCCCGGCGGGGAACCGCCCGTACACGTACTCGCCGATCACCGTCAGCACCATGAAGTGCGTCAGGTACACCGAGAAGCTGACCTCCCCGAGCCGCGCCAGCAGCCGGGAGAACCGGCCTCCCGCCGCGCTTCGCCGCCCCGCGACGTACGCCGCCACCACCAGCGCCCACACCGCGCCCTCCGCCCCGCTCCAGGCCAGCTTCAGCGGGCTGTCGGACACGAAGCCGTGCACCTGGTTGAAGGACCACAGCAGCCCCAGCGCCAGGGCCAGGGCCACCGGCGGCAGCCACCGGGCCCGCAGCCGCTCCCGGTGGTGGACGTACGCCCAGGCGGCCAGCATGCCCAGCAGGAACTGGTCGATCCGCCCCGCCAGGCCCAGGTAGAGCGCCGCGGTGTGCGGTTCGGGAACCGGGCTGCTCAGCCACACCAGCGCCCGCAGCAGGAACACCGCCCCCAGCAGCCGCAGCAGGGCGCCGGGCCCGCGCTCGGCGAGGAGCCGGACCAGCAGCGGGAAGACCAGGTAGAACTGCATCTCCACGCAGAGGGTCCAGAAGACGCCGCCGTACGGCTGCGCGGGCGTGGCAAACGTCAGGACGCGCAGCAGGTCCTGAAAGGTCGGCAGGGTCACCTGGGTGGCCAGGCCGAGGAGCGCGACGACCAGGTAGAGCGGGTAGATCCGCAGCAGCCGGTTGGTGAGGAAGCGGCCGTAGCGGACCGGCCGGCCGTAGGCGCCGACGGTGAAGATGAAGCCGGACAGGACCATGAACAGCGCCACACCGGTGTGGCCCTCGAAGACGAGGGTGGCCGCCGGGTTCGCCGAGTACAGCCAGTCCGTCGCCGGGACGAAGCGGTGGCCCCCGGCGCTCGCGCTGAGCAGCTGGCAGCCGTGGTAGAGGACGACGAGCACGGCGGCGACGGCGCGCAGGTGGTCGACGGGGGCGAGGTAGACGCGGTCGTCGCTGCTGCGCATGGACGCACCCTAGGTCGGCCCGGACGCCCGGGCCGGGAGCGACGCCGGGACCGGTCATCCATTCGGATCAGTGCGAAAAAGCTATGAGATGGAGAATCTCGGCGACGTGTGCGAGGCCGCCCGCGCCAACTGACCGCGACGCAGCGCGATCGCGCGGCTACCCAGGCCGGGAGTGACCAAACCCACTTTCGCGCATGGTTTCCGTTCCCGGGGGCAGGGACCCCGGTCGCCGACCACGGTCGGTGACACAACCCACGGGAACGGAAGGCGAAACGCGACGTGTCGGACCAGAAGACCATCCACGTGGGCGGGGAGTGGCGGGACGCCGCCACCGGAGCCACCCGCGAGATCCTCGACCCCGCCGACGCCACGACCCTCGCGGTCGTCGCGGAGGGCGGGGCCGAGGACACCGACGCCGCCATAGCCGCCGCGCGCGCCGCGTTCGACGAGGGTCCCTGGCCCCGCACCCCCGTCGCCGAACGGGCCGCGCTGCTGCGCCGGGTCGCGGACCTGCTCCAGCGCGACCGCGAGAGCCTCGGCCTGCTGGAGAGCCGCGACGCCGGAAAGACCCTGGAAGAGGGCCGCGTCGACGTCGACTGCGTGACCGACGCCTTCCGCTACTTCGCCGACCTCGTGACGAACGAGAGCGGCGGCCGGGTCGTCGACGCCGGCAGCCCCGACGTCCACAGCGTCGTCGTGCACGAGCCGGTCGGCGTCTGCGCGCTGATCACCCCCTGGAACTACCCGCTCCTCCAGGCCAGCTGGAAGGTCGCCCCGGCGCTCGCCGCCGGCAACACCTTCGTGATCAAGCCGAGCGAGATCACCCCGCTCACCACCGTCGCCCTCGTCCGGCTCCTCGCCGAGGCCGGCCTCCCGGACGGCGTGGCCAACCTGGTCACTGGTGCCGGCGACCCCGTCGGGGCCCGGATGTCCGAACACCCGGACGTCGACCTGGTGTCCTTCACCGGCGGCCTGGTCAGCGGTACGAAGGTGATGCGCGCCGCCGCCGACAGCGTCAAGAAGGTCGCCCTCGAACTCGGCGGCAAGAACCCCAACGTCGTCTTCGCCGACGCCTGCGCCACCGACGAGGGCTTCGACACCGCCGTCGACCAGGCGCTCAACGCCGCCTTCATCCACAGCGGCCAGGTCTGCTCGGCCGGCTCCCGCCTGATCGTCGAGGAGTCCCTGCGCGACCGGTTCGTCACCGAACTGGCCCGCCGCGCCGAGAAGATCCGCCTCGGGCGCGGCACCGACAAGGGCGTCGAGTGCGGCCCCCTGGTCTCCGCCCAGCAGCTCGCCCGCACCGAGGAGTACGTCGCCTCCGCCCTCGCCGAGGGCGCCGTCCTGCGCGCCGGCGGCGAACGGCCCGAGGGCCCCGGCTACTTCTACCGCCCCACCGTGCTCGACCGCTGCCACCGCACCATGCGCGTGGTGCGCGAGGAGGTCTTCGGCCCGGTCCTCACCGTCGAGACCTTCCGCACCGAGGACGAGGCCGTCGCCCTCGCCAACGACACCGAGTACGGCCTGGCCGGCGGCGTCTGGTCCGCCGACCCCGGCCGCGCCCGGCGCGTCGCCGGACGGCTGCGCCACGGCACCGTCTGGATCAACGACTTCCACCCCTACCTGCCGCAGGCGGAGTGGGGCGGCTTCGGCAAGAGCGGCATCGGCCGCGAGCTCGGCCCCGCCGGGCTCGCCGAGTACCGCGAGACCAAGCACGTCTACCAGAACCTCGCCCCGCGCCCCGTGCGCTGGTTCGCGGGCTGAACCGGCCGCGCGGGGACGACAGGGACGACAAGGGAACAGCACATTGACCGAGAACACCCAGCACACCGAGCACGCCGAGAGCGCAGCGAGCGCCGAGTACGACTACGTCATCGTCGGCGGCGGCACCGCCGGCTCCGTCATCGCGCACCGGCTCAGCGCGGACCCCGGCGTCACCGTCGCCGTCATCGAGGGCGGCCCCTCCGACGTCGACCGCCCCGACGTGCTCACCCTCCGCCGCTGGATGGGCCTGCTCGGCGGCGACCTCGACTACGACTACCCGACCACCGAGCAGCCGCGCGGCAACTCGCACATCCGGCACAGCCGCGCCCGGGTGCTCGGCGGCTGCTCCTCGCACAACACCCTCATCTCCTTCAAGCCGCTGCCGTCCGACTGGGACGAGTGGGAGGAGGCGGGCGCCGAGGGCTGGAACGCCGCCGCGATGGACCGGTACTTCGGCAAGCTCCTCAACAACATCGTCTCCGTCGACGAGAAGGACCGGAACGCCATCGCCCGGGACTTCGTCGACGCCGCCCAGGCCGCGCTCGGCGTCCCGCGCGTGGAGGGGTTCAACAAGAAGCCGTTCCACGAGGGCGTCGGCTTCTTCGACCTCGCGTACCACCCGGAGGACAACAAGCGCTCGTCCGCGTCGGTCGCCTACCTGCACCCGGTCATGGACGAGCGCGCCAACCTCCACCTGATGCTGGAGACCTGGGCGTACCGGCTGGAGCTGGACGGCACCCGCGCCACCGGGGTGCACGTCCGCGCCAAGGACGGCACCGAACGGCTCGTCACCGCCCGCCGCGAGGTCCTGGTCTGCGCGGGCGCCGTCGACACGCCCCGGCTGCTGCTGCACTCCGGGATCGGCCCCCGCGAGGACCTCGAACGGCTCGGCATCCCCGTCGTCCACGACCTGCCGGGCGTCGGCGAGAACCTGCTCGACCACCCCGAGTCGGTCATCGTCTGGGAGACCGACGGGCCCATCCCCGAGAACTCCGCCATGGACAGCGACGCGGGCCTCTTCGTCCGCCGCGACCCCGAGTCCCGGGGCCCGGACCTGATGTTCCACTTCTACCAGATCCCCTTCACCGACAACCCCGAGCGCCTCGGCTACGAACGCCCCGCGCACGGCGTGTCGATGACCCCGAACATCCCCAAGCCGCGCAGCCGCGGCCGGCTCTACCTCACCAGCGCCGACCCCGAGGTCAAGCCCGCCCTCGACTTCCGGTACTTCACCGACGAGGACGACTACGACGCCCGCACCCTGGTCGACGGCATCCGCATCGCCCGCGAGATCGCGAAGACCGAGCCGCTCGCCGGCTGGCTCACCCGCGAGGTCTGCCCGGGCCCCGACGTCACCGGTGACGAGGAGCTGAGCGAGTACGCCCGCAAGGTCGCCCACACCGTCTACCACCCCGCCGGCACCTGCCGCATGGGCGCGGTGGACGACGAACAGGCGGTCGTCGGACCCGACTTGCGGATCCGCGGACTCGACGGCATCCGGATCGCCGACGCGTCCGTCTTCCCGACCATGCCCGCCGTCAACCCGATGATCGGGGTGCTGATGGTCGGCGAAAAGGCGGCGGAACTGCTGGGAGGCGGTGCCTGATGAACAGTGACAAGATCAGCGGTGATACCAGCCCCGACCCGAACTCCGGCCCGGCGCCGGTCTTCTCGGTCGAGGGCCTGTGGAAGGTCTTCGGCCCCAAGGCCGAGCGCGTCCCCGGCTCGCCGGAACTCGCCGCGCTGCCCGCGGCCGAGCTGCGCGAGCGCACCGGCTGCACCGCGGCCGTCCGGGACGTCTCCTTCGACGTCCGCAAGGGCGAGGTGTTCGTCGTCATGGGCCTGTCCGGCTCCGGCAAGTCCACCCTCGTCCGCTGCCTGACCCGGCTCATCGAGCCCACCTCGGGCAGCGTCGCCATCGACGGCGAGGACATCCTGTCCATGGACAAGGCGCGCCTGCGCGAACTGCGCCGCCACCGCGCCGCCATGGTCTTCCAGCACTTCGGCCTGCTGCCGCACCGCACGGTCCTCGACAATGTGGCGTACGGCCTGGAGATCCAGGGCATGGGCCGCGCCGAGCGGCGCGCCAGGGCCGCCGAGGTCGTCACCAAGGTCGGCCTGGGCGGTATGGAGGAGCGCAGGCCCGGCCAGCTCTCCGGCGGCCAGCAGCAGCGCGTGGGGCTCGCCCGCGCCCTCGCCGTGGACCCCGAAGTCCTCCTGTTCGACGAGCCGTTCAGCGCGCTCGACCCGCTGATCCGGCGCGACATGCAGGAGGAGGTCGTCCGGCTCCACCGCGAGGAGGGCCGCACGATGGTCTTCATCACCCACGACCTCAACGAGGCGCTGCGCCTGGGCGACCGCATCGCCCTGATGCGCGACGGGCGGATCGTGCAGCTCGGCACGCCCGAGGAGATCGTCGGCTCGCCCGCCGACGACTACGTACGCGACTTCGTCCGGGACGTGCCGCGCGAGCAGGTGATCACCGTGCGCTCCGCCATGCGCCCGCCGTGCGCCGGGGACGCCGAGTCCGGCCCGGCCGTCGCGCCCGGCGCCACCGTGTCCGAGGCCATCGAGGCCGTCGCCCGCAGCGGCGGACCGGTCCGGGTCGTCGACGCGGGCCGCTGCGTGGGCGTCGTGGACCACGAGGGACTGCTCTCGGTCGTTGCGGGCGTCCCCGTGAGGAAGGCGGCGGCATGACCGCAGCCGTGACCGCCCCCGCCCAGACCCGGCTGCCGGCCGCCGTGCGCCGCTACTGGCCGCTGGCCGCCGCCCTCGTCATCGCCCCGCTCGGCCTCCTCCTCGCCGGCCGCGGCAGCTGGCCCGCCTCCCTCTCCGTCGACCTGTCCGGACCGCTCGGCTCCGCCAGCGACTGGATCATCGACAACCGCGACAGCCACCCGCTGTTCCTGCACTTCCTCGGCCACGTCAGCAACGCCGTCGTGCTGTCCGTGCGCGCCGTCTACCTGATGCTCCTCGCCGCCGGCTGGGCCGGAGTCACCGCCGCGGCCGGGCTCCTCGCCTGGCGGGCGGCCGGTCCCCGCCTCGGGGCCACCGCCGTCGCGGCCTTCGCCGCCTGCGGGCTGCTCGGCATGTGGGTCCCCACCATGCAGACCCTCGCCCTGATGATCGTCGCGGTGGCCGCGTCCGTCGCCCTCGGCGCCCTCCTCGGCCTCGCCGCCGGGCTCTCCGACCGCACCTACCGGGCGCTGCGGCCGGTGCTCGACACCATGCAGGTGCTGCCCGCCTTCGCGTACCTCCTGCCGGTCGTCCTGGTCTTCGGCATCGGTGTCCCCGCCGCCGTCCTCGCCACCGTCGTCTACGCCGCGCCGCCCATGGCCCGCCTCACCGCGCTCGGTCTGCGCGGCGCGGACCCCGGCGTCCTGGAGGCGTCCGCCTCGCTCGGCGCCACCGGCCGGCAGCGGCTGCTCACCGCCCGCCTCCCGCTGGCCCGCGGGGAACTCCTCCTGGGCGTCAACCAGTCGATCATGATGGCGCTGTCGATGGCCGTCATCGCGTCGGTCATCGGCGCCGGCGGCCTGGGCGACCGCGTCTACCAGGCGCTCGCCTCCGTGGACGTGGGCGCCGCGCTCGCCGCCGGCATCCCGATCGTGCTGCTCGCGGTCGTCCTGGACCGTACGGCCACGGGCGCCCGCCCGCACGCGGGGCTCGCGGCCCGCGGCTGGCCGCTGTGGGGCGCCGCGGCCGTCGCCGCCGCCGTCGCCGGACGCCTCGCCGGCGGGACGTCCTGGCCCGCCGCCTGGCACCTGGGCATCGCCGAGCCGGTCAACCGCGCCGTCGACTGGATGACCGCCCACCTCTACTCGGGCGTCCCGGTCGTCGGCGGCACCGCCGACTGGGCGGCCGGCTTCACCGGCTGGGTCCTCGACCCCGTACGCGACGGCCTCCAGGCGCTGCCCTGGTGGGCGCTGCTGCTGGCCGTCGGAGTGCTGGCGCTGCTCGTCGGCACCTGGCGCTCCGCGCTGACGGCCGTCGCCGCGATGGCCGCCACCGGGGTCCTCGGAGTGTGGGACGCGTCGCTCGACACCCTCTCCCAGGTGCTCGCCGCCGTCGCCGTCACCCTCGTCCTGGGCTTCGGCACCGCCGTCGCCGCCGCGCGCAGCGCCCGGCTGGAACGGGCCCTGCGCCCGGTCCTGGACGTCTTCCAGACCATGCCGCAGTTCGTCTACCTGATCCCGGTGGTCGCGCTGTTCGGCGTGGGCCGCGCCCCGGCGGTCGCCGCCGCCGTGGTGTACGCCCTGCCCGCCGTCGTCCGCATCACCACCCAGGGCCTGCGCGGGGTCGACCCGGTCGCGCTGGAGTCCGCCCGCTCGCTGGGCGCCACCGGCTGGCAGCAACTGCGCCAGGTGCAGCTGCCGCTCGCCCGGCCCGCGCTGCTGCTCGCCGTCAACCAGGCGGTCGTCCTGGTCCTCGCCGTCGTCATCATCGGCGGCCTGGTCGGCGGTGGCGCGCTCGGGTACGACGTGGTCTTCGGCCTCGCCCAGGGCGACCTGGCGACCGGTCTGGTCGCCGGCGCCGCGATCGTCTGCCTGGGCCTGATGCTCGACCGGGTCACCCAGCCGACCGGAAAGGAGGCGTGAGATGCGTACGCGCACGACCGCCCTCGCCGCCGGGGCGCTCGCCCTGGTGACCCTCACCGGCTGCGGCGCGGCCGACATGACCAGGCAGGCGTCCCCCTACGCCGCCGCCGAGGGGGCGAAAACGGTCACCCTCTCCGTCCAGTCGTGGGTGGGCGCCCAGGCCAATGTCGCCGTGGCGAAGTACCTGCTGGAGCACGAGCTGGGCTACCGCGTCGACACCGTCCAGGTCGACGAGGTCCCCGCCTGGGACGCGCTCAGCCAGGGCCGGGTGGACGCCCTTCTGGAGGACTGGGGCCACCCGGAGCAGGAGCAGCGGTACGTCGAGGACAAGAAGACCATCGCGCCCGGCGGCGAGCTGGGCGTGACCGGTCACATCGGCTGGTTCGTACCGACGTACTTCGCCGAAGCGCACCCGGACGTCACCGACTGGAAGAACCTCGACAAGTACGCCGACCGGCTCCGCACCGCGGAGAGCGGCGGCAAGGGACAGCTCCTCGACGGCTCGCCGTCGTACGTCACCAACGACAAGGCGCTGGTGAAGAACCTCGGCCTGGACTACAAGGTGGTCTTCGCGGGCTCCGAGGCGGCGCAGATCACCCAGATCAAGCAGTTCGCCAAGGAGAAGAAGCCGTTCCTGACGTACTGGTACAAGCCCCAGTGGCTGTTCGAGAAGGTGCCGATGACGGAGGTGAAGCTGCCCGCGTACAAGGAGGGCTGCGACGCCGACCCGGACAAGGTGGCCTGCGCCTACCCGCACACGCCGCTGCGGAAGTTCCTCAACGCCGACTTCGCCGAGAAGGGCGGGGAGGCGGCGGCCTTCCTGAAGAAGTTCCGCTGGACGACGGAGGCGCAGAACGAGGTGGCGCTGATGATCGCCGAGCAGAAGCTGTCGCCCGAGGAGGCGGCGGAGAAGTGGGTGAAGGCCAACGAGCCCACCTGGCGCGCCTGGCTGCCGTGACGGCGGCCCATGCCCTCCGGCCCCGGGAACGATCCCGGGGCCGGGAGGCCGGGGCGCTCAGCCGGGGTCGTCGAACATCGCCAGCAGCGTCTCCTCGTCCGGCTCCGGGGCGCCGCGCCCGCGGGGCGGGACCTGCTCGGCCCAGACGGTCTTGCCCTGCGGCATGAAACGGGCGCCCCAGCTCCTGGTGAACCGCGCCACCAGGAACAGCCCGCGCCCGCCCTCCTCGGTGGTCGCCGCCCGGCGGATGCGCGGGGAGGTGTTGCTGCGGTCAGACACCTCGCAGATCAGCGCCCCGTCGCGGAGCAGGCGCAGGCACACGGGGCCGTCGCCGCCGTACCGGATGGCGTTGGTGACCAGCTCGCTGACCACCAGGCCGGTGCTGAAGTCCAGTTCGGTCAGGTCCCATTCGACCAGCTGACGGTGGGTCAGCTCGCGGGCGCGGGCGACCATCGAGGGGTCCGAGGGCAGCTCCCAGGCCGCCACCCGGTCCTCGGGCAGGGCGCGCGTCCGGGCCAGCAGCAGCGCCACGTCGTCGCGTGGGCCGTCCGGCAGCAGGGCGGCGGTCACCCGGTCGCAGACACCCTCCAGCGGGGCGTCCGGCGGCCCGTCGAGCGCCCTCAGGAACCGGTCCACACGGGCCTCGGGGTCGGTGCGCCCGAAGCCGCGGGCTTCCTTGAGCAGCCCGTCCGTGTAGAGGGCCAGCAGGCTGCCCTCCGGGAGGGCGAACACGGCGGACTCGTACGGGTGGAGGCCGCCGAGCCCCAGCGGCGGTCCGGCCGGCGGGTCGAGCAGCCGCGCCGGGCCGCCCGGCGGCAGCAGCGCGGGCGGCGGGTGGCCGGCGCGGGCGGCCGTGCAGTGGCAGGTGACCGGGTCGTACACGGCGTACAGGCAGGTCGCCCCGGTGGCCGGGTCCATCTCGCCGGCCGGTCCGCCCAGCGGGTCGTCGCCCCGGCCGACCAGGTCGTCCAGGTGGCCGAGGACCTCCTCGGGCGGCAGGTCCATGGCCGCCAGGGTGCGGACGGCGGTCCGCAGCCGGCCCATGGTGGCCGCCGCCTGGACGCCCTGCCCGGCCACGTCCCCGACGACCAGGGCGATCCGCATGCCCGACAGGGGTATCGCGTCGAACCAGTCGCCGCCCACGCCCGCGTGCGCGTCGGCCGGCAGGTACCGGTGGGCGAGCCCGGCGGCCGACACCCGGGGCGTGGCGCGCGGCAGCAGGCTGCGCTGGAGGGCCAGCGAGGCCCGGTGCTCGCCGTGGTGGCGGCGGGCGTTGTCGAGGGCGATGGCGGTACGGGCGGCGAGTTCGCCCGCCAGGACCAGGTCGTCCTGCTCGTACGGGCGGTGCCTGCCGCGCCGGTGGAATCCGGCCACGCCCAGCACGGTGTCGCCCGCCCGCAGCGGGGCGCCCAGGTAGGCGTGCTGCCCGGGGCCGAGGGGCCCGGCGTCCACGAGGTCGGTCACCGGCCGCCCGGTGGCCAGGCACCGGGCCTGCGGGGACCCGGGCGGCCACCCGCCCGCTCCGTCCGGCCCGCCGGTGGCGATCGCCTCACCCGGCCCGCCCGGCCCGCCCGGCCCGCCCGGCCCGCCGGTGGCGATCGCCTCACCGGCGCCGCCCGCCTCACCCGGCCCGTCCGCGCCGCCCGCGTTGTCCGGGCGTGCCGCCACCCGGCGCAGCGCCGTCCCGGGGGCGGGCGGGCCGGCCGGGAGGTCCTCGCCCTCCAGGGCGCCCGCGACCAGGTCGACCACCACGAGGTCGGCGAACCGGGGCACGGCGATCTCCGCCAGCTCCTCGGCGGTGCGCCGCATGTCCAGGGTGGTGCCGACGCGCACCCCCGCCTCGTTCAGCAGCGACAGCCGCCCGCGCGCCTCGGCGGCGAGGCGGCCCACGCCCTGCTCGCCCACCAGCAGCAGCCAGGCGTCGGACCGGTGCCCGCCGGAGCCGCCGGGCTCCTCGGGCTCGGGCGCGGGGCCGGTCCGGGGCGTGTCCCCAGCCGGGGGAGGATGCGAGGCACCGCCCCGGCCGCTGCCGCCTCCACCCTCGCCGCGCCCGTCGCCGAAGCTGACCTCCACCGCCGCGCCCTCCGCCTCGCCGTGGCGCAGCTCCTGGCGGCGCAGGGTGGCCACCCGCCCGCCGGCCAGCGGCACTTCCGCCAGCGCGGTGGCGGGGGAGCCGATGAGGTCGATGGCGCTCTCCAGCAGCGCCAGCCGCTCGTCCGGCGCGAGCGGCGGCGCGGCCGTGCCGTAGGGGGCCAGCTCGCCGGAGCCCAGGTGGAGCCGGCCGTGCCCGCCGCGCTCCCGGGCCCGCAGGAAGGAGCGCATCAGGCCGCGCTCCCGGGCGGTGCTCAGCTCCAGCAGGCGCGCGCCGATGCGCTCGGTGGCGGCCTGGAGGACCAGGGCCATGCCCGGTTCGGCCAGGTCCTTCGGTACGGAGAGGTTGACCGCGCCCTGCACGGTGCCGCCCACCGGGTCGCGCACCGGGGCGGCCATGCAGGTCAGCTCCTTGAGGCTGTGCAGGAAGTGCTCGTGGCCGACCACCACGAAGGGCGCCCGGGTGCTGAGGACCATGCTGACGCTGCTGGTGCCCATGAACCGCTCGTCGACGTTGGCGCCCGGCACCAGGGAGGCGGCGTCCATCAGCTCCAGCCCCGCCGGGTCGCCCCGCCGGTCGACGAGGGTCGCGCGGGCGTCGGCCAGCGCCACCGTGACCGGCAGCCCCGCGAACCGCTCGCACAGCTGGTCGAGCACCGGCGCGGCCGCCCGGATCAGCCGGGACTCGGGGTCGAGGTCGCCCTCCACCGGCAGCGGCGCGCCCTCGGCGCCGATCCCGAGCGACTCCGAGCGCCGCCAGGAGGCGAGGATCTCCGGGCGCACTCCGGCGCCGGGCGGCCTCTGCTCACCGTGATCGTCCACAGAGCCAGGATAATCGGGCATATCGAACCATGTGCTGTCGTGGCCTCGGGGGCGGTCGGCCCCCGGGGTCGCCGGACACAAGCGGCCCGCCGGACAGGCTGACGGCCGGAAACCGATGGCCCCGCCGCCCCGCGCGGTCCTAGGGTCGCCGGTATGACGATCATGGGGGCATCCGACATCGACGAGGCGGTCGCGTACACGACCCGTGCCCTGGAGGGGGTGGCGGACCGCGACTGGGACGCGCCCGCCGCCGGGCTGGAGTGGAGCTGCCACGACACGGCGGTGCACATCGCCTCGTGCTTCCTCGGCTACGCCGCCCAGCTGACCGGCCCGACCGACGACTCCTACGTCCCCTTCGACATCACCGCCGCGCCCGGCACCGGGCCCGCCGGGCTGATCCACGTGCTGAAGGCGACCGGCGGCCTGCTGTCCTCGGCCGTCCGCACCACGCCCGGCGACGTCCGCGCCTGGCACCCGTACGGCATGGCCGGACCGGACGGCTTCGCGGCCATGGGCGTGGTCGAGGCGCTGCTGCACACCTACGACGTCACCGGCGCCCTCGGCGTTCCGGCCCCCCCGGCCCCCGCCGGCCTCTGCGCCCGCGTCCTGGACAGCATCTTCCCGCACCTCCCGGTCGTCGGCGACGACCCGTGGCACACCCTGCTGTGGGCCACCGGCCGGGCCGACGCGGACGGCCTGCCCCGCCAGACCGCCTGGCGCTGGTACGCCGAACTCCTGCGCACCGAGCGGCTGCTGCTGTGCGAGGTGCTGCCCGACGCGGCCGCCGACCTGCACGCCGGCGGCAGCGGCAACGTCGTCTGGGCGCCGGGCGGCCCGCCCGAGGGCACCCGCGTCGCCGGCGGGATCGTGGCCCGGGCGCACGAGGACGGCGGCTACCGCCGCGGCTGGGGCACCTACGCCATCGTCCGCGCCGCCGACCGCCGCGCGGTGGGCGCCATAGGCTTCCACGCCGCCCCGGACGCCGACGGCCACGCCGAGGTGGGTTACGACCTGGTGGAGGGCGCCCGCGGCCACGGGTACGCCACCGAGGCCCTGCGCGCCCTCGCCGACTGGGCCCTCACCCGCCCGGAGGCGAGCGCCCTGCGCGCCACCACCGAGCCCGGCAACACCGCCTCCGAGGCCGTCCTCGCCCGCGCCGGCTTCACCCGCGTCCGCGCGGACGGCGCCGGCACGGTCCACGAGCTGCGCCGCACCGGCTGACGGCGCCCCGGCCGACCGCCCCGGCCGACCGGGCCGCCGCCCGCGCTACTTGGCGGCCCGGTGCTGCCCCGGCGTGTAGTGGCCCGGCACCATCCGGGTGGTGACGGCGAACCGGTTCCAGGCGTTGATCACATTGATCGCGGCGACCAGATGGGCCAGTTCCGTCTCGTCGAAGTGCCCGGCGGCCCGCGCGAAGACCTCGTCCGGGACGAAACCGTCCGTCAGGACCGTGACGGCCTCGGTCAGTTCGAGCGCCGCCAGCTCCCGCTCCGTGTAGAAGTGGCGCGACTCCTCCCAGGCGCTCAGCTGCACGATCCGGTCGACCGACTCGCCGGCCGCGAGGGCGTCCTTGGTGTGCATGTCCAGGCAGTAGGCGCAGTGGTTGAGCTGCGAGGCCCGGATCTTGACCAGCTCCAGCAGGACCGGGTCGATGCCCTGCCGGGCCGCCGCGTCCAGCCGGACCATCGCCTTGTAGACCTCCGGCGCCCGCTCCGCCCAGGCCAGCCGGGGGCTGTGCTCGGGGGCGTACTCGCTCGTCGCCCGCGTGTGGGCCGGGTACTCCGTCGTCTCTGTCGTCTCTGTCGTCTCTGTCGTCATGCGTCCGACCCTAGGGGCTCAGTGGCGCACCGGTATGGTCCATTCCCATGACGGATTCCTGGGCCACTTCCGGGGCGGACCTCCATCTGGAGCTGCGGGGCCCCGGGCTGCGGTCCGGCCTGATGGAGGCGCTGCGGGAGGCCGTGCGCAGCGGGCGGCTGGCGCCCGGGACACGGCTGCCGTCCTCCCGGTCCCTCGCCGCCGACCTGGGCGTCGCCCGCAACACGGTCGCCGACGCCTACGCCGAGCTGGTCGCCGAGGGCTGGCTCACCGCCCGGCAGGGCTCCGGCACCCGGGTGGCGCGGCGCACCGCCCCCCGCCCCGGGCCGGCCGCCGGGCCCCGCGCCCCGGCCGGGCGCCGCCCCCCGGTGCGGCGCCCGCCCGCGCACACCCTGTGCCCCGGCACCCCCGACCTCGGCTCGTTCCCGCGCGACGCGTGGCTCACGGCGTCCCGCCGGGCGCTGACCGCCGCCCCGCACGAGGCGCTCGGCTACGCCGGACCGCACGGCCGGCCCGAGCTGCGCGCCGCCCTCGCCGACTACCTGGCCCGCGCGCGGGGCGTGCACGCCCACCCCGACCGCGTGGTGATCTGCGCCGGATTCGTGCACGGGCTGCGGCTGATGGCCCGCGTGCTGCGCGACCGCCGGGTGCGGGAGGTCGCCGTCGAGTCGTACGGCCTCGACGTCCACTGGGACCTCCTCGGCGGAGCCGGACTGCGCACCCCCGCCCTGCCGTTCGACGACCACGGCACCCGCACCGGCGACCTGGACCGGCAGGGCGCCCTGCTCATCACGGCGGCCCACCAGTTCCCGCTGGGCGGCGCGCTGCCCCCGGACCGGCGGGCCGCCGCCGTCGACTGGGCGCGGCGCACCGGGGGGCTGGTCCTGGAGGACGACTACGACGGCGAGTTCCGCTACGACCGCCGGCCGGTCGGCGCCCTCCAGGGCCTGGATCCCGAGCGGGTCGTGTACCTCGGCACGGCCAGCAAGTCCCTGACGCCCGGGCTGCGGCTGGGCTGGATGGTGCTGCCCGAGGACCTGGTCGGCGAGGTGCTGGCCGCCAAGGGCACCTCGGACTGGGTGACCGGCACCCTGGACCAGCTCACTCTGGCGGAGTTCCTCCGCTCCGGCGCGTACGACCGGCATGTGCGGAGCATGCGGCTGCGCTACCGCCGGCGGCGCGACCAGCTGGTGGCCGCGCTCGCCGAGCGGTCGTCGCACATACGGGTCAGCGGCATCGCGGCGGGCCTGCACGCGGTGCTGGAGCTGCCGCCGGGCACCGAGCGGACCGTCGTCCAGGCCGCCGCCTGGCAGGGCCTCGCCCTCCACGGCCTGGACCGCTACCGGCACCCCGGCGTCCCGCCCGGCCGCGACGCGCTGGTGGTGGGCTACGCCACCCCGACGGACAGCGCCTGGCCCGGCGCCCTGGACGCCCTCTGCCGCGCCCTGCCCTGACCCGGCCGAAGGCCCCGGCGCGGGCGCCCGGTCAAAGGCCCCGGCGCCCGGCCGATGGCTCCCGCCCGGCCAACGGCCCCGCCGCGGAAGGCACAGGCTCAGCGCAGCACCTGGCGCAGCTGCTCCAGGCCCCAGTCCAGGTCCTCCTTGCTGATCACCAGGGGCGGGGCGATCCGGATGGTGGAGCCGTGGGTGTCCTTCACCAGGACGCCCCGGTCCATCAGCCGTTCCGAGATCTCCCGGCCCGAGCCGAGGGACGGCACGATGTCCACCCCGGCCCACAGGCCCCGGCCGCGGACCCGCTCCACGGCCCCGCCGCCCACCATCAGCCCCAGCTCCTGGTGGAGGTGGTCGCCCAGCTCCGCCGCCCGCTGCTGGTACTCACCGGTGCCCAGCATCGCCAGCACCTCCAGCGCCACCGCGCACGCCAGCGGGTTGCCGCCGAACGTCGAGCCGTGCTCGCCCGGCCGGTGCACGCCCAGGACCTCGGCGCTCGAGACCACCGCCGACACCGGCACCACACCGCCGCCCAGCGCCTTGCCCAGCAGGTACATGTCGGGGACGACGCCCTCGTGCTCGCAGGCGAAGGAGCGGCCCGTGCGGCCCAGGCCCGACTGGATCTCGTCCGCGACGAACAGCACGTTCCGCCGCCGGGTCAGCTCCCGGACCGCCGGCAGGTACCCGGCGGGCGGCACCAGCACGCCCGCCTCGCCCTGGATCGGCTCCAGCAGCACGGCCACGGTGTTCTCCGTCATGGCCGCGTCCATCGCCGCCAGGTCCCCGTACGGCACGATCTCGAAGCCCGGGGTGTACGGGCCGTGGTCCGCCCGCGCCTCGGGGTCGGTGGAGAAGCTCACGATCGTCGTCGTCCGGCCGTGGAAGTTGTCCGCCGCCACGATGATCTTCGCCGTGCCGTCCGGGACGCCCTTGACGCGGTAGCCCCACTTGCGGGCGGTCTTGACGGCCGTCTCCACCGCCTCCGCGCCGGTGTTCATCGGCAGGACCATCTCCATGCCGCAGAAGTCCGCCAGCCGCTCGCAGAACTCCGCGAACCGGTCGTGGTGGAACGCCCGGGACGTCAGCGTCACCCGCTCCAGCTGCGCCTTCGCCGCGTCGATCAACCGCCGGTTGCCGTGCCCGAAGTTGAGCGCCGAGTACCCGGCGAGCATGTCGAGGTACCGGCGCCCCTCGACATCGGTCATCCAGGCGCCCTCCGCCGACGCGACGACGACCGGCAACGGGTGGTAGTTGTGCGCGCTGTGCGCCTCCGCGGAAGCGATCGCCTCTTGTGTTCTCGACACGGGTTCTCCGTTCGTTCTGCGGCGTGGGGCGGGAGTGGCGCCCCTTTCTATCGTCGCTCGCCGTACGGACGGGGAAACCTCGCCCGTACGTACGGGAAGGCCCGGCCGTACGGACGTGAGGGCCGGGCCGGGGGCGGCGGCTGTGTCGGGCGTCTCAGCCCCGGGCGTTCCCGACCTGTCGGCGGCAACTGAGAGAATGAGGGACATGGCCTCTGATCGTCCTCGCGTGCTCTCCGGGATCCAGCCCACCGCCGGCTCCTTCCACCTCGGCAACTACCTCGGCGCGGTCCGGCAGTGGGTGGCGCTCCAGGAGACCCACGACGCCTTCTACATGGTCGTCGACCTGCACGCCATCACCATCCCGCAGGAGCCGGCGCAGCTGCGGGCCAACACCCGGCTCGCCGCCGCCCAGCTGCTGGCCGCCGGGCTCGACCCCGAGCGCTGCACGCTCTTCGTCCAGAGCCACGTCCCCGAGCACGCGCAGCTCGCCTGGGTGATGAACTGCCTGACCGGCTTCGGCGAGGCGTCCCGCATGACGCAGTTCAAGGACAAGTCCGCCAAGCAGGGCGCCGACCGCACCACGGTCGGCCTTTTCACGTACCCGGTCCTCCAGGTCGCCGACATCCTGCTGTACCAGGCCCAGCACGTGCCGGTCGGCGAGGACCAGCGCCAGCACATCGAGCTGACGCGCGACCTCGCGGAGCGGTTCAACACCCGCTTCGGTGAGACGTTCACGGTCCCCGCTCCGTACATCCTGAAGGAGACCGCGAAGATCTACGACCTTCAGGACCCCTCGGTCAAGATGAGCAAGTCGGCCTCCACCCCGAAGGGCCTGATCAACCTCCTGGACGAGCCGAAGGCGACCGCGAAGAAGGTGAAGAGCGCGGTGACCGACACCGACACCGTGATCCGCTTCGACCCCGAGCACAAGCCGGGCGTCAGCAATCTGCTGACGATCATGTCCGTGCTGACCGGCACCTCCGTCCCCGACCTGGAGCGGGGCTACGAGGGCAAGATGTACGGCGCGCTGAAGACCGACCTCGCCGAGATCATGGTCGACTTCGTGACCCCGTTCCGGAACCGCACCCAGGAATACCTGGACGACCCCGAGACGCTGGACTCCCTCCTGGCCAAGGGCGCGGAGAAGGCCCGCGCGGTGGCCGCCGAGACGCTCGCCCAGACCTACCAGAAGGTGGGCTTCCTGCCCGCCAAGCACTGACCGTGCCCGGGCACCGGGACCGGCGCGCGGAGCCGGTCCCGGACGCTCTGGTCACACGGCCGGTCCAGCCGCCACACTGGCGGCTGACGGCGGCGGACCGCCACCGGCGGCCCGCGCACCCGCCCACCCATACCGATCACACCTGAGGAGAACGACGTGGGGACCGTAACGCTCGGCGTTTCGATCGCGGTCCCGGAGCCCTACGGCAGCCTGCTCCAGGAGCGGCGCGCGGGCTTCGGTGACCCCGCGGCCCACGGCATCCCCACGCACGTCACGCTGCTCCCGCCGACCGAGGTCGACGCGGCGCGGCTGCCGGCGGTCCGGGCGCACCTCGCGGGGGTCGCGGCGGCCTCCCGCTCGTTCCCCATGCGGCTGTCCGGCACGGGCACCTTCCGTCCGCTGTCGCCGGTCGTCTTCGTCCAGGTCGTGGAGGGCGCGGCGGCCTGCTCCTGGCTCCAGCAGCGGGTCCGGGAGGCGTCCGGACCGCTGGAGCGGGAGCTGCAGTTCCCGTACCACCCGCACGTCACGGTCGCGCACGGCATCGCCGAGGAGGCGATGGACCGGGCGTACGAGGAGCTGACCGACTTCGAGGCCGCCTGGACCGTCGGCTCGTTCGCCCTCTACGAGCAGGGCGCGGACGGGGTGTGGCGGAAGCTGTCCGAGTACGCGTTCGGCGGCGGCCGCCCGGCGCCGTCCGTGCCCGCCCAGGGCTCACCCGTGGACGAGCCGGCCGGCTCCCGTACCTGACGGCCCGGCCGCCCGCCGCCCGTACCCGGCGCCTCACACCGGCAGGCGCCGGAAGAGCGCGCGCGGCAGGTGCCGCAGGACCGTCATCACCAGCCGGAGCGCGCCGGGCACCCACACCGTCTCCGAGCGGCGCCACAGGCCCTGCTCGATGGCGTGCGCCACGGCCTCCGGGGTGGTCGCCATCGGCCCGTCCTCCAGCCGGGCCGTCATCCGCGTCCGTACGAAACCGGGCCTGACCACCATGACGTGGACGCCCGTGCCGTGCAGGGCGTCGCCGAGGCCCTGGGTGAAGGCGTCCAGGCCCGCCTTGCTGGACCCGTAGATGAAGTTGACCCGCCGGGCCCGCTCGCCGGCCACCGACGACAGCACCACCAGGGAGCCGTGGCCCTGGGCGCGCAGGGCGTTCGCGCAGGTCAGGCCGGCCGACACGGCGCCGGTGTAGTTGGTCTGGGCGACCCGGACGGCCGCCAGCGGCGCCGCCTCGTCATGGCCCTGGTCGCCCAGCACGCCGAAGGCGAGCAGCACCATGTCGATGTCGCCCTCGGCGAAGACCTTGCCGAGGACCTCCTCGTGCGCGGCGGGCTCCAGGGCGTCGAAGGGGACGGTGCGGACGGTCACCGGGTCCTCCCCGGTGCGCAGCTCGCGCAGCGACGCCGCCGCGGCCTCCAGGGCGGGGGAGGGCCGCCCGGCCAGCCACACCGTGCGGGTGCGGCGGGCGATCAGGCGGCGGGCGGTGGCGAGCCCGATCTCGGAGGTGCCCCCGAGGACGAGCAGGGACTGGGGGGCGCCGAAGGCGTCCTTCATGACGGCGTACTCCTTCACACGGGCAGGCGGCGGTTCACGGGCGGCGGTGCGTACGGGCGGACCACGCGGGTCACAGGGACAGGCGGCGGGCGAGGTCCGAGGTGAAGACCCCCCGGGGGTCCAGCTCGGCGCGCAGGGCCCGGAAGTCGGGGAGCCGGGGGTACATGGCGCGCAGCGCGTCCGGGCGCAGCCGGGAGTCCTTGGCGAGGTAGACGCGCCCGCCCGCGCCCACCACCTCCTCGTCCAGCTCGTCGAGGAAGGCGCCCAGGCCGCTGAGCCCGGCCGGGATGTCCAGGGCGAGCGTCCAGCCGGGCACCGGGAAGGACAGCCAGCCGGGGTCGGCCGCGCCGAACCGCTTGAGGACCGCCAGGAAGGACGGGCAGCCCCGGCGCGCGATCCGGCGCACCACGCGGCGCAGGGTCTCCTCCTGGCCGTGGCCGACGACGAACTGGTACTGCACGAAGCCCCCGCGCCCGTACACCCGGTTCCAGTGGGGGACGCCGTCCAAGGGGTGGAAGAAGGCGGACAGCCGCTGCAGCTCCCCGGTGCGCCGCCGGGGCGCCCTGCGGTACCAGAGCTCGTTGAAGAGGCCGACCGCCGGGCGGCTCAGCAGGCTCTCGGGCACGTACGCGGGCGCGGCGGGCAGCCGGCCGGGGCGGAAGCCGAGCGGGTCGCGCAGCGCGCGCCGGGTCAGCGCGGCGCGCGGCGCGTGGTCGCCCCGGGTGAGGACCGCGCGGCCGGTGGCGGCGCCGCGCGCGAGGAGGTCGATCCAGGCGACCGAGTAGCGGTGGGCGTCGTCGCCCTCGGTGAGGCGGGCCATCAGGTCGTCGAGGTCGGTGGCGCGTTCGGTGTCGACCGACATCCAGGACGTCTCGACGGGCAGCAGCTCCACGGTCGCGGAGAGGATCACCCCGGTCAGGCCCATGCCGCCGGTGGTGGCGTCGAACAGGCCGGTGCCGCGCGGCACGGTGCGCACGGTGCCGTCGGCCGTCAGCAGCTCGAAGGACCGCACATGGCGGCCGAAGGAGCCGGAGACGTGGTGGTTCTTGCCGTGGATGTCGGCGCCGATCGCCCCGCCGACCGTGACGTAGCGGGTGCCGGGGGTGACCGGGACGAACAGGCCGAGCGGCAGCAGCACCTCCATCAGCCGGTGCAGGCTGACGCCCGCCTCGCAGACGACCAGCCCGGCCTCGGCGTCGACCGAGCGGACCCGGGAGAGGCCGGTCATGTCGAGGACGGCCCCGCCCGCGTTCTGCGCGGCGTCGCCGTAGGCCCGGCCGAGGCCCCGGGCGATGCTTCCGCGCGCCCCGCAGGCGCGGACGGCCGCGGCGGCCTCCTCGTAGCTGCGGGGGCGGATCACCCGGGCGGCGGTGGGCGCGGTGCGGCCCCAGCCGGTGACCGGCTCGATGCGCTCGGCGGGTGCGGGGAGGGGGAGTGACGGGGACGGCATAGGGGCGACCGTATCGCCGTACTTGCGTCGTTTGACGGGTTTGTCGGCCGCGTCGTCCGGCTCGCCGAAATGGGTGATTAAACGAGTGTCATGAAAGATTGCCGCGTCCTTCGCCCCCCGGCAGGCGAGAGTCGGCCGTGGTGCTCCCGTCCACGGGACCGACGAAAGGGGTGGCGGAGGATGCGATACGCGGGCGCCCGGTGGGAGGGTGCCGATCGCCGGCTGCTGGGTGCGCTGCACGCCTGCGGCCACCGCCGGCCGGTGGTCGAGAGGACCGCGCGGACGCTGTCGTACGCCGGTGAGCACGGGGCGCTCTGGCTCGCGGCCGGCCTCCTCGGCGCGGCGGCCGACCCGCCCCGGCGCGGCGCCTGGCTGCGGGCGGCGGGGCTGACGGCCGCCGCCCATCTGACCGGTACGGCCGTCAAACGGCTCGTACGCCGCCCCCGCCCCCCGTCGGCCCGGCAGGCGCCCGCGCGGGCGGGCCGGCTGCCGCGCCCGGTGCTGGGGCGGCACTCCTTCCCCAGCTCGCACGCCGCCTCGGCGGTCGCCGCCGCCGTGGCCTTCGGGGCGCTGCGCCCGGGTGCGCTGCGGGTGGGCGCGCCGGTGGCGGCGGCGATGTGCCTGTCCCGGCTGGTGCTCGGGGTGCACTACCCGAGCGACGTGGCGGCCGGCGCCCTGCTCGGCGCCGCCACGGCCCGGCTGGGCCGGACCTGGGCGCTCGGGGACCTGGCGGATCGTTTCTGCACAGACGGCACCAGCCCCACCAGTCGCATCGGCCCCACAGCCCGCACCAGCCGCACCGGCCGCACCAGCCTCACCGCCGTCCGCCCCGGAGGCCCCCATGGGTGAACCGACCGTCGCCGCGGCCGTCACCCGCCCGGTGCCCCCGGTCGCCGTCCTGCCGCTGGGGCTGCTCCGCACCGCCCGGCCCCGCCAGTGGGTCAAGAACCTGCTGGTGGTGGCCGCCCCGGCCGCCGCCGGGCAGCTCGCCTCCCGGCACACCGCCCTCCAACTGGCCCTGGTCTTCGCCCTGTTCACCGCCGCCGCGGCGGCCGTCTACCTGGTGAACGACGCCCGCGACGCCGACGCCGACCGCGCCCACCCGGTCAAGTGCCGCCGCCCGGTCGCCGCCGGCGACGTCCCCGTCCCGGTGGCGTACGGCACCGGCGCCCTCCTCGCGCTCGGGGCGCTGACCGGCGCCGCCGCCCTGTGCAACCCCCTGACGGCCGCGCTGCTCGCCGCGTACCTGGTGATGCAGCTCGCGTACTGCCTGCGCCTCAAGCACGTCCTGGTGGTGGACCTGGCCGTGGTCACCACCGGGTTCGTGATGCGGGCCATGATCGGCGGGGTGGCGCTCGGCATCCCGCTGTCGCGCTGGTTCCTCATCACCACCGGCTTCGGCGCCCTGTTCATGGTGGCCGCCAAGCGCTACTCCGAGGCCGTCCAGATGGCCGGGCGGGACGGCGCCACCCGCGTCCTGCTGACCGAGTACACCACCGGCTACCTCCGCTTCGTCTGGCAGCTCGCCGCCGGGGTCGCCGTCCTCGGCTACTGCCTGTGGGCCCTGGAGCACAGCGGCACCTGGCGCCAGCTCTCCACCATCGCCTTCATCCTCGCCGTGCTGCGCTACGCGGTCTTCGCCGACCGCGGCACCGCCGGGGCGCCCGAGGACGTCGTCCTGCGCGACCGCCCGCTCGCCGTCATCGGGCTGGCCTGGCTCGCCATGTACGGGATGGCGGTGGCCGACCCGTGAGGCGCGAGGCGACCGGCTTCCTGATCGCCGGCGGCTTCGCGTACGCCGCCGACCTCGCCCTCTTCCTCGCCCTCCGGCCGCACCTCGACCCGCTGCCCGCCAAGGCGCTGGCCTTCCTCGCCGGCTGCACGGTCGCCTACCTCGGCAACGCCCTGGGCACCTACCGCCGCGGCCTCCATCTGCGCCAGTACGGGGCCTTCTTCGGCGTCAACCTCGCCGGGGCCGCCGTCCAGCTCGCCTGCCTCGCCACCTCGCACCACGTCCTCGGCCTGACCTCCCCGCTCGCCGACACCGTCTCCGGGCTGGGCGTGGGCATGGCCCTCGCCACCTGCGTCCGCTACTGGGGCACCCGCGCACTCGTCTTCGGCACCAGGGGGTAGAGGCACGTCATGGACTGGCTGACCAAGCTTCCCGTCATCGGCCCCTGGGCCGCCCGCCTGATGCGGACCCACGCGTGGCGCTCGTACGAGACCCTCGACGCGGCCCACTGGACGCGGCTGGCCGCCGCCATCACCTTCATCAGCTTCCTGGCCCTCTTCCCGCTGATCACCGTGGCCGCGGCGGTCGGCGCCGCGCTGCTGAGCACCGAGCAGCTGCGCACCCTGGAGGAGAAGATCGCCGAGCAGGTGCCCGGCATCTCCGACCAGCTCGACCTGGACGCCCTGGTCGCCAACGCCGGCACCGTCGGCCTGGTCGCGGGCGCCCTGCTGCTGTTCACCGGCATCGGCTGGGTCGGCTCCATGCGCGACTGCCTGCGCGCGGTGTGGCGCATCGACGACCGGGACGAGGGCAACCCGGTCGTCCGCAAGGGCAAGGACGCGGTGATCCTGCTCGGCCTGGGCGCCACCGGCCTCGCCTCGCTCGCCGCCTCGTGGCTGGGCTCCACCACCGTCGGCTGGACCGCCGAGCGGATCGGCATCTCCGAGAGCGGCGCCGGGGGCGTGCTGCTCCAGGCCGTCGCCCTCGCCGTCGCGGTGCTCGCCGACTTCCTGATCCTGCTGTACGTGCTGAGCCTGCTGCCCGGCGTCCACCCGCCGCGCCGCCGCCTCGCCGTGGCCGCCCTGATCGGCGCGGTGGGCTTCGAGGCGCTGAAGCTGCTGCTCGGCGGCTATATGCGCGACGTGGCGGCGAAGTCGATGTACGGCGCCTTCGGCGTCCCGGTGGCGCTGCTGCTCTGGATCAACTTCACCGCCAAGCTGCTGCTGTTCTGCGCCGCCTGGACCGCTACGCGTTCCCGGACCCGTCCCGGCGACGACGACGCACCAGATCGGGCAGCGGCCACCGCCGGTTGACCATGAACCAGCCGCCCGCCATCAGCACCAGCACCCCGCCGGCCACCACCAGCGCCGTCCCGGCCCCGTTCGTGCCCCCGGCCGCCGCGACCGTCGCCCCGCCGTCACCGCCGGCCGCCTGGCCGCCGCCGTCCGGCCGGGTCTGCCCGGTGCCGCCGCCCGCGTCCGCCCCCGAGCCGGCGCCCGCCGACTTCGGCGGCACCAGCTCGCCGACCGGCTTCACCTTCCCGGCCGCCGTGAAGCCCCAGTCCAGCAGGCGGGCCGCCTCCTTGTAGACGGCGTGGCCCTCCTTCGCGGACGGGTTCATCACCGTGACCAGCAGCACCCTGCCGTTCCGCTCGGCCACCCCGGTGAAGGTGGCGCCCGCGTGCGTGGTGCTGCCGTTCTTCACCCCGGCGATCCCCTGGTACGCCGGGATGCCGTAGTCCCCGGTCAGCAGCCGGTTGGTGTTCTGGATCTCGAACGTCGACCGCTTCTTGTTGCCCGGCTTGACCTCGCCGGGGAAGGCCGCGCGCGGCGTCGAGCAGTACTCCCGGAAGTCTTTGTTCTGCATCCCGCTGCGGGCGATGAGCGTCAGGTCGTACGCGGACGAGACCTGGCCCGCCGCGTCGTAGCCGTCCGGCGACACCACATGGGTGTCCAGCGCCTGGAGTTCGGCGGCGCGCTCGTTCATGTCCCTGACCGTCTTGCCGATGCCGCCGTTCATCGCGGACAGCACGTGCACGGCGTCGTTGCCGGACCGCAGGAAGACACCCAGCCACAGGTCGTGCACGGTGTACGCCTGCTTCTCCTTCACCCCGACCAGGCTGGAGCCCTCGCCGACCTTGGCCAGCTCCCCGGGCGTGACCGTGTGCGACCGGTTCCGGGGCAGCTTCGGCAGCACCGTGTCCGCGAACAGCATCTTCAGCGTGGACGCCGGGGGCAGCCGCCAGTGCGCGTTGTGCGAGGCCAGCACGTCCCCGCTCTCCGCGTCGGCCACGATCCAGGAGCGGCCCGTGACCTCCTTGGGCAGCACCGGCACCCCCGGCACCAGGTTCACCTGCGTACCGGGCCTGCCGAGCTTCAGCCCGCCGACCGTGGACATCACGGCGGGCGGCTTCGGCTGCTTCTCCTCCTCGTCCGCCCGGGGGGCCGCGGCGGCGGGCGCGGCGGCGAGGACGGGCAGCAGCGCGGCGGCGGCGAGCGCCGCGACGGACTTCCTCACGGCGGTCTTCTTCGAAGCGGGCACGGACGAGAACGTACAGGGGGCCCCCGGCGGCACCGGCACCCCACCCCGCGGGAGGCGCCCGGCGGGCGGTGGCGATACTGAACCCATGAAGCTCGGTCGCTCCGCCTCCTGGTTCCTGCTCGCCTTCGGGGTGTGGAGCTGGTTCATCTGGATCACTTTCGTCAAGAATCTCTGGAACGACGGCAGCGGTCTCGCCTTCGACGACGCGGGCGACCCGACCGCCTACTTCTGGGTGCATCTGCTGCTCGCCATCACGTCCTTTGTTCTGGGGACGGTCGTGGGCGCCATCGGGTTGCGTGGGGTGCGCGCCGCGCGCCGCGCCGGATAGGGGGCCGGTCCCGTGTGGGTCGTTCTGCTGGTCCTGGTCGTGGTGATCGCTCTGCTCGCCACTGTGCACTGGTACGTCTGGCGCCGCCTGGTGCGGGACGTGACCTCGCCCGGCGGTACGGCCCGCCGGCTGGGCACCGTCGCCCTGGTCGTGCTGCCGCTGCTGTCGCTGGCCGCGCTCACGGCCGGCCGCGCCGGAGTGCCCTTCCGGCTCCAGCAGGTGGTGTCCTGGCCGGGCTTCCTGTGGCTGGCGGTCCTGCTGTACGTGGTGCTCGCCCTGGTGGTGGGGGAGGCCGTACGGCCGCTGCTGCGCCGCGCCCTGGAGCGCCGGGACCGCGCGCGGGCCGCGTCCGCCCCGGTGCCGGTAGCCGTGGCGGCCGGGCCCGCCGAGCCGGCCGCCGAACCCGCCGAGCCGACTGCCGAGCCGGTCACCGAGCCGCCCGCCGGGCCGGCCGCGGAGGCCGGTGAGCCGCCCGCCCCGGAGGCCCGGCCCGGGGCCGCTCCCGTCTCACCCGTATCGCGTCGGCTGTTCGTGTCACGGGTGGTCGGCGGGGCCGCCGCCGCCGCGGCGCTGGGCACGGTCGGCCACGGCACGTACGGCGTCCTGCGCGGCCCCCGGGTCAAGCGGGTCACCGTACCGCTCGCCAAGCTGGCCCGCGGGGCGCACGGGTACCGCATCGCGGTCGTCAGCGACGTCCACCTGGGCCCGATCCTGGGCCGCGCCCACACCCAGCGCATCGTCGACGCCGTGAACGCCACCCAGCCGGACCTGATCGCGGTGGTGGGCGACCTGGTCGACGGCAGCGTCGAGGACCTCGGCACGGCCGCCGAACCGCTGGCGCGGCTCCGCGCCCGGGACGGCTCCTTCTTCGTGACCGGCAACCACGAGTACTTCTCCGGCGCCGCGCAGTGGGTCGACCACGTGCGGGAGCTGGGCCTGCGCCCGCTGCCCAACGAGCGGGTGGAGCTGGCGGGCTTCGACCTCGCGGGGGTCAACGACGTCGCGGGCGAGAACTACGGCGACGGCCCCGACTTCGCCGCCGCGCTCGGCGACCGCGACCGGGCGCGCACCGCCGTGCTCCTGGCCCACCAGCCGGTCCTCATCGACGAGGCCGTACGCCACGGGGTGGACCTCCAGCTGTCCGGCCACACCCACGGCGGCCAGCTCTGGCCCGGCAACTACCTGGCGGAGCTGGCCAACCCCACCGTCGCCGGGCTGGAGCGGTACGGCGACACCCAGCTGTACGTGTCGCGCGGGGCGGGCGCCTGGGGCCCGCCCGTCCGGGTCGGCGCGCCGTCCGACATCACGCTCGTGGAGCTGGCGTCGAAGCAGGCGTGACGCCCCGGCCGGCCGCCGCGCCGGGCAGGAACTCCTCCAGCACCCCGTGCAGTTGCCGCACCAGCGGGCGCAGCACCCGGAAGCGGGAGAGCGCGACGGCCCGGGCCACCAGCGGCGCGGTGCGCTCGACCAGGCGGCGGCTGCGCTCGGTGCCGTCCGACCGGTCGTACACCCAGAACAGCACCAGCCCCATGTGCATCAGCCACATCAGGTGCGGCAGCTGCTCGGCCAGCTCCGGCGCGACCTTGGTGCCGGAGCCGTGCAGCACCCGCGCGTGGATGGAGACCACCGCGTCCCGCGCGGCGGCCGACTCCTCCGAGAACGGGCTGAGCGGGCTCTCCGGGTCGGCGGCGTTCTTGAAGAACTGGGTGGCGAAGGGGTGGTACGGCTCGGCCACGTCCAGCCAGGTCAGCAGCGCGTCCCTGATCCGTACGGCCAGGTCGCCGTCGCCCGCCAGGACGGGCCGGACGGCCGCCTCGTGCTCGGCGGCCAGCCGGTCGTAGAAGCCCTGGACCAGGTGCTCCTTGGAGGAGAAGTAGTAGTAGGCGTTGCCGACGGACACCCCCGCCTCCTGGGCGATGGCCCGCATGGTGGTCCGGTCGTAGCCGCGCTCCTGGAAGAGCCGGAGCGCGGTCTCGAGGATCAGCGTGCGGGTCTGCTCGCTCTTGGCGGCCTTCGGGGCCCGGCCCGCCCGCGGGGGCGGGGCGGGCCGGGCGGGCCCGGGGCCCCGGGTGTCGTCGTTCACGTCCGTCACGGCCCCGAGCCTAGTCGTGCCCCGCCCCGCCCCCCGGGGCTACCCCGAGACCTTGATCGCGCCCACCGGGCAGGCCCGGGCCGCCTCGCGGACCAGCGGGCTGCCCGCGCCGTCCTCGCGGCCCGGTACCAGCTCGCTGAAGCCGTCGTCGTCCTGGGTGAACACGTCCGGCGCGGTCAGGGCGCACTGGCCCGCGCCGATGCAGACGTCCTTGTCGATCAGAATGTCCATGAGGTCCATCCTCACCATGTGACGGGGAGTTCGACCATCCCCTGGAGCGTGTCCCCGGGTTTGAACGGAATCCCGTCGGCCGGTGCCGCCAGCCGCAGGCCGGGGAGCCGGTCGAAGAGCGTCCGCAGCGCGATCTCCATCTCCGCCCGCGCCAGGTTCTGGCCCAGGCACTGGTGGATGCCGAAGCCGAACGCGACGTGGTGGCGGGCGGAGCGGTGCCAGTCCAGCGTGTCCGGCTCGGGGTAGGCGGTGGTGTCCCGGTTGATGACCGAGGTGGAGAAGACGACGCCCTCGTCCGCGCGGATCGTCACCCCCTCGATCTCGATGTCCTCCTTCGCCACCCGCAGCATCCCGTCCGCGATCGACAGGAAGCGCAGCAGCTCCTCCACCGCCGTCGGCATCAGCTCGGGGGACGACCGCAGCTCGGCGAGCTGCTCCGGGTGCTGGAGCAGGGTGAAGGTGCCCAGCGAGATCATGTTCGCCGTGGTCTCGTGCCCCGCGATGAGCAGGATCGTGGCCAGCTCCACCACCTGCTGCTTGTCGAGGTGGCCGTGGGCGAGCTGCTGGGCGATCAGGTCGTCCAGGACGCCGTTCCCGGGTTTGTCGCGTTTCCGCTCAACCAGGTCGCCGATGTAGCCCTCCAGCTGGTCGCGGGCGTCCTCGATCTCCTCGGCCGTCGGGCCCCGCAGCAGCCGCCGCGACTGCTCCTCGAAGAAGTCGTGGTCGGCGTACGGCACGCCCAGCAGGTCGCAGATGACGATGGACGGCACCGGGAGGGCGAAGGCCGACACCAGCTCGGCCGGCGGCCCCTGCTCGATCATGGCGTCGATCAGCTCGTCCACCGCCTGCTGGATGCGCGGGCGCAGGTCGGCCGTGCGCTTGAGCGTGAAGCTCGGGATGAGCATCCGCCGCTGTACGTGGTGGACGGGGTCGTCCTCGCCCAGCAGGGCCGTACGGCGCGGACGGCGGTCGCGCACGGCGGCGACCCGTTCCGCGAAGATCGGGAAGGCCGCGTTGGTGGAGTCGGTGGACAGCCGCTGGTCCGACAGGAGACTGCGGGCGGCGGCGTGCCCGGTGACGACCCACACCGAGCGGCCGTCGTAGAGCGTGACCCGGGACAGCGGCCGTTCCCGGCGCAGCGGATCGTAGGCGGCGGGCGGGTGGTAGGGGCAGGTGCGGTTCTGGGGAAAGGCTACGGCTTCCGTCATGAGGGCCTCGCAGACGACGGGATTCGGACTGCCGGTCCCACTACATGCCCCAGGCATCCATCCGGTCTACGCGTAGTTCGGCCAAACCACCGGGACGAGGGAGAACGGGCGGGACGCACGGCGAAGGGCCCGCCTCCGTCGCGGAAGCGGGCCCTTCGGGGGGACGAACGGGAAGCGTCAGAAGCGGCGCGTGATCAGCGCGCGCTTCACTTCCTGGATCGCCTTGGTGACCTCGATACCGCGCGGGCAGGCGTCCGTGCAGTTGAACGTGGTGCGGCAGCGCCACACACCGTCCTTGTCGTTGAGGATCTCCAGTCGCTGCTCCCCGGCCTCGTCGCGCGAGTCGAAGATGAAGCGGTGGGCGTTGACGATCGCGGCCGGGCCGAAGTACTGGCCGTCGTTCCAGAACACCGGGCAGGACGACGTGCACGCGGCGCACAGGATGCACTTGGTGGTGTCGTCGAACCGCTCGCGGTCCTCGGCGGACTGGAGCCGCTCACGCGTCGGCTCGTTGCCCGTGGTGACCAGGAAGGGCATTACGTCGCGGTACGCCTGGAAGAACGGCTCCATGTCCACGACCAGGTCCTTGAGGACCGTCAGGCCCTTTATGGCCTCGACCGTGATGGGCTTCTCCGGGTTGATGTCCTTGATCAGCGTCTTGCAGGCGAGCCTGTTCTTGCCGTTGATCCGCATCGCGTCGGAGCCGCAGATGCCGTGCGCGCAGGAGCGCCGGAAGGTCAGCGAGCCGTCGACGTCCCACTTGATCTTGTGGAGGGCGTCGAGGACGCGCTCCTTGGGGTCGATCTCGATCTGGAAGTCCTCCCAGACCGCGTGCTCCGACACCTCGGGGTTGAAGCGGCGGATCCGGAAGGTGGCGGTGATGTACGGGGAGTCGGCGAAGCCGGCTTCCCGCTTCTCCAGGGTCGGGGTTGCCATCAGTACTTACGCTCCATCGGCTGGTAGCGGGTCTGGACGACGGGCTTGTAGTCGAGACGCACGGTCTCGGAGCCGTCGGCGCCGACCTCGCGGTACGCCATGGTGTGGCGCATGAAGTTGACGTCGTCGCGGTTCGGGTAGTCCTCGCGGTAGTGACCGCCGCGGGACTCCTTGCGGGCCAGCGCAGAGACGGCCATGACCTCGGCCAGGTCGAGCAGGTTGCCCAGCTCGATGGCCTCCAGCAGGTCCGTGTTGAACCGCTTGCCCTTGTCCTGGATGGACACGTTCAGGTAGCGCTCGCGCAGCTCGGCGATCTTCTCGACGGCCGTCTTGATCGTCTGCTCGGTGCGGAACACCATCACGTTGGCGTCCATCGTCTCCTGGAGCTCCTTGCGCAGCACCGAGACCCGCTCGCTGCCGGTGGAGTTCCGCAGGCGCTCGACCTGCTCCTGGACGAAGAGGGCCGGGTTCTCCGGCAGCTCGACGTAGTCGGCCGTGGCGGAGTACGCGGCGGCGGCGATGCCGGCGCGCTTGCCGAAGACGTTGATGTCCAGCAGCGAGTTGGTGCCCAGGCGGTTGGCGCCGTGCACCGACACGCAGGCCACCTCGCCCGCGGCGTACAGGCCCGGGACGACGGTGGTGTTGTCGCTGAGGACCTCACCCTCGACGTTGGTCGGGATGCCGCCCATGGCGTAGTGCGCGGTGGGCTGGATCGGGATCGGGTCCGTGTAGGGCTCGATGCCGAGGTAGGTCCGGGCGAACTCGGTGATGTCCGGGAGCTTGGCGTCCAGTTGCTCCGGCGGCAGGTGCGTCAGGTCCAGGTAGACGTGGTCGCCCTCGGGGCCGCAGCCGCGGCCCTCGCGGATCTCCGTGTAGATGGAGCGGGAGACGACGTCACGCGACGCGAGGTCCTTCATGACGGGCGCGTACTTCTCCATGAAGCGCTCGCCGTCCTTGTTGCGGAGGATGCCGCCCTCACCGCGGGCGCCCTCCGTCAGCAGGATGCCCATGCGCCAGATGCCCGTCGGGTGGAACTGGAAGAACTCCATGTCCTCCAGCGGCAGGCCCCGGCGGTAGCAGGCGGCCTGGCCGTCACCGGTCAGGGTGTGCGCGTTGGAGGTCACCTTGAAGAACTTGCCGGTGCCGCCGGACGCGTAGATCACGGCCTTCGCCTGGAAGACGTGGATCTCGCCGGTGGCCAGCTCGTAGGCGACCACACCGGCCGACTTCTTGACGCCGTCGACCTCGGTGATCAGCTGGTCCAGGACGTAGAACTCGTTGAAGAACTCCACGCCCTCCTTGACGCAGTTCTGGTACAGCGTCTGGAGGATCATGTGGCCGGTGCGGTCCGCGGCGTAGCAGGACCGGCGGACCGGGGCCTCGCCGTGGTTGCGGGAGTGGCCGCCGAAGCGGCGCTGGTCGATGGTGCCGCCCGGGGTCCGGTTGAACGGCAGGCCCATCTTCTCCAGGTCGAGGACGGCGTCGATGGCCTCCTTCGCCAGGATCTCGGCGGCGTCCTGGTCGACCAGGTAGTCACCGCCCTTGACCGTGTCGAAGGTGTGCCACTCCCAGTTGTCCTCCTCCACGTTCGCCAGCGCGGCGGCCATGCCGCCCTGCGCGGCGCCCGTGTGGGAGCGGGTGGGGTACAGCTTCGTCAGCACGGCGGTACGGCTGCGCTTCGTGGCCTCGATGGCCGCGCGCATGCCCGCGCCGCCGGCGCCGACGATGACGGTGTCGTACTTGTGGATCTTCATGCGGATTTCCTCAGCCCCGTGCCTAGCGGATGTTCGGGTCGAAGGTGAAGATCACCAGCGTGCCCAGAAGGATGGTGAACACCGTGGCGGTGTACAGCAGGCCCTTGAGCCACAGGCGCGTGTTCGGGCGCTCGGCGTAGTCGTTGATCACGGTACGCAGGCCGTTGGCGCCGTGCAGCATCGCCAGCCACAGCATCAGCAGGTCCCAGACCTGCCAGAACGGGGACGCCCAGCGGCCGGCCACGAAGGCGAAGCCGATCTTGGAGACGCCGCCGTCCAGCACGAGCTGGATCAGCAGGTGGCCGATGACCAGGACGACCAGCACGACACCGGACAGGCGCATGAAGAGCCACGCGGCCATCTCGAAGTTGCCGCGGGTGGACTTCGGGGTCTTCCCCGTCCGCTTGCGGGGCGGCTCGATCACGGGAGCCGGGTTGTCGGCGTCGTACAGCCCCACGCCTTCGACGGGGCCGACGGCGGACTTGGTGAGATCAGTGGACATCTCTGACATCAGCTCCCGAACACTTCGCGCGCGGCGTGGCCGAGGACGGGGTACAGGGCGCCCACCATCAGGACGAACCAGATGCCCATCACGGTCCAGAGCATCTGCTTCTGGTAGCGCGGGCCCTTGGACCAGAAGTCCACGGCGATCACACGCAGACCGTTGAGCGCGTGGAAGAGGATGGCGGCCACGAGGCCGTACTCCAGCAGCGCGACGATCGGCGTCTTGTAGGTGGCGACGACCTCGTCGTACGCCTCGGGGGAGACGCGGACGAGAGCGGTGTCCAGCACGTGTACGAACAGGAAGAAGAAGATGAGGACGCCGGTGACTCGATGAGCCACCCACGACCACATGCCTTCCCGGCCGCGGTACAGCGTTCCAGCCGGCACGGAAAAACCCTCCGGGAGCGGGGATCAGGGTCGGCCGGCTTCGATGTCGGTCTGACCCGGCCGGGTACGGTCCACCGGCCCCGGTCATCGTAGCGACGACTTGTCGGATCCCTCGCGCGGGGTCCTCAGGTGTGATCAAACAGGCACGGACGGGCTACCCGGGGCACCGGTTCGTCCGATCAGACGGGACAAACGGGCACGAGCGAGGCGGCACAGCTCCTCGGCGGCGATCCCCCGCTCCTTCTCCGGCGGGTGGCTCATCCGGGTGTGGATGGCCGACAGCGCGTGGTTGAGGCGCTCCTCGGGCCGGTGGCCGTCCAGGCAGATCACGAAGGCGTGCCGGAAGCGGCTCGCGTACTCGGCGTGCGCCGCCTCCCAGGCGGTGCGGGCGGCGGCGGGCGTGCCCGGCGGGAGGTCCACCGGGGTCTCGTCGGCCAGCGCCTCGTCCAGGTCGGCGCCCGCCAGGTCGTACCCGGCCTCCTCGGCGGCGGCGAGCAGGGCGTCCAGCGTGGGGTACGGGCGGTGGGCGGCGATCCGGCGGGCCCACCGGCGGCTGCCGCAGCAGGCCAGCAGGGCCGCCTCGGCCTCGCCGGGGGGCGCGGCGTTGAACCGCACCAGGCCCTCGCGGGCGGGCGCGCCGCAGCTCTGGACGGGTATGGCGCCGGTACGCGTGGTACCCGCGCGGGTGGGCGCGCCGGAGGACGGCCGCTCCGGGGCGCCTGCGGGGAAATCGCCGGACAGCGTGGGCTCCTCGGGTGGGCAGCGGGACGTGTGAGAGAGCTGTGAGGGAAGGGGCACAACATTACCCAGGGTGAGCGCAAGCGGTGCGGGAGATGCGAGAAGTTCACTCGGAAGGGAGAGTTTCCGTACACCCATGGACGCCCATGGACGGAGGTAAGCGTGTGAACCGGCATTTCACAGGGGGTCTGGTCGCGGCCGTGGCCCTGTCCCTCGCCGTGGCGGGATGCGGACAGGGCGGCGACGGCGACGGGGGCGCGTCGGCGCCCGCCGGCCCCGCGAGCACCGCGCCGACACCCGACCCGTCGGCCACGCCATCGGCCACGCCATCGGCCACGCCGTCACCTATTCAGTCGTATCCGCTCTCCGCCGAGCCGCGCACCATCCCCTCCGTGCGCGAGCACGAGGCGGCCCGCGGCCCCGGCTGGAAGCCCGCGGCCGGCACCGCGGTGGTCGTCGCCAAGGGCAGCGGGGTCCTCGCCGACGAGGCCCGGCTGCTGGCCGGCGAGCTGAAGGCCGCCTACCGGGGCGAGACCGCGCCCCGGCCCGGCGACGTCGAGCTGGCGCTGAACACCGGGCAGGCCGGCGGCCCCGAGTCGTACACCCTGACCACCCGCGACGGCCGGGTCCGGATATCCGCGCCCGACCAGGCCGGGGCCTTCTACGGCACCCGGACGGTCAAGCAGGCGCTCCGCTCCGGCGGGACCGTCCCCGAGGGCGTGATCCGCGACCGGCCCGGCAAGCCGCAGCGCGGGCTGAACCTGGACATCGCCCGCAAGCACTTCGACGCCTCCTGGATCGAGGCCCGGCTGCGCGAGATGGCCGACCTCAAGATGAACCAGCTGGTCCTGCACTTCTCCGACGACCAGGGCTTCCGCGTCCAGTCGACCACCCACCCCGAGGTCGTCTCCCGGGACCACCTGACCACCGCGCAGGTCCGCCGCATCCTGGCGCTCGCCGCCCGGCTGCACATCACCGTCGTCCCCGAGATCGACTCGCCCGGACACCTCGGCGCCGTGCTGCGCGCGTACCCGCAGCTCCAGCTCCGCAATGTGCAGGGCACCCCCCGGCAGGGCGCCATCGACATCTCCAAGGCCGAGTCGGCGAAGGTCGTCGACGACCTGATCCGCGAGTACGCCGCGCTCTTCCCCGGCCCCTGGTTCCACGTCGGGGCCGACGAGTACCAGGCGCTGACCGTGCGCGACCCGGCCGCCTCCTACCCGCAGCTCGCGCAGGCGGCGCGGCAGAGGTTCGGCGCGAACGCGACCGTCGAGGACCTGGCCACCGGCTGGCTGAACGACCGGGCGGCCGTGGCGAACAAGGCGAAGAAGACGGCCAAGGCGTGGAACGACGGCTTCTTCGCGGGCGGCGAGGTCACCGCGGACAAGGGCATCGAGGTGGAGTACTGGACCGGAAAGGAGATCGGCGCCCGCGAGCCCGTCGAGTACCTCCAGGAGGGCCGCAAGGTGGTGAACCTCAACGACGAGTACCTCTACTACGTGCTCGGCGAGCCCAACGAGTTCACCTACCCCACCGGCCGCCGCATCTACGAGGAGTGGACCCCGCTGGTGCTGCGCGGCTCGTCGGCCGTGCCCGAGCGGTACGCGGGCCAGATCCTCGGCGGCCGGTTCGCGGTCTGGTGCGACCTGGCGGACGCCCAGACCCAGGCGCAAGTGGCCGACGGCATCCGGATGCCGCTGCGGGCGACGGCCCAGAAGCTCTGGGACCCGGCCGCACCCGAGCTGACCTGGGCACAGTTCCAGGAGCTGGGGCGGAAACTGGGCGGTGGTGCCTGACACGGCCGGGGTGATGTGCCCGGGCGGCCGGGCCCGGTCGTCGCTCAACCCATGGTTTCCCGCCACACGCAGTGATGAAATCCGGCCAGGCGGCGCAGTACAACACGTACCGCGTCCGCGACGGGAGACGGCCATGAGTCAGAGCGCGCAGCACCGGATCGACGAGACCGACGACGAGCGGGACGTGGCGGCCTCCGCCCTGGCCTGCCTCGACCGGTGCCTCCCCCTGCTGGGCGACGCGCCCGACGACCTGCTGCGCCCGCTGTGGGCGTGCGTCTCCGAGGGCGGTACGGGCTGGACCGACCGGCTCGGGGAGGTCCGCGCCGTGCTAACCCGGGTCGCGGACGCCGACGGCACCGTCCTCGTACGGAAGATGATCGGCGCCGCCCCGTCCTCCTGGGACGCGGCCGCACTGCGCGCCTGGGCCCGCACCTGCGCGGCCACCGCCCTGGAGCTGCACGAGGGGCTGGGCGGGCGGCCCCTGGCCGAGGCGGAGGAGCGGCGCCAGGCGCAGGTCCTGGACTTCCTCGCCGCCGCGCCGTCCGAGGGCCCGGCCTCCGGGCTCCGGCCGGTGCTGGAGGTCTCGGCCGAGGCGCGGCGGGTGCTGCGGGCCGTGGTCTCCCGCCGGGAGCGCGGGCTGTGACGTAATCGAGCACGCTTTCGGTGCAACCCTGCGCGCCGGTGAGGAGTCTCCTCAGCGATCACGCCGTGATCGCATCGACGAGGAGACCATCATCACCGCCATACGCAAGACCCTGACCGCCACCGCAGTCGTCGGCGCCGTCCTGGCGGGTTCGGCCGCCTGCGGCACGGCCGAGCAGCTCTCCGCCGGCAAGAAGCTGGACCAGGCGTTCGAGAAGCTCGGCAAGGAGAAGTCGCTCTCCTTCGAGATCGACCTCGACACCGACGCCGCCTCGCTGAAGGCGCTGGACGCCTCGTCGGACCCGGCGCCCGGCGAGGAGATGCCCGACGAGGCCGCCGACCTGCTCGCGGGCGCGAAGTTCAGCTTCACCATCGAGTCGAAGAAGCCGCTCGACCAGTCCGGCGAGAAGGACTACACCGGGGCGGCGATGAAGGTCACCACCCCGGAGGGGACCCTCGCCGAGCTGCGGCAGGTCGGGGACTGGGCCTACCTCCGCACCGACCCCAAGGCCCTGGAGAAGGTGGCCGGTGAGCCCATGCCGGACGCCAAGGAGCTGCCCCCGGAGGCCGGCGCGTTCAAGGACGTGCTGGAGGGCAAGTGGGTCAAGTTCAACACCAAGGACGCGGAGAAGGCGGCCGGTGAGACCGCCGGAGGGCCCGCCGGGAAGCCCTCGCCGGAGCCCACCCTGGACGCCAAGACCCAGGAGAAGCTGCTCGACTCGCTGCGCAAGGTCGTGGCGAACGAGGTCGACTTCGCCACCGGCAAGAACGCGGACGGCACCGAGCACATCACCGCCACCGCGCCCTTCCGCACTCTCGTCACCGAGCTGGTCGGCGAGCTGCGCCCGCTGGCCAAGGAACTGCCGACCGGCATGGACCTGCCCACGGACAAGGAGCTGAAGGAGGCTCCCGACGCCAAGGTGACGGCCGACTTCGCGCTCAAGAACGGCGAGCTGAAGGAGGTCCGCGTGGACCTCGCCAAGCTGGCCGAGGACGCCAAGGTCAAGAAGTTCGGCCTGGTCATGCGGATCGGCGGCGGCGAGCGCCCCACCGCCCCGGCCGGCGCCAAGGAGCTGGACATCGCGGGCCTGATGCAGGGCATGTTCGCCGGACCGGCCATGGACGGCGCCGAGTTCGAGGAGGGCGGCCTGGAGGAGCCCGGCTTCGAGGACCCCGTCGTCTGAGCACCTGACCGGGGCCGGGGCGGAACTCACCGCCCCGGCCCCGTTCTTGTGCGGCGGCCGCGAGGACCGGTACCCGACCCGTACAGAAAGTGACTGTACGGGTGCTCTGGGTGGACGCCGCGCCTCCGGTGCTGTGAGCATGGGTGACCCGCCACGGGATGGACCAGGAAGACCCGGGGGTCACCGGCATGACAGAAGGCATCACCGAACCCGAACGGTCCGAGAGCCTGCGGACATTCGGCGCCGTGCTCCAGGCGTTCCGCGAGAACGCCCGCCTCACCCAGGAGGCACTGGCGCAGATCATGGGCTACTCGGCGCACTACCTCGCCTCCGTCGAACAGGGCAGGCGCTTTCCGACACGGGAGTTCGTGGAGCGGGCCGAGGAGGCGCTGAACGCCTTCGGCGCGCTGCGGAAGGCGTCCCAGCACCTCACCCGCAAGCCCGGGCTGGCCATATGGTTCCAGACGTGGGCGCTCCTGGAGGCGTCCGCGATCACGCTCGACACCTATGAACCGCGGGTGATCCCGGGACTGTTGCAGACCGAGGCGTACGCCCGCGTGCTGTTCCGGGGCCAGCTGCCGCCGCTGAGCGACGAGCAGGTGGAGGACCAGATGACGGCGCGGCTGGAGCGGCAGCGGTTACTGCGGGACCGGCCCAACACCGCGTACAGCTTCATCCTCGAAGAGCACCTCTTCCACCACCGGGTGGGCGGGGCGGAGGTCACCCGGGAGCTGCTGGACCACCTGCTGGAGGTCACCGAGCTGCGGAACGTGGCGGTGCAGGTGCTCCCGCTGGAGCGGGGGCACCATACGGCGCTGGACGGGCCGATTCAGTTGGCTGCGGCGCCCGAGCACCAGTGGGTCGGTTACTGCGAGGGGCAGCGGACCGGTCAGTTGATCGTCGATCCGAAAGAGGTCGGCGTGCTTCAGATGCGCTATGGGAAACTGCGGGCGCAGGCCCTCACTCCGGATGACTCCCGGGGCCTGCTGTCGCGACTGCGAGGAGCGCTATGAGCACCCACGAACTGACCTGGTTCAAGAGCAGCTACAGCGGGGGCGACGGCGACAGCTGCGTCGAAATCGCCCTTTCCTGGCGCAAGTCCAGCTACAGCACAGGTTCTGGCGACAGCTGCGTCGAGGTCGCCGCCTGCCCCTCCACCGTCCACGTCCGGGACTCGAAGGTGCCCGCCGGGCCCCAGCTCGCGCTGGCGCCGGGTGCCTGGTCCTCCTTCGTCACCTTCGCGACGGCCACCGGCCGTTGATCGGCCGCCGCCCGCCCGCCGCGCACCACCGCGCGCGGCGGACGGCGGCTCCGGCGCGCCCGGGCCCTGATGTGACATTTCCCCGCCCCCGGACGCAGAGGGGAGTGTGGGGGCGTACGACGCGGAACTCGGCGCTGCCGTGGAGCGCGCCCAGCGGGGGGACGAGGTCGCCTTCGCGCGCGTCTACCGGCTGGTCCACCCCGGGCTGTTCGGATACGTGCGCGGACTGGTCGGCGACGACGCCGAGGACGTGGCCGCCGACGCCTGGCTGGAGATAGCGCGGGACCTCGGCAGGTTCCGGGGCGACGGCGCGGGCTTCCGCGCGTGGACGGCGACGATCGCCCGCCACCGCGCGCTCGACCACCTGCGGCGGCTGAAGCGCAGCCCCCGCACCTCGGGCATCGAGCAGGACGCGCTGGACCTGCCGTCCGGTCAGGACACGGCGGCCGAGGCGCTGGAGAGCCTGTCGACCGAGCGGACGCTCGCGATGATCAGGGGCCTGCCGCGCGAGCAGGCCGAAGCGGTGCTGTTGCGGGTGGTCGTCGGACTGGACGGCCCCGCGACCGCGCGCGTGTTGGGTAAGCGTCCCGGGGCGGTGCGAACCGCCGCCTACCGGGGCCTGAGGAAACTCGCCGGGCGACTGGCCCAGGGCGGAGTCGGCAGATGAGCAGGGACAGCAGACCGCGCGGGGACGACGGCGCGGTGGCCGCCGTGCTGCTCGCGGCGCTCGTACGGGACGGTGACCCCGACCCGGCGGGCGAGGAGCGGGCGGTGGCGGCCTTCCGGGCGGCGCGGGAGGCGCGGGACGCGGGCGGCGACCGGGTGGCGGTGCGGCGGCGGCGCCGGTGGTGCGGGCTGCGGGCCGGGGCGCTCGCCGGGGCGGTGACCGTGCTGCTGGGCGGCGTCGCGGTGGCGGCGCAGACCGGGGCGATCCGTGCGCCCTTCACGGGCGGCGACGGCGGCGGCGCGGTGACGCCGGGGCCGGCGCCGACGGCGGTGACCTCGCCCTCGTCCCCGTACCGGACTCCCGGTGGAGGGGGCGAACCCCCGGCGCGCGAGAATGAGCGCGCCGGAAGCGGTAAGAAGGACCCCTCCGGAGCGGCGCCCTCTCCCACGCGGCGGAGCGCCCGCCCGGACCAGCCGGAGCAGGAGGATCGCCGGCAGAACCGGGACGGCCAGAAGGACCGTACGAAGGAAGCCGGCGGCAAGGACTCCCGCAAGGGCCACAGCAGGGAGCGCGACGGGCAACGTGACGGAGAACGCGACAAGGGCCGCGACAAGGGCCGCGACGACGACCGTGACGACGGCCGTGACAAGGACAAGGGGCGGGGCCATGAGAAGGGCCGGGAGAGCCGGGAGAAGGAGCACTCCCGCAGGTCATGACCGGCGCGCCCGCTGAGCGGGCGGAGGACGACCGGGGCCGCCACCCCCCACAGGAGAGGCCCCGGCCGTCTTCCACGGGTCCGCGGTACGGCCCCGTACTCCTATCAGCGCCACGGGTGCGTTTTCTGTCACACCGCAGGTGGTCAAGGTGAAGTTGCAAGTTGTACAAGACGTGGACGCCATGCCGGGCGACCACGTAGCGTGGCGCTGCGCGCGGAGCGTAGCGACGGCGGTGACCAGCCGCGATGACGAACGGGTAGTGGGAGTGCTGGGGGACGACGCGGAGCTGACCGCCGCGGTGCTCGCGGCGCAGGACGGGGACGAGGACGCCTTCCGTGCTGTGTACCGCGCCGTGCATCCGCGGCTCCTCGGCTACATACGCACGCTGGTCGGCGACGCCGACGCGGAGGACGTCGCGTCGGAGTCCTGGCTGCAGATATCCCGCGACCTCGACCGCTTCACCGGGGACGCCGACCGCTTCCGGGGCTGGGCGGCCCGTATCGCCCGCAACCGCGCGCTCGACCACCTGCGGATGCGGGGCCGCCGCCCCGCCATCGGCGGGGACGAGACGGAACTGACGGACAAGCCGGCCGAGACCGACACCGCGGCCGAGGCCATGGAGTCCCTGGCCACCGGCCGCACGATGGATCTGATCGCACAGCTCCCGCAGGACCAGGCCGAGGCCGTCATCCTGCGTGTCGTCGTCGGGCTGGACGCGAAGAGCGCCGCACGGACACTGGGCAAGCGGCCCGGTGCGGTGCGCACCGCCGCCCACCGCGGACTGAAGAAGCTGGCCGAACTCCTGGACGCCGACGGCGGCCCGGAACCGGCCGCCTCGACCGGGGGCGCGAAGGCCCCCGCCGCGCTGGGCGCCGTACCGCCGCAGCCCGAGCGGCGGACGGTCTCCCGGGTGCGCACCCCTGTGACGCATTGGCGCTCGCGGACGCAGAGGGACATGTGATGGCCGACGAGCGGGATGAATGGCTCGACCTGGACGCGGCGGAGGCCCTGCTGCGGGGCGAACCGGCCGGCCCCGAGGAGCGGCGGGCCCGGGAGGTGCGCCGGGCGCTGGACGCCCTGCGCGCCGGGGCCCGCCCGGCGGAGGAGGCGCTGCCCGGCGAGGAGGCCGCGCTGGCGGCGTTCCGCGCGGCGCGGGCGTCCGGTGCGCCGTGGACCCCGGGCGCGCGGGACGTGCCGGGCGTGCGGGAGGTGCGGGTGGCCCGCGGGCGGGTGCGCTGGGCGCGGCCCGTGCGCTGGGGCCTCGCGGCGTCGGTCGCCGGACTGGCCGTGGGCGGGGTCGCCGTGGGCGCGGGCGCCGGGGTGCTGCCGGTGCTGGGCGGCGAGCCCGAGCCGCTGCCCGCCTCGTCGGTGTCGGCCGCCGAGACGCCGGGCACCGGGTCGGCGGGCGAGGCGTCCGGCGAGCGGGAGGACGCCGTGACCGGTACGCCGGGCGAGCCCGGGGACGTGCCGCCCACCGCTCCGGCGACGCCCGGCGAGGGCACCGACCGGACACCGGGGCGGCCGGACCCGGAGGGGACGCCCGCCCCCGGGACGGTCGGCGGCGGCGACGGCACGGGCGGCCGGCCCGAGGGCGACCCGGGCGACCCGGCGAGCGCGGGCACGGGCCCGGGGGCGGAACCGGACGAGTCCGGCACCGCCGGGGTGGCGGGCTCCGCCGGGAAGGGCGACGGCTGGCTGGCCCGTACGGTCGAGGACTGCCGCGACTTCCGGGAGGGCAGCCTCGACCTGGACCGCCGCGAGCGGCTGGCCGACGAGGCCCGGGGCGCGGCGTACATCAAGCTGCTGTGCGACAAGGTGCTGGCCTTCGACGACCGGCAGAACGGCTCCTCCGGCGGTGGTGCCGGTGACGGCGGCTCCGGCCAGGGCGGCCCGGCCGGCGGCGGGGGCGGCCACGGCGGCGGCGCGGGCGGGACCGGCTGGGGCAGTGGCGGCGGTGGTGGTTCGGAGGCGGCGCGGCCGTCGATGTCCTGGCGCCCGCTCGCTCCGGCGCTCTCCGTGCGCCCCACGGGCCTGGCCTTCTGACCTGCGGTGATGCGGCGGCCGGAAATTTTTTCCGGACGGGTGTGACGTTTTTCCGTCCCGTGGCGCAGTACTGAGTGAGCCGACTGGTCATCGGCAGCGCAAGGAGCCGGGGTTCCCCCCGTACCTACGGCTCAGCGCACATGGCGCGGGCGGGACACGTTCCCCCGGTCCCGCCCGCGCCCCCTTTCCTCCCCGCGCGCTTGGCGCCTCACCAGTGGACGACGACCTTGTCGCCGACCTTCACCTGGCCGAAGACGCTCGCGAGCCGCTCCTTGTCCCGGACGTTGACGCAGCCGTGCGAGCCGCCGTTGTAGCCGCGGGCCTTGAAGTCCGACGAGTAGTGCACGGCCTGGCCGCCGCTGAAGAACATCGAGTACGGCATCGCCGTGTGGTAGAGCGTCGACTCCCACTCCCGCTCCTTGCGGTCCACCTTGAAGGTGCCCTCGCGGGTCGGGGTGTTCTCCGAGCCGAAGCGGACGTCCATCGCCGAGACGACCTTGCCGTCGATCATCCAGGCGAGGGTCCGGCTCTCCTTGCTGATGCACAGCACCCGGCCCGTCATACAGCGCTCGTCCGGCTTGTCCAGCTCATTGGTGGTGGGCGGGCGCAGCTCCCCGGCGGTCGGGGTGCGCGACCCGGCCGTCAGCCGCGCCCAGGTCGTCCCGTCGACCTTGCCCGTCTCCGGCAGGCCCTGCTTCCCCTGGAAGGCGGAGACCGCCTTGGCGGTCATCGAGCCGTAGAAGGCGGTGGGGCTGCGGTGGAAGTGGCCGAGCTGCCGCAGCCGCGCCTGGAGTTCCCGCACCTGCTCCGTCTCGGTGCCCTCGGCCATCAGCACCTCGTCCGCCCGCGCCGGATCGGCGGCCACCGGCGAGGCGGAGGCGGCCGGGCCGGAGCCGCCCGCGGCGGACGCCCCCGACGACGGCGACGGAGAGGCGGTGGCCGCGGCCGACGGCGCCGAGGCCGCCCCCACGGCCTGGGTGGTGCAGCCGGTGGCCGCGAGAGTGACGGCCGCGGCGGCGAGAACCGCTCTGCGTATGCCGGACGTACGGTGCTGCATGGAAGCCCCCCGAGTGTGATGACGTGTACTAAGGGATGCGCGACGGGTGCACTTGGTTGCACGCGCGGGACAAGCGGTGTACGCGCGAGGTGCAGCGGTGTACGCGCGACGTTCAGGGGTGTACGCGCCGTACGGGCCTGTTCCGCGATCCGGAATCCGGCGGCGGGATCTCGTACCGCTGTGCGACACTCCGCCTCATGCTGGGTGTCACCGATCTGCCGACCTACCTCGTGGGCCTCGCCCTGATCATTCTTCTCCCGGGGCCCAACTCGCTGTACGTGCTGTCCGTCGCCGCCCGGCGCGGCGTCCGGACCGGGTACGTCGCCGCCTCCGGCGTGTGGTGCGGCGACACCGTGCTGATGACGCTGTCGGCGGCCGGGGTCGCCTCGCTGCTCCAGGCCAACGCGGTGCTCTTCGGGATCGTGAAGTTCGCCGGCGCCGGCTATCTGACCTGGCTGGCGGTCGGCATGCTCCGGGCCGCCTGGGCGATGTGGCGGACCCGGCGGGAGCGGGCGGCCGAGGCCGCGGGCGGCGCGGACGGGCCCGCGGCGGCGGCCGAGCGGCCGTTCCGGCGGGCCTTCGTGATCAGCCTGCTCAACCCCAAGGCGATCCTGTTCTTCATCGCCTTCTTCGTCCAGTTCGTCGACCCGGCGTATCAGTACCCGGCGCTGTCCTTCGTGGTGCTCGGCGCGCTCGCGCAGGCCGCCAGCGTCCTCTACCTCACGCTGCTGATCTTCACCGGCACCCACCTGGCCGCCGCCTTCCGCCGCCGCCGGCGGCTGTCGGCCACCGCCACCTCGGCGGCGGGCGCGCTCTTCCTCGGCTTCGCGGTGAAACTGTCCCTGAGCAGCACGGCCTGACCGCCGCCGCCGGGCCCGGCCGGGGCGGGGTTGACCCTCACACCGTGTGAGGCCGTGTCGTAGGAGACACCATGTTCACCATCGGAGACTTCGCCAGACACGGCCGGGTGTCGGTCCGGATGCTGCGCCACTACGACGCCGTCGGACTGCTGCACCCCGCCCATGTCGACCCGCACAGCGGCTACCGCTTCTACGAGGCGGCCCAGCTCGCCCGGCTCAACCGCGTCATCGCGCTCAAGGACCTCGGCTTCACCCTGGACCAGGTCCGCTCGATCCTCGACGAGGAGGTCGGGGCGGACGAGCTGCGCGGGATGCTCCGGCTGCGCCGGGCCGAGCTGGAGTCCGCCATGAGCGACGCGGCGGCACGGCTGGCGCAGGTCGGGGCGAGGCTCCGGGCCATCGAGAGCGAGGGACACATGTCCACGCAGGACGTCGTCGTCAAGAGTGTGCCGGGCGCCCGGCTGGCGGTGCTCACCGCCGTCGCCGCCGGCTTCGGACCGGAGCAGATCGGGCCGGTCATCACGCCCCTCTACCAGGAGCTGTGCGCCCGGCTGGAGGCCGCCGGGGCGCTGAGCTGCGCCGGACCGGGCATCGCCTACTACGAGGACGCCCCGGAGGGCGACGGCTCGATCGTCGTCCACGCCGGGATGACCGTCCCGGCCGGGGTGAGCGCCGTCCCGGACGTGGAGATCGTCGAGCTGCCCGGCCTGGAGCGGGCGGCGACCGTCGTCCACCGGGGCCCGATGACCGAGCTGCTGCCCACCATCCAGACGCTGGCCACCTGGATCGACACCAACGGCTACCGCTCGGCGGGCTACTCGCGCGAGCTGTACCTGGAGTGGTCCCCGGACGAGTCGGAGTGGGTCACCGAGATCCAGGAGCCCATCGTCCCGGCCTGACGGCCCGTCAGTACGACGGGCTCTCGCCTCCGGAGGAGGGCGTGCTTCAGGCGAGCGGCGCGGGCGTGTTTCACGCGCGCAGCAGAGTGCGCTTCACGCGCGCAGCAGAGTGCGCTTCACGCGCGCAGCAGGGCGCGCTTCAGGCGCCGGGTGCGCCGGACCACCCGCCGGGCCGCCCGGCGCACCGCCGCGTTGCGGGGCGCCGGGAGGCCGCCCGGCAGGCCCAGCACCGTGAGGCGGCGCCGCTTGAAGTAGCGCAGGGTCCGGGCGTCCCGGTGCGCGGAGAGGTACCGCTCCGCCTCCGGGCGCAGGTCCGGGCGGACCTGCGGCTGCATCGCGTAGCCCACCGCCGCGAGGAGCCCGGCGAGGTCCGGCACCCCGCCGGGCCCCGGCGCGGGGGCCTCCTCCAGGCCGGGCAGCAGCGCGTCGGCGAGGGTCACCGGGACCCGGTTGCTGTTCTGGTACGGGGCGAGCCGGTCCAGCAGCGGCCCGGTGCCCACCCGGGCGACGGGCACGCCGTAGAAGCGGTCCGCCGTGAACAGCGCGGTCGAGAAGCACGCCACCACCAGCGCGGGCCGCAGCCGCCGGAACAGCACCTCGGCGAGGACGGGGGCCTCCAGCACGGTCAGCTCCGCGCCCAGCGCCGCCGCCTCCCGCGAGAGCGCCCGCGACCGGGCGGCGGGGGCCGCCGGGTGCGGTTTGAAGACCAGGCGCCGGTGCCCGCGCGCCACCGCGCCCCGCACCATGCGCAGATGGAGGGCCTCCTCCTCGGCGGGCGTGAGGATGCCCAGCGCGGACAGGTACTGCCCCAGCAGCAGCGCGGCGCCCTCCGGGAGACCGGCCGCGCCGTCCGCCTCCTCCGCCAGCTCGGCCACCACCTTGGTGAACGCCTCCGACGGCACCACCTCGGGCACCGCCCCGAACTCCGCCAGCAGCAGCGGGCGCAGCCCCGGCACCAGGTCCAGGTGCAGCACTCGGCGCACCCGCTCGCCGACCAGCGGGTCCAGCCGCACCCGCGTCGGGCCGTAGCTCATCAGCCCGTCCGCGTACACGTCGAGCGGGGCGTCCGCGAAGACCTGCGCGATGCTCAGCGCGGGCGCCACCTGGAGGGACTCCACGATCAGCTCCACCGGCTCGTCCTCGCCCAGCCCCCACAGCAGCCGCAGGTACCGCTCCCACAGCGGCACGTCGTCCGGCCGGGGCGACCAGCCGCCGGGGTGGAAGGGCGCCACGGCGTCGTTCCACGACCGTACGGCGTCGAAGCGGTCGCGCAGCCGCGCGAACCCGGGCGCCCGGTCCGGCGCCACGGCCGTCTCGGGCACCGCCCCGGTGGCGGCCACCACCAGCAGCCGCCGGCCGGCGGGCGGGAAGCACCCGCTGTCCAGCGCGGCGGCGAGCGTCACGGCGCCGTAGAGGGTGGAGGCGTAGAAGATCTGCGTGGTCATACGGTGGCCTCCGCCGGTACCGGACGGCGGCGCAGCCTGCGCAGCCGGGACGCCCGCCCGGCGTCCATCGAGTCGAGGGCGCCGTCCAGCACGGCCTGCGGCATCCGTTTCAGCGCCGCCGCGCCCAGCCTGCGCAATTGCCGGGCGACCGGCGGTTCGTAGCGTTCCGACGCATGGAGATGATGGGCGATGATCGCGCAATAGGTGCGCACCGCTTTCGGCAGCAGAATGTCCGCCTCGGGGTCGTCCGCCGTTTCCGCCAGCACCTGATCGAAAGCGCGGAGGAAATCCAGCTGACGCACGTCGCCGATTTGTGTGAGAGAAGTGGAGACCCCGCGCCGGTAGAAGACGCCGAGCGCGCCGACGACCGCGAAGGAATCCGCCTCGCGGTGCAGCCGCCATATCCACGGCCGGTCCTCGGCGGTGCGCAGCCCGTCGGTGAAGTGGAGCAGCCCCCGGTCCGCCAGCCGCCGGTGGTACATCCCGGCCCAGGCGTACGGGTAGTCCACCGAGGTCGGCCGCCCGGCCGGCAGGATCGCGTCGCGCGGGCGCAGCACCTCCCCGCGCCGCCCCACCGGGACCCTGCGCACCGAGCGCGCCCTGCCCTCGCACCGCACATGGTCGGTACGGACGAAGTCGCAGCCCAGGCCCTCGATCGCGGCGAGGACCCGGCTCAGGTGACCGGGCGCCAGCCAGTCGTCGCCGTCCAGGAAGGCGAGGTACTCGCCGCGCGCCGCGTCGATCCCGGTGTTGCGGGCGGTGGCCAGCCCGCCGTTGCGGGAGTGGGTGAGCAGCACCGCGCCCGGCAGCTCGCGCGCGGCGCGGGTGAGGAGCTCCGGGGTCCCGTCCGCCGAACAGTCGTCGACGAGCAGGAATTCGAAGTCCTCACGGGCATTGGCGCGCAGGCTCGACAGAGTGTCGGGAGCATATTCCTGCACGTTGTAGAAGGGCACGACGACGGAGAGCTTGACCACCCGCGAGACGGTAGGCGCGGCGGCGGTCGCGGCGAGCCACCGGCGCGGGGATGCGCGGTGAACACTGGGCGGCGCACTTCTTAACCGGGCCGCCGGGGAATTGCCGCCGACCGCTGTTCACCGTTTGTTGCGGCCGAGTTGGGCCGGGCGGCCGGGGTGCCTTCCTAACGTCCTCGGCGTGTCACCACGCAACCGTGCAGCGGTGCGGGTCGCGGTACTCGCGGACTCCGACACCCGATGGAAATGGGGCGCCCTGACGGCGCGCCGCCTCAGCCCGCCCGGGGCCCGGGTCGCCGGCTTCGTGCTGCGCGGCCGGGCCACCCCGACCGCCCGGCAGCTCGCCGAGGTGGGCGCGGACCTGGACCCGCCGGCGGAGGTCACCGGCGCGGAGTTCCTCGCCGAGGTCCGCCGGGGCGGGTACGACGTGGTGGTCCTCGCGCTCGTCGGCGGCGGCGTCCGGGCGATGCTGGAGGGCCTGTCCGGGCGGCTGCCCGGCCGCCGCCCGGTGATCGTCACCGGCTATGTCGGCGTCGTGTACGAGAAGCTCGCCGACGGGCTGCTGCTGCGCCACGGCGCCGACCTCGTCCTCGCCAACTCGGCCGCCGACGCCCGCCGTTTCCGGGCGGTGTACGAAGGGGTCGGCGCCGACCCGTCGGCGGTGACCGAGGCGGCCCTGCCCTTCCTCGGCGGCGCCCCCTACGCCCCCGAACCCGGCCGGGACACCGTGGTGTTCGCCGCCCAGCCGTCGGTCCCGGCCGACCGGGCCGACCGCGCCTACCTGCTGCGGCGGCTGTCCGAGCACGCCCGGCTGCACCCGCACCGCGAGGTGCTGCTGAAGCTCCGCTCCCGGCCCGGCGAGCACACCACGCACATCGAGGAGCACCCGTACCAGAAGCTGGCCGCGCCGGGCCGGGCCTCCCCGCCGCCGAACCTCCGGCTGGTGCACGGGCACATGGGCGAGGTGCTGGACCGCGCCGACCTGCTGGTCACCGTCTCCTCCACGGCCGCGCTGGAGGCCCTGCACCGGGGCGTCCCCACGGCGGTCCTCACCGACCTGGGCGTCCGCGAGGCCCTCGGCAACCACCACTTCATCGGCTCCGGGCTGCTCACCTCCTGGGACGCCCTCGACGGCGGCCACCGGCCGCGGCCGGACGCCGCGTGGCTGGCCGACCAGGGCGTCGCGGCGGACGGCTCCTACGCCCGGGCCTTCGACGCGGCACGGGCGCGCCTCCTCGACCTGCTGGACGCGCCGTCGCTGCCCCCGGTCGCGCCCTACTACACCCGGGCGACCGCCCCCGGCTACCTGCCCGGGGTCCTCGCCCGCCACCGGCTCGACGCGCCCGGGGGCCCGGCCGCCGCGGGCCCGGTCCGCCGGGTGCTGCGGGACGCGGCGCGGGGCCTGTACCGGCAGGGCGTGCAGCGCGTCGCCCCCGCGATACGGCGCCTGGGGGAGCTGTGACACCCCGGCCCACGGTGCTGGCCGTGATCCCCGCGCGCGGCGGCTCCAAGGGCGTGCCCGGGAAGAACCTGGCCGCCGTCGGGGGCGTCCCGCTCGTCGCCCGCGCCGTCCGCGCCTGCCTGGGCGCCCGGCGGGTGACGGACGTGGTCGTGTCGACCGACGACCCGGCCGTCGCGGCCGCCGCCCGCGCCGCCGGCGCGGAGGCCGTGCACCGGCCGGCCGGGCTCTCCGGCGACACGGCGACCAGCGAGTCGGCCGTCCTGCACGCCATGGACGCCTTCGAGGCCGTGCACGCCCGCCCGGTCGACGCGGTCCTGCTCGTCCAGTGCACCAGCCCGTTCGTCACGGCCGCCGACGTGGACGGTGTCGCCGCCCGGGTGCTGGGCCCCGGCGCGGACACCGCCCTGACGGTCGCCCCCTCCCACGGCTTCCTGTGGCGGGGCGAGGACGACGCCCGGGGGGTCAACCACGACCGGGCGCACCGCCCCCGGCGCCAGGACCGGGAGCCCGAGTACCTGGAGACCGGCGCCGCGTACGGCATGGACGCCCGGGGCTTCCGCACCCACCGCCACCGGTTCTTCGGCCGCACCGCGCTGGTCGTCACCGACGCCGCCCGCGTCCTGGAGATCGACGACCCGCACGACCTGGCCCGCGCCCGGCTGCTCGCCCCGCTGCTGGACCCGCCGGCCCCCCAGGCCCCCGCCGCCCCCGTCACCCCGCCCCCGGCCGCCCCCGCCACCCCGATTCCCGTACGCCCCGTCCGCTTGTCACACCGCAGTGAAGGACCCCCATGAACCGCCTCCGCACCCTCGGCACCCGTACCGCCGGCCCCGGTGAGCCCGTCTACATCACCGGCGAGATCGGCATCAACCACAACGGCGACCTGGACACGGCCCTCGCCCTGATCGACGCCGCCGCCGACGCGGGCTGCGACGCCGTCAAGTTCCAGAAGCGCACCCCCGAGATCTGCACCCCCCGCGACCAGTGGGACGTCGAGCGCGACACCCCCTGGGGCCGCATGACGTACATCGACTACCGCCACCGCGTGGAGTTCGGCGAGGACGAGTACCGCGCCGTCGACGAGCACTGCCGCGCACGCGGCATCGACTGGTTCGCCTCCCCCTGGGACACCGAGGCGGTGGCCTTCCTGGAGAAGTTCGACCTCCCGGCGCACAAAGTCGCCTCCGCGTCCCTCACCGACGACGAGCTGCTGCGCGCCCTGCGCGCCACGGGCCGCACGGTCGTGCTGTCCACCGGCATGTCCACCCCCAAGCAGATACGCCACGCCGTGGAGGTCCTCGGCAGCGACAGCATCCTGCTCTGCCACGCCACCTCCACCTACCCGGCGCGGGCCGAGGAGCTGAACCTCCGGGTGATCCAGTCCCTGATGCGGGACTACCCCAACATCCCCATCGGCTACAGCGGCCACGAGACCGGCCTCCAGACCACCCTCGCGGCCGTCGCCCTCGGCGCCTGCTTCGTGGAGCGGCACATCACGCTCGACCGCGCCATGTGGGGCTCCGACCAGGCCGCCTCCGTCGAGCCCGGCGGCCTCGCCCGCCTCGTACGCGACATCCGCACCATCGAGACCGCGCTCGGCGACGGGGTGAAGCGGGTGTACGAGTCGGAGCTGGCCCCCATGAAGAAGCTCCGCCGCGTCCCGGCCGCGGTATGACCGCCGCCCAGGCCGAACGGCCCGCGTCCGCCCCGAACCTCGCCTTCGTGGAGAGCCCCGTCCAGCTCCTCAACGTCCTGGAGTGGGCCCACCACGGCGGCCGGTCCGGCCTGCTCGTCGTCGTCCTGTCGCCGACCGACCCCATGTCGCGCGGCCAGCTGCGGCGGATGGCGCAGCTCGCCCGGGACGAGGGGATCGCGGTGCGCTGGCAGGAGGCGCGCGGCGGCCGGGGCGCGCTGCCCAAGGCGCTGCGGGAGCTGGGCCCGGCCCTGCTGCGGGCCGAGCGGGTGATCGTGGGCGACCCGTTCTCCCGGTACGTCCAGCTCCTGCTGACGCTGTTCGGCCCGCGGGCGCTCACGGTCGTCGACGACGGCACGGCCACCATGGAGTTCGCCGCCCAGCTCGCCCGGGGCGAACGGCTGGTGCGCTGGCACCGGCGCGGGGCGCGCACCCCGCGCGAGCTGGCCCTCGCCCCGGTCACCGCGCTGGCCCGCCGCCGGTTCGCGCCCGGGCGGCGGCGCGCCGTGGAGATCTTCACCGCGCTGCCGGTGGAGGCCCCCGAGGGCACCTCGGTCACCGCCAACACCTTCGCCTGGACCCGCGCCCGCTTCGGCCCGCCCCGGCTGACCCGGGGCGCCGACCTGGTGGGCACCTCGCTGGTCGAGACGGGCGTGGTGGACCCCGGCCGCTACACGGGCGCGGTCGCCGCGCTGGCCGCCGCCCACGGCGCCACCCGCTACTTCGCCCACCGGCGCGAGAGCGTGGCGAAGCTGCACCGGATCGCCGTGGAGACCGGGCTGGAGATCGTCCGCCCCGACCTGCCGCTGGAGCTGACCGCCCGGCGCGGCCCGGTCGGCCGCACGGTGCTCAGCTTCCCCTCGACGGTGGTGCACACCCTGCCGGCCGCCCTGGCGGGCAGCGGGGTCACCATCACCGTGTGCGAGATCGCCCCCGAGTGGCTGCGGGAGACCGCCTCCCCGCGCGCCCGGGGCTTCCTCGCGGGCGTGGCCGAATCGGCACGCTCGGCGCACGGCCTGTCGCTCACCGGAGCGTGAGGCCCCGTCCCCGTACCGCCGCGAACGCCTGACCGGATCCGATCGGGGGAGATCGACAAAACGTCGGAAAACGCGTGAGCTTACCCACTTGACCCGGCCGTCATGCCCGCTGCGCAGGGTTTCTTTCCCCTATCGGGCTGAAGTTTTGTAGATCACACGTTAGTTGAGGGCGAAACGCGCCTACCCTTTCAGGGGTGAACAAGGTGATGTCCCGCGACCCCGAAACAGACGTTCCCGGCGATACGCCCCTCCTCGGCGCGCTGCCAGAGAGCATGCGCGCCGAGCTGATCGCGTTCCGCCGGGACGTACACATGCACCCCGAGCTGGGCTTCCAGGAGTTCCGCACCACCGCGGCGATCAAGACGCGCCTCGAAGCGGCCGGGCTCAGCCCCCGGGTCCTCCCCGGCGGCACGGGCCTGACGTGCGACATCGGCAGCTGGGACGGCGTCCGCCCCATGCTGGCGATCCGCGCCGACATCGACGCCCTGCCCATCCCGGACACCAAGACGGACGTCCCCTACCGCTCCACCGTGCCCGACCGCGCCCACGCCTGCGGCCACGACGTCCACACCACCGTGGTCCTCGGCACCGGCCTCGTCCTGGCCGGTCTGGCCCGCGAGGGCCTGCTGCCGCGCCCGGTGCGCCTGATCTTCCAGCCCGCCGAGGAGGTCATGCCCGGTGGCGCGATCTCGGCGGTGGACGCGGGCGTCCTCGACGGCGTGGGCCGGATCGTCGCCGTCCACTGCGACCCCCGGGTGGACGTCGGCCGCATCGGGCTGCGCACCGGCCCGATCACCTCCGCCTGCGACCGGCTGGAGGTCACCCTCGACGGCCCCGGCGGCCACACCGCGCGCCCCCACCTGACCACCGACATGGTCACCGCGGCGGCCCGCGTCGCGGTGGACGCCCCCGCCCTGCTCTCCCGCCGGATCGACACCCGCTCCGGGCTCGTCCTGACCTGGGGCCGCATCGAGGCGGGCCACGCTCCCAACGTCATCCCGCAGCGCGCCGAGCTGGGCGGCACGGTCCGCTGCCTGGACCTGGAGGCGTGGCGGCACGCCCCCGACCAGGTGTACGCGGCGATCGACGAGGTGGCCACGCTGCACGGCGCCAAGTGCCAGATCGAGTACGTCCGGGGCGTCCCGCCCGTCGTCAACGACGCCACCGTGGCGCAGCTGCTGCACGACGCGATGACCGCGCGGCGCGGCGCGTACGCGGTCGAGGACACCGAGCAGAGCCTCGGCGGCGAGGACTTCTCCTGGTACATGGAGCACGTCCCCGGCGCGATGGCCCGGCTGGGCGTCCGCCGCCCGGGCGACACCGCCCGGCTGGACCTGCACCGGGGCAACTTCGACATCGACGAGCGGGCCATCCAGGTGGGCGTCGAGCTGTTCACCGCCGCCGCCCTCATCGACGGCGCCCTCTGACCGTCCCGGGCGACCCCGCACGGCCCGTTCCGGCCCCTTCCGGCCCCCTCCCGCGCACGGCGGGAACGCCCGCCCCCCAGGGGGCCGGGCGGCCCGGGCCCTGGCCCCGTACGACCGCCCATTTCCGGTCACCTACCGGCAGGTAACCGCTACGCGACGTGGCAGTCGGGCGAGCGCCATCGGCTGTTCGCGTCGATCTGATAACGGCTACCGAACAGGCCTTTACCTGACATCTACGCGCGTTACGATCGCCGCGAAACCAGCGCCGAGAAGAGGCGCTTAGGTCAGGTCGAAGGAGCCTCCCTTGCGCCGGATCACCAGGATCGCAACCGTGGGCGTCGCGTCCGCGGCACTCGCACTCAGCGCCACGGCATGTGGCGGAAAGTCGTCGTCCGACGCGGGCGACAACCAGGACAAGGCAGCCATCGCGTACGACATCGGTGGCCGTGGCGACCAGTCGTTCAACGACGCCGCCTACGCCGGTCTGGAGAAGGCCGAGAAGGACCTCGGCGTCACGGGCAAGGAAGCCGAGCCCAGCGAGGGCGAGGGCGACCCGGACAAGGTCCAGCGCCTCACGGAGCTGGCCCGCGCCGGCAACAACCCCGTCATCGGCGTCGGTTTCGCCTACGCGCCGGCCATCGCCGAGGTCGCGCCGAAGTTCCCGAAGACCACCTTCGGCCTCATCGACGACACCTCGAAGACCGGCAAGAACATCGCCAACCTCGTCTTCAACGAGGAGCAGGGCTCCTACCTGGCCGGCGTCGCCGCCGCCAAGGTGACCAAGTCCAACACCGTCGGCTTCATCGGCGGTGTGGAGACCCCGCTGATCAAGAAGTTCGAGGCGGGCTTCGTCCAGGGCGTCAAGGACACCAAGAAGAACGTCAACGTCAAGGTCCAGTACCTGACGCAGCCGCCGGACTTCGGTGGCTTCGCCAAGCCGGACCTCGGCAAGGCCGCCGCCGAGGGCCAGATCGACGCGGGCGCCGACGTCATCTACGCCGCCGCCGGCCTCGCCGGCTCGGGCTCGATCGAGGCCGCCGCCAAGGCCAAGAAGTGGGCCATCGGCGTCGACTCCGACCAGTACAACCAGAAGGGCCTCGCGGCCTACAAGGAGTACATCCTCACCTCGGTGACCAAGGACGTCTCCGACTCGGTCTACAACCTGATCAAGTCGGTCAAGGACGGCAAGCCGCAGTCCGGCGAGGTCCGTTACGGCCTCGACAAGGACGGCGTGGGCCTGGCCACCTCCAACCCGGCCTTCACCAAGATGGCCGACGTCACCGCCGCGGTGAACAAGGCCAAGGCCGACATCATCGCCGGCAAGATCACGGTCAAGACCGCGCCGTAACCGCGCGGCCGGAACCCTGGTCCGCGGGTCCGGAGGGGCGGCAGGCGCCGTCCCTCCGGACCCGGAGCATGTCCGGGCCGGACCCGGAGCCCGGGGTCTCCCCGGGTTTTCCCCCTTCGTCGTCGCTACGCGCGTAGAGCCCCGTACGGCGCGATAACTTCGCCTCCTGCCCCTGCCCCGTACCGCCCTCGCCCCCTGCCCCCGCTCCTGAAGCTCCTTCCCCGCCAAGGAGAGTGCGTCATCAACGCGTCCAGTCCGTCAACGCCGCCGGCTGCTCCCGCCGTGGAACTGCGCGGCATCACCAAGCGCTTCCCCGGCGTCGTCGCCAACCACGACATCGACATCACCATCCGCAAGGGCACCGTGCACGCCCTCGTCGGTGAGAACGGTGCCGGCAAGTCGACCCTGATGAAGATCCTCTACGGCATGCAGAAGCCGGACGAGGGCACCATCACGATCGACGGCAAGCAGGTCTCCTTCGCCAGCCCCGCCGACGCCATCGCCACCGGAATCGGCATGGTGCACCAGCACTTCATGCTGGCCGACAACCTCACCGTCCTGGAGAACGTGGTCCTCGGCGGCGAGAAGCTGTACGGCATCGGCGCCAAGGCCCGCAAGAAGATCCGGGAGATCTCGGACGCCTACGGGCTGAACGTCCGCCCGGACGCGCTCGTCGAGCAGCTGGGCGTCGCCGACCGCCAGCGCGTGGAGATCCTCAAGGTCCTCTACCGCGGCGCCCGCACCCTGATCCTGGACGAGCCGACCGCGGTGCTCGTCCCGCAGGAGGTCGACGCGCTCTTCGCCAACCTCCGGGAGCTGAAGGCCGAGGGCCTCACCGTCATCTTCATCTCGCACAAGCTGGGCGAGGTGCTGTCCGTCGCCGACGACATCACCGTCATCCGGCGCGGCACCACCGTCGGCACCGCCGACCCGCGCACCACGACCACCAAGCAGCTCGCCGAGCTGATGGTCGGCAGCGAGCTGCCCTCGCCGGAGACCCGGGAGTCGACCGTCACCGACGTCCCGATGCTCACCGTCGACGGCCTGCGGCTGACCGCCGTCGACCCCGACGGCGTGGTCCGCGAGGTCCTCGACGGCATCGACTTCACCATCCACAAGGGCGAGGTCGTCGGCATCGCCGGTGTCGAGGGCAACGGCCAGACGGAGCTGATCGAGGCCCTGATGGGGCTGCGCACCCTGGACGCCGGCGTCATCACCCTCGACGGCACCGACATCTCCACCGCGCCCACCCGCAAGCGCCGTGAGGGCGGCATCGGGTACATCCCCGAGGACCGCCACCGCCACGGCCTGCTGCTGGAGTCCCCGCTCTGGGAGAACCGCATCCTCGGCCATGTCACCGAGGCCCCCAACAGCAGGCGCGGCATCCTCGACACCAAGGCCGCCCGCAAGGACACCGAGCGGATCGTGCGCGAGTACGACGTGCGCACCCCCGGCATCGACGTCACCGCGGCCTCCCTGTCCGGCGGCAACCAGCAGAAGCTGATCGTCGGCCGGGAGATGAGCCACGCCCCCAAGTTCCTGATCGCCGCCCACCCCACCCGCGGTGTGGACGTCGGCGCGCAGGCGCAGATCTGGGACCAGATCCGCGAGGCCCGCCGCGAGGGGCTGGCCGTGCTGCTGATCTCCGCCGACCTGGACGAGCTCATCGGGCTCTCCGACACCCTGCGGGTGATGTACCGCGGCCGGCTGGTCGCCGACGCGGACCCCGCCACGATCACCCCCGAGGAGCTGGGCTCGGCCATGACCGGCGCTGCCACCGGCCACCTCGAGCACAACGAGAACGGTGAGGGCCGATGAGGAAATTCGACAAGGACCGGATGCTCCTGGGCCTGGCCGGCCCGGCGCTCGCCCTGGTCGTGGCCTTCCTGCTCACGTCCGTGGTGCTGCTCGCATCGGACCGCAATCCGTTCGAGCCGTACCGGATCATGGTCGAGAACGCCGAGTTCACCGACGTCCAGGTGCTCATCCTCAACCAGACCGGCACGTACTACCTCGCCGCGCTGGCGGTCGCCATCGGCTTCCGGATGAACCTCTTCAACATCGGCGTGGACGGCCAGTACCGCCTCGCGGCGATGCTCGCCGCGGTCGTCGGTGCCTCCGTCGAGCTGCCCGGGCCGCTGCACGTGCTGCTGATCGTCCTGGTCGCCATGTTCGTCGGCGCCTTCTGGGCCGGTATCGCGGGCATCCTCAAGACCACCCGGGGCGTCAGCGAGGTCGTCTCCACGATCATGCTGAACGCCATCGCCACCAGCCTGATCGCCTGGCTGATCCTGCCGGCGAACCTGGGCGTGCAGGCGGCCGGCTCCAACGACCTGACGACCGGTGAGATCGCCGAGTCGGGCTGGGTCCCGGGCCTGGACGTCGAGGGCGGCACCATCTACGGCTTCACCTTCGTCGCCTTCGCGCTCGGCATCGTCTACTGGTTCGTCCTCAACCGCACCCGCTTCGGCTTCGACCTGCGCGCCACCGGCGCCAGCGACTCGGCCGCCCAGGCGAGCGGTGTCGACGCCAAGAAGATGGTGCTCACCGCGATGCTCATCTCCGGTGCCGTCGCCGGTCTGACGGGTCTGCCGCTGCTGCTCGGCCAGACCCACACGTACAGCTTCAGCTTCCCCGCGGGCATCGGCTTCACCGGCATCACCATCGCCCTGCTCGGCCGCAACAACCCCATCGGCATCTTCTTCGCCGCCCTGCTCGTCGCCTTCCTGGACAAGGCCTCCGCCTCCCTGGACCAGTACGGCTACGAGAAGGAGATCGCCACGATCATGCAGGGCCTGATCGTGATCTCGGTGGTCGTGTCCTACGAGCTCGTCCGCCAGTACGGGCTGCGCCGACAGCAGCAGAAGGTCGGCGAGGAGCTTGCCGCCCAGGCCAAGAAGAAGGAGGACGTGGCGGCATGAGCGAGTCCACGAGCACGGTTTCGGCCGCGGCGCAGGCGCCGAAGAAGGGCGGCGGACGCCGCAAACTGTCCCTGCCGGTCATCCTGCTGATCATCGCGGGCGGCCTCCTGCTGTTCTCCCTGGTCCGGGTGATCAGCGGCGCCAACGACCTCACCTCGGTGGGCCAGGTCGCGGGCGCCCTCCAGCTCGCCGTGCCGATCGGCCTGGCCGGTCTCGGCGGTCTGTGGTCCGAGCGGGCCGGCGTGGTCAACATCGGCCTCGAGGGCATGCTGATCCTCGGCACCTTCTTCGGGGCCTGGGCCGGCTACCAGTGGGGCCCGTGGACGGGCGTCCTGCTCGGCATCGCCGGCGGCGCGCTCGGCGGCCTGCTGCACGCGATCATCACGGTCACCTTCAACGTCAACCACATCGTCTCCGGTGTGGCGATCACCATCCTGGCGACCGGCCTCACCCGCTACCTGGCCAACTTCACCTTCGCCGAGGCCGAGGGCGGCTCCTCCAAGCAGTCCCCGCGCATCGACGCGATCGACCGCATCACCGTCCCCGGCCTCTCGGACGGGCTGGCCGACCTCCAGGCCAAGCACTGGTTCTTCGTCTCCGACCTCGCCGGTGTGCTCGGCGGCCTGGTGACCGGCCTGTCGCTGCTGACCGTCGTCGCGCTGCTGCTGATCCCCGCCACCTGGTGGATCCTCTGGCGCACCGCGTTCGGCCTGCGCCTGCGCTCCTGCGGCGAGAACCCGATCGCCGCCGAGTCGCTGGGCGTCAACGTCTACAAGTACAAGTACATCGCCGTGGTCGTCTCCGGCGGCCTCGCGGGCCTGGGCGGCGCCTTCCTGGCGATCGTCTCCACCGGCATCTACCAGGAGGGCCAGACCGGCGGCCGCGGCTACATCGGCCTCGCCGCGATGATCTTCGGCAACTGGATGCCGGGCGGCATGGCGCTGGGCGCCGGCCTCTTCGGCTTCACCGACAGCCTCAAGCTGCGCGGCGGCGCCGAGAACGTCCACGCCATGCTCCTGCTGCTGGCGATCCTGCTGATCCTGATGACGGTCTGGCAGCTCTACAAGAAGAAGTACGTGAGCGCCACCGTGGCCACCGTCGTGGCCGTCGGCCTGTTCATCTGGTACGCCTTCACCGAGGCGCTGCCCAGCCAGTTCGTGGACGCCGCGCCCTACGTCACCACCCTGCTGGTGCTCGCGCTGTCCGCGCAGCGCCTGCGGATGCCCAAGGCGGACGGCATGCCCTACAAGAAGGGCCAGGGCAAGTGACCCCCGACGCCTGGGAGTCGCTGCGCGCCGCCGCCCGCGAGGCCATGTCCCACGCGTACGCCCCGTACTCGGGCTACGCGGTGGGCGCGGCGGCCCTCGCCGACGACGGCCGCACCGTCACCGGGTGCAATGTGGAGAACGCCTCGTACGGCATCGGCCTGTGCGCCGAGTGCGGGCTGGTCTCCCAGCTCCAGGCCACCGGCGGCGGCCGGCTGACGCACTTCGTGTGCGTCGACGGGCGGGGCGCGGTCCTGGTGCCGTGCGGCCGCTGCCGCCAGCTGCTGTACGAGTTCGGCGGCGACGAGCTGCTGCTGGACACCCCCGAGGGCGTGCTCACGCTCGCCGAGATGCTGCCGCAGGCGTTCGGGCCGCAGCACCTCGGATGATGACGGGACGACCCTTCCGCGCTGTCCGCGGAGGGGTCGTCCTTCTTCCCCGCTCTTTCTCTATGCGCGTAGAGTCGCGCACAGGACAGTCCCACCCGCTGGAAGGAACCACCTACGCCATGGACGCGATTTCCGTCATCCGCATCAAGCGGGACCGGGGCGAGCTGAGCCCCGACCAGATCGACTGGATCATCGACGCCTACACCCGCGGCGAGGTCGCCGACGAGCAGATGTCGGCGCTCGCGATGGCGATCCTGCTGAACGGCATGAACCGGACGGAGATCGCCCGCTGGACCGCCGCGATGATCGCGAGCGGCGAGCGGATGGACTTCTCCTCGCTGTCCCGCCCCACCGCCGACAAGCACTCCACCGGCGGCGTCGGCGACAAGATCACCCTGCCGCTCGCCCCGCTGGTCGCCGCGTGCGGCGCGGCCGTGCCGCAGCTGTCCGGCCGGGGCCTCGGCCACACCGGCGGCACCCTCGACAAGCTGGAGTCCATCCCCGGCTGGCGCGCCCTGCTGTCCAACGAGGAGATGCTGGACGTCCTCGACACCACCGGCGCGGTCATCTGCGCCGCCGGTGACGGCCTCGCCCCGGCGGACAAGAAGCTGTACGCGCTGCGCGACGTCACCGGCACGGTCGAGGCGATCCCGCTGATCGCCTCCTCCATCATGTCCAAGAAGATCGCCGAGGGCACCGGCTCGCTGGTGCTGGACGTGAAGGTCGGCTCCGGCGCCTTCATGAAGAACCTCGCCGACGCCCGCGAGCTGGCCTCCACCATGGTGGGCCTGGGCACCGACCACGGGGTGAAGACCGTCGCGCTGCTCACCGACATGGCGACCCCGCTCGGCCTGACCGCGGGCAACGCCCTGGAGGTCCGCGAGTCCGTCGAGGTCCTCGCCGGCGGCGGCCCCGCCGACGTCGTGGAGCTGACCCTCGCGCTCGCCCGCGAGATGCTCGACGCGGCCGGCCTCAAGGACGCCGACCCGGCGAAGGCCCTCGCGGACGGCTCCGCGATGGACGTCTGGCGCCGCATGATCGCCGCCCAGGGCGGCGACCCGGACGCCGCCCTCCCGGTCGCCCGCGAGCAGCACGTGGTCACCGCCCCCGCCTCGGGCGTCCTCACCCGCCTCGACGCGTACGGCGTCGGCGTCGCCGCCTGGCGCCTCGGCGCGGGCCGCGCCCGCAAGGAGGACCCGGTCCAGGCGGGCGCAGGCGTCGAACTGCACGCCAAGCCGGGCGACACGGTCACGGCCGGCCAGCCGCTGCTGACGCTGCACACGGACACCCCGGAGAAGTTCGACTACGCCCTGAAGTCCCTGGACGGCGCCTACGACATCGCCGCCCCCGGCACGGCGCACGAGCCGACCCCGGTCGTGCTGGAGCGCATCGCCTGACCCGCGGGGAGGAACGGGACCGAGGGACGCCCATCGGTCCCGTTCGGCATCGCGGGCGGCCCCTCGCGCGGGGCGCCCCGATGAGTTCCGTACCCGCCGCCGGTCTGCCTCCTTGTGGACACCACTGATCCCGAGGTCTTCCGGGTCGCCGGGCTGGTCGAGCCCGCCGACGTGCCCCGGCTGTGCGAGGAGCTGGCCGCCCTGCTCGGTGAGCGGGGCGGCGCCGACGTCGTCTGCCACGTCGGCGCCGTGACCAGGCCGAACCTCGCCACCGTCGAGGCGCTGGCCCGGCTGCGCCTCACCGCGCGGCGGCTGGGCCGGCGGATGGCGGTGACCGGCGCCGGGCCCGAGCTGCGGATGCTGCTGGAGCTGGTCGGGCTCACCGACCTGCTGGTCATGCCTCCAGCCGCTCCGGAAGATCGAACAGCGGGAACCAGCGCTTGACGTCCAGGAAGGACGTGATGCCCGAGACCTTCCCGTCCGCGATCTCGATGACCATGAGCGCCCATGGGCTGAAGCCGCCCTCCTGGTCCGGGTGGTAGTGCGCGAACGCGGGCGTTCCGTTGGCCACCACCGGCACCAGCCGCGAGCCCCGGCACACCTCGCCGACGCCCAGCATCCAGCCCACGATGTCGTCGTGCCCCTGGAGCCACAGGTCGTAGGGCGGCATGGAGAGCGTGGCGTCCTCGTGGAGCAGGGCGGTCAGCGCCGCCATGTCGTACCCCTCGAAGGCGGCCACATAGCGGTCCAGCAGCTTTCTCTGCTCCTCGTCGAGCGGGTCGGCCGTGTCGGTCCTCGCCGGCTCGGACTCCGCCAGGGTGGCCCGCGCCCGCTGGAGCGCGCTGTTGACCGAGGCGACCGTCGTGCCCAGCAGCTCCGCGACCTCGCTCGCCTTCCAGGCCAGCACCTCGCGCAGGATGAGCACCGCCCGCTGCTTGGGCGGCAGGTGCTGGAGCGCGGCGACGAACGCGAGCCGCACCGTCTCCTTCGCCACGGCCGCCTCCGCCGGGTCGGCCACCGCGGGCAGCACCCGTCCGTCCGGCACCGGCTCCAGCCAGGTGACCTCCGGACGGGAGTTGAGCTGCGCCTTCGCCACCGGCACCGGCGCCGTCAGGTCCATCGGCCGGGCCCGCCTGTTGCCCGCGTTCAGCGCGTCCAGGCAGACGTTCGTGGCGATCCGGTACAGCCAGGAGCGCACCGAGGACCGGCCCTCGAACTTCTCGAAGCTCCGCCACGCCCGGACCATCGTGTCCTGGACGGCGTCCTCCGCCTCGAAGGCCGACCCCAGCATGCGGTAGCAGTACCCGGTCAGCTCGGTCCGGTACCGCTCCAGCTCCGCCACACCGCTCGCCACGTCCGTCATCGCGTCCACCCCTGTCGCGCTTCCGATGCCTCATCACGGAAGCTACAGCAGGGGACTGACAACGCGGGTCAGGTTCCGGGCTTGCGCCCGTACACGAACACGTCGTCGCCGTTCTTCAGCATGTTCCAGTACGCCTTGGCGTCCGCGTCCCGCATGTTGACGCAGCCGCGCGAACCGGGCGGGTTGTACATCGAGACGCCCACGCTGTGGAACGCCTGCCCGCCGTCGAAGAACTGCGCGTACGGCATGCGCACGTCGTAGAGCGTCGACCAGTGGTTGATGCTGCGGTGGTAGATCTTCCGCGAGCCGGTGCGCGTCTCGTACTTGTCGCGGCCCGTGCGCACCGGCACCGGCCCGTACACCAGCTTGGCGCCGTCCTGGATCCAGCTGAGCTGCCGGGTCAGGTCCACGCACGCGATGCGCCCCTTGTTGGTGGGGCACGCCTTGGCCGCGTTGGGGTTCTTGCCCGCCGCGCGCTGCTGGTTGATCGTGTTCATGGTGCGCCAGGTGACCTCCCCGGCGTACCCGATGGCCGGCGTGATGCCGTGCCACCGCTGGAAGGTCTGTATCGCCTTGCAGTCGGCGGCGGACTGCTTCCCGTCCACCGGCCGGCCCATGAACTTCTCGACCTGCTTCTGGTACGGCCCGGTCGACGTCGTGCACGACGCCGCCTGCGCCGGTGACGCGCCCAGCGCCACCGTCAGCGGCACGATCATGCCCGCGAGGCCGAGCGCGGCCCCCACCCGTCTGCGTGTCCCACCCACGTTCACCACTCCCCTTGGAGCCCCTGTTTCTTCTATGCCCTTAGGACGCTCGGAGCAGCCGCGCGGTTGTACTTCTCGCGGGATTTACGGTTCTCCACACGCGCGGCATGGGTGCCGTAAAGGGTCAGGGACACCACGCCGAGGACCGCGACCAGGCCCAGCAGGACCGTGCCCGCCCAGCCGCCGGCGTGGAAGGCGACCGCGCCGAGCGTGCCGCCCGCGCTGCTGCCCAGGTAGTACGCCGACTGGTACAGCGCCGACGCCTGGGCGCGGCCGGTCCGCGCGGTGCGGCTCACCGAGGACGAGGCGACCGCGTGCCCGGCGAAGAAGCCGGCCGTGATCAGCACCAGGCCCGCCAGGACGGCCGGCAGGGTGTCCGCCAGCGACAGCAGCAGGCCCGCCGCCGTGGTGGTCACCGCCAGGTACAGCGCGCCCCGCCGCCCCAGGCGGGCGACCAGCCGGCCGGCGGCGGCCGACGAGACCGTACCCACCAGGTACACCAGGAAGACCGAGCCCACCACGCCCTGCGGCAGCGAGAACGGCGCCTCGACCAGCCGGTAGCCGATCACCGTGTAGACGGCGCCGAAAACCGTCATGAACAGCGCGCCGATCGCGTACAGCCGCAGCAGCAGCGGATCGGACAGGTGCGTACGGACCGTCCGCGCCAGCGCGCGCGGGTCGAGCGATCCGGGCGTGAAGTGCCGAGCCCTCGGGATCATCAGCCGGAAGACCACCGCGCACACCACGGCCAGCAGCCCCACCGCCGCGAGCCCGGCGCGCCAGCCCCACAGCTGGGAGGCCCAGCCGGTGACGATCCGGCCGCTCATCCCGCCGATGCTGTTGCCCGCCACGAACAGGCCGATCGCCGCGACCAGCGCCTTGGGCCGCACCTCCTCCGCGAGGTACGCCATCGCCGACGCGGGCACGCCCGCGAGCGCGGCGCCCTGCACGGCGCGCAGCGCCACCAGCCACTCCAGGCTGGGCGCGAACGGCACCAGCAGGCCCACGACGGCGGCGACGGCGAGCGACCCGGTCATCAGGGCGCGGCGGCCGAACCGCTCGGACAGCGCGCTCAGCGGCAGCACGCACAGGGCGAGCGCGCCGGTGGCGGCGGACACGGTCCAGCTGGCGGCCGACGCGCTCACGCCGAAGTCGGCGGAGACGGCCGGGAGCAGGGCCTGTGTCGAGTAGAGGAGGGCGAAGGTGGCGACTCCGGCGGCGAAGAGCGCGAGGCTCGTCCGGCGGTAGCCGGGCCGGCCGGGGGAGAGTCGGGTGTCGGCGACCGCGTCGGTGGCGGCCGCCCCGGTACTGGCGGAAGGCATACACCGACCGTAGGCACGGCGACTTCATGCGTCCAATGCATGGAACGGCTTTAATCGTTCCCATGGCGCATAACCACAGCTCACGAGAGTGGCTGTCACCGAACAGTAACGAAGACGACATGGGCCTGCTGCTCGCTCCCCGGCTCGCGTACTTCGCGGCCGTGGCCCGCCACGAGCATGTGACGCGGGCCGCGCAGGATCTCGGGGTGCCGCAGTCCACGCTCTCGCGGGCGGTGGTCCGGCTCGAACAGGACCTGGGTGTCACCCTGTTCGCCCGCCGGGGCCGCACGGTCTCGCTCACCCCGGCGGGCCGCACCCTGCTGGTGTCCGCCGAGCGGGCGCTCGCCGAGGTGGAGCGGGCCGCCGACGCGGTACGGGCGGACGCCGACCCCTCGGCGGGGCGGGTCGCCTTCGGCTTCCTGCACACCATGGGCTCGGAGACCGTCCCGGGGCTGATCCGCGCCTTCCGGGTCGACCACCCGCGGGTCCGCTTCACGCTCGTCCAGAACTACGGCGAGGCCATGATCGAGCGGCTGCGCGCCGGCGACCTGGACCTGTGCCTGACCTCGCCCGTGCCGGACGCGCCCGACCTGGTCGCCCGCCGGCTGGACGAGCAGCGGCTGCGGCTCGTCGTCCCGGACGACCACCGCCTGGCCGTCCGCAAGCGCGTCCGCCTCGCGGAGGCCGCCGACGAAACGTTCGTCACCCTGGAGCCCGGCTACGGGTTGCGCCGCATCACCGACGCGCTCTGCGCCGAGGCGGGCTTCTCGCCCCGGATCGCCTTCGAGGGCGAGGAGGCCGAGACCCTGCGCGGCCTGGTCGCCGCGGGCCTCGGCGTCGCCCTGCTCCCGCCGCCCGCGGTGCCCCGCCCCGGCGTCGTGGAACTCACCGTCACGGCCCCCCGCGCCGCCCGCGAGATCGGCGTCGCCTGGCTGGACGGCCACCCCGACACACCCCCGGTGGCCGCCTTCAAACGCTTCCTGCTCTCCCGCCGGGGCCGCCTGCTCGGCGAACCGGAGTAGGCCGTCCCTACCGCCCCCGCGTCCCGCCGAAGCCGGAGGCCAGGGGCATGCGCAGGCCCAGGGGCGGGGGTGCGGCGAGGGCGTCGGCCAGGGGGCGGGCGAAGGGGTGGTGGAAGAGGGCGCCGCGCACGAAGTCGGCCGACAGCGCGGCCACTTCGGCCCGGTGCTCGCGCAGGGCGTGGCCATCGGAGTGGACCTCGAAGCGGCAGGTGTCGCGGTTGACCTTCTTGGCCCGCTCCGCCAGCCGGTAGGACAACTCCGGGTCGGTACGGGCGTCGTTGGTGCCGTGCACGATCAGGACGTGGCGGCCCGCCAGCTGTTTCACCGGTTCGGGTGGCGCCGCCATGTCGTCCTCGGGCAGCCAGGGCGCGAGCGCCAGCACCGCGTGGACGGCCGTGTGGCCGGCCGCGCGCAGGGCCGCACGGCCGCCCATGCCGCGCCCGGCGAGGCAGACCGGGACGTCGCCGTACCGGCGTACGACCTCCGAGGCGGCCCAGCGGGCGTCCGCCGCGAGCCGGGCGTCCGGGGCGTTCCAGCCGCGCCCGCGGTAGCGCACCACGTGCGCCACCAGGCCGTCCGCCCGCCCCGCCCGGGCCAGCCGGCGCGCGGGCGCCAGGGCCGCCGCGTACGCGCGGGGCGACGGGCCCCGCTCCGAGGCGGGCTCGCCGTCCGGCAGGAGCAGCACCACGCCGCCCACCGCGGGGGCGGCGCTCCCCACCGGCCCGCCCAGCCTGGGCGCCCGCGCGCCCCCCGTCCCTACGAGTGCGTGGTGTGCCATGGCAGAACAGTCTCAGAAGCCGGCGGGTGCGCGAGCCGTACGGGCGGTCACTGTTACGTATCGGCCCCCCTCTACGCGCGTAGGGGCTACAGTTCGAAAATGACGAGCCAGACACCCGAGATCCCCCGCGCCGACCAGGTCCGCCGCGCCCCCAAGGTGCTGCTCCACGACCACCTCGACGGCGGACTGCGCCCCGGCACCGTCCTCGACCTCGCCGACGCCACCGGCTACACGTCCCTGCCCGAGCACGAGCCGGACAAGCTCGGGCTCTGGTTCCGCGAGGCCGCCGACTCCGGCTCGCTGGAGCGCTATCTGGAGACCTTCGCGCACACCTGCGCCGTCATGCAGACCCGCGAGGCCCTGGTGCGCGTCGCCGCCGAGTGCGCCGAGGACCTCGCCGAGGACGGGGTGGTGTACGCGGAGGTGCGCTACGCCCCGGAGCAGCACCTCGCCAAGGGGCTCACCCTCGAAGAGGTCGTCGAGGCCGTCAACGAGGGCTTCCGCCTCGGGGAGCGGCGCGCCCGGGACAACGGCCACCGCATCCGGGTGGGCGCCCTGCTCACCGCCATGCGGCACGCCGCCCGCGCCCTGGAGATCGCCGAACTGGCCAACCGCTACCGCGACCTGGGCGTCGTGGGCTTCGACATCGCGGGCGCCGAGGCCGGCTACCCGCCCACCCGCCACCTCGACGCCTTCGAGTACCTCAAGCGCGAGAACAACCACTTCACCATCCACGCGGGCGAGGCGTTCGGGCTGCCGTCCATCTGGCAGGCCCTCCAGTGGTGCGGCGCCGACCGCCTCGGGCACGGGGTGCGCATCATCGACGACATCCAGGTCGCCGGGGACGGCACCGTCACCCTCGGCCGGCTGGCCGCGTACGTGCGCGACAAGCGGATCCCGCTGGAGCTGTGCCCGACCTCCAACCTCCAGACCGGCGCCGCCGCCTCGTACGCCGAGCACCCCATCGGGCTGCTGCGCTCCCTGCACTTCCGGGCCACCGTCAACACCGACAACCGGCTGATGTCGGGCACCAGCATGAGCCGCGAATTCGAGCTGCTGAACGAGACGTTCGGCTACACGCTCGACGACATGCAGTGGTTCACCGTCAATGCAATGAAATCAGCTTTCATTCCTTTCGATGAACGACTGGCGATGATCAATGATGTGATCAAGCCCGGATACGCCGAGTTGAAGTCCGAATGGCTGTTCCGGCAGACCGCCGCGACCAGCGAATCCTCGCCGGAGAAGCCCTGAAGGGAGCAGTCCTCGAACGGCCGGGAAATTCCACGACCCGGCCGTTTCGGGTGTTTGCGGGGCCTGTGCGGCGATGGCTAAGTTGCAGAGCCGCTCATCTTTCCCCTCTTTCCCCGAGCTCTCGCAAGGACGACATTCGATGAAGCAGTCCGCCGCCAAGACCCTCGGTGTCGCCGCCCTCGGTGCCGCGTTCGCCGCCACCGCCGCCGGCACCGCCTCCGCGGCCACCACCACACCCACCGGCGCCGCGCTGGGCGCCGCCACCGCCACCGCGGTGCCGGTCGTCCAGGGCGCCGTCGAGCAGGCCCCGAACAACGCCACCGAGCTGCTCGCCACGGGCCAGGAGCTGACCGGCGCCGCCACCAAGAACGCCTCCCTCCAGGGCCTGCCGATCGACCCCGCCACCGCCACCGGCCTCCTCGGCGGCCTGCCCGTGGGCGGTTCGCTGCCCGTCGCCGGCCTCGGCGCCTGAGCGACACGCCCGTACGCGGAAGGGGGCGCCCACCGGCAATGGTGGGCGCCCCCTCGCGTGCGCGGCCGGTGACTACCAGGCCGGCTTGGCGGCCTTCTCCGACGGCAGCAGTATCCACAGCGCCAGGTAGAGCAGGAACTGCGGCCCCGGCAGCAGGCACGAGGCCACGAAGATCACCCGCATCGTCGTCGCGGAGGTGCCGAAGCGCCGGGCGAGCGCTGCGCACACCCCGCCGATCATCTTGCCGTCACGGGGGCGGACGAGTGCGGCCATGGTGGGCTCCTTCGCGAGAGGCGTCGTCGTTGCGTTCCGTACTCTCATCCTCGCCCCGAGGCGGGGGACAAAACGTCGGACTACGGGGCGATACCGACCCTGGGAATCCTCGGGGTGCCACCCTGAGGGACGTCCTCCCGGAGGACGGCCACCGTCCGGCCCCGGCCCCCGCCGTGCCCCTCGGACCCGCCGGGCCGCTCCCGGCGCCGCAGCCGGCTCCGCCACGCGGGCACCACCGCGAGGTGCGCCAGCGCCACCCCCGCGGTGTTCAGCAGCAGCGCGTCCACGTCCACGACCCGCCCCGGGATCGCGGTCTGCCCCAGCTCGATGCCCAGCGACACCACCAGGCCGGCCATCACCGTACGCGCGAGGGACGCCCAGGGGGACACGTCCAGCCGTCCGCCCGCCATGGGCAGCAGCACCCCGAGCGGCGCCAGCAGCGCCAGGCCCTCGCCGATCCGTCTCGCCGCCTCCAGCGGGCTCAGCGCCAGATCGGCCCTGATCCCCGCCAGCGGCTCCAGATTCGCCGCCGTCACCCACATCACGTCGCGCGGCCGGAGCGTCAGCCACCCCACGAGCACCAGATGGGCGACGAGGAGGACGAGCCCCGCCACGCGGAAGCGGATGACGGCACTGCCGCCCGAACCATGACGCTGCACGCCCCCCAAGACGCACCCACCGGCAGGATCGGTTCCGCTCCACCCCGCCCCGCCGGGCCCCGCACCGCCGCCCGCCGGACCCGCACCGTCAGGCGCCGGTCAGGACACCGGGCGGGTGGGCACCGCCGAGTCCGGGCGCTCCTTCAGCCCGGCCGTACAGGCGTAGCGCCGTACCGGGTACGACCCCGGGCCGCCGAGCACCGCCGAACTCCCGGACGCCACCGTGCCGTTCTCCGCGAACGTGCACACGATCTGGGCCAGCGCCGCGGCCGGCAGGTCCTCCGGCTGGCGGCTCAGCCGCAGCGTCCCCGCCGGGTCGCCCGGCCGCCCCGCCGACACCGTCAGCGGCCCCTGCACCGAGGTGGCGAACCCCGCCTCCCGCTCGCTCGCCGCCGGCTCGGCCAGCAGCTGGTTCAGCAGCGCCCGGGCCACCAGGACCCGATTGGCCGCCGGGTTCTTGTCGCCGGTCTCCGCGATCGACCGGTCCACCGCCTCCATCCCGGAGGCGCACACCAGATACACCCGGACCGGCACCGGCTGCGCCTGCGCCCCGGACGCCATCGTCCCGCCGGACACGCTGCACGGCAGCCGCGACGGCGCGGCCCCCGCGTCCACCGGCACCGTCGTGGTGCGGATGCCGCACCCCGAGGCCAGCGCGGCGACCAGGGCCACCACCGCGAGCGCGACCGCGCCGCGCCGCTCACGCACCGCCATCACCGCCACCCTCCCGTCGCTCCTCCCGGCCGCCCGCCGCACCGCCCGCCGTACCACCGGTAGCGCCGCCCTCACCGCCGGAACCGGCCGTACCGGGCGTACCGCTCGTGCCGTCGGCCGTCCGCGACGCGTCGCGCGGCAGCCGCAGCACGAACACCGCCCCGTCGCCGTCCGGCGAGTTGGACGCCGTGATGTCACCGCCGTGGATCAGCGCGTTCTCCATGGCGATCGACAGCCCGAGACCCGAGCCCTCCGACCGCGGCCGGGAGGCGCTCGCCTTGTAGAACCGGTCGAAGACATGCGGCAGGACGTCCTCGGGGATGCCCGGCCCGTGGTCCCGGACCTCGATGAACAGGTCGTCCTCCGCCGTGCGCACCGACACCCGCACCGGCGACCCCCCGTGCTTCAGGGCGTTGCCGATCAGATTGGCCAGCACCACGTCGAGGCGGCGCGGGTCGAGCCGCGCCATGATGCCGCGCTCGGCGTCCAGCTCCACCGCGTCCAGCCAGGCCCGCGCGTCCACGCAGGCCGTCACCTGGTCGGCGACGTCCACGTCGTCCAGCACCAGCCGGGCCGTGCCCGCGTCGAAGCGGGTCACCTCCATCAGGTTCTCCACCAGCGTGTTCAGCCGCCGCGTCTCGCTGACCACCAGCTTCACGGCGGGCGCGATCATCGGGTCGAGGGCGTCCTCTTCCTCCTCCAGCACCTCCGTCACGGCGGTCAGCGCGGTCAGCGGCGTCCGCAGCTCGTGCGACATGTCGGCGACGAAGCGGCGGCTGGACTCCTCCCGGGCGCTCATGTCCGCGACCTTCTTCTGGAGGCTCTCCGCCGCGCTGTTGAACGTCCGCGACAGATCGGCCAGTTCGTCCGTGCCCGACACCCGCAGCCGGGTCTCCAGCTCACCCTCGCCCAGCCGCCGCGCCGCCTCGCCCAGCCGGTGCACCGGCTTCAGCACCGTCGTCGCCGCGGCCTGCGCCAGCAGCGCCGAGACGATCAGCGCCAGCGCCGACGCGATGCCCAGCGACCACGCCAGCGAGTTCAGGTCCTGCCGCTCCGGCTCCAGCGACTTGAACATGTAGCCCGTCGGCCCGCCGCCCACGATCCGCGTCCCGCCCACCAGGTACGGCGTGCCGTCCCGCTCCGTGCGCTGCCAGTAGAGGTGGTACGGGAAGTCGTTGCCGTCCGTCAGCTCCTGCCGCTCGTTCACCGCGGCCCGCAGCGACATCGGCACGTCGTCCATGGTGAACCGGTCCGGGTCCGACACCCCCACGATCGGCTTGCCCCGGGCCCGCTCGCCCAGCAGCACCACCCCGTACCCCACACCGCCGGACGACATCTCCTCCGCCGTCCGCCGCAGCTCCTCCTCCGTCGGCCGCAGCGGCAGCGTCGCCGCCCGCCGCTGCATCTCCTGGCGGAAGTTGTTCAGCGCCGAGTCCTGCGCGCGCTGGAGCACCGCCTCGCGATTGAGCCAGTACGCGATCCCCGACGCGGAGGCCGCCGCCGTCAGCGCGACCAGGGCGAAGACCACGACCAGGCGCAGCCGCAGACTCGTCCGCCTCACGCAGGCACGTCCAGCCGGTAACCCACACCGCGGACCGTACGGATCAGCGTCGGCGAGGACGGCACGTCCTCCACCTTCGCCCGCAGCCGCTGCACGCACGCGTCCACCAGCCGCGAGTCGCCGAGGTAGTCGTGCTCCCACACCAGCCGCAGCAGCTGCTGCCGGGACAGGGCCTGGCCGGGGCGGCGGGACAGCTCCAGCAGCAGCCGCAGCTCCGTCGGCGTCAGCTGCAGGTCCTCGCCGTTCTTCGTCACCGTCATCGCCGACCGGTCGATCACCAGCGCCCCGAAGGTCGCCGAGTCCGTCGACTCGCGCTCGCCGCGCCGCAGCACCGCCCGGATCCGCGCGTCCAGCACCCGGCCCTGCACCGGCTTGACGACATAGTCGTCCGCCCCCGACTCCAGGCCGACGACCACGTCGATGTCGTCGCTGCGCGCGGTCAGCAGGATGATCGGCAACTGGTCGGTGCGCCGGATGCGCCGGCACACCTCGAAGCCGTCGATGCCGGGCAGCATCACGTCCAGCACGATCAGGTCCGGCCGCTGCTCGCGCAGCAGCTGCAGGCCGTCCTCGCCCGTCGCCGCGGTGGCCACTTTGTGGCCCTGGCGCGACAGCGAGAGTTCGAGGGCCGTGCGGATGGAATCGTCGTCCTCGATCAGCAACAGGAAAGGCACGCCGTCATTCTGTCCCATCGTGGCCGGACAGTTCGACCGCCGGGGCCTGTGACAGCTCTGTGACAGTCGGGGGACACCGCTATGAAGTGCCCCGGGCAAGCTCGTTGGCACACGAACCGAAGCAGACTCCAAACGACGGGGGGCGCGCGATGAACGCACTGCACAGCACCACCTCAAGCGCAGTTGTCACGCGTCTCCACGACGTCACGCGGAGCACGGAGAAGTCCGGCGCGGTGAACGTGCGGGGGTGTGTTCGCAGCGCCGGGCGTCAGCACCACAAGGCGCCCTACATGGTCGCCGTGGCTGACGGGGGAGCGGGGTACGGGGAGGGCGCGGGGGAGCGGACCAGCCTCACCGAGGCGGAGTTCACCGCCTATGTGAGGGAGCGCCGCGCCTCCCTGTACGCCACCGCCTACCACCTCACCGGCGACCGGTTCGAGGCCGAGGACCTGCTGCAGAGCGCGCTGTTCTCGACGTACCGCGCCTGGGAGCGCATCAGCGACAAGGCGGCGGTCGGCGGCTACCTGCGCCGCACCATGACGAACCTGCACATCAGCGCCTGGCGGCGGCGGAAGATCGACGAGTACCCCACCGAGGAACTCCCCGAGTCCGCCGGCGACACCGACGCGATGCGCGGCACCGAGCTGCGCGCCGTGCTCTGGCAGGCGCTCGCCCGGCTGCCCGAACTGCAGCGCACCATGCTGGTGCTGCGCTACTACGAAGGCCGTACGGACCCGGAGATCGCGGACATCCTGGACATCAGTGTCGGCACGGTGAAGTCGAGCATCTGGCGCTCCCTGCGCCGGCTGCGCGAGGACGAGGTCCTCAGCTTCGGCCGTGACGAGGAGGAGTCCTTCGGCCAGCTCGTGGCCTGAGGGCGGGGGGAACGGGGGCCCCGGAGGACGCCGGGGGGCGCCGGGGAAACGGGGGCCGAGGGGGGCTCACGGGGGACATGGTGAAGGGCCGGACAGGACGGGGGGTCCTGTCCGGCCCTTCGCCGCGTCCGGGTGACGCGCCGCGCGGGCTTCCGCGGGCGCGTTACGCCGGTTCCGGCGCGCGGTCCGCCGGGGCGGGCACGGCGGTGGCCGGCGTCCGGCGGCGGCCGGCCGCGGCGGCGGCCAGTCGGCCCAGCGCCTCGGCCTTGTCGCAGGGGTGGGCGCCCAGGGCGGTCTGGCGGGTGACGATCGCGCGTTCGGCGCGCATCAGGCGCCACCCCCGGCGCAGCAGCACCGGCACCGACTTGCGCCCCTCGCGCAGGTCCCGCAGCAGCCGGCGGCGGAAGGTGGTGGACGGCCGGCCGCGCAGGCACAGGGCGTCCGCGAGGACTCCGAGGTGCTGGCACCGGTCGACGATGTCGGCCGCGAAGATCCCCTCGGCCACGAACAGCGGGGTGCGCTCGATGTCGAGGACCTCGCGGTCGACGCGCGAGCTGGTGGCGATGTCGTACACCGGCACGGACGTGCGCCCGGTGGCGCACAGCTCGGCGATGGCGGCCACGGCGCCGTCCGCGTCCCAGGACAGCGGGGAGTCCCAGTCGACGTCCCGGCTTCCGGGGACGAGGGGGAGGGTCGGGTCGCCGGCCTCCTTGTAGAAGTCGTCGAGGCGCAGCACGGGCAGGCCGCTGCGCGCCGCGAGGGAGGACTTGCCGGAGCCGGAGGGACCCGTGAGCAGAACGACGCGGGCCGGGGCGGTTTGGGAACTCACGGGACACCAGTCTGAACCATTGACCCGGTCGGGTTACCCCGCCGGGGGCTCGTTGGTATCCAGCATCACATCTCAAATACGGTGCGTACCCGACACGTTACGCAGCCGGCAGGAGCTTCCATGACACGTCAGACCTTGCTGAGGGCCGGGCTCACCGTCTCGGCGCTGGGCGCCGCCCTCGGGGTCACCGGGGGCGCCGCGCATGCCGTGGTGCAGCCGCCGCAGGTGCCCCAGCTCCCGAAGACGGACCCCCAGGCCGCCCTGGAGGGCACCATGGGCGCGGTGCCGCATGTGACGGGCGTGGCCAAGAACCTGAAGGTCAACCCGCTGGCGGGCACCGGGGTCGACCCGCTCGACAACGGCGTGGGCACCCAGGTCGCCGACTTCCGGCCGCTGGACACCACGGCGCTGACCGGCTCGGTGACCAGCGCGCCCCAGCTGCCGGTCGCCGGCCCGCTGCTGGGCGGCGTGGTCCCCGGCTAGGACGCCCGACGTACGTACGGGAACGGCCCCGGCGTACGGGAACGGCCCCGGCTCCCCCGGACGGAGGGGAGGCGGGGCCGTTCGCCTGCGGGGTCCCGGTCAGTACGCGGAACCGGAGGCTCCCAGGGAGCCGGTGGGGTGCCAGACCGTCTTGGTCTCCAGGAACGCGGTCAGGCGGTGGGTGCCCGGGTCGGCGGTGAAGTCCTCGCCGTCCACGGCCTGGGGGCGCAGGACCCGCTTGAGGTTGTCCGCGGCGGCGATCTCCAGCTCGCGGGCCAGCTCCGCGTCCGCGCCCGTCAGGTCGATGGCGTTGACGTCCTGGTGCGCGGCCAGCGGCGCGGCGATCTCGGCCGCCCTGCCCGACAGGACGTTGACGACACCGCCCGGCAGGTCCGAGGTGGCCAGCACCTCGCCCAGCGACAGCGCGGGCAGCGGGGCCTTCTCGGAGGCGACGACGATCGCGGTGTTGCCGGTGGCGATCACCGGGGCGACGACGGAGACCAGGCCCAGGAAGGACGACTCGCGCGGGGCGACGACCGCGACGACACCGGTCGGCTCCGGGGTGGACAGGTTGAAGTACGGGCCCGCGACCGGGTTCGCCCCGCCCACGACCTGGCCGATCTTGTCGGTCCAGCCCGCGTACCAGACCCAGCGGTCGACGGCCGCCTCGACGACCGCGGCCGCCCTGGACTTGGACAGCCCCTCCGCGTGCGCCACCTCGTGCGTGAACTGGCCCTTGCGGCCCTCCAGCATCTCGGCCACCCGGTAGAGGACCTGGCCGCGGTTGTACGCGGTCGCGCCCGACCAGCCGCCGAACGCCTTGCGCGCCGCGACGACCGCGTCACGGGCGTCCTTGCGGGAGGAGAGCGGCGCGTTGGCCAGCCACTTGCCCTTGTGGTCCTGCACTTCGTACACCCGGCCGCTCTCACTGCGGGGGAACTTGCCCCCGACGTACAGCTTGTAGGTCTTGAAGACGCTCAGACGGTTGTGCTCGTGGGTGTCAGACATCGAGGTACGCCTCCAGGCCGTGGCGGCCGCCCTCGCGGCCGAAGCCCGACTCCTTGTAGCCGCCGAAGGGCGAGGTCGGGTCGAACTTGTTGAACGTGTTGGCCCAGACGACACCGGCGCGGAGCTTGCTCGCCACCGCGAGGATGCGGGAGCCCTTCTCCGTCCAGATGCCGGCGGACAGGCCGTACTGGCTGTTGTTGGCCTTGGCGACGGCCTCGTCCGGCGTACGGAACGTCAGCACCGACAGGACCGGGCCGAAGATCTCGTCCCGGGCGATGGTGTGCGCCTGGGTGACGTTGGTGAACAGCGTGGGGGCGAACCAGTAGCCCGAGGAAGGCAGCTCGCACTCCGGGGACCAGCGCTCGGCGCCCTCCGCCGCGCCCGTCTCGGCGAGGGCCGTGATGCGGGCGAGCTGCTCGGCCGAGTTGATCGCGCCGATGTCGGTGTTCTTGTCCAGCGGGTCGCCGAGGCGCAGCGTGGACAGGCGCCGCTTGAGGGCGTCCAGCAGCTCGTCCTGGACCGACTCCTGGACCAGGAGGCGGGAGCCCGCGCAGCAGACCTGGCCCTGGTTGAAGAAGATGCCGGTGACGATGCCCTCGACGGCCTGGTCGATCGGGGCGTCGTCGAAGACGATGTTGGCGCCCTTGCCGCCCAGCTCCAGGGTGACCTTCTTGCGGGTGCCGGCGACCTGGCGGGCGATGGCCTTGCCGACCGCGGTGGAGCCGGTGAAGGCGACCTTGTTCACGTCCGGGTGCTCGGTGAGCGCGGCGCCCGCGTCCCCGTAGCCCGGGAGGATGTTGACGACGCCCTTCGGCAGGCCCGCCTGGCGGCAGACGTCCGCGAAGAACAGCGCCGACAGCGGGGTCGTCTCGGCGGGCTTGAGCACCACGGTGTTGCCGGTGGCGAGCGCCGGGGCGATCTTCCACGCGAGCATCAGCAGCGGGAAGTTCCACGGGATGACCTGGCCGGCCACGCCCAGCGGGCGCGGGTTCGCGCCGTACCCGGCGTGGTCCAGCTTGTCGGCCCAGCCCGCGTAGTAGAAGAAGTGCGCGGCGACCAGCGGGAGGTCCGCGTCGCGGGTCTCCCGGATCGGCTTGCCGTTGTCCAGGGTCTCCAGGACGGCCAGCTCGCGGCTGCGCTCCTGGATGATCCGGGCGATGCGGAAGAGGTACTTGGCGCGCTCGGCGCCCGGCAGCGCCGACCACGTCCCGAACGCCCGGCGGGCGGCCTTCACGGCCCGGTCGACGTCCTCGGCCCCGGCGCGGGCGACCTCGGAGAGGACCTCCTCGGTGGCGGGGGAGACGGTCTTGAAGACCTTGCCGTCCGCGGCGTCGGTGAACTCGCCGTCGATGAACAGGCCGTAGGACGGCGCGATGTCGACGACCGAGCGGGACTCGGGGGCGGGTGCGTACTCGAACTTGGTCATCGTGATCAGTCCACCGTCACATAGTCGGGACCGGAGTAACGTCCGGTGGCCAGCTTCTGACGCTGCATCAGCAGGTCGTTGAGCAGGCTCGACGCGCCGAACCGGAACCAGTGGTTGTCCAGCCAGTCCTCGCCCGCGGTCTCGTTGACCAGGACCAGGAACTTGATGGCGTCCTTGGTGGTCCGGATGCCGCCCGCGGGCTTCACCCCGACCTGCACCCCGGTCTGCGCGCGGAAGTCGCGGACCGCCTCCAGCATCAGCAGCGTGTTCGCCGGGGTGGCGTTGACCCCCACCTTGCCGGTCGAGGTCTTGATGAAGTCCGCGCCCGCGATCATGCCGAGCCAGGACGCGCGGCGGATGTTGTCGTACGTGGACAGCTCGCCGGTCTCGAAGATGACCTTCAGGCGCGCGTCGCCCGAGGCCTCCTTCACGGCCACGATCTCCTCGTACACCTTCAGGTAGTCGCCCGCGAGGAACGCGCCGCGGTCGATCACCATGTCGATCTCGTCCGCCCCGGCCGCGACGGCGTCCCGGGTGTCGGCCAGCTTCACGTCGAGGGCGGCGCGGCCCGCGGGGAAGGCGGTCGCCACGGAGGCGACCTTGACGTCCGTACCGGCCAGGCCGGCCTTCGCGGTCGCCACCATGTCGGGGTAGACGCAGACGGCGGCGGTGCGGGGCGTCGTGCGGTCGGTCGGATCGGGGTTGACGGCCTTGGCGGCGAGCGCCCGGACCTTGCCCGGGGTGTCCGCGCCTTCGAGCGTCGTCAGGTCGATCATCGAGATGGCCAGGTCGATGGCGTACGCCTTGGCCGTGGTCTTGATCGAGCGGGTGCCGAGAGACGCGGCGCGCGCTTCCAGGCCGACGGCGTCGACGCCGGGCAGCCCGTGGAGGAAGCGGCGCAGTGTGCTGTCGGACGCGGTCACGTCAGCGAATGCGGATGCAGTGGGCATGGTCACCACTTGAGCATATCTACGCGCGTAGCGGCCTGTACAGCCCCGAATCCCGGGGCCGGACAAAACCGCTGGTGGCCCCGGGTGGCGTGAGGTCCGTCACGCACGCGTGGCGCGGCCCGCGACACCGTCCCCGGGCGCAACGGCCCTCCGGCCGGGTGGACGCCCGGGCCGTGCGGCAGAATCGGCCGCATGACGAGCCCACAGGAGCCCACGTACGCCGACCGGTCCTACCGCTCCACCGCGGGGATCGTGGGCGGCCTGCTGCTGCTCGGGTTCGCCGCCTGGATCGGGGGCGACGCCCTGGCCACCGGCGAGGGTCGGGTCCGCTGGATCGCCGCCGCGGGGCTCCTGCTCGTGGTGCCGCTGATCGCCGCCTTCACCTTCCGGCCCGTGGTGTACGCCGGCGACGACCGGCTGCGCGTGCGCAACCCCTTCCGCACCATCACGCTGCCCTGGGCGGCGGTCGCCGTCGTGCGCGCCGGGTACTCCAGCGAGGTCGTGACCGGCGACGGCACCGTCTACCAGCTCTGGGCCGTGCCCGTGTCGCTGCGCGAGCGCAAGAAGGCCGCCCGCCGGGCCGACCGCGCGGGCGGCGGCGACCCGGAGGCCGCACCGAGCGCCGGTGCCGACCAGACCGTCGCCGACCTGCGCGAACTGGCCGAGCGCGGCGCCACCCGGCCCACCGCCCAGGGCGACGTCACCGTCCGCTGGGCGTACGAGATCATCGCGCCCGCCCTCGCCGGACTCGCCGGGCTGATCGCCGCCCTGGTGGTCTGACCCCTCACGGCGGCCCCGCCCACACCAGCAGCATGTAGCCGCCCAGCCACGCCGACGACAGCGCCGCCGAGCCCAGCGCCAGCGCCGCCACCACCGGCCGCGCCCGGGCCACCGCCACCGCCGCCGGCGCCAGCAGCGGGAACGCGGGCAGCAGGAACCGGGCGCGCGGGAAGTACACCCCGCCACTGCCCAGCACCACCAGCAGCAGCACCCCGCAGAACACCAGCAGCACCGGCGGCTGGCGGTCCGCCAGGCACAGCGCGTACAGCACCACCGACGCCACCATCACCGCCGACACCGCCACCAGGAAGAGCTGCGGCGTCCGGTCGTAGGCCAGCAGCTCCCGCATCTCGCGCAGGGTGTCCGCGCCGCCGTCCCAGGTGTTGCGCCACAGCCGCTGGACCGCGAAGTAGCCGTCCCAGCGGCCCAGCCGGACCCCCACCCACGCCACGAACCCCAGCCAGCCCAGCGGGGCCGCCAGCGCGGCGGCCAGCGGCGGCCACGCGCGCGTGCGGACCGCCGCCGCCAGCCCCGCCACCGTCACCGCGGCGGCCAGGGCGATCCCGGTGGGGCGGGTCAGCCCGGCGAGCACCGCCAGCGCCGCCGCGGCGTACCAGCGCCCGGTCAGCACCGCGTACAGCGCCCAGGCGGCGAGCGCGGTGAACAGCGACTCGGTGTAGCCCATCCACTGGACGGCCCCGACCGGCAGCGCGCCCCAGAGCACCGCCAGCGCGGTCCCCGCCCGGCGCCCGTACAGCCGGTCGCCGACCGCGAAGACACCCCACGCCGCGACCAGCGAGCACACCACCGCCAGGACCAGCCCCACCGACGCCCGCGAGCCGGGCGTGACCCCCGCGACCGCCTTGACCAGCACCGGGTACAGCGGGAAGAACGCCAGGTTGTTGGAGTCGTACGCGGTGCCCAGCCGGTCCTGGTAGCCGTGGTCGGCGATGCCCAGGTACCAGTTCGAGTCCCAGGACGAGGCGAGCACCGGCCACACGCCGTGCCCCTTGAGGTGCGCCCACCGCGCCAGCACCAGCAGCCCCAGGAGCCGCACCGCGAGGTACCCGAGCAGCGCCGGCGCCGCGTACCGCAGCGAGCGGGCCGTCCGCTCCCGGACGCCCCCGCCCGCCGGGGAGGGCGGCCGGCGCGACGCGGGCACGGCAGGGCGCGGGATGATCACCGACGGCGGCACGGTGGCGCTCCAGGGGCTCGGCTGCGGTACCGGGGGTCACCTTGCTCGGTGACCCCCGGTACCGGCCGGAGCCGTGCGAGAGCCGCCGCACGGAATTCACCCGTACGGGCCCCCGCCCGCGGTCGTCAGATGCCGGCCGCCGCCGCCAGGTCCCGCTTGATCGCGGCCAGCACCTCGTCGCCCTTCGCCCGGGCGGCGGCCAGCTCGCCGGCGCCGGCGACCGGGACGACGACCTCCAGGTAGCACTTCAGCTTGGGCTCGGTGCCGCTGGGGCGGACGATGACGCGCGCCTGGTACGCGCCGTCCAGGTGGTAGCGCAGGCCGTCCGTGGGCGGCAGCCTGTCGGTCCCCCGGGTGAGGTCCTCGGCGGACGCCACCGCCAGCCCGGCCAGCGCGGCCGGCGGCTGCTCGCGCAGCCGGCGCATGGCGTTCGCGATGACGCTCAGGTCCTCCACGCGGACCGACAGCTGGTCGGTGGCGTGCAGCCCGTGCGTGACCGCCAGGTCGTCCAGCAGGTCGGTGAGGGTCCGGCCGCGCTCCTTGAGCACCGACGCCAGCTCGGCGACCAGCAGCGCCGCGGTGATGCCGTCCTTGTCGCGCACCCCGCCCGGGTCGACGCAGTAGCCCAGCGCCTCCTCGTAGCCGTACGCCAGGCCCTCGACGCGGGCGATCCACTTGAAGCCGGTCAGCGTCTCCTCGTACGGCAGGCCCGCCGCCCCGGCGATCCGGCCCAGCAGGCTCGACGACACGATCGACTCGGCGAAGGTGCCGGTGACGCCCTTGTCGACCAGGTGGGCCGCCAGCAGCGCGCCCACCTCGTCGCCGCGCAGCATGCGCCAGTCGCCCTCGTGCGGCACGGCGACGGCGCACCGGTCGGCGTCCGGGTCGTTGGCGATGACGATGTCCGGCCGGGCCGCGCGGGCGGTGGCGAACGCCAGGTCCATCGCGCCCGGCTCCTCCGGGTTGGGGAACGCCACGGTCGGGAAGGCCGGGTCCGGCTCGGCCTGCTCCGCCACCAGGGTCGGCGCGGGGAACCCGGCGCGCTCCCAGGCGGCGAGCACCACGTCCTTGCCGACGCCGTGCATGGCCGTGTAGACGACGTTCGCGGTCCGCGGGGACCCGGGGCTCAGCACGGCGTCCGTACGCGCCAGGTACGCCTCCAGGACCTCGTCCCCGAGGGTCTCCCAGCCGTCCTCGGCGCGCGGTACGCCGTGCAGGCTCGCGATCGCGGCGATCTCGGCGGCGATCTTTGTGTCGGCGGGCGGCACGATCTGCGACCCGTCGCCCAGGTAGACCTTGTAGCCGTTGTCGCGGGGCGGGTTGTGGCTGGCGGTCACCTCGACCCCGGCGACGGCGCCCAGGTGCCTTATGGCGTACGCCAGGACGGGCGTCGGCAGCGGGCGCGGCAGGATCGCGGCGCGCAGCCCGGCGCCGACCATCACGGCGGCGGTGTCCCGCGCGAAGTCGGCGGACTTGTAGCGGGCGTCGTAGCCGATGACCACCAGGCCGCCGGTGTGGCCCTCCGCCTTCAGGTACGCGGCGAGGCCGGCGGCGGCGCGGATCACCACGGACCGGTTCATCCGCATGGGCCCGGCGCCCAGCTCGCCGCGCAGCCCGGCGGTGCCGAACTGGAGCGTGCCGCCGAACCGGACGGCCAGCTCGTCCAGGTCACGGGCCTCGATCAGCTTCGCGAGCTCGTCGCGCGTCTCGCGGTCGGGGTCCTCGGCGAGCCACGCCTCCGCCTGCGCGATGAGGTTCTGCTGCACGGTGTCTGCCTTCCTGGCTGGTGGGTGTCGATGGCCGGGGGCCGCCGGTGGGGCGGGCGCCGCCGGGGCCGCCCGCCCCCCGGCGCCCGGGGATCAGATGCGGGACAGGACCCGCGTCAGCAGCTCACCCATCCGCGCCGCGGAGTCGCGGCCCGCCTGGAGGACCTCCTCGTGGTTCAGCGGCTCGCCGGAGAGCCCCGCCGCCAGGTTGGTCACCAGCGAGATGCCGAGCACCTCCGCGCCCGCCTCACGGGCCGCGATGGCCTCCAGGACGGTCGACATGCCGACCAGGTCGCCGCCGAGGACGCGGACCATGTTGATCTCGGCCGGGGTCTCGTAGTGCGGGCCGGGGAACTGGACGTACACGCCCTCCTCCAGCGTCGCGTCGACCTCCTGGCACAGCGCGCGCAGACGCGGCGAGTACAGGTCGGTGAGGTCCACGAAGTTCGCGCCGACGATCGGCGAGGCGCCCGTCAGGTTGAGGTGGTCGCTGATCAGGACCGGCTGGCCGGGGCGCATGCCCTCGCGCAGGCCGCCGCAGCCGTTGGTCAGCACGACCGTCTTGCAGCCCGCGGCGACGGCGGTGCGCACCCCGTGGGCGACGGCGGCGACGCCGCGGCCCTCGTAGTAGTGCGTACGGCCCAGGAAGACCAGCGCGCGCTTGTCGCCGATGCTGTACGAGCGGATCTTGCCGCCGTGGCCCTCGACGGCCGGGGGCGGGAAGCCGGGCAGCTCGGTGACCGGGAACTCGGCGTCGGGCGCGCCGAGCGCGTCGACGGCCGGGGCCCAGCCGGAGCCCATCACCAGGGCGACGTCGTGGGTGTCGGCCCCGGTCAGCTCGCGCAGGCGCGCGGCGGCGTCGGCGGCGGCGGCGTAGGGGTCGCCCTGGAGGTGGTCCGGGGTGGCAGTTGCGTTCACAGAGTCTCTCGCCTCGCGAAGTAACAGTCGCCCCGGACCGCTGTGGAGGACCGGGGGTCCGGGGGCCGGCCCCGGAAAATATGCAGTACGCATCAGAGCGTAGCCCGAAGTTGCCTACGCGCGTAGATGACGATGCCCACGGACCCCGGATCGTTGCCTTGTCGTTTCCGACAAGGGGCCCCGGGCCGGGCTCCCCGCCGGGCGTCAGCAGGGCCGCTTGCGCAGCTCCATCACATAGTCGTGCGGCGCCCCCGCCGACTCCGCCGCGTCCGCGATCTCGCCCAGGTAGCGGGCGGACGGCAGACCGCCCTCGTACCCGTTGAGGACGTACACCCAGGCGGGCTCCTCGCCGTCCAGGGTGTGCACCCGCACCCGCATCCGGCGGTAGATGTCGAGGCCGACGCCCTCCCAGCGGTCCATGGAGTCCTCGTCCATGGGGGCGATGTCGTACAGCGCGACGAACACCTGGGAGCGCGGCGCCTCCACGATGGTGGCCAGCGCGCCCTCCCAGCCCATCTGCTCGCCGCCGAACGTCAGCCGCCAGCCGTTGAGCCAGCCCGTGCCGCGCAGCGGGGAATGCGGGGCGCGGCGGGTCATCAGCCGCGCGTCGAGGTTGCCGGCGTACGCGGCGTAGAGCGACATGGGACCGAGGGTACGGGAGGGCCGGGGGTGGGCGCTGGTTCAGGTTGGAGGGCCCCGGGCGGGAAGCACACCGGGCCGTGCGGGACAATGGGGTACGTACGTGCCCCCCTGCCGTGAGAGAGCGCGAGGCGTAACCCCTGTGACCCGGATCGTGATCATCGGTGGCGGACCCGGCGGATACGAGGCGGCCCTGGTGGGCGCCCAGCTCGGCGCGGAGGTGACCGTCGTCGACACCGACGGCCTCGGCGGAGCGTCCGTACTGACCGACTGTGTCCCCTCGAAGACCCTCATCGCCACGGCCGAGGTGATGACCACCTTCGACTCCTCGCACGAGGAGCTCGGCATCATCGTCGCCGACGACACCCCGCACATCGAGCAGGCCGCCCGGATCGTCGGCGTGGACCTCGGCAAGGTGAACCGCCGGGTGAAGCGGCTCGCGCTGGCGCAGTCGCACGACATCACCGCCTCCGTCACCCGCGCGGGCGCGCGGGTGGTGCGGGGCCGGGGCCGGCTCGACGGCCGCCAGCCGGTGGACGGCTCCCGCAAGGTGATCGTCACCGCCGCCGACGGCACCGAGGAGACGCTCACCGCCGACGCGGTGCTCATCGCCACCGGCGGCCACCCGCGCGAGATCCCCGACGCCCTCCCGGACGGCGAGCGGATCCTCAACTGGACGCAGGTGTACGACCTCGACGAGCTGCCCGAGGAGCTGATCGTGGTCGGCTCCGGTGTCACCGGCGCCGAGTTCGCCGGTGCCTACCAGGCGCTGGGCTCGCGGGTCACCCTGGTCTCCTCGCGCGACCGGGTGCTGCCGGGCGAGGACCCGGACGCGGCGGCGGTGCTGGAGGACGTCTTCCGGCGCCGCGGGATGAACGTGATGGCCCGCTCCCGGGCCCAGTCGGCCAAGCGCGTCGGCGACCGGGTGGAGGTCACCCTCGCGGACGGCCGGGTCATCTCCGGCACGCACTGCCTGATGGCGGTCGGCGCCATCCCCAACACCGCCGGGATGGGGCTGGAGGAGGCCGGCGTACGGCTCAAGGAGTCCGGCCACATCTGGACGGACAAGGTCTCGCGGACCTCGGCGCCCGGTGTCTACGCGGCCGGTGACGTCACCGGTGTGTTCGCGCTCGCCTCGGTGGCCGCGATGCAGGGCCGGATCGCGATGTACCACTTCCTCGGCGACGCGGTGACCCCGCTCAACCTCAAGACCGTCTCCTCCAACGTCTTCACCGACCCGGAGATCGCCACCGTCGGCCACACCCAGGCGGACGTGGACGCCGGGAAGATCGACGCCCGCTGTGTGAAGCTGCCGCTGCTGCGCAACCCCCGGGCCAAGATGCAGGGCATCCGGGACGGCTTCGTCAAGATCTTCTGCCGGCCGGGCACCGGCATCGTGGTCGGCGGCTGTGTCGTCGCGCCGCGCGCCAGCGAGCTGATCCACCCCATCTCGATCGCGGTCGACAACAACCTGACGGTGGAACAGATCGCAAACGCCTTCACGGTGTACCCGTCCCTGTCCGGCTCGATCGCCGAGGTGGCACGACAGTTGCACACCCGGAAGACGGCCGCCGAGTCCTGATCCGCCGCCCGGCGCCGGACAACACCCGGCAACCCCCGGCAAGTCGGGACATCGATCGATCACGGCACGTTCCCGGACGGGCCCGCCTATACCACTTGGCGGGTCCGTCTGTTCGCAACTTCCCGTAATAGGCGCATACCGCTGCAAAGAAACGGTCGCTGGGGTTACTGTCAGTTTCGTGTTCGCTGCTGAACGTCGTCAGTTGATCCTTGAAATGGTGCGCGCCAACGGGGCGGTATCGCTCCGAGAGCTCGCCCGCGTCGTCCAGACCTCCGAAGTGACCGTGCGGCGTGACGTGCGGGCGCTGGAGGCAGAAGGACTCCTCGACCGCCGGCACGGCGGTGCGGTGCTGCCGGGCGGTTTTACGCGAGAGTCCGGCTTCCCGCAGAAATCCCATCTCGCGACCGCCGAGAAGACGGCCATCGCCGACGTGGCCGCCGGACTCGTCGAAGAGGGCGAGGCGATCGTGGTCGGGGCCGGGACGACCACCCAGGAGCTGGCCCGCCGGCTCGCCCGGGTCCCCGGGCTGACCGTCGTCACCAACTCCCTGCTCGTCGCCCAGGCGCTGGCCCACGCCAACCGGGTGGAGGTCGTCATGACCGGCGGCACCCTGCGCGGCTCCAACTACGCGCTGGTGGGCAGCGGGGCCGAGCAGTCGCTCCAGGGGCTGCGGGTCTCCCGGGCGTTCCTGTCCGGCAGCGGGCTCACCGCCGAGCGCGGGCTGTCCACCTCCAACATGCTGTCGGCCAGCGTCGACCGGGCGCTGGTGCAGGCCGCGGCGGAGGTCGTCGTGCTGGCCGACCACACCAAGCTCGGCACGGACACCATGTTCCAGACCGTGCCGACGGACCTGATCACCCGGCTGGTCACCGACGAGCCGCCCGGCCACGACGACCGGGCGGGCACCGAGCTCCAGGCCCTCGCCGACCAGGGCGTCCAGGTCACCGTGGCCGGCGCCGCCCCCGGGGCGGCGGGCGCGGACGGCGGGCCGCCCCCCGGCCGCCAGGCCCAGGCCCGCCGGGACGTGCCGCTGCCGGGACAGCGCGGCCGGCACCCCGGCGGGGCCCAGCTCCGTGGCCTCGCGGCGGACGGCCAGCCCCCGGAGCGCGGCGCCCGGGTGGCGGACCTGCGCCGCCGCTGACGGGTGCGGCGGCGGCCCGTCCCCGGCCGCCGCGGGCCCCGCGGCTCCTACGGCTTGAGGCCCCGGAGCGTCAGCGTCAGCAGCCGGTCGGCCAGCTCGGGGTCGTCCGGGGTCTGCTCGGCGGCCAGGGCGATGGCGTTGGTGAGCTGCATCAGGTCACCGATCGACACGTCCGCCCGGACCGCACCGGCCTCCTGGGCCCGTACCAGCAGCCGCTCGCCCGCCTCGCACATCGGCATGCTGCACTGCGACAGCGCCGAGCTGGCGTCGTGCGTCGCCGACATCAGCGCCCGCGCCAGCCCCCGGTATTCACCCGCGTGAGTGACGATGGCGCGCAGCCACTCCACGAGCGCCGTGCACGGCTCGTCCGCCCCGGCCAGGTCCCGCGACCGCTCCAGCAGGGTGTGCAGGGCGTCCTGGAAGACCGCGTTCATCAGCGCGTGCCGGTTGGGGAAGTGCCGGTAGAGCGTGCCGATCCCGACGCCGGCGCGGCGGGCGACGTCCTCCAGCGACGCGTCGGTGCCGTGCTCGGCGAAGGCGGCCCGCGCCTCGGCGAGCAGCCGCTCGTAGTTGCGGCGGGCGTCGGCGCGCATGGGGCGCGGCGCGCCCGCGGTCCCGTCGGCCGCCGCTCCGTCCACCGCCGTGCTCGTCCCCATCGGGCGCTCCTCCTCGTACCCGTACCGCCCCCCGTCCGCCTCCCAGGATGCCATCGCACACAGGGCGAGGGGCCCGCCGGGCGTGTGCCGGCGGGCCCCTCGGACGGGCGGTGGGGCCCGGTCAGTCCTTGATCTCGCAGATCGGGGCGCCGGACGTCACCGACGCGCCGACCTCCGCGGCCAGGCCCTTGACGGTGCCGGCGCGGTGGGCGTTGAGCGGCTGCTCCATCTTCATGGCCTCCAGGACGACGATGAGGTCGCCCTCCTCCACCTGCTGGCCCTCCTCGACCGCGACCTTGACGATCGTGCCCTGCATCGGGGAGGCGAGGGTGTCGCCGGAGGCGGCCGAGCCGGACTTCTTGGCGGCGCGGCGCTTGGGCTTGGCGCCCGCGGCCAGACCCGTACGGGCCAGGCTCATGCCCAGCGAGGACGGCAGCGAGACCTCCAGGCGCTTGCCGCCGACCTCGACGACGACGGTCTCGCGGCCGGGCTCCTCGTCCGTCTCGGTGTCGGCCGGGGCGGCGAAGGGCTTGATCTCGTTGACGAACTCGGTCTCGATCCACCGGGTGTGGATGCGGAACGGGTCGGAGGTGAACGCCGGGTCGACCACCACCGCGCGGTGGAACGGGATGGCGGTGGCCATGCCCTCGACCTGGAACTCGGCCAGCGCCCGCGCGGCCCGCTGGAGGGCCTGCTCACGGGTGGCGCCGGTGACGACCAGCTTGGCGAGCAGCGAGTCCCAGGCGGGGCCGATGACGCTGCCGGACTCCACGCCCGCGTCCAGGCGGACGCCCGGGCCGGTGGGCGGGGTGAAGGTGGTGACGGTGCCGGGGGCGGGCAGGAAGTTCCGGCCCGGGTCCTCGCCGTTGATGCGGAACTCGAAGGAGTGGCCGCGCACCGCCGGGTCGTCGTAGCCCAGCTCCTCGCCGTCCGCGATGCGGAACATCTCGCGGACCAGGTCGATGCCAGTGACCTCCTCGGTGACCGGGTGTTCGACCTGGAGACGGGTGTTGACCTCCAGGAAGGAGATCGTGCCGTCGAGGCCGACGAGGAACTCCACGGTGCCGGCGCCGACGTAGCCGGCCTCCTTGAGGATGGCCTTGGACGCCCGGTACAGCTCGGCGTTCTGCTCGGCCGAGAGGAACGGCGCCGGGGCCTCCTCGACCAGCTTCTGGTGGCGGCGCTGCAGGGAGCAGTCACGCGTCGACACGACGACCACGTTGCCGTGCTGGTCGGCCAGGCACTGGGTCTCCACGTGCCGCGGCTTGTCGAGGTAGCGCTCCACGAAGCACTCGCCCCGGCCGAAGGCGGCGACGGCCTCGCGGACGGCGGAGTCGTACAGCTCCGGGACCTCTTCGAGGGTGCGGGCGACCTTCAGACCGCGCCCGCCACCGCCGAAGGCGGCCTTGATGGCGATGGGCAGGCCGTGCTCCTCGGCGAAGGCGACGACCTCGTCGGCGCCGGACACCGGGTCGGGCGTGCCCGCCACCAGCGGGGCGCCGGCGCGCTGGGCGATGTGCCGGGCGGCGACCTTGTCGCCCAGGTCCCGGATCGCCTGCGGCGGCGGGCCGATCCAGGTCAGCCCCGCGTCGAGGACGGCCTGGGCGAACTCCGCGTTCTCGGAGAGGAATCCGTACCCCGGGTGGACGGCGTCGGCACCGGAGTCGGCGGCGGCTTGGAGCACCTTCGCCATGTCCAGGTAGCTGGCGGCCGGGGTGTCACCGCCCAGGGCGAACGCCTCGTCGGCCGCGCGGACGTGCAGGGCGTCCCGGTCAGGATCGGCGTAGACGGCTACGCTCGCGATCCCGGCGTCCCGGCAGGCACGGGCGACACGGACAGCGATTTCGCCACGGTTGGCGATGAGCACCTTGCGCACGATGGCTCCCTCCTTGAAACAAGCTGAGTTTAGGGACAGCCGACACGGCCTTTCGACCCGTCCCCAATGGTGAGCTTGCCCACACGGAGCGTGATTCGAGGCGTAGTGGAGTCCTGAAATCCCTTGTCGCACCACGTTACGCAGGGCTTCCTGCCGGAACACTAACGCTCGGGCGGGTCGTGGGTCGCTGTCTTGAAGGTCAGCGACCCGTCCCGTTTCTTTGTGGAGTCCCTACGAATGGCCGAATGATTCTTTGCCGGCCCGCCGGAACCCTTGTCCCGGGGTTTACCAGTCAGTAGCGTGCGCGCTGTCGTTCGTACGGACTCGTCGGGGCAGGTAGACAGGCAGGGAGACGCCCATGGTGGCCCGCAGACCGATGGCGCTGGCGGCCGGGACCGTGCTGGTCCTGGAGGCGGCGGGGCTGGTGCTGTTGCACATGGTCCTCGCCGAGGTCATGGGCGGTCAGCGGATGTCGCTCGACGGGCTGGACCCGGGGCTGATGGTCACCGCCATCCGGGTCATGGGCCTGGTCTTCGGGGCGTACCTGGCGCTGTGCGGGGTGCTCCTGCTGCGCACGGGCGTCCGCGACCGGGTGCCGGGCCGCCCCACCCGGATCCTGCTGGTGTCCTGCGCGATCACGCACGGCGTGCTGGGCGCCCTGACGGTCGGGCTGGTCGGCTGGGGCGCCTTCGTCCTGATGATGGTGGTGCTGGGACTGGTCGTCGCCTCGCTGGTGCTGTACGCGCCGGAGGCGGGCGGGGAGCCCGCGCCGCCGGCCGCGGAACCGGTACGGCCCGCGGAGGGCGGCGGCGCGGCCCCCGCGTGACGGGCCGGGGCTCAGCCCCACAGCTCGGTGATGCCCACCCCCAGCTCGGCCAGCAGCCGGCGCAGCAGCGGCAGCGACAGCCCGATCACATTGCCCGGGTCGCCGTCGATGCCGTCGATGAAGGGCGCCGAGCGGCCGTCCAGGGTGAACGCCCCGGCCACATGGAGGGGTTCGCCGCTGGCCACGTACGCGGCGATCTCCTCGTCCGACGGCTCGCCGAAGCGGACCAGGGTGGACGCGGTCGCGGAGGCGTACCGCTTCGCCGCCGTGTCGTACACGCAGTGGCCGGTCTGGAGGATGCCGGCGCGGCCCCGCATGGCCTTCCAGCGGGCGGTGGCCTCCTCGGCGTCGGCGGGCTTGCCCAGGGCCCGCTTGTCCAGCTCCAGCACCGAGTCGCAGCCGATGACCAGCGCGCCGGCGGCCTCGGGCCGGGCCGCCACATGGGCGGCCTTGGCCTCGGCGAGCGCGAGGGCCAGCTCGGCGGGGGTGGGGGCGGTGAAGGCGTCCTCGTCGACCCCGCTGACGATCACCTCGGGGGCGAGGCCCGCCCGGCGCAGCAGCTGGAGGCGGGCGGGGGACGCGGAGGCCAGCACGAGACGGCGGCGCTGAGGGTCGGTCATGGCCGCCATCGTACGGACCGCGCGGTCAGTGCAGGCCCACCACGAACATCGCCAGGACCATCGCCAGCGCCAGCAGGATGCCCGCCCGGCGCAGCATGGCCTGCATGGCGCGCATCTCCTCGGGGGGTTCGTTCTCGGGGTCGGACCACAGCATCCTCCGATCCTGCGGCCGTTGGCCGGGGCCGCGCCTGAGTACGCGTACTCAGGCGCGGCCCCGTGCGGGCCCCGGGGGCGCTACGCGGGCCAGAAGGAGCGGGTCCAGGCCCGGGGGCCCGGGTGGGGGCGGGGGGTGCGGGCGATCCTCGCCGGGTCCGACCAGCCCTCTGGGGCGCGCGCCGGACCGCCGGGCGCGTCCGCGACGGCGGCGGCGCGCGCCCGGACCACCGCCAGGGCGGCGGCCAGCTCCTCGGGGGTCGGGTTGCCCCGTACGACCTTGATCATGAGGCTCCTCACAGAGGGATGTTGCCGTGCTTCTTCGGGGGCAGGTTTTCCCGCTTCGTCCGCAGCTGACGCAGGCCCCTGACGATCTGCGCCCGTGTCTCGGACGGCATGATCACCGCGTCGACATAGCCGCGCTCGGCCGCGGTGTACGGGTTGAGCAGGGCGTCCTCGTACTCCTGGATCAGCCGGGCCCGGGTCCCCTCGACGTCCTCCGCCTCCGCGATGGCCCGCCGGTGCAGGATGTTGACCGCTCCCTGCGCGCCCATCACCGCGATCTGCGCGGTGGGCCACGCCAGGTTGAGGTCGGCGCCCAGGTGCTTGGAGCCCATCACGTCGTACGCGCCGCCGAACGCCTTGCGGGTGATGACCGTGATCAGCGGGACGGTCGCCTCGGCGTACGCGTAGATGAGCTTGGCGCCGCGCCGGATGATCCCGCCGTACTCCTGGTCGACGCCCGGCAGGAAGCCCGGTACGTCGACGAACGTCAGGACCGGGATGTTGAACGCGTCGCAGGTGCGGACGAACCGGGCCGCCTTCTCCGAGGCGTTGATGTCCAGGCAGCCGGCGAACTGCATCGGCTGGTTGGCGACGATCCCGACCGGGTACCCCTCGACCCGTCCGAAGCCGGTGACGATGTTCGGCGCGAACATCGCCTGCGTCTCCAGGAACTCGCCCTCGTCCAGCACGTGTTCGACGATCCGGTGCATGTCGTACGGCTGGTTCGCCGAGTCCGGGATCAGGACGTCCAGCTCCAGGTCCTCGTCGCTCGGCGCCAGGTCCGCCTCCTCGGGGAAGGCGGGCGCCTCGGAGAGGTTGTTCGACGGCAGGTACGACAGCAGGGACTTGACGTACTCGATGGCGTCCTTCTCGTCGCCCGCCATGTGGTGCGCCACGCCCGAGGTGGTGTTGTGCGTGCGGGCGCCGCCCAGCTCCTCGAAGCCCACGTCCTCGCCGGTGACCGTCTTGATGACGTCGGGGCCGGTGATGAACATGTGCGACGTCCGGTCGACCATCACCGTGAAGTCCGTGATGGCGGGGGAGTAGACCGCGCCCCCGGCGCACGGGCCGACGACCAGGCTGATCTGCGGAATGACGCCCGAGGCATGGGTGTTGCGGCGGAAGATCTCGCCGTACATCCCGAGGGCCATGACGCCCTCCTGGATGCGGGCGCCGCCGGAGTCGTTGATGCCGATCACCGGGCAGCCGGTCTTCAGGGCGAAGTCCATCACCTTGACGATCTTCTGCCCGAACACCTCGCCGAGCGCCCCGCCGAAGACCGTGAAGTCCTGCGAGAACACCGCCACCGGGCGGCCGTCGACCGTGCCGTACCCGGTGACGACCCCGTCCCCGTACGGCCGGTTGGCCTCCAGGCCGAAGCTGGTCGAGCGGTGCCGGGCGAACTCGTCCAGCTCGACGAACGACCCCTCGTCCAGGAGCAGCGCGATCCGCTCCCGCGCGGTCAGCTTGCCCTTGGCGTGCTGCTTCTCGACCGCGCGCTCGGAGCCCGCGTGCGTCGCCTCCTCGATACGGCGCCGGAGATCCGCGAGCTTCCCCGCGGTCGTGTGGATGTCGGTGTTCTGGGGCTCTTGGAGCTTGGCCGGCTCGGACATCGGGATGCGGCTCCCTGCCTGGTCACGGGGTGAGGTGGCTACTGATCCGTAGCGTATCGGCGGGCGACACCGTTCGGCAGTGCGGTGTTTACCACACCTACGCTGGCTTGCATGACGCCCTCTTCCCCGGCAGGGAGCCCGTGGTCGGACCTCGACCGGCCGCCCCTGAACGCCGCCTCGCTGCGCCGCGCCCTCGTGCGCCCCGGTGCCCTGTGGACCTCGCTCGACGTGGTGCCCGCCACCGGCTCCACCAACTCCGACCTCGGCGCCCGCGCCGCCTCCCTGCCCGAGGGCGCCGTGCTCGTCGCCGAGGAGCAGACGGCGGGGCGCGGCCGGCTGGACCGCACCTGGTCCGCGCCCGCCCGCTCCGGCCTGTTCTTCTCCGTCCTGCTCAAGCCGGACGTGCCGGCCGGCCGCCTCGGCTGGCTGCCGCTGCTCGCCGGGGTCGCCGCCGCCACCGGCCTGGCCCGCGCCGCCGGCACCGACATGGCACTGAAATGGCCCAACGACCTCCTGGTGAAGGTGGCCGGCCCGGACGGCAAGGAGGAGCGCAAGACCGGCGGCATCCTCGCCGAGCGCGCCGGCGACCACGGCGTCGTCGTCGGCCTGGGCGTCAACGTCTCGCTGCGCGCCGAGGAGCTGCCCGTCCCCACCGCCGGCTCGCTGCTGCTGGCGGACGCCGTCTCCACCGACCGCGACCCGCTGCTGCGGGCCGTGCTGCGCGCGCTGGAGGAGTGGTACGGCAGGTGGACGGCGGCGGGCGGCGACCCCGCCGCGAGCGGCCTCCAGGAGGCGTACGCCGCGGGCTGCGCGACCCTCGGCCGCACCGTGCGCGCCGAGCTGCCGGGCGACCGGACCCTCACCGGCGAGGCGGTCGCCGTCGACGGCGACGGCCGCCTGGTGGTGGCCCCGCCCGGCGGGCGGCCGGAGGCCGTGGGCGCCGGGGACGTGGTCCACCTGCGCCAGGGGGCCTGAGACCGGACGGTACGGCTCCGGGCGGCGCGGCGCCCGGACCGGACACGACCTGCGCCGTCGGGACGTGAGCCAGGGCACACCTGCCGTATCGTGGACCGCGATCCAGCTACAGATCGGCAGGACAGTGCGCAGGGAACGGGCAGGAGGCGGCCGGTGACCGTCGACGACGCGAACTCGGGCGGGTCCGGATCCGGACCGGGCGGGGCGGAGTACCCCACCCCCCACCATGTCGTCGACCACACGGCGGAGCCGACCGACGACCCCCTGGCGATCCGGCTGGAGCAGCTGATCCTGGGCGCCGAGCGCCGCTACACGCCCTTCCAGGCGGCCCGCACCGCGGGCGTCTCCATGGACCTGGCCTCCCGGTTCTGGCGGGCCATGGGCTTCGCCGACATCGGGCAGGCCAAGGCCCTCACGGAGGCCGACGTGCTGGCCCTGCGGCGGCTGGCCGGTCTGGTCGAGGCGGGCCTGCTGAGCGAGCCGATGGCGGTGCAGGTGGCCCGGTCCACCGGCCAGACCACCGCCCGGCTGGCCGAATGGCAGATCGACTCCTTCCTGGAGGGCCTCACCGAGCCGCCCGAGCCGGGGATGACCCGCACGGAGGTCACATACCCGCTGGTCGAGCTGCTCCTGCCGGAGCTCCAGGAGTTCCTGGTGTACGTGTGGCGGCGGCAGCTCGCCGCCGCGACCGGCCGGGTGGTGCAGGCCGCCGACGACGAGGAGATGGTGGACCGGCGCCTCGCGGTCGGCTTCGCGGACCTGGTCGGCTTCACCCGGCTCACCCGGCGGCTGGAGGAGGAGGAGCTGGGCGAGCTGGTCGAGGCGTTCGAGACCACCTCGGCCGACCTGGTCGCCGCGCACGGCGGGCGGCTGATCAAAACCCTCGGCGACGAGGTGCTCTACGCGGCCGACGACGCCGGCACCGCCGCCGAGATCGCGCTGCGGCTGATCGAGACCCTCACCCACGACGAGACCATGCCGGCGCTCCGCGTGGGCATCGCCTTCGGCACGGTGACGACCCGGATGGGCGACGTCTTCGGCACGACGGTGAACCTGGCGAGCCGGCTCACCTCGATAGCCCCCAAGGACGCGGTCCTGGTCGACGGGGCCTTCGCCGAGGAGCTGGCGCGCACCGGCGAGGCGCCGGAGTCCGAGGCCCGTGCCGCCGAGGAGGCGGCCCGCGCCGAGAAGGAGGGCGAGACCCCGCCCGCCGCCGCGTACCGCTTCGCCCTCCAGCCCATGTGGCAGCGCCCGGTGCGCGGCCTCGGGGTGATCGAACCCTGGCTGCTGACGCGCCGGGAGCCTAGGATCCCGGACAGCGGTCGCTAACGTTCGTTAACCGGGAGGGTGGGTCACACATGTCCGAGGAGCGCTTCGGGGAGTTCGTCGCCGTACGCCGCCATGAGCACGTGGCGGAGCTGGTGCTCGACCGGCCCAAGGCCATGAACGCCGTCTCGACGGAGATGGCCCGCTCCCTCGGCGCCGCCTGCGCCGCCCTCGCCGAGGACCGGGCGGTCCGGGTGACCGTGCTGACCTCCTCCCACGACCGGGCGTTCTGCGTCGGCGCCGACCTCAAGGAGCGCAACTCCCTCACCGACGCCGAGCTGGTGCGCCAGCGGCCGCTCGCGCGCGGGGCGTACACCGGCGTGCTGGAGCTGCCGATGCCGACGGTGGCCGCCGTGCACGGCTTCGCGCTGGGCGGCGGCTTCGAGCTGGCGCTCGCCTGCGACCTGATCGTGGCCGACGCGACGGCGGTCGTCGGGCTGCCGGAGGTGTCGGTGGGCGTGATCCCCGGCGGCGGCGGTACGCAGCTGCTGCCGCGCCGGGTCGGGGCCGCGCGCGCGGCCGAGCTGGTCTTCACCGCGCGCCGGGTGACGGCGGACGAGGCGGCGGCGCTGGGCCTGGTGGACCGGCTGGTGGCGGACGCCCGGACCGGCGCGCTGGAGCTGGCGGCGGAGATCGCGGCGAACTCGCCGGTCGGGCTGCGGGCGGCCAAGCGGGCCATGCGGCTGGGGCACGGGCTGGACCTGCGGGCCGGCCTGGAGGTGGAGGACGCGGCGTGGCGGTCGGTGGCCTTCTCGGGCGACCGCGCGGAGGGTGTGGCGGCCTTCAACGAGAAGCGGAAGCCGCAGTGGCCGGGGGAGTGAGCCGCCGGGGTGCGGCCGGGCGGTCACCGGCCGACGTCGGCAGGGAAAAGTCATGAATCCTCCCTAAGCTTGAGGAATGGGTGAGGATGTCCGGCTACGCGCCGTCGTGGCGCTGGCGCAGGCGATGGCCTCGGCGCACACGCCGCGCGAGACGTGGCGGGCGGCGGCGCTGGGCGCGCGGGACGCGCTGGGCGGCTCGTTCGCGGCGCTCTCCATGTGGGAGCGCGACCTCGGCCGGCTGAAGGTCCTGGTGAACGCGGGCGCGCGGACGGCCGACGAGGAGGAGTTCCCCGACTCCGAGACGTACCCGGTCCACCAGTTCTCCGAGATCACCGAATTCCTGCACGAGCGGTGGGCCGGCGGCGGGGAGCCCGACGCCTGGGTGGAGACGGCCGCCGGACCCCAGGGCACCGGCGTCCCGGCGCACGCCGCCCCGCGCGGGCGGGTCGCCGCGCTCCGGCGGCGCGGCCGGGGCTGCTGTGTCGTGGCGCCGATAGTGATGCACGGGCGGGCCTGGGGCGAGCTGTATGTGGCCCGCCCGGCCGGCGAGCCGGTCTTCGACCGCCACGACGCCGACTTCGCCACCGTGCTCGCGGCGGTGGTCGCGGCCGGGATCGCGCAGACCGAGCGGCTGGAGGAGGTGCGCCGGCTCGCCTTCACCGACCCGCTGACCGGGCTCGCCAACCGGCGCGCGGTCGACATGCGGCTGGACGAGGCCGTCGAGCGCTTCCTCGCCGACGGGACGGTGGTCAGCCTGGTGGTCTGCGACCTGAACGGCCTCAAGCGGGTCAACGACACGCTCGGGCACGCCGTGGGGGACCGGCTGCTGGAGCGGTTCGGCTCGGTCCTGTCGTACTGCGGGGCGATGCTGCCCGGGGCGCTGGCGGCGCGGCTGGGCGGCGACGAGTTCTGCCTGGTGGCGGAGGGCCCGGCGGCGGACGAGGTGGTGGCCGCCGCCCACGAGCTGTGCGTGCGCGCCGGGGACCTGGAGCTGGGCGAGGGCGTGGCCTGCGGGGTGGCGTCGACCGGTGACCCGATCGGCCCGGTGCGGTCGGCGAGCCGGCTGTTCCGGCTGGCCGACGCGGCGCAGTACCGGGCCAAGGCGGCGCGGGCGCCCGGGCCGGTGGTGGCGGGGCGCGACGGCACGGTGCTGGCCCTGGCGGACCACCCGCCGCTCGCCGCCCGGGACCGCCGCAGCTTCCGGGACGCCCCGGCGGGGCCGCTGCCCGCCGGGATCGCGGGTGCGCCGCCGCCGGAGCGCGCGGTTCCGGAGCCGCCCGGGGCGTAAGGGGCTCCGGGGAAGCGAGGTAGTGACACGTCGGGATTCAGTCCGTACGCTGCTGAATATGGATATGCACACTGTCGTGGTGGGGACGTCCGGCACCACCGCCCGTGACGTCATCGCCGTGGCCCGCGGCAACGCCCGTGTCGAGCTCTCCCCGGAGGCGCTCACCGCGCTCGCCAAGGCCCGCGAGATCGTCGACGCCCTCGCCGCCAAGCCCGAGCCCGTCTACGGCGTGTCGACCGGCTTCGGGGCGCTCGCCACCCGGCACATCAGCCCCGACCTGCGCGCCCGGCTCCAGCGCAACATCGTGCGCTCGCACGCCGCCGGCATGGGCGCGCCCGTCGAGCGCGAGGTCGTCCGCGCGCTGATGTTCCTGCGCCTCAAGACCGTCTGCTCGGGCCGCACCGGCGTCCGCCCCGAGGTCGCGCGCACCATGGCGGACGTGCTCAACGCCGGGATCACCCCGGTCGTCCACGAGTACGGCTCCCTCGGCTGCTCCGGCGACCTCGCGCCGCTCAGCCACTGCGCGCTCACCCTGATGGGCGAGGGCGACGCCGAGGGCCCCGACGGCCGCGTCCGGCCCGCCGGGGAGCTGCTCGCCGAGCACGGCATCGCCCCCGTCGAGCTGCGCGAGAAGGAGGGCCTCGCCCTCCTCAACGGCACCGACGGCATGCTCGGCATGCTGATCATGGCGCTGGACGACCTGGACCGGCTCTACACCTCCGCCGACATCACCGCCGCCCTGTCGCTGGAGGCCCTCCTCGGCACCGAGAAGGTCCTCGCGCCCGAGCTGCACGCCATCCGCCCGCACCCCGGCCAGGGCGCCGCCGCCGCCAACATGCTCGCCGTGCTCCAGGGCTCCGGGCTCACCGGCCACTTCCAGCAGGACGAGGCCCCGCGCGTCCAGGACGCCTACTCGGTGCGGTGCGCCCCCCAGGTCGCCGGCGCGGGCCGCGACACCCTGGCGCACGCCCGCCTCGTCGCCGAGCGCGAGCTGGCCTCGGCCGTCGACAACCCGGTCGTCCTGCCCGACGGCCGCGTGGAGTCCAACGGCAACTTCCACGGCGCGCCCGTGGCGTACGTGCTGGACTTCCTGGCCATCGCCGCCGCCGACCTCGGCTCCATCGCCGAGCGCCGCACCGACCGGCTCCTCGACAAGAACCGCTCCCACGGCCTGCCGCCGTTCCTCGCGGACGACGCGGGCGTCGACTCGGGCCTGATGATCGCCCAGTACACGCAGGCCGCCCTGGTCAGCGAGCTGAAGCGGCTCGCCGTCCCGGCCTCCGCCGACTCCATCCCGTCCTCCGCCATGCAGGAGGACCACGTCTCCATGGGCTGGTCGGCCGCCCGCAAGCTGCGCACCGCCGTCGCCAACCTGGGCCGGATCATCGCCGTGGAGCTGTACGCCGCGACGCGGGCCGTGGAGCTGCGCCACGGGCTCACCCCGGCGCCCGCCACCCGCGCCGCCGTCGAGGCGCTGCGCGCGGCCGGCGTCCAGGGCCCCGGGCCGGATCGTTTCCTCGCACCCGACCTGGAGGCCGCCGACGCCTTCGTCCGCGAAGGCCGGCTCATCGAGGCCGTCGAGAAGGTCACCGGCCCGCTGGCCTGACACCGGCGGGCGGGACCCACGCGCGGGGCGCGCGCCGTCAGAGGGCGGTGCGCGCCCCTCGGCGTACCGCGAAGGCGACCAGGCCCGTCCCGGCGCCCAGGAAGGCGGTGCCCGCGATCAGGTACGGGGTGGTGTCCACGCCCCCGGTGTCGGCGAGCGCGAGATCGGCGCGTGCGGGCCCGGACGCTCTCGTCCCGGGCGCCTCCGCGGGCGGCCTCTCCGCGGTGGCGTTGGCCGAAGGGACGAACCACAGCGCGCCGAGCAGGGTCCCGGCGGCGGTGGCGGTCAGCAGCGGTCGACGTGCGACGGACACAGATTCAGATCCCCTTGCGGAACCGAGAATTGGCTGGTGCGCCGATGCTAATGAACACAGCGGGTCGCTGGAAAGTCGCGGCCTCCGGCGGCTTACGCTCCGTCATATGAGCCCCTCAGAGACATCACGGTATGTGCGCCTTCGGGTGGAACTGCTGCTGGAAGTCACGGACGACGATCAACTCACCGGAGCCGCGCTGGAGCGCGTGGAGGCCGACGAATTCATGGCCGACGACGAGCGTACGCACGCCCGGTCCGCGGTACGAGAAGACGAAGCGGAAGCTCTCGCGTACCTCGTCGAGCCGGTCGACCTGGTCGGCGCGGTGCCGGGCGTCGAACTCGCCCAGGCGTCGTGGACCAGCGAGAAGGTCGAGCACGACCCCGGCGCGGACCTCTGGGACCTCGACGAGGAGGATGAGGACGAGGACCAGGACGAGGAGGACGAGGAGGAGGACCGCCTCGACGACGTACGGCCGTAGCGTGTGACCCCTGTCACGTGTCCGGGCCCGGGCCGCCGCCGCGACAGGCGCGGCCGGGCCCCGCACCCGGCGGATCCGCGCGCCCCGGCCGTACCGGGAACCGACCGCCCACCGGAGCGCGTCGATCAGTGGTGTTCCCCACATCCGTGCCGGAAGGGGAACGGGACGGGTAGTTATGGGTGTTGTTGAGACTGTTGGCAGGGATTCGGCGACGATGGAGAAGCGTGTGATGACGGACAGCAAGCGGCGCAAGGGCCTGGCGGCCGCGTCCGCACTGCTCGGCGGCGTACTGGTGCTCTCGGCCTGCAGCGGCGGGGAGGACAAGGGCGACGCCTCCGGCGACGGCTCGAAGACGTCGCAGTCCCAGGTCGACGCCGCCGCCGCGAAGGACGCCTCCCAGGCCCGAATAACGATCACGCCCAAGAACGGCACGCAGAACGCCGGGATCAACGACGACGCCAAGGTCACCGTCAGCGAGGGCACGCTCACCGAAGTGACCCTGACCGACCCGGAGGGCAAGGCCGTCAAGGGCGAGATGTCCGCCGACAAGACCTCCTGGACCCCCGCCGAACAGCTCGAACGCGCCACCGTCTACAAGATCGCCGTGTCGGCGAAGGACTCCGAGGGCCGCGAGGCCCACGAGAACTCCTCCTTCACCACCGTCTCCAAGGAGAACAGCTTCATCGGGAACTTCACCCCCGAGGACGGCTCCACGGTGGGCGTCGGCATGCCCGTCTCCCTCACCTTCAACAAGGCGATCACGGACAAGAAGGCCGTCCAGTCCGGCATCACCGTCTCCACCAGCAGCGGCCAGGAGGTCGTCGGCCACTGGTTCAACAACCAGCGCCTCGACTTCCGCCCCGAGAACTACTGGGCCGAGGGCTCCAAGGTCACCCTGAAGCTGGACCTCGACGGCGTCCAGGGCGCCGACGGGGTCTACGGCGTCCAGCAGAAGACCGTCACCTTCACCATCGGCCGCAACCAGGTCTCCACCGTCGACGCCGCCACCAAGACCATGACCGTCACCCAGGACGGCAAGACGGTCAAGACCATCCCGATCTCCGCCGGCGCCCCCGAGAACCCCACCTACAACGGCCAGATGGTGATCTCCGAGAAGTTCAAGGAGACCCGGATGGACGGCTCGACCGTCGGCTTCACCAAGAAGGACGGCAAGGGCGAGTACGACATCAAGGACGTGCCGCACGCCATGCGGCTGTCCACGTCCGGCACCTTCATCCACGGCAACTACTGGGGCTCGGACTCGATCTTCGGCAAGGTCAACACCAGCCACGGCTGCGTGGGCCTGAACGACGCCAAGGGCGCGAACGACCCCAGCCAGCCGGGCGCCTGGTTCTTCGACAACTCGATCGTCGGTGACGTCGTGATCGTCAAGAACTCCAAGGACAAGACCATCGCCCCGGACAACGGCCTCAACGGCTGGAACATGAGCTGGGCCGAGTGGAAGGCCGGCTCGGCCGTCTGACCGGTCCGCTCCCGCCCCCGCGCCACGGCGAAGGCGGCGGCTCCTCCCCACCGGGAGGGCCGCCGCCTTCGCCGTACCCGCCGGGCGGGCGTACGCCCCGGGTCAGCGCGCCCCGGCGACCTCGTCCACGCCCCAGTTCGCCAGCAGCCGCAGCGCGTCCGCCGACGGCGAGCCCGGCTCCGCCGTGTACGTCACCAGCGCCAGATCGTGGTCGTCCGGCACCCGCAGCGTCTCGTACACCAGCGTCAGCTCGCCCACCAGCGGATGGCGCAGCCGCTTGGCGCCGTGCCCCTTGTCCTGCACCATGTGCGCCGCCCACAGCGTCCGGAACTCCTGGCTCTTCACCGACAGTTCGCCCACCAGCGCCGACAGCCGCGGATCGTCCGGCGAGCACCCCGCGTACATCCGCAGCACGCTCACCACCTCCGCCGCCTTCGCCTCCCAGTCGGCGTACAGGTCCCGCGCGCCCGGCGCCAGGAAGACCTGCCACGCCATGTTCCGCTCGTGCGGCTCCAGCGCCGCGAAGTCACCCAGCAGCGCCCGCGCCATCCGGTTCCAGCCGATGATGTCCAGCCGCTGCCCCAGCAGATACGCCGGCACACCCTCCATCGCGTCCAGCAGGTACTGCAGCTCCGGCCGCACCTGCTGCGCGCGGGCCGTCCCCGCCCGGCGCTTCTTCTTGTGCGTCGGCTTCGCCAGGTGCGTCAGGTGGTCCCGCTCGGCGTCGGTCAGCCGCAGCGCCCGGGCGATGGCGTCCAGCACCTCCAGGGACACATTGCGGCCGTTGCCCTGCTCCAGCCGCGTGTAGTACGCCACGGACACCCCGGCGAGCTGCGCCAGCTCCTCCCGGCGCAGCCCCGGCACCCGCCGGTGCCGCCCGAACTCGGGCAGCCCGACGTCCTCCGGCTTCAGCCGGGCCCGCCGGGAGCGGAGGAACTCACTCAGTTCGGCACGCTGGTCCATGCCTCCAAGTATTCCGGGTCGTACGTCCCGGCCCCGGGCCCAGCCTGTCCCCGCCAGTGGTACGCACAGCGGTCGTACGAACGACAGAGACCTGGGTGATCCACAGCATCGGCGGCAGGCTTGCCGTCATGACCACCAACGTCACCGCTTACGCAGCCCCCGCCGCCAACGCACCGCTGGAGCGGACCACCGTCCCGCGCCGGGCCGTCGGCGAGCACGACGTACTGATCGAGATCGCCTACGCCGGTATCTGCCACTCCGACATCCACCAGGCCCGCGACGGCTGGGGCGAGGGGATCTTCCCCATGGTCCCCGGCCACGAGATCGCCGGTGTCGTCACCGAGGCCGGTGCCGGGGTGACGAAGCACCGCGTCGGCGACCGCGTCGGCGTCGGCTGCTTCGTCGACTCCTGCCGCCGCTGCGACGCCTGCCGCCAGGGCCTGGAGCAGTTCTGCGCCGAGGGCATGACCGGCACGTACAACGCCCTCGGCCGGGACGGCGAACCGACCTACGGCGGCTACTCCACCCACATCGTGGTCGACGAGAACTACGTCGTCCGCATCCCCGACGCGCTGCCCCTCGACACCGCCGCGCCGCTGCTGTGCGCGGGCATCACCCTCTACTCGCCGCTCGCCCACTGGAAGGCCGGCCCCGGCAAGAAGGTGGCCGTCGTCGGCCTCGGCGGCCTCGGGCACATGGGCGTGAAGATCGCCCACGCCCTGGGCGCCGAGGTGACCGTCCTCAGCCAGACCCTGCGCAAGGAGGAGGACGGCCGGAGGCTGGGCGCCGACCACTTCCACGCCACCAGCGACCCGGAGACCTTCACCAAGCTCGCCGGCACCTTCGACCTGGTGGTCTCCACCGTGTCCGCGCCGCTGGACCTCGACGCCTACCTGGGCCTGCTGAAGACCGACGGCGCCCTGGTGAACGTCGGCGCGCCGGAGGAGCCCGTCTCGCTGAACCTGTTCTCCGTCATCCAGGGCCGCAGGACCCTGGCCGGCTCGATGATCGGCGGGATCGCCGAGACCCAGGAGATGCTGGACTTCTGCGCCGAGCACGGCCTGGGCGCCGAGATCGAGGTCATCGCCGCGGACCAGGTCAACGAGGCGTACGAGCGGGTGCTGAGGAGCGACGTCCGCTACCGCTTCGTCATCGACGCCGCGACGATCTGACCGCCGCCCGGGGCCGCGGACCGGCCGTCACACGACGCGCCCGGCCCGCAGCTCCAGCCGGTCGCCGCTGAACGCCTCGCGGAACCGCCGGTCGTGCGAGACCACCACGACCGCCCCCGCGAACCCGGCGAGCGCCGCCTCCAGCTCCTCCACCAGGGACAGGGCCACATGGTTGGCCGGCTCGTCCAGCACGAGGAGGCCCGCGGGCCGCGCCACCAGGCGGGCCAGCTCCAGCCGCCGCCGCTGGCCCACCGACAGCGCGGCGACCGGGACGGCCAGGTCGGCCTCCCGGAACAGCCCGAGCGCCAGCAGCTCCTCCGCGTGGTCCTCCGGGAGCCCCGGCCGCCCCGCCGCGTACGCCGCCAGCAGCGGCTCGCGCGCCGGGCGGTCCGGCAGCTCCTGGGGGAGGTGGCCCACCGGGACCGGCCGGCGCACGGTGCCCGTGTCGGGGCGCAGGTCCCCGGCGATCACCCGCAGCAGGGTCGTCTTCCCGGCGCCGTTCGGGCCGGTCACCAGGAGCCGCCCGTTCGCCGCGACGCGCAGGGCGTCCACCCGCAGCCGGCCGCCGACGGCCACACCGTCCAGCTCGACGGCGGTCCCGTCGCCCCCGGCCCCGTCCCCGGCGCTCAGCCGGGGCGTGAAGCGCAGCGGCTCGGGCGGGGCGGGGACCGGTTCCCGGCGCAGCCGCTCCAGCCGCCGGCGCGCGGCCCGGACCCGGCCGGAGAGCTTCGCCTCGTGCGAGCGCCGGTGCTTGCCGAAGCCCTCGCGCGGGTCCTTCCCGGATGCCGCGAGCCGCTGCCCGGCCGCCTCGACCAGCGCCCCGGTCGCCGCGAGGTCGTCCAGCCACTCCTGGTGGTCCTGCTCCCGGCGGCGGCGGGCGGCGGCCTTCGCGGCGCGGTAGCCGGCCCAGCCGTCGCCGTACCGGCTCACGGTGCGGGTGTCCCGGTCCACCTCCAGGATCGCGGTGGCGACCGCCTCCAGGAACGCCCGGTCGTGCGTCACGGCCAGCAGGGTGCCCCGGTGCGCCCGCAGCCGGTCCTCCAGCCAGGACATGGCCTCGCCGTCCAGGTGGTTGGTCGGCTCGTCCAGCAGCAGCAGCTCGGCGCCCGAGGACAGCGCGCAGGCCAGCGCCAGCCGGGACCGCTCCCCGCCGGACAGCGAGCCCAGCGGCCGGTCCCGCCCCAGGTGCCCGACGCCCAGCCCGTGCAGGGCCGCGTCGACCCGGGCGTCCGCGAGGTAGCCGCCGCGCTCCTCGAAGGCGCTCAACAGCTCTCCGTACGCGGACAGTTGCTCTTCGGACGCCTCCCCGAGGGCCGCCTCGGCCTCGCGCAGCCGCCGCTCCATGGCCCGCAGCCCGGCGAGCGCGGCGTCGACGGCGTCGCGTACGCGGGCCGCCGGGTCCAGGTCGAGGGTCTGCGCGAGGTACGCGATCCCGCCGGGGAAGCGGACGGTCACCTCGCCGCCGTCGGGGACGTCACGCCCGGCGAGCAGCCGCAGCAGGGTGGACTTTCCGGAGCCGTTCTCCCCGATCACCCCGACCCGTTCGCCGGGCCGGACGGTGAGGGTGACGCCGTCGAGGACGGACCTGTCCCCGTACGCCTTGGAGACGTCCTGGAGAGTGAGCTGAGAAGGGTCGTGGGCGCGCTCGCGCATGGTTCTTTCCCTGAAGGTGTCCGGGGGCGGGCAGGACGGTGCGTGACAGGACGCCCGTGGCGTCCGCGCCCGGAATCAGAGAAAGAAGTAGTACGAACCCATGCGCCCGAGTGTAGGCACCCGGGCGCGAGGGCTCCAGCGGATTTACGGGCCTGGGGCGGCCCGGCCCGGCCTCAGCCCCCGGCGGGGGCCACGCCGATCGGGCAGGAGACGCCCGTGCCGCCGATGCCGCAGTAGCCGCCGGGGTTCTTGTCCAGGTACTGCTGGTGGTACGGCTCGGCCGGGTGGAAGGGCCGTTCGCCGGCGGGGAGGATCTCCGTGGTGATCTCCCCGTAGCCGGAGCCGTTCAGCACCCGCTGGTACGCGGCGCGGGAGGACGCGGCGGCCTCGGCCTGGGCCGGGGAGTGGGTGTAGACGGCCGAGCGGTACTGGGTGCCGACGTCGTTGCCCTGGCGGAAGCCCTGGGTCGGGTCGTGGGACTCCCAGAACAGCTTCAGCAGCGCCGTGTACGGCACCACCGACGGGTCGAAGACCACGCGGACGACCTCGGTGTGGCCCGTCATCCCCGAGCAGACCTCCTCGTAGGTGGGGTTCGGGGTGTGGCCGCCCTGGTAGCCGACGAGGGTGGTCCACACGCCCTCGGTCTGCCAGAACTTCCGCTCGGCGCCCCAGAAGCAGCCCAGGGCGAAGTCCGCGACCTCCAGCCCGGCCGGGTACGGGCCGAGCAGCGGGTTGCCGAGGACGGTGTGGCGGGAGGGGACGGTGAACCCGGGCTCCGGGCGGCCGGGCAGGGCCTGGTCCGGGGTGGGGAGCACGGGGGTGCGGCCGAACAGCATGACAGTCGTCTCCTTCACGAGGGCGGCACCCGCACAACGCGCGCGTGCCCGCCGGAATTCCGCCGCGCGCCCCCGCCCCTCGGCCCCGGCCACTCCCGCCGGAGCCGCTTCCCGCGCGCCCGCCCGTCAGCGCGACAGCGTCGCGGGGCTGCCGCCGTTCGCCTCGTACCCCGCCACCGCCAGCGCCCGGTACACGGCGTACTGCGCCGCCGGGTCCTCCGACAGCGTCCACGGCAGGGCGCCGATGTGGCCGTCCACGTGGACCAGCTGGTGCATGGCCTCCGACCAGCGCTCCGCGCCCACCAGGAAGTGGACCAGCAGATGGCGGACGTGCGCCAGCATCGGGTCGTCCGGGCGGGCCGAGTGCACCGCGTACAGCGCGCCCTCCATCGCCTTGGACACCACCTCGGTGGCGTAGAGGTTCTGCACCATCGCCACCTCCGGCAGGTGCTCGAAGACCGCGAACAGCGGCAGCGCGGCGAGCAGCGACCCCTGCGGGGCGCGCGCGGCGGCCGAGGTGGCGAACCGGTCCGCGTCCTTCCGGGAGCCGTGCCACTTCTCGCACCAGTAGTGCAGCGCCGCCAGGTGCGCGCCCATGTGCTGCGGGGCCCGGTCGATGACCTTCGCCCACACCTGGTCGAACTGCTCGTGGGAGTACCCGAGGCCGCGCGCCACGGCCAGCTCGGTGATGTACGGGACCGGGTCGCCAGGGGCCAGCAGCGCGGCCTGCTCGCAGACCGTGCGCGCCTCCTCCAGGATGATCCGGAAGTCGTCCGAGCCGGCCGACGACGACCGCCACGCCTGCTGCACCAGGAACTCGGCGTGCACCGCGGCCCCGCCCGGGTCCTTCGGCTTCTCGCTGCGCCAGGCCCGCAGCCACGCGCCGCCCTCGCCCGGCCGCTGCGCCAGCTCCAGCGACGCGGCGCCCGCGAACGCCTGCACGCGCTGCCAGCGCACCTCGCCGTCCTTGCCGGTGCCGGCCAGCAACTGGGAGGCGGCCCGCCAGTCCTGGGTGCGCTGCACCACGTCCAGGACGTCGAGGAGGTCCTCGTCCGGGCCCGGCATCCGCACGTCCAGGTGCTCCTGGCGCACGAAGCCGTAGGCGCTCGGGTCGGCCGCGTCCGGGGACCCGGGCGGGACGAGGCGGATGCCCCCGCCGGACCGGCGGCGCATCAGCCACGGCGCCAGCACCATGCCGATCAGACCCAACGCGAGCAGGAACCAGAGAATCTCCATGCGTCCATTGTCCCGGACGCGCGCGGGGACCCGGGCCGCCGGGACTACGCTCGGGCCCCATGAGCGACGAGCACACCCACCAGAACTTCGAGACCCGCGCCATCCACGCGGGCAACACCGCCGACCCGCTGACCGGCGCGGTCGTCCCGCCCATCTACCAGGTGTCCACCTACAAGCAGGACGGTGTGGGCGGTCTGCGCGGCGGCTACGAGTACAGCCGCAGCGCCAACCCCACGCGCAGCGCCCTGGAGGAGAACCTCGCGGCGCTGGAGGGCGGGCGGCGCGGCCTGGCCTTCGCCTCCGGCCTGGCCGCCGAGGACTGCCTGCTGCGCACGCTGCTCGCCCCGGGCGACCACGTGGTGATCCCCAACGACGCGTACGGCGGCACCTTCCGCCTGTTCGCGAAGGTGGTGGCGCGGTGGGGCGTGGAGTGGTCGGTGGCCGACACCTCCGACCCGGCGGCGGTGCGCGACGCGCTGACCGACCGTACGAAGGCGATCTGGGTCGAGACGCCGTCGAACCCGCTGCTGGGCATCACCGACATCGCGGCCCTCGCGGACGTGGCCCGCTCGGCCGGGGTGAAGCTGGTGGTCGACAACACCTTCGCCAGCCCCTACCTCCAGCAGCCGCTGGCGCTCGGCGCGGACGTCGTCGTGCACTCGCTGACCAAGTACATGGGTGGGCACTCCGACGTGGTCGGCGGCGCGCTGGTGGTCGCGGACGAGACGCTCGGCGAGGAACTGGCCTTCCACCAGAACGCGATGGGCGCGGTGGCCGGGCCGTTCGACTCGTGGATCGTGCTGCGCGGGATCAAGACGCTGGCCGTGCGCATGGACCGGCACAGCGAGAACGCGACCCGGGTGGCGGAGATGCTGACCCGGCACCCCAAGGTCACCTCCGTGCTCTACCCGGGCCTGCCCGGGCACCCGGGCCACGAGGTCGCGGCCAAGCAGATGCGCTCCTTCGGCGGGATGATCTCCTTCCGCGTCCAGGGTGGCGAGGAGGCGGCCGTCGCGGTCTGCGACCGGGCGAAGCTGTTCACGCTGGGCGAGTCGCTGGGCGGGGTCGAGTCGCTGATCGAGCACCCGGGCCGGATGACGCACGCGAGCGTCGCCGGTTCGCTGCTGGAGGTCCCGGCGGACCTGGTGCGGCTGTCGGTCGGCATCGAGAACGTGGACGACCTGCTGGAGGACCTGCGCCAGGCCCTCGGCTGAGCCGGGGCCGCACCCCGGCGGCGCTCACCAGCCCTCGAACGGGGGCGTGACACCCGCCGGGGGCGCCCGCCACGGCTCCGCGGCCGCCGCCCAGACGGTGAACGCCACCGCGGCGGCGGCCAGCAGCAGCCACAGCAGCCGCCGCAGCGCCCGGTCCCGCCGCTGCACCCGGGCGCCGCGGCTGACCGCGCCGGGGAGCAGGCCGGGCGGGAGGGGGACGTCCGCCGGGGCCCGGAGCAGGCGCCGGACCTCGTCCTCCCCGCGGCCGGTCACGCCGCCCGCCGCAGGACGGCGACGGCCCGCGCGCAGGTGGCGCGCACCCGGTCGGCCGGGAGCCCGAGCAGCGCCGCGACCTGCTCCTCCTCGACGCCTTCGTACAGCCGCAGCACGACGACCAGCCGCTCGCGCGGGGCCAGCGGGGAGAGCACCCCGCCGCGGGGGCGGTGGTGGCGCCAGGAGGCGCGGGCGAACCGGGCGGCCAGCTCGCGGCGGGTGAGGTCGTACGGGTCCTCGTCGCGCAGCCGGTCCCAGCGGGCGTACGTGGCGGCCAGCGCGGCGGTCAACAGCTCCTGCGCGCGGGGCGCGCGCCCGGGGCGCTCGGTGGTGAGGAGGGTGGCGGCGTGCAGCAGCCGGCCCGCGGCGCCCGCGACGTACGCCTCGAAGCCCCGCTCGCGGACGCGGGGGAGCCGTGCCGTGGCGTGATGCCGCCGCTGCTCGTCCACGTGCTCATATCAGACCGGGCGCGCGGCCCGGGTCAAGAGGCGGGAGCCGCCTCCGTCTCCCGCTCGGCCGGGGGCAGGCCGGCCTGCCGGGCGGAGAGGGCGGAGTTGAAGCGGGTGAGCAGGGTGCAGAAGGAGTCGCGCTCGGCCTCCGTCCAGCCGTCGGTGACCTGCGCCATCAGCTCGCGCCGGGAGGAGCGGACCTCCTCCAGGCGGGCCTGGCCGCGCGGGGACAGCTGGAGCACGACCGCGCGGCCGTCCTCCGGGTGCGAGGTCCGCTTGACCAGGCCGGTGTCGACCAGCGGCGCGACCTGGCGGGTGACGGTGGACGAGTCGATGCCCATGCCCGCCGCCAGCGCCTTGACGCCCATCGGTCCCTCCTGGTCGAGGCGGTTGAGCAGCAGGTAGGCGGCGCGGTCCATCGAGTTGCGGAGCTGGCCGGTGCCGCCGAGGCGGGTCTGCTCGGCCCGGCGGGCGAAGACGGCCACCTGGTGCTGGAGGGCGTCGAGGAGACCGTGGTCGCCCGGGGCTTCGGGGGCGGGCCCCGGGGAGACAGGCGCAGGAGTCGTCATGTCCTGAGATGTGGGCATGGCTGCGGGGCTCTCTCGTGCGGAGGTGGTCGGTTGGTGGGGGACAGAGTACGCGGCCCGGTGCGCTGTGGGACCGGCGCTGCCCAAACGTGATGAGCTGCGAGACTGGGCGTCATGAGCTTCGGTACGCCATACCCCTCACACCCGGTGATCCTCGACGACGTCCGGGGGGCGCAGAAGATGCTCTCCGGGGTGGCCCGGGTGACCCCGCTGGAGGGCAGCCGGTACCTGTCGGGGCTGGTGGGCGCGCCGGTGCACTTCAAGTGCGAGAACCTCCAGCGGACCGGGTCGTTCAAGCTGCGGGGCGCGTACGTGCGGATCTCGGGGCTGCGCCCGGAGGAGCGGGCGGCGGGGGTCGTCGCGGCGTCGGCGGGCAACCACGCGCAGGGCGTCGCGCTGGCGTCGTCGCTGCTGGGCGTGCGGTCGACGGTGTTCATGCCGATGGGAGCCCCGCTGCCGAAGGTGGCGGCGACCCGGGAGTACGGGGCGGACGTACGGCTGCACGGGCAGGTGGTGGACGAGACGCTGGCGGCGGCGCAGGAGTACGCGCACGACACCGGCGCGGTGTTCATCCACCCCTTCGACCACCGGGACGTCATCGCGGGCCAGGGCACCGTGGGGCTGGAGATCCTCGAACAGTGCCCGGAGGTGCGGACGATCGTCGTCGGGGTCGGCGGCGGCGGCCTGGCGGCGGGCATCGCGGTGGCGGTCAAGGCGCTGCGCCCGGACGTGAAGGTGATCGGCGTGCAGGCGGAGGCCGCCGCCGCGTACCCGCCGTCCCTGGCGGCGGGCCACCCGCTGGTGGTGGACACCTCGCCCACGATGGCGGACGGCATCCATGTGGGGCGCCCGGGCGACGTGCCGTTCGGGATCGTCGGGGAGCTGGTCGACGAGGTGCGCACGGTGACCGAGGACCAGCTGTCGTCGGCGCTGCTGCTCTGCCTGGAGCGGGCCAAGCTGGTGGTGGAGCCGGCCGGGGCGAGCCCGGTGGCGGCGCTGCTGGCCCGGCCCGAGTCGTTCACCGGGCCGGTGGTGGCGGTGCTGTCGGGCGGGAACGTCGACCCGCTGCTGATGCAGCGGATCCTGCGTCACGGCATGGCGGCGGCCGGCCGCTACCTGAGCCTGCGGCTGCGGCTGGCGGACCGGCCCGGCGCGCTGGCGACGCTGCTGGGCGTGCTGTCGGTCGCGGACGCCAATGTGCTGGACGTGGGCCATGTCCGGACCGATCCGCTGCTGGGCCTGACGGAGGTGGAGGTGGAGCTGCACCTGGAGACGAAGGGGCCCGAGCACTGCGCGGAGGTGGCGGCGGCGCTGCGGGGGGCCGGGTACACCGTCGCCTGACGCGATGTAACGCGTTGCGGTGGGGTCACGGTCACACAATTGGCGGGCATCCGCCGCCCGGCTTCTCTACGCTGCGGATAGCGATTCGGCCATCCACGGGGAGAACCCACATGCCAGGCGCAATCCATGCCGAGGGTCTGGTCAAGACCTTCGGTGACGTACGAGCTCTGGACGGCGTGGACCTCGACGTCCCCGAGGGGACCGTCCTGGGGTTGCTCGGTCCCAACGGGGCCGGCAAGACCACCACCGTCCGGGTGCTGACCACCCTGCTCAAGCCCGACAGCGGCAGGGCCGTCGTCGCGGGCATCGACGTGCTCAAGCACCCCAACGAGGTCCGCCGGGCCATCGGGCTCTCCGGCCAGTTCGCCGCCGTCGACGAGTACCTCACCGGCCGCGAGAACCTGCACATGGTCGGCCAGCTCTACCAGATGTCCAGTAAGGCCGCGAAGGCCCGGGCGGGCGAGCTGCTGGAGCGCTTCAACCTCGCCGAGGCCGCCGACCGGCCCGCCAAGACCTACTCGGGCGGTATGCGCCGCCGCCTCGACCTCGCCGCCGCGCTGGTGGTCTCGCCCCCCGTGATGTTCATGGACGAGCCGACCACCGGGCTCGACCCGCGCAACCGGCAGCAGCTCTGGGACGTCATCCAGGAGCTGGTCGCCGGCGGTACGACCCTGCTGCTCACCACGCAGTACCTGGAGGAGGCCGACCACCTGGCCCACGACATCTGCGTCGTCGACCACGGCAAGGTCATCGCCCGCGGCACCTCCGACCAGCTCAAGGCCCGCACCGGCGGCGAGCGCGTGGAGGTCGTGGTGCACCGGTCCGACGAGATCGAGCCCGCCCGCGCCGTCCTCGGCGGCTTCGGCAAGGGCGAGGTCTCCGTGGAGAACCACACCCGCAAGCTCACCGTCCCGGTGGCCGGCGGCGCCAAGCTGCTCGCCGAGGTCATCCGCGAGCTGGACACCCGGGGCGTGGAGATCGACGACATCGGCCTGCGCCGCCCCACCCTCGACGACGTGTTCATCTCGCTGACCGGCCACGCCGCCGAGCTGGACGGCGACAAGGGCACCGAGCCCGGCGGCGACGGCCCCGGGGCCGCCACGAGCCAGGAGGCCGCGAAGTGAGCACCGTGTCCGAGACCACCCCCCGGCTCGCCGGGCCCCAGCCGCGCGGCGGGATCGCCCAGTCGGTCACCGACTCCCTGGTGATCGCCCGGCGGAACCTGATCCGGATGTCCCGCATCCCCGAGATGATCATTTTCGGGCTGATCCAGCCGATCATGTTCGTGGTGCTGTTCACTTACGTCTTCGGCGGGTCCATCCAGGTCGGCAGCGCCATCTCCCCGGAGGCGTACAAGGAGTTCCTGATGGCGGGCATCTTCGCCCAGACCGTCACCTTCGCCACCGCCGGCGCGGGCGCCGGGATCGCCGACGACATGCACAAGGGCCTGATCGACCGGTTCCGGTCGCTGCCCATGGCCCGCGGTGCGGTGCTCACCGGCCGTACGCTCGCCGACCTCGTCCAGACGGCCCTGACGCTCGCGGTGCTCGCCGGCGTCGCGCTGATCGTCGGCTGGCGGACCCACGAGAACATCGGCAAGGTGCTGCTCGGCTTCGGCCTGCTGCTCCTGCTGGGGTACGCCTTCTCGTGGATCGGCGCGCTGATCGGCCTGTCCGTCCGGACGCCCGAGGCCGCCACCTCCGGCGGCCTGATCTGGCTGTTCCCGCTGACGTTCATCTCGAACGCCTTCGTCGACGCGTCCAACATGCCGACCGTCCTGCGCACCATCGCCGAGTGGAACCCGTTCAGCGCCACCGTCCAGGCGTGCCGCGAGCTGTTCGGCAACCTGCCGCCGGGCTTCCAGGCGCCGGACGCCTGGCCCATGCAGCACCCGATCATCGCGTCGGTGCTGTGGTCGGTGCTGATCCTGGTCGTCTTCCGGACCCTGGCGGTGCGCAAGTACCGCTCGGCCGTCTAGGACCCCGGCTACTGGTCATTACGGACGAAGGGGCCGGGCCGCGCGGTGTGCGCGGCCCGGCCCCTTCGCCGTGTCCTTCGCCGAGTCCTCGGCCGTGCCCGTCGCCGGGCCGTCCCGGCTCAGCCCGAGTACGGCTTCGCGTCGAGGATCCGCACCGACGCCTTCTTGCCGTTCGGCAGCTCGTACTCGGCGTCCTCGCCGATCTTCTTGCCGTTGACGCCCGAGCCCAGCGGCGACTGCGGGGAGTACGTCTCGATGTCGGAGCTGGCGTACTCGCGCGAGGCGAGCAGGAAGTTCAGGGTGTCGTCCTCGTCGCCGTCGAACGCGATGGTGACCACCATGCCGGGCGCCACCACACCGCTCTCCGCGGGAGCCTCGCCCACCTTCGCGTGCTCCAGGAGCTGGGTGAGCTGGCGCACCCGCAGCTCCTGCTTGCCCTGCTCCTCCTTGGCCGCGTGGTACCCGCCGTTCTCACGGAGGTCGCCCTCCTCGCGCGCGGCCGCGATCTTGGCGGCGATCTCGGTTCGCGCGGGACCAGACAGGTACTCCAGCTCGGCCCTGAGCTGGTTGTACGCCTCCTGGGTGAGCCAGGTGACGTTTTCGCTGGTCTGGGTCACAGGTGCTCCTCGTCGGTACTGGGAATACAAAGCATCGCCCTACCCAGAAGGATTCTGCCTTCCTGGATGGGCGAAACCACGAGCCTAACAATTTCGGCGGGCGAGGGGGAGGACGAAAGCCCCGGAATCTTCGTACGCCCTGGTCACGGCGGGGACACGGCGGGGGCACCGCGCGGGCGGGCGGCGCGTCCGGCCCCGGCGGGCGCCCGGTCCTACTCCGACGTACAGCCGAGCAGCTCGACGCTGGTCGCACGGGCCGTCGTACGCACGGTGACGACCTCGTCGATCCGCTCGGCGGCCCGGTCGAACCGGACGTCCTTGTGGCCCACCTCGGCGCCGTCCTCGGCCAGCGCCCGCAGGGTGCACGACCCCCGGGCGTCCCGGTCCTTGCGGACCTCCAGGTGCGCCTGCACCCGGTCCGCCTCCGACACGTCGAACTTGATCATCTCGGCGTGGACGCGCTGCCCGGCGACGTAGTCGTAGCCGAACCAGCCGACCAGCGCGAGCAGCCCGGCGCCCAGCACCGCGCCCACGACCTTGAGCGTACGGTCGGAGCGCTCGTCCGCCGAGCGGCCGTACCGGCCCTCGGGCAGGCCCTCGCGTACCGCACTCATGATCGTTCCTCTCGTGTTCCGGACGACGGAATTTTCCGCCCCCCGATTCCGTCACTATAGAAGCCGGCCGATGTGACAATTCATGAGGATCGAGTCTTGACTGAGCAGCTGCGACTGATGGCCGTTCACGCCCACCCCGACGACGAGTCGAGCAAGGGCGCGGCGACGATGGCCAAGTATGTGTCCGAGGGGGTGGACGTGCTGGTCGTGACCTGCACCGGGGGCGAGCGCGGCTCCATCCTCAACCCGAAGCTCCAGGGCGACCCGTACATCGAGGAGAACATCCACGAGGTCCGCCGCAAGGAGATGGACGAGGCCCGCGAGATCCTCGGGGTCCGCCAGGAGTGGCTGGGCTTCGTCGACTCGGGCCTGCCCGAGGGCGACCCGCTGCCGCCGCTCCCGCAGGGCTGCTTCGCCCTGGAGGACGTGGACAAGGCCGCCGGGCGCCTGGTGCGGTCCATCCGGTCGTTCCGCCCGCAGGTCGTCACCACGTACGACGAGAACGGCGGCTACCCGCACCCCGACCACATCATGACGCACAAGATCACGATGGTGGCGTTCGAGGGCGCGGCCGACGCCGAGAAGTACCCGGAGTCCGAGTTCGGCCCGGTCTGGCAGGTCTCGAAGGTCTACTACAACCAGGGCTTCAACCGCCCGCGCACGGTCGCCCTGCACGAGGCGCTGCTGGCGCGCGGCCTGGAGTCCCCGTACGGCGAGTGGCTGGAGCGCTGGAAGGAGTTCGAGCGCGCCGAGCGGACCCTGACCACGCACGTGCCGTGCGCGGACTTCTTCGAGACCCGCGACAAGGCCCTGATCGCACACGCCACGCAGATCGACCCGGACGGCGGCTGGTTCCGGGTGCCCATGGAGATCCAGAAGGAGGTCTGGCCGACCGAGGACTACGAGCTGGCCACCTCCGTGGTGGACACCTCCCTCCCCGAGGACGACCTCTTCGCGGGCATCCGCGACAATGCCTGACATGAGCGCACACCAGGCACTGACCCAGCTCGTCCCGCTCGCCGCCCAGGAGCTCGACAAGAACAAGGTGACCCCCGGCGTCCTCGGGTTCATCGTCTTCGCCGTGATGGCGCTGGGCGTGTGGATGCTGATGAAGTCGATGAACCGCCACATGGGCAAGGTCGACTTCGAGGAGGCCCCGGAACCGGCCACGGCCACGGGCCCCGAGACCCCCGCGGCGTCCGGCAAGAACGCCCGCTGACGCCCCCGCCCGGCCCCGCGAGCGCCCCCGGCGCCCCGCGGGGCCGGCACCCCTGCCCCCGGCGGCCCGCCGGCGCGACCGGGCAGGTCCACAGAAGCGCGGAACAGCGACGGCAGGACCGCGACAGCCGGAGGGACGCCCAGAACCGTGACGACCAGCACCAGGCGCGACGGAGCGTGGCTGCGCCGATTCCACCCCGCGCCCGGTGCCCCCGTCCGGCTGGTCTGCTTCCCGCACGCGGGAGGCTCGGCCACCTTCTACTTCCCCGTCTCCCGGGCGCTGTCGCCGTCGATCGAGGTGCTGGCCGTCCAGTACCCGGGGCGGCAGGACCGGCGCGGCGAACCGGGCGTCGGCGACATCGGCGAGCTGGCCGACCGCGTGGTCGAGGAGCTGCTGACCCTCGACGCCACCCCGCCGGCCCTCTTCGGCCACAGCATGGGCGCCATGGTGGCGTACGAGGTCGCCAGGCGCCTGGAGCGCGAGGGGATCGAGCTCCCGCACCTCTTCGTCTCGGGCAGGCGCGCCCCGTCGCGCACCCGCGAGGGGCGCGTGCACCAGCTCGACGACGACGGCCTGATCGCCGAGATCGAGAAGCTCAGCGGGACCGACTCCCGGATCCTCGGAGACCCTGAGCTGCTGCGGATGATCCTCCCCGCCATCAGGAGCGACTACCGGGCGGTCGAGTCGTACCGCCATGTTCCCGGCCGCCCGCTGCGCTGCCCCGTCACCGCCCTCACCGGCGACGAGGACCCCCAGGTGACGCTCGACGAGGCGCGGGCGTGGAGCGAGCACACCGCCGGCGACTTCGAGCTCAAGGTGTACGAGGGCGGACACTTCTACCTCAACGCCCGTGCGGCGGCCGTGATGGAAGCGATCTCGGCCCGCATCGCGTAACCGGCGCCGATCGGGGCACACGCGCCGGACCGGCGACGTACAACAGCCCCGCACCCCCCGCCACACCCGGTCCGTGCCACCCCGGCACCCCAGGACCCGGGTGCCCCACCCCTGCGGCCAGGACGGCCGGCACCGCCCTGTCCCCGGCGCCCCCTGCCCGGGGCGGGGACGACGGGTGCCCCGATCGGCTACCCCACCCCGTGCCCCGTCCGGCAGCCCGTTGTAGCCGGTCGAACGATCTCCCGGTGCCCACCACCGCGCGGCAAGGATTGAACCGCCCAATGACACGACGTCGTTGTAGTCGGCAATCAAAGGACACTCCATGGGCCTGCCCGCAGCCTGGTGGCGCACAAGTCACAGCTACGTCTCGGACATCCTCTCCCTGCTCGCCGAAGCGCCGGAGCGGGAGGCCGTCCACTGGCGTGGTGACGCCCTGTCCGGCGGCGACCTGATCCAGTCCGTGACGGAAGCGTTCCTTGCCCTGCGCGAGCGCGGAGTGGGCAAGGACGACGTCGTGGCGATCCTGGTCGCCCCCAACAGCCCCGAGATGCTCACCGTGCGGTACGCGGCACATCTGCTCGGTGGTGCCGTCTGCTATCTGCGCACCACCAATCCCGGCACCCGGGACACGGTCCTTCCGCTGGACCACCAGATCCAGATGCTGCGCGACACCGGAGCCGTCACCGTCTACACCGACGCGGAGGCCCTGGAGCGCGCGGCCGAACTCGCCGATCGCCGCGGCATTCCGCTGACACGGCGTGAAGCGGGGCAGGCCGGCCCGGCCGGCGCCGGCACCCCGGACGCCGCGGCATGGGCGCCGGAGGCGCTGGCCGTCCTCAACTTCACGAGCGGCAGCACGGGACGGCCCAAGGGCATCCGGCTGTCGGGCCGCGCCTGGGAGGCCACCGTGCGCGCGTGGATGGACGTCGGCCGTCAGTACGACTGCGCGTCGATCCTGCTGTCGACCCCGCTGAGCCATGCCGTGGGCCCGCTGGCGGACGCCGCCCTGCTCCTGGGCGGGGCGATCCGGCTCCAGGAGAGCTTCTCGGCCGGGGAGTTCGTGGACACCGTCGCCGCCGAGGACGTCTCGTGGACGTTCATGGCGACGAACCACGTGTTCCAGCTCGTGGACCATCTGCTGGAGCGGGGCCTGGGCGACCGCGCCTCCGTGGCGGCCGCCGGCCTGTCGTCGCTGCGCCTGATCGCCTACGGCGGCAGCCCCGCGGCACCCGCCAGAATCGCCCAGGCCTTCCGGCTTCTCGGTCCTGTCCTCACGCAGGGGTACGCGACGAGCGAGTCCGGACGCATCACCAACCTGACCCCTCCGGAGCACGGGGACCCGGAGCTCGCGGGCACCGTCGGACGGCCCTTCCCCGAGGCCGACGTCATGGTCTGCCACCCGGAGTCGGGGGCCCCGCTGGCGGCGGGGGACATCGGTGAGGTCCGCGCCCGCTCGCCCCAGATGATGGACGGATACAACGGCGACCCCGAACTCACCGCGCGGGTCCTCCAGGACGGCTGGTACTCCACCGGAGACATCGGGCGCCTCGACGAGCGCGGATATCTGACCCTGCTCGGCCGGGTGGCCGACGTCATCAAGGTCGGCGGCGTCAAGGTCCACCCCATCGTCCTCGAGGCGGAGATCCTCGCGCACCCGGGGGTCCGGCACGCCGCCGTCTTCGGAGTGCAGGACGAGGACGGCAGCGAGCACGTCCACGCGGCGATCGAATGCGACCCGGGCGAGGCGGTCGACGTGGAGCACATCCGCGCCGCCATCGCCGAGTCGCTGTCACCGATTCACGCACCCGAGAAGATCCACGTCCTGGACGCGCTGCCGAGGAACAGCAACGACAAGCCAGACAAGGGGCGCCTGCGAGCGCAGTTCGCCTAGCGAGCCCCCGCGCTGTCGCGCACCCATCCCACCGCTACGTCGAGAAGGCAACGTCATGAGCTCTCATCTGGCCTCGTACCTCAACGGGACCATCGCCGGCGACTCCGTCGCCGGCAAGCGCGAATTCCTGGAGATCGGCCGCCGCTCCGGCCACTACCCCCTCGCCAGCGCGCGGCGCGACGGGGTGGACTCCGAAGTGAGCGTCTGGTGCAGCAACGACTATCTGGGCATGGGGCAGAACCCCCAGGTCGTCGCCGCCATGCAGGCCGCGATAGACGCCCACGGCGTGGGCTCCGGCGGCTCCCGCAACATCGGCGGGACCAACCACCACCACGTCCTGCTCGAGAACGAGCTGGCGGACCTGCACGGCAAGGAAGCCGCTCTCCTCTTCTCCTCGGGCTACACCGCCAACGAAGGCTCTCTCACCGTGCTGGCGGGGATGCCCGAGAACACCGTGGTGTTCTCCGACGCGAAGAACCACGCCTCGATCATCGACGGTCTCCGGCACAGCCGTGCCAAGAAGCACGTCTTCCGGCACAACGACACGGCCCACCTGGAAGAACTGCTCGCAGCAGCCCCCGCCGACTGCCCGAAGCTCATCGTCGCGGAGACGGTGTACTCCATGTCGGGCAACGTCGCGCCGCTCGCCGAGATCGCCGACCTGGCGGACCGGTACGGCGCCACCACCTTCATCGACGAGGTCCACGCGGTGGGCATGTACGGCCCGCAGGGCGCCGGCATCGCCGCCCGGGAGGGCATCGCCGACCGGTTCACGGTCGTGATGGGCACCCTGGCCAAGGGCTTCGGCACGGTCGGCGGCTACATCGCCGGACCGGCCGCCGTCGTGGACGCGGTACGCACCTACTCGCGCTCGTTCGTCTTCACCACCTCGCTGCCGCCCGCGGTCGCCGCCGCCGCCCTGGCCTCGGTCCAGTACCTCCGGTCCTCCGACGTCGAACGGAAGCTCCTCTCGGAGAACGCACGGCTTCTGCACGGCCTTCTCGTCGCGGCGGACATCCCGTTCCTCTCGACGGACTCCCACATCGTCTCGGCCCTCATCGGCGACGACGACCTCTGCAAGCGGGCGTCCCGGCTGCTGTACGAGCGGCACGGCATCTACGTCCAGCCCATCAACGCCCCGAGCGTGCCCGCCGGCGAGGAGATCCTCCGCATCGCCCCCTCCGCCGTCCACGACCAGGGCGACGTCGAGACCTTCGCCCGGGCCCTCCGGGAGGTCTGGGAGGAGCTGGACATCCCGACCGCCCGTGCCCGCGGCTGGTCCACACCCCGATGACCAGGTCAGTCGCCGATGTGCTGGCCGAGACGGCGGCACAGCGACCCGGCCACACCGCTCTGATCCACGGCACCGAGCACCACACCTACGCGTGGGTGTGGGAGCAGGCACGGCGCTGCGCCGCCGTGCTGCGGGCCGGCGGAGTACGGCCCGGGGACCGCGTCGCCGTACTCCTGGCCGACACCCCGCGGTTCCCCGTCGTGTACTTCGGTGTGCTGGCGGCCGGCGCCGTCGTCGTCCCCCTGAACCCCATGTCGACCGCGCCGGAGATCCGGCACGTCCTCACCGACGCGGACGCCCGCTTCCTGGTGTCCGCCGCCGCCCTGCTCCCCGAGGCGAGCAAGGCGGCGGAGCCGCTCCCCACCGTGCTGTTCAGCGACGGCCCGGGCCCCGAGGGCACGGTCGACCTGGAGCACGCGGCACGGGACACGGCACCGATCGACGCCCGCGCGGCGGGGGACCCCGACGACGTCGCGGTGGTGTTCTACACGTCCGGAACGACGGGTGAGCCGAAAGGGGTGGCGCTCACCCACCGGAACATCCTGTACAACGCCGAGAGGATGGTCACCACTCCCTACGCGTTCCGGAGTGACGACATCCTGCTCGGATGCCTGCCGCTGGCCCACGGCTTCGGGCAGATCTGCGGCCTGCTGACCGGCTTCCGCGCCGGCATCACCCTCGTCATGATGCCGAGGTTCGCCGGGCGGGAGGCCCTCGCGCTGATGCGGGAGCACCGGTGCACGGTGTTCATGGGCGTACCGACCATGTACGTCAAAATGCTCGACGCGGTGGCCCAGGGGGAGCCGGTGCCCCGGCTCGACCGGGTGTACAGCGGGGGATCGGCGCTCCCCGCCGCCACCCTGGACGACGTCCGGAGCACCTTCGGGTGTCCGGTCTACGAGGGCTACGGAATGACCGAGACCTCCTGCAGCGTCGCCTACCACTATCCCGGTCTGACCTTCCGGCCCGGGACCGTCGGTGTTCCGATCACCGGTGTCACCGTCGGCATAGCGCGGTCGGACGCCGAGGCGATCGAGCTTCTGCCGGCCGGTGAGGCGGGTGAGATCGTCGTACGCGGCCCGAGCGTCATGGCCGGATATCTCGGCCGCCCGGATCTCACCGCCGCGGTGCTGAAGGACGGCTGGTTCCTCACCGGCGATCTCGGCACGCTGGACGAGGACGGCTACCTCTCCGTCGTGGGCCGCAAGAAGGACGTGATTCTCCGCGGCGGCTACAACGTCCACCCGAGCGAGGTCGAGGAGGTCCTCCTCGGGCATCCTTCCGTGGCGCAGGTGGCGGTCATCGGCGTCCCGCACCCCGAACTCGGCGAGGACGTCTGGGCGGTCGTGGTGGCCGCGCGGCCGGAGGACGCCACCCGGGAGTCCGGCCAGGAGATCGTGGCATGGGGAAAGCGGCGTCTCGCCGCGTACAAGTACCCCCGCCGCGTCGAGTTCACCGACGCGCTCCCGGTGGGCAGCAGCGGGAAAGTCCTCAAGCGGGCGCTGGTCTCGGCATACCGGCCGGCCGCGGGCTCCTAGCCGCCGCATTCCTCATGCGGCCCCCCGGCCGCCTCAGAAACAACACAGCGCGCGTATGACCCGCACCACGGCCGCGGGACATGTCCGCCCGCTCCGGCAACGTTCGTCACATTAGGTGGGGCAGCTCGACCATGGTTGAAATCCAAGCGCACACGTCGATGTCGGACGAGGCGATCGCCGTCGTCGGACTGTCCTGCCGGCTTCCGGGAGCGGAGAACCCCGCTCAGCTGTGGCAGCTGCTGCGCGACGGCCGGAGCGCGCTCGGCGCGCCCCCGGAGAACCGTCCCGGACTGCCGTCCCGGCCGGGGGGCCACCTCCAGGACGTCAGCGGCTTCGACGCGGCGTTCTTCGGCATCAGTCCGCGTGAGGCGTCCTCGATGGATCCCCAGCAGCGGTTGATGCTGGAGCTCGCGTGGGAGGCGCTGGAGGACGCCCGGATCGTTCCCGCCCGCCTCGCCGACAGCCGGACCGGTGTCTTCGTCGGCGTCATCGCCGACGACTACGCCGCGCTCACCCGGCAGCGCGGGACGGACGGCATCACCCGCCACACGCTGACGGGTCTCAGCCGCGGTGTCATCGCCAACCGGATCTCCTACGCCCTCGGTCTGCACGGACCGAGCGCGGCCGTGGACACCGGCCAGTCCTCCTCCCTGGTCGCCGTGCACCTGGCGGTCGAGAGCCTGCGCCGGGGCGAGTCCGCCATGGCGATCGCCGGCGGTGTGAACCTCAACCTGGTGCCGGAGAGCACCCTCGGCGCGGAGCGGTTCGGCGCCCTGTCGCCGGACGGCCTCAGCTTCACCTTCGACGCGCGGGCCAATGGGTACGTACGCGGTGAGGGCGGCGCGTTCGTGGTGCTCAAGCCGCTGCGCGCCGCCGTGGCGGACGGCGACCCGGTCTACTGCGTGCTGCACGGCAGCGCCATGAACAACGACGGGACGAGCGAGGGCCTCACCGTACCGAGCGCCGCCGGTCAGCAGGACGTGGTGCGCCAGGCGTACGCGCGGGCCGGTGTGCCCACGGAGCGGGTGCAGTACGTCGAACTGCACGGCACGGGTACCAAGGTGGGCGACCCGGTCGAAGCGTCGGCTCTGGGCACGGTGTTCGCCGGCGGCCGCGCGGACGGAGCCGAGCTGCGGGTCGGCTCGGTGAAGACGAACGTGGGGCACCTGGAGGGTGCCGCCGGCATCACCGGCCTGCTGAAGGTGGCGCTCTGCCTGCGCCACCGCGAACTCGTCCCGAGCCTCAACCACGAGGTCCCCAACCCGGACATCCCGTTCGGCGAGCTGAAGCTGGCCGTGCAGCGGACCCGCGAGCCCTGGCCGCGGCCGGACGAGCCGCTCTACGCCGGGGTCAGCTCCTTCGGCATGGGCGGTACGAACTGCCATGTCGTGCTCTCGGACTGGCGCACCGAGCCGGCGGCGCGGACCGAGCCGTCCGGCGCGGAGGCCGGTCCGGGTGTCGTGCCGTGGGTGGTGTCCGGCAGGACGCCCGAGGCCGTGGCGGGCCAGGCGGAGCGGCTGGTGTCGTTCCTGGAGGAGCGGCCGGAGCTGGACGCCGCTGCCGTGGGCCGGTCGCTGGCCGTGACGCGTACGCGTTTCCCCCACCGCGCGGTGGTCCTGGGGGAGAGCCACGAGGAACTGCTGGCGGGTGTCCGGGCGGTGGCCCAGGGGCTGCCCGCGGCCGGAGTGGTGTCGGGGCGTGCGGTGCCGGACGGCGCGGTGGCGTTCTTGTTCTCGGGGCAGGGGAGTCAGCGTCTGGGGATGGGGCGTGGGTTGTATGGGGCGGAGCCGGTGTTCGCGGCTGCGTTCGACGAGGTTGTGGCGGCGCTGGATGTGTATCTGGAGCGTTCGCTGGCGGGGGTGATCGAGGGGGAGCCGGAGCTGTTGGGGCGGACGGTGTTCACTCAGCCGGCGTTGTTCGCGGTCGAGGTGGCGTTGTTCCGGTTGCTGGGGCATTACGGGGTGGTCCCGGATTATGTGGTGGGTCATTCGGTGGGTGAGCTGGCGGCGGCTCATGTGGCGGGTGTGCTGTCGTTGGAGGATGCGGCGCGTTTGGTGTGTGCGCGGGCGCGGTTGATGGAGGGTGTGGCCGCGGGTGGGGCGATGGTGGCTCTGGCTGCGGGTGAGGCGCGGGTTTCGGGGTGGCTCGAGGGTCGTTCGGGTGTGGAGGTGGCGGGGGTCAACAGTCCGTTCAGCACGGTGGTCTCGGGTGATGAGGCTGCTGTGCTGGAGGTGCTGGAGCTGGCGCGTGGGGAGGGTGTGAAGGGGACGCGGCTGAAGGTGAGCCATGCGTTTCACTCGGCGCATCTGGACGGGATACTGGCGGAGTTCACCGAAGTTGCCCGGTCGGTGTCGTATGGGGCTGCGCGGATTCCGGTGGTCTCGAATGTGACGGGTGGGGTGGTCGAGGAGTTCACGGCCGAGTACTGGGCGGTGCAGGCGCGTTCGGCGGTGCGTTTCGCCGACGGTGTGGCGACGCTGGCCGGTCTGGGTGTGACGGCGTTTGTGGAGCTGGGCCCCGATGGGACGCTGGCGGGTCTGGCCGGTGAGTGCCTGGACGGGGTCGAGGGTGTGGTGGTGGTCCCGCTGCTGCGCAGGGACCGCGACGAGCAGCGTTCCTTCCTGACCGCTCTGGGCACGGTGCACGCGCATGGGGTGGAGGTGGACTGGGAGCGGTCCCTGCCGGGTGCGGCTGTGGTGGACCTGCCCACCTACGCTTTCCAGCGCGAACACTTCTGGCTGGACGGCCCGGCGGTCGCGCCGGACGACGCCCGGCCGGTCGCGGCCGGGCGGAGCACCGGCCCGCAGCGCGCCACCGGGCGGGGCGACGCACTCGAACTGGTGCGTGCGCACGTCGCGGCGGTGCTCGGCCACGGGTCGGCGCGCGACGTGGACGCCGACACGACCTTCAAGGACCTGGGCTTCGACTCCCTCGCGGCCGTGGAGCTGCGGAACGCGCTGAACACGGCTACCGGGCTCTCGCTGCCCGCCGGGCTCCTCTTCAACCACCCGACCCCGGCCCGGCTCGCCGGACACCTCGCCGGTCGGCTCGGCCCGGACCGGAGCCACGACCCGGACGACACCGCGTACGACACCGCGTACGAGACCGCGGCCCCGGACGAGCCGATCGCGATCGTGGGCATGGCATGCCGGCTGCCCGGAGGGGTCGCCTCTCCCGAGGACCTGTGGCGGCTGGTGAGCGGCGAGGTCGACGCGGTCGGCGAGTTCCCGGCCAACCGGGGCTGGGACCTCGACGCGCTGTTCACCCCCGATCCGGACAGCCCCGGCAAGACCTACGCCACCCGGGGCGGCTTCCTGCACGACGCGGACCGCTTCGACGCCGGGTTCTTCGGCATCAGTCCGCGCGAGGCGGCGGCCATGGACCCCCAGCAGCGGCTGCTGCTGGAGACGGCCTGGGAAGCCTTCGAGCAGGCGGGCATCGACCCCGCGACGCTGCGCGGCACCCGTACCGGTGTGTATGTGGGCGCGACGGCACAGGAGTACGGGCCGCGGCTGCACGAGCCGTCCGGCGGGCACGACGGCCACCTGCTGACGGGCAGCACCACCAGCGTGGCCTCGGGCCGGCTGGCCTACACCTTCGGGCTGGAGGGCCCGGCGGTGACCGTCGACACCGCGTGCTCGTCCTCGCTGGTCGCGCTCCACCTCGCCGCGCAGTCACTGCGCCAGGGAGAGTCCTCCGTGGCACTCGCCGGCGGTGTGTCCGTCATGGCGACGCCCGGCATGTTCGTGGAGTTCTCCCGGCAGCGCGGGCTGTCGCCGGACGGGCGGTGCAAGGCGTTCTCCTCGTCGGCGGACGGCACGGGCTGGGCCGAGGGCGTGGGCCTGCTGGTGCTGGAGCGGCTGTCGGACGCCGAGCGCCACGGGCACCGGGTGCTCGCCGTGATCCGCGGGTCCGCCGTGAACCAGGACGGTGCGAGCAACGGTCTGACGGCCCCCAACGGGCCCTCGCAGGAGCGGGTCATCCGCACCGCGCTGAAGCGTGCCCGCCTGGCGCCGTCCGAGGTGGACGCGGTGGAGGCGCACGGCACGGGCACCCGGCTCGGCGACCCGATCGAGGCGCAGGCGCTGCTGGCCACGTACGGCCAGGACCGCGAGGAGCCGCTGCGGCTCGGCTCGCTGAAGTCGAACATCGGCCACACGCAGGCCGCCGCGGGCGTCGCGGGCGTGATCAAGATGGTCATGGCCATGCGCCACGGGGTCCTCCCGGCGACACTGCACGTGGACGAGCCGACCGCGCACGTCGACTGGTCGGCCGGCGCGGTGGAGCTGCTGACGCAGGCCCGGGAGTGGCCCGAGCTGGACCGGCCGCGCCGGGCGGGCATCTCGTCCTTCGGCATCAGCGGGACCAACGCCCACCTCGTCGTCGAGGAGGCCGGGCGGACCGGCGCCCCCGAGGCGGACCCGGCGCGGGGCCCGGTGCCGTGGGTGCTGTCGGGCAAGTCGGCGGCCGCTCTGTCGGAGCAGGCGGAGCGGCTGGTGTCGTTCCTGGAGGAGCGGCCGGAGCTGGACGCCGCTGCCGTGGGCCGGTCGCTGGCCGTGACGCGTGCCCGTTTCGCCCACCGCGCGGTGGTCGTGGGGGAGACCCGCGACGAACTCCTCGACGCCCTGCGGGCGCTGACCCCGGGCGAGGCCGTCCCGGCGGGCCAGGTCGCGTTCTTGTTCTCGGGGCAGGGGAGTCAGCGTCTGGGGATGGGGCGTGGGTTGTATGGGGCGGAGCCGGTGTTCGCGGCTGCGTTCGACGAGGTTGTGGCGGCGCTGGATGTGTATCTGGAGCGTTCGCTGGCGGGGGTGATCGAGGGGGAGCCGGAGCTGTTGGGGCGGACGGTGTTCACTCAGCCGGCGTTGTTCGCGGTCGAGGTGGCGTTGTTCCGTCTGCTGGGGCATTACGGGGTGGTCCCGGATTATGTGGTGGGTCATTCGGTGGGTGAGCTGGCGGCGGCTCATGTGGCGGGTGTGCTGTCGCTGGAGGATGCGGCGCGTTTGGTGTGTGCGCGGGCGCGGTTGATGGAGGGTGTGGCCGCGGGTGGGGCGATGGTGGCTCTGGCTGCGGGTGAGGCGCGGGTTTCGGGGTGGCTCGAGGGTCGTTCGGGTGTGGAGGTGGCGGGGGTCAACAGTCCGTTCAGCACGGTGGTCTCGGGTGATGAGGCTGCTGTGCTGGAGGTGCTGGAGCTGGCGCGTGGGGAGGGTGTGAAGGGGACGCGGCTGAAGGTGAGCCATGCGTTTCACTCGGCGCATCTGGACGGGATGCTGGCTCAGTTCACCGAGGTTGCGCGGTCGGTGTCGTATGGGGCTGCGCGGATTCCGGTGGTCTCGAATGTGACGGGTGGGGTGGTCGAGGAGTTCTCGGCCGAGTACTGGGCGGTGCAGGCGCGTTCGGCGGTGCGTTTCGCCGACGGTGTGGCGACGCTGGCCGGTCTGGGTGTGACGGCGTTTGTGGAGCTGGGCCCGGACGGGACGCTGGCGGGTCTGGCCGGTGAGTGCCTGGACGGGGTCGAGGGTGTGGTGGTGGTCCCGCTGCTGCGCAGGGACCGCGACGAGCAGCGTTCCTTCCTGACCGCTCTGGGCACGGTGCACGCGCATGGGGTGGAGGTGGACTGGGAGCGGTCCCTGCCCGCTACCGCTCTGGTGGACCTGCCCACCTACGCCTTCCAGCGCGAACACTTCTGGCTGGACACGCCCCGCTCCGGTGACGCGGCGGGCCTGGGTCTGACGGCCGTGGACCATCCGCTGCTGGCCGCGGTGATCACGGAGCCCGACGGGGACGCCGTGCAGTTCTCCGCGTCCGTGTCGGTGACCTCGCACCCGTGGCTGGCCGATCACGCCATCGGCGGGACGGTCCTGGTCCCGGGAACGGTGTTCGTGGAGCTCGCGGGCACCGCGGCCGAGCAGCTGGGCTGCGCCACCGTCGAGGAACTCACCCTCCAGGCGCCCCTGGTCCTCCCCGAGAGGACGGGCGTGCAGCTGCGGCTGACCGCCGACCGGGCCGACGCGCGCGGCGACCGCCGGTTCACCGTGTACGCACGGACCGGCGAGGAGCAGTGGACCGCCCACGCGGCCGGCGTGCTCACCTCCGCCGTCCCCTCGCCGGGCACGTCCCTGGACCAGTGGCCCCCGGCCGGTGCCACCCCCCTCCCGCTGGACGGCGTCTACGACCGCCTCGGCGACCTGGGCTACGGCTACGGACCGGCCTTCCACGGTCTGCGCGCCGCCTGGCGCGCCGGTGACGACCTCTACGCCGAGGTCGCCCTGCCCGACCGGCTCCACACCGACGCCGGGCGCTTCGGCACCCACCCCGCCCTCCTCGACGCCGCTCTGCACCCGCTCGTGCTGGAGGCCGCGGCCCCGGCGCGGGACGACGGCACGATCCGGCTGCCGTTCTCCTTCTCGGGCTTCGCGCAGCACGCGGTCGGCGCCACGGCGCTGCGCGTCCGCTGGACCCGTACCGGCCAGGACACGGCCAGGCTCGTCCTCGCCGACGGGTCGGGCGCCCCGGTGGCGGCGATCGAGTCGGTCGCCCTCCGGCCCGTCTCCCGCGACCGGCTCGACGGCCCCGTCCCGGCCGCGACGCCGCTGTACCGGGTGGCCTGGGAGCGCCTCCCGGCGGACGGGCCGGTCACCGGCCCGGACTGGGTCCGGCTCGGCGAGGCTCCGTACGCCGACCTCGCCGCGCTGGCCGCCGCGGTGGGTGCCGGAGCCGCCGCACCGGAGTACGTGGTGATCGGCGAGCGGGAACTCGCCGGCGGCACCACGGACGAGGTGCTCGACCGGACCCACGCCACCGCGGCGCGCGGGCTGGAGGCGGTACGGGAGTGGCTGGCCGCCCCGCACCTCGCGGAGAGCCGGCTCGTCGTCGCCGTACCGGACGGAGCCCTGCACACGGCCCCGCTCGTGGGCCTGGTCCGCACCGCGCAGACCGAGCAGCCCGGCCGGCTGGTCCTGGCCCACCTGGACGAGGACGGCCCGGAGCGGCTGCCCGCCGTCCTGGCGTCCGGCGAGCCCGAAGTGGCGGTGCGGGGCGGCGAGTTGTTCGTACCGCGCCTGGCGCGTGCCGCGGACGCCGCGGCGGAGCCGGTCAGGGCCCTGGACCCGGAGGGCACGGTCCTGGTGACCGGTGCCCTGGGCACGCTGGGCCGGCTGGTGACCCGCCGGCTGGTGACGCACCAGGGCGCACGGCACCTGCTGCTGGTGTCGCGCCGGGGCGCCGACACCCCGGGCGCCGCCGAGTTCGCGGCGGAGCTGGCCGAGTCGGGCGCACGGGTCCGGATGGCGCGGTGCGACGTGTCCGACCACGACGCGCTGGCGGGTCTGCTGGACGAGGTCGCCGCCGAGCGCCCGCTGACCGCCGTGGTGCACGCGGCGGGTGTGCTGGACGACGCCACGGTCACGTCGCTGTCGGCCGGCCGGCTGGAGCGGGTGATGCGTCCGAAGGCCGACGCGGCCTGGAACCTGCACCGGCTGACCGCCTCCCTCGACCTCGCCTCCTTCGTCATGTTCTCGTCCGTCTCGGGCCTCATCGGCAACGCCGGCCAGGCCAACTACGCGGCGGCGAACACCTTCCTCGACGCGCTCGCGGAGCACCGCCGTGCCCGGGGCCTGCCCGCCACCTCCCTCGCGTGGAGCCTGTGGGACAGCGCCGACGGCATGGCCGGGAGCCTCGCCGACGCCGACGTCGCGCGGTGGAAGCGCGGCGGCATCGTCCCGCTGACCCCGGAACGGGGGCTCGGCATGTTCGACGCGGCCCTCGCCTCGGCGGAGCCGCTCCTGGTCCCCGCCGAACTCGACCACGCCGCCCTGCGCGCCCTGGCCGCCGAGGACGCGCTTCCCGGGCTGTTCACCGGACTGGTCCGCGCACCCCGCCGCCAGGCGAACAGCGCCTCCGGCGACGCCGGCTCGTCGTGGCTCCGGCGGACGGCCGCGCTGGCCGGCGAGGACCGGGCGCGGGCCGTCCTCCAGACCGTACGGGAGACCGTGGGGCTGGTCCTCGGGCACGGGGCCGGCGCCGACATCGACCCGGCCAGGTCCTTCACGGACACCGGATTCGACTCGCTCACCGGTGTCGAACTGCGCAACCGGCTCAACGCGGTGACCGGTCTGCGCCTGCCCACCACCCTGGTGTTCGACCACCCGTCGCCCCGGGCCGTGGCGGACCTCCTGCTGGACCGGCTCGACGCGACCGGGACGGCCCCCGCCCCGGCGGTGGCCGCCCACGCGCCGGGCCTGGACGAGCCGATCGCCGTGGTCGGCATGGGCTGCCGCTACCCCGGCGGGGTCTCCTCGCCGGAGGAGCTGTGGCGGCTCGTGGCGGAGGGCCGGGACGCGATCGACGAGTTCCCGTCCGACCGGGGCTGGGACGTGGACGCCCTCTTCGACCCGGACCCCGAGAAGACCGGCACCTCGTACACGCGCAAGGGCGGATTCCTGTACGAGTCGGCGGAGTTCGACGCCGAGTTCTTCGGGATGAGCCCGCGCGAGGCGATCGCCACCGACCCGCAGCAGCGCGTGCTGCTGGAGGTCGCCTGGGAGGCGCTGGAGCGCGCCGGGATCGACCCCGCCGCGCTGCGCGGCTCCCCGACCGGCGTCTTCGCGGGAGTCATGTACAACGACTACGGCTCACGGCTGGGGAGCGCCCCCGAGGGCTTCGAGGGACACCTGCTGACGGGCACGATCTCCAGTGTCCTGTCGGGCCGGGTGGCGTACACCTTCGGTCTCGAAGGGCCGGCGGTCACCCTGGACACGGCGTGCTCCTCCTCACTGGTGGCGGTCCACCAGGCCGCCCAGGCGCTGCGCCAGGGCGAGTGCTCGATGGCCCTGGCCGGCGGTGTCACGGTGATGTCGACACCGACGACCTTCGTCGAGTTCTCCCGCCAGCGCGGCCTGTCGCCGGACGGGACCTGCAAGTCGTTCGCGGCCTCGGCGGACGGCACCGGCTGGGGCGAGGGCGCCGGCCTGCTGGTGCTGGAGCGGCTGTCGGACGCCCGGCGCCTCGGGCACACCGTCCTCGGCGTGATCCGCGGCAGCGCGGTCAACCAGGACGGTGCGAGCAACGGCCTCACCGCGCCCAACGGGCCCTCGCAGGAACGCGTCATCCGCCAGGCCCTCGCCAACGCCCGCCTCGCCCCGCACGAGGTCGACGCGGTCGAGGCGCACGGCACCGGCACCCGGCTCGGCGACCCGATCGAGGCGAACGCGCTGCTGGCCACGTACGGCCAGGGCCGCGAGGAGCCGCTGCGGCTGGGATCGATCAAGTCGAACATCGGCCACACGCAGGCCGCCGCGGGCGTCGCAGGCATCATCAAGATGCTGATGGCCATGCGCCACGGCGAGCTTCCGGCGACGCTGCACGTGGACGAGCCCACGCCGCACGTGGACTGGTCCGCGGGTGCGGTGGAACTGGTCACCGAGCACCGGGCGTGGCCGGAGGTGGCGCGTCCGCGTCGGGCGGCCGTCTCCTCGTTCGGCATCAGCGGTACCAACGCGCACGTGGTCCTGGAGCAGGGACCGGAGCCGGCCGCGGCCGGCGCACCGGTGGCGGCGGGGCTGCCGCTGCTGGTGTCGGCGAAGAGCGAGACGGCCCTGGCGGCCCGGGCCGGCCAGGTGCGGGACCTGCTCGCCGCGGAGACCGCCGACCCGGAGCGGGTGGCCGCGGCCCTCGCGACCCGGGTGCCGCACCTCCCCTTCCGGGCGGCGGTGTCCGGCGCGGACCGGGACGAGCTGCTGGCGGGTCTCGACGCGCTGGCCTCGGGCGGCTCCGCGGCGAACGCCGTCCAGGGCGCGGTGACGGGCCCGGGGAAGACGGTGTTCGTGTTCCCCGGCCAGGGCTCGCAGTGGCAGGGCATGGCGCTGGAACTCCTCGACACCGCGCCGGTGTTCGCCGCCCGGCTGGCCGAGTGCGAGCGGGCGCTGGCACCGTTCACCGACTGGTCGCTGCGGGACGTCCTGCGCGGCGCCGAGGGCGCCCCCGGCCTCGACCGGGTGGACGTGGTCCAGCCCGCGCTGTGGGCGGTCATGGTGTCCCTGGCCGCGCTGTGGCGTTCGGTGGGCATCGAGCCGGACGCGGTGCTCGGCCACTCGCAGGGCGAGATCGCGGCGGCCGCCGTGGCGGGGGCACTGTCCCTGGACGACGCGGCGAAGGTCGTGGCCCTGCGCAGCCGGGCGCTGGTGAGGCTGGCCGGTACGGGCGGAATGGTGTCGGTGGCCCTGCCGGCCGGCGAGGTCCGCGAACTCCTCACCCGGTGGGACGGCACCCTCGACATCGCCGCGCACAACGGCCCGCGTTCCGTGGTGGTCGCCGGAGAGGCGACCGCCCTCGCGGACCTGGTCGCCCACTGCAAGGGCGACGGCATCCGCGCCAAGCGCGTCCCCGTCGACTACGCCTCCCACTCCACGCACGTCGAGAGCCTGCGGGACGAGCTTCTCGACGCCCTGTCCCCGATCGCCCCGCGCGCCGCCGAGGTGCCCTTCCTCTCCACCGTCACCGGGCAACCCCTGGACGGCACGGAGCTCGACGGCGCGTACTGGTACCGCAACCTGCGCCGGACCGTACGGCTGGAGGAGGCCACCCGGACCCTGCTCGACCAGGGCCACCGGGTCTTCGTCGAGGCCAGCGCCCACCCGGTGCTGACCACCGCGCTCCAGGAGACGATCGACGACACGCCGTACGACGATGCCGTCACCGTGCCCTCCCTCCACCGCGACCGGGACGGACTCGGCGACTTCCTCGCCTCCGCCGCGCAGGCCCACGTCTCGGGCGCTCCGGTCGACTGGACGGCCGTCACCGGAGGACCCGGCGCGGCCGTGGACCTCCCGACGTACCCCTTCCAGCGCAGGCGCCACTGGCTGGAGGGCCCCACGCGGGCCGGGGACGCGGGCGGGCTCGGCATGTCCGCCGAGCGGCACCCGCTCGTCGGCGCCGCGCTCTGGACGGCGGACGAGGACAAGCTGGTCCTCAGCGGCAGGGTCGCCCTGAACCGGCAGCCCTGGCTGGCCGACCACGCCGTGGCCGGCACCGTGCTGCTCCCCGGTACCGCCTTCGTGGACCTCGCCGTCCGGGCGGGCGACCACACGGGCCTCGACCGGCTCAACGAGCTGACCCTCCAGGCGCCGCTGGTCCTGGCCGGCCGCGACGGCGTGCAGATCCAGGTCGTGGTCGACGCCCCGGACGAGGAGGGCCGGCGGGCGCTGTCGGTCCACTCACGCCCGGAGGCCGGGCCCGGCGACACCGCGCCCCACCCGTGGACCCTGCACGCCACCGGCGTCCTGGGTCACGCGGACGGACCCGCGGGCGCGCCGGCCGGCCCCGCCTGGCCCCCGGCCGGCGCCGAGCCGGTCGACCTGGCGGCGGCGTACGACACGCTCGCCGAGCGGGGCTTCCAGTACGGGCCCGCCTTCCGCGGCCTGCGGGCCCTATGGCGCGCCGGACGGGAGCTGTACGCCGAGGTCGCGCTCCCCGAGGAGGCCCCCCGGGGCGACTTCGGGATCCACCCGGCCCTCCTCGACGCGGCCCTGCACCCGCTGGCGCTCGCCGAGGACGACCGCCTGGTCCTGCCGTTCTCCTGGAGCGGTGTGCGGCTGCACGCGGCGGACGCCGAGGTGCTGCGCGTACGCATCACCCCGGAGGGCCCGGGTCACGCCCTGTCCCTCGCCGACACGAGCGGTGAGCCGGTCGCGTCGGTGCGGGCGCTCAGCCTGCGGACCGTCGACCCCGCGCGGCTCGCCGGCCCCGGCACGCCCCGCCGGCCGCTGCTCCACGTGGACTGGACGACCGCCCCGGAGGCGGCCCCGGTCACCGGATGGGCCGTCCTCGACGACTCCGGCCACGGCCTGCCCGCCCCGCTGGGCACCTCCCCGGACCTCGCCGGCCTGGCCGGAGCCCCGCCGCTCGTGGTGGTGCCCGTCGGTGGCGGGGAAGGCCCCGCCGCGACCGCGCACCGCGCCCTGCGGCTCGCCCAGGAATGGCTCGCCGAGGAGCGGTTCGCCGACTCGCGCCTGGTCTTCGTGACGCGTGACGCGACCACCGCCCGTACCGAGGCCGGACTCGCCTCGGCTCCCGTATGGGGCCTGGTGCGTACCGCCATGACGGAGAACCCCGGCCGGTTCGGGCTGCTGGACCTGGCGGACCGGGACGTCTCCGAGGCGGAGCTCGGCCGTGCGCTGGCCGTACCGGACGCGCAGGTGAGCCTGCGCGACGGGGCGCTGCTCGTACCGCGGCTGGTCACCTCGCCCGCGGCGGGCGACACCGTGCCCGCCCTGAACCCGGAGGGCACCGTGCTCATCACGGGTGCCACCGGCACCCTGGGCCGGCTGTTCGCCCGCCACCTCGTCGCCGCACACGGCGTACGGCACCTGCTGCTGGCGAGCCGCCGCGGCCGGGAAGCGGCGGGCATGCCGGAGCTGGAGGCCGAACTCGCGGACGCCGGAGCCCGGGTGTCCGTGGTCGCCTGCGACACGGCCGACCGCACGGCGGTGGCCGCGATGCTGGACGCGATCCCCTCCGCGCACCCCCTCACCGCGGTCCTGCACACCGCCGGCGTCCTCGACGACGCCACGCTGCCCGCCCTCACGGCCGGGCAGCTCGACACCGTCCTGCGCCCCAAGGCCGACGCCGCCCGGCACCTGCACGAGCTGACGGCCGACCGGGAACTGGACGCGTTCGTCCTGTTCTCGTCGCTGGCCGGCACGGTCGGCACCGCCGGCCAGGCCAACTACGCCGCGGCCAACGCCTATCTGGACGCCCTGGCGCACCACCGCCGGGCCCTGGGCCTGCCCGGCACCTCGCTGGCCTGGGGCCTCTGGGCCGAGGGCAGCGGGATGACCGGTCACCTGACCGACGCCGACCTCGCCCGGATGTCCCGGAGCGGCATCGCCCCCCTCGGCAGCGAGCAGGGGCTCGCCCTGTTCGACGCGGCCCTCGCCACGCGCCGGCCGGTGCTCGTCCCGGCCCTGCTGGACCACACCGGGCTGCGGGCACAGCGGGACGACGGCACCCTGCCCGGGATCTTCCACGGCCTGGTACGCCCGGCACGGCGCACCGCCGCCGGCGAGCGGGCGGGCGGGAACTCCCTGCGGGAGCGCCTGGCCTCCCTGGCCCCCCGGGACCAGGAACGCACCCTGCTGGAACTGGTCCGCGACGTGGTGGCCTCCGTACTCGGGCACACCGACGGGGGACAGGTCGCACCCGACCGGGCCTTCGACGAGCTGGGCTTCGACTCGCTCAAGGCGGTGGAACTGCGCAACCGGCTGAACACGGCCACCGGGCTGAAGCTGCCCGCGACGCTGGTGTTCGACCACCCGAGCACGGCCGCGCTGACCGGCTTCCTCCGGACCGAACTGCTCGGCCCTGACACCGCGCCGGCCGGGCCCGGACCGGTCACCGGCGCCTCCCACGCCTCCCACGCCTCCGACGCCGCCGATGCCTCCGACGAGCCGATCGCGATCGTCGCGATGGCCTGCCGCTACCCGGGAGAGGTCAGCTCTCCGGAGGAGCTGTGGGCGCTGCTGTCCGACGGGCGGGACGCCATCGGCCCGTTCCCCGACGACCGCGGCTGGGACCTCGACGGCCTGTACGACGCGGACCCCGACCGGCCGGGCACCTCCTACACCCGGCACGGCGGATTCCTCTATGACGCCCCGCAGTTCGACCCCGAGTTCTTCGGGGTGAGCGCACGGGAGGCCACCGCCATCGACCCGCAGCAGCGCCTGCTGCTGGAGATCTGCTGGGAGGCCTTCGAACGCGCCGGTATCGACCCGGCCTCCGTCAAGGGCAGCCAGACCGGTGTGTTCGCCGGCGTCATGGCCAACGACTACGCGGCACGCCTGAAGGACGCCCCGGAAGCCCTGGAGGGCTACCTGGCGGTCGGCAGCACCGTCAGTGTCGCCTCCGGCCGCGTCGCCTACACCTTCGGTCTCCAGGGGCCGGCGATCACCGTCGACACGGCCTGCTCCTCCTCGCTGGTCTCCCTCCACCTCGCCGCGCAGGCGCTGCGCAACGGCGAGTGCGGGCTCGCCCTGGCCGGCGGAGTGACCGTCCTGGCCTCGCCCGGCCTGTTCGTGGAGTTCAGCCGGCAGCGCGGCCTGGCACCCGACGGCCGGTGCAAGTCCTTCTCCGCGCGGGCGGACGGGGCGGCCTGGGCCGAAGGCGCCGGAGTCCTCCTGCTGGAACGCCTCTCCGACGCCCGGCGCAACGGCCGGCGCGTCCTCGGCGTGATCCGCGGCACCGCCGTCAACCAGGACGGGGCCAGCAACGGCCTCACCGCCCCCAACGGCCCCTCCCAGGAACGGGTGATCCGCCAGGCCCTGGCCAACGGGGGCCTCACCGCGGCGGACGTGGACGCGCTGGAGGCCCACGGCACCGGCACCACGCTGGGTGACCCGATCGAGGCCCGGGCCGTGCTCGCCGCCTACGGGCAGGAGCGCCCCGCGCCCCTCCTGATGGGCTCCCTGAAGTCGAACATCGGACACGCCCAGGCCGCCGCCGGGGTGGCCGGCGTCATCAAGATGGTCATGGCGATGGAGCACGGGGTGCTCCCCAGGAGCCTGCACATCGACGAGCCCAGCCCGCACGTGGACTGGTCCGCCGGCCGGGTGGAACTGCTCACCGAGGCGGTGCCGTGGCCCGAGTCCGGGCGGCCGCGCCGGGCGGGTGTGTCGTCCTTCGGCATCAGCGGCACCAACGCCCACGTCATCGTGGAGCAGCCGCCGGCCGAGGAGCCGCCCCCGCCCGCCGGGCCGATGCCGGTCGTGCCGCTGCTGCTGTCCGCGCACAACGACGCCGCCCTCAGGGCGCAGGCCGACCGGGTGGGCGCCGCCCTCGCCGGCTCCGGGCAGCGGGACCTCGCACCGGCGGGCCTGACCCTCGCCACCGGACGGGCCCGGCTGCCGCACCGCGCCGTGGTGGTGGCCTCCACCGCCACCGAAGCGGCCGGCGGTTGCGCCGAGCTCACCGTGCGGGGCACACCCGTGGACGGCCGCACGGCCTTCCTCTTCACCGGCCAGGGCAGCCAGCGGCCCGGCATGGGCCGGGAGCTGTACACCGCCTACCCCGCCTACGCCGAGGCCCTGGACGCCGTGTGCGCGGAGCTGGACCCCCTGCTGGAGAAGCCGCTGCCCGACGTCCTCTTCGGCACGGACCCCGAGCCGCTGGACCGGACCGGCTTCACCCAGGCCGCCCTGTTCGCCACCGGGGTCGCGCTCTTCCGGCTCCTCGAAAGCTGGGGCGTACGGCCGGACTTCCTCGCGGGCCACTCCATCGGTGAGCTGGCCGCCGCGCACGTCGCCGGCGTTCTCACCCTGGCGGACGCGGCGCGGCTGGTCGCGGCCCGCGGGCGGCTGATGCAGGCGCTGCCCGGCGGCGGCGCGATGCTCGCCGTACAGGCCGGCGAGCAGCAGGTACTGCCGCTGCTCGCCGGGCGGGAGGACCTGCTGGACATCGCCGCCGTCAACGGCCCCGCCTCCGTGGTGCTCTCCGGCGACACCGAGGCCGTCGAGGCCGCCGGGGCGGCCCTCACCGCCCAGGGCCACCGGACCAAGCGGCTGCGCGTCAGCCACGCCTTCCACTCCCCGCACATGGACGCGATGCTGGACGACTTCCGGAAGGTCGCCGAGGGACTGGACTTCGCCGAGCCCACCATCCCGGTCGTCTCCACCCTGACCGGCCGGCCGGCCGGCGCCGGGGAACTCACCACCCCCGAGTACTGGGTCCGGCACGTCCGGCGGCCCGTGCGGTTCGAGGACGCGGCACGCGCCCTGGAGGCCGAGGGCGTACGCACCTTCCTGGAGCTCGGCCCGGACGGCGTGCTCAGCGCGATGGGGCAGGACTTCCTCGGCGCCGGATCGCTCCTGGTCCCGGTGCTCCGCCGCGGGCGGCCCGAGCCGCACACCGCCGTCACGGCCCTGGCCCACGCCCATGTGCGGGGCGTGCCGGTGGACTGGCGCGCCCTGTTCGGCGGGAGTGCCGGACCGGCCGCCGATTTGCCGACGTACCCCTTCCAGCGCCGGCGCCACTGGCTCACGGAGGGGCCGGGCGGAGCCGACGTCCGCTCGGCCGGACTCGACACCGCGCGGCACCCGCTGCTCGGGGCCGCGGTGCCGCTCGCCGGCTCCGACGGTGCCCTGTTCACCGGCCGGATCTCGGGCCGCAGCCACCCCTGGCTCGCCGACCACGCCGTCGCCGGCACCGTGCTGGTCCCGGGTACGGCCCTGGTGGAACTCGCCCTCCACGCGGGCGCCGCACTGGGCTGCGAGCGCCTGGAGGAGCTCACCCTCCAGGCACCCCTGGTCCTCCCCGGCGAGGGCGCGCTCCAGCTCCAGATCACCGTCGGCGGCCCCGACGGGGACGGCCGCAGGCCCGTCGACGTCCACTCGCGGGGGGACCGGGAGGGCGACGCCTGGGACCGGCACGCCACCGGAACCGTGACGGCCGCCGTACCCCCCGGCCCCGGACGCGACCTCGCCTCCTGGCCCCCGGCCGGCGCCGAGCCCGTGCCCGTCGAGGACCTGTACGACCGCCTCGCCGACCGGGGCTACGGCTACGGGCCCGCCTTCCAGGGGCTCCGGGCGGCATGGCGCTCGGGCGACGACCTCTGCGCCGAGGTACGGCTGTCCGCCGACGCCGGCGGGTTCGCCCTGCACCCGGCACTGTTCGACTCCGCGCTGCACGCGCTGCTCCTGGAGGAGGCGGCCGGACCGCGGCTGCCCTTCTCCTTCGGCGGCGTGCAGCTGACCGGGGCTCCGACCGACACGCTGCGGGTCGTGCTCTCGGCCGGGCCGGACGGAAGCACCGCGGTCCTCATCGCCGACGAGACGGGCTCGCCGGTCGCCACCGTCGCGTCGCTCGCCCTGCGGGCCCTGCCGGCGGGGACCGTGCCGGCCCACCTCTCCGGCCGGGACCTGTACGCGGTGCGGCGGACCGGGGTGGAACTCCCCACCGGTGGCGACCCGGACGTCGTGGTCCTCGGCGCGGCCGACCCGGGACTCGCCGCCGAGCACGTCGCCGACCTCACTGCCCTGACCGCCGCCGTGGCGGACGGCCGGGCCGCACCCGACGTGGTCGTCCTCCCGGTGGCCCCGGCCCCTGCGCGGGAGACCGGCCGGGTCACCCAGGAGGTGTCGGCGGTACTGCGGCAGTGGCTCGCCACCGGCACACCGGCCGGGACGCGGCTCGCCGTGGTCAGCACCGGGGACCTGGCGCACAGCGCGCTCACCGGACTGATGCGGACCGCCGAGTCGGAGCACCCGGGACGGTTCCAGCACGTGACCACGACCGGCCTCCCGGCCGACCGCGAGCTGCTCGCCGCGGCCCTGGCCGACCCCCGGCCCAGCCTGGAACTGCGGGACGGGCGGGCATGGGTGACCCGGCTCGCCCCGGCCCCGGCCCCGACTCCGGCCCCGGACCCGGACGCCGGCGCCGTGTTCGACCCGGAGCGCACGGTGCTGATCACCGGCGGCACCGGCGCACTGGGCGCGCGGGTCGCCCGGCACCTGGTCACCGCCCGCGGCGCCCGGCACCTGCTGCTCACCAGCCGGCGGGGCGGGGCGGAGGACCTGGTCGCCGAGCTGACGGCGCTGGGCGCGGACGTACGGGTCACGGCCTGCGACGCGGCCGACCGCGGCGCGCTGGCCGGGCTGCTCGCCTCGGTCCCGGACGCGCATCCGCTCACCGCGGTCGTGCACGCGGCCGGAGTGGTCGAGGACACCACGCTGGAGGCCATGACCCCGGAGGCCCTCTCCCGGGTCCTGCGGCCGAAGGTGGAGGCCGCCTGGAACCTGCACGAACTGACCGCCGGGCTGGAGCTGACGGACTTCGTCCTCTTCTCCTCCGTCGCCGGCCTGGTGGGCAACCCCGGGCAGGCCAACTACGCGGCCGGCAACACCTTCCTGGACGCGCTCGCCGAACACCGGCGCGCCGCGGGCCTGCCCGCCGTGTCCCTCGCCTGGGGCATGTGGGAGGACGGCATGGCGGACGGCCTCGACCGCGCCGACCGCGCCAGGATCGCCCGCAACGGGATCCTGCCGATGCCGGCCGGCCGGGCCCTCGCGGCCCTCGACACGGCCCTGGCCGGAGCCGGCGCGCCGCACACCGGCGGCGAGGCGGGGACCGGACCGGTGCTCGCGCCGGTGGCCCTGGACCTCGCGGCGCTGCGGGGCCTCGGGGAGGCACTGCCCGAGCTGTACCGGGACCTGGTGCGCACCGAGCGCCGAGCCGTCCCCCGCACCACCGCACCGGCGGAGGTCCCGCTGGCGGAGCGGCTCACGGGCCTGGACGGGGAGGAGCAGCGGAAGCTGCTGCTCGACTTCGTCCGGGACCAGGTCGGCACCGTCCTCGACCACCCGGCCCCGCGGACGATCGACGTCCGGCGCGGACTGCTGGACCTGGGCTTCGACTCCCTCACCGCGGTGGAACTGCGCAACAGGCTGAACACCGCCACCGGACTGCGGCTGCCCAGCACGCTGGTCTTCGACCACCCGACCGTCCACGCCGTCGCCGGACACCTCTGGGACGAGCTGGTCGGCGAACTGCCGGACCCGGTCCAGGCGGCCCTGGACGCGCTGGAGGCCGCGCTCTCGGCCGCCGGCGTCACCCCGGACGGCGACGGCCCGGCGGACACGTACGCCACACGGTTGCGCGGCCTGCTCCGGACGGTGGACGGCGGCGCGGACGGCGCCCCGGACGACACCGACCTCGGCCTGGCGACCGACGACGAACTCTTCGCGGCACTCGACAACGAACTCGGCAGGTAGGGCATGGACAACGAGCAGAAACTCCGCGACTACCTCAAGCGGGCGACGGTCGACCTGCGGGAGAGCCGCCAGCGCGTCCGCGATCTGGAGGACCGCGCACACGAGCCGATCGCGATCGTGGGCATGGCGTGCCGGCTCCCGGGCGGGGTCGGCTCCCCGGAGGACCTCTGGGAGCTGGTGAGCGCCGGACGCGACGCGATCGGCCCCTTCCCGGAGGGCCGCGGCTGGGACCTGGAGAACCTGTACCACCCGGACCCCGACCACCTGGGGACCTCGTACACCCGCGAAGGCGGTTTCCTGTACGACGCGGACCGGTTCGACGCCGAGTTCTTCGGCATCAGTCCCCGCGAGGCGGCGGCCATGGACCCCCAGCAGCGGCTGCTGCTGGAGACGGCGTGGGAGGCCGTCGAGCACGCGGGCATCGACCCGACCGCGCTCAGGGGCACCCGTACCGGCGTGTACGCGGGCGTCATGTACGACGACTACGGCTCCCGGAGGCCCGGCGCGCCCGAGGACTTCGAGGGCTACCTGCTCACCGGAAGCGCGGGCAGCATCGCGTCGGGCCGGCTCGCCTACACCTTCGGGCTGGAGGGCCCGGCGGTGACCGTCGACACCGCGTGCTCGTCCTCCCTGGTCGCGCTCCACCTCGCCGCGCAGTCGCTGCGCCGGGGCGAGTGCGTGACGGCACTCGCCGGCGGTGTGACCGTGATGGCGACACCCGGCACGTTCGTGGAGTTCTCCCGGCAGCGCGGTCTGTCGCCCGACGGGCGGTGCAGGGCGTTCTCCTCCTCGGCGGACGGCACGGGCTGGGCCGAGGGCGTGGGTGTGCTGGTGCTGGAGCGGCTGTCGGACGCCGAGCGCCACGGGCACCGGGTGCTGGCGGTGCTGCGAGGTTCCGCGGTCAACCAGGACGGTGCGAGCAGCCGGCTGACCGCGCCCAACGGCCCCGCGCAGGAGCGGGTCATCCGGGCGGCGCTGGACGACGCCCGGCTGTCGGCGGCCGAGGTGGACGCGGTGGAGGCGCACGGCACGGGCACCCGGCTCGGCGACCCGATCGAGGCGCGGGCGCTGCTGTCCGCGTACGGCAGGGAACGCGAGACCGGCAACCCGCTGTGGCTGGGCTCCGTCAAGTCCAACATCGGGCACACACAGGCCGCGGCGGGCGTCGCGGGCGTGATCAAGATGGTCATGGCGATGCGCGAGGGCGTCCTGCCCTCGACCCTGCACCTGGACGAGCCCACCCCCGAGGTCGACTGGTCGGCGGGCTCGGTACGGCTGCTGACGCACGCTCAGCGGTGGCCGGAGCTGGACCGGCCGCGCAGGACGGGGGTGTCGTCCTTCGGGATCAGCGGGACCAACGCGCATGTGATCCTCGAAGAGGCGCCGCGCGACCGTACCGCCGACCCCGCGCCGGGACCGGATGCCGGTGCCGCCCCCCGGTCGCAGCCGGCGCCGTCGGCACCGCCCGCGCCGTGGCTGCTCTCGGCCAGGTCGGAGCCCGCGCTCCGGGCGCAGGCCGGCCGGCTGCTGGCCTGGCTCGACGAACACCCCGGGGCCGACGACGCCGATGTCGCCGCCACCCTCGTCACCGCACGCGCGCAGCTGGGGCGGCGCGGCGCGGTGCTCGGCGCCGACCGGGCCACGCTGCGCGCCGGTCTGGAGGCGCTGGCCGCGGGCTCGGCCTCCCCCCAGGTGGTGTCGGGTGCCGCCGCCACCGGCGTGACCGCCTTCCTCTTCACCGGGCAGGGCGCGCAGCGCCTCGGCATGGGTGCCGGACTGGCCGCCGCCTTCCCCGTGTTCGCCGCCGCGCTCGACGAGGTGTGCGCGGAACTCGACGCCCTGCTCGGGGTGTCGCTGCGCGAGGTCATGTCCGCCGGGACCGGGGACGCCGGGCACGGCACCGGTGACGCGGCGGCCCCGGCCCCGCTCGACCGGACGGAGTTCACCCAGCCCGCGCTGTTCGCGTTCGAGGTGGCGCTCCACCGCCTCCTGGAGTCCTTCGGCGTCACTCCGGACGTGGTGGCCGGGCACTCGATCGGCGAACTGGCCGCGGCCCATGTGGCCGGGGTGTGGTCGCTGGCCGACGCGTGCCGGCTCGTCGCCGCCCGCGGGCGCCTGATGGGGGCGCTGCCGACCGACGGGGCGATGCTCGCCGCCGCCGTCCCGGAGGAGCGCGCGCGGGAGCTGATCGCGGCCGGGACGGTCTCGCTGGCGGCCGTCAACGCGCCCGAGGCGGTGGTGTTCTCCGGCCGGACGGCGGAGGTCGCCGCCCTGGAGGCCCGGCTGGCGGACGAGGGCGTGAGGACGCACCGGCTCAAGGTGAGCCACGCCTTCCACTCGGCGCTGATGGAACCGATGCTCGACGACTACGAGCGGGTCGCCCGGTCGGTGGAGTACCGGTCGCCGCGCATCGACATGTGCTCCACGGTGTCCGGCGCCCCGGCCGGGCCCGACCTGCTGACACCGGAGTACTGGGTGCGGCAGGTGCGCGAGGCGGTGCGGTTCGCCCCGGCGGTGCGGTCACTCGCCGACGCCGGCGTGCGCCGGTTCGTCGAGGTGGGGCCGGACGCGGCGCTGGCGGCGCTGACCCGCCGGACGCTGACCGGCGAGGAGGAGTCCCGTTCGCTGGTGGCCGCCGCGTCACGGCGCGGCGCCGACGAGGCCGGCCAGTTCCTGCGGCTGCTCGCCGCCGTCCACTGCTCGGGCGTGGCCGTCGACTGGACCCCGCTGACGGGGGGACGCCCGGCCACCCATGTCGACCTGCCGTCGTACGCCTTCCAGCGCCGCCGCCACTGGGTGGAGACCGGCGACGGCGCGCCCGGCGACCTGGGCCGCGCCGGTCTCTCCGCGCTCGATCACCCGGTCCTGCGGGTCGCCGCGCCGCTCGCCGGGCGGGACACCTGGCTGTTCAGCGGCAGGCTCTCCACCAGCGACCAGCCGTGGATCGCCGACCACACGGCCTTCGGTACGGTGCTGCTGCCCGGCACCGCGTTCGTGGACCTCGCGCTGGCCGCCGGCAGCCGTCTGGACCTGCCCGTCCTGGACGAACTCGTCCTGTCGGCGCCGCTGCTGTTCGACGGTGCCGCCGCCATGGACGTGCAGGTCTCGGTGACCGAGCTCGACCCCACCGGCCGGCGACGCCTCTCCATCCACTCGCGCGCCGCCACCGGCACCACCGGGGACGCCCCGGGCGCGCCGGAGTGGACGCTGCACGCCACCGGGACCCTCGCCCCCGCCGACGACACGCCGCCGGCCTGGACCGGCCCCGAGTGGCCCCCGGCCGACGGCACACCCCTCGACGCGGCACACCTGTACGACCGGCTCGCCGGCCTCGGCTTCGGGTACGGGCCGTGCTTCCAGGGCGTACGCGCCGCCTGGAGCAGCGGCGACCAGGTGTACGCCGACGTGGCCCTGGACGAGACCCCGGCGGGCCGGGCGGCGGGCTTCGGGGTGCACCCGGCGCTCCTGGACGCGGCCTTCCACGCCTCCATCGACGTCCTCGCGGAGGACCTGCCCGACGGCAGGCTGCCGCTCCCGTTCTCGTTCGCCGGCGTCCGCGTGTTCCGGCCCGGCGCCCGGGCGGTCCGCGCCCGCGTCGTCCGCTCGGGCCCCGAGAAGGTGCGCGTCGACGCCTGCGACGCCACCGGTGCCGCGGTGCTGTCGATCGACGCCGTGCTCGCCCGCCCCGCGGACGCGAGCGCCCTCGCCGGAGCCCGCAGTCCCCTCTACGCCCTGGACTGGACGCCGGTGGCGGTGGCCGAGGTGCCGGACCGGCGCCTGGTCGCCCTGGGCCGGCCCGTCGCGGGGTGCGCCGAGACGTTCGAGGACGCCGCCGCCTTCGCCGCGGGCGGGAGCGGGCCCGGCACGGCCGCCGTCTGGTCGCCCGCACCGGCGCCCGCGGGCGGCGACGACACCCCCGCGGCCGTCCGCGCCGCCGTGCACGACGCCCTCGGGGTCCTGCGCGACTGGCTCACCGCACCGGGCTGCGCCGACACCCCGCTCGTCGTGCTCACCCGCCGGGGAGCGGGACTGCCCGGCGAGACACCGGACCCCGCGGCGGCGGCCGTCCGCGGCCTGGTGCGCAGCGCGCAGTCGGAGCATCCGGGGCGCGTCGTGCAGATCGACCTGGACGACAACGATCCCCCGGACCTGCACCGGCGGATCGCCGCCGCGGTCGCCGCGGAGGAACCGCAGCTCGCCCTGCGCGACGGCGCCCTGACGGCGCCCCGGCTGGTCCGCGCGGCCACCGCCGAGCCGGCCGCCGGGCAGTTCGGCGACGGCACGGTCCTGATCACCGGCGGGGCGGGCGGACTGGCCGCCGTCACCGCACGCCACCTGGTCACCCGGCACGGGGTGCGCAGGCTGCTGCTGACCTCCCGCCGGGGCTCCGCCGCGCCGGGCGTCACCGAACTGGTCGCCGAGCTCGCCGCGCTGGGCGCCGGGGTGCGCGTCGCCGCGTGCGACGTCGGCGACCGCGCCGCGGTCGCGGCCCTGCTGCGATCCCTACCGGCCGGCGAACCGCTGACCGCGGTCGTCCACACCGCGGGCGTGGTCGACGACGGCACCATCGACACCCTGACGGCCGCTCAGGTGGACCGGGTGCTCGCCCCGAAGGCCGACGCCGCCTGGCACCTGCACGAACTCACCCGGGACATGGACCTGTCGGCGTTCGTGCTGTTCTCCTCCGCCGGGCCGCTGCTCGGCGGGCAGGGCCAGGGCAACTACGCGGCCGCGAACGCGGCGATGGACGCGCTCGCCCAGCTGCGCCACAGCGCCGGCCTGCCCGCGCACTCGCTGGCCTGGGGGCTGTGGAAGCGCGGCATGGCCGAGGCGCTGAACGACCCGGGCGGCGAGCACCTGGCGCGGCGGATCCGCACGCGTCTCGGACTGGCACCCATCGAGCCCGACACCGGCATGCGGATGTTCGACGACGCGCTGGGCACCGGCCGGCCGGTGCTGATGACCGCGTTGCTGGACACCCCCGCCCTGACCGCGCTCGGCCGGCTCGGCACGCTGCCCGCGCTGCTGCGCGGCCTGATCCATGTCCCGCCGCGCGGCCGGGCCGCCGACAGCCCGTTGCGCCGGCGGCTGCTCGACGCTCCCGCCGACCAGTGGGAGGCGCTGATCCGTACCGAGGTCCGCGCGCTCGCCGCCGCGGTCCTCGGCCACGAGTCGGCCGACGCCGTCGACCCCGAAACCCCCTTCACCGAGCTGGGTTTCGACTCGCTCGGCGGAGTCGAGTTCCGCAACAAGGTGACCGCCGCCACCGGCGTCCAGCTTCCCTCCACCCTGGTCTTCGACTACCCGACCGCCGCGGCGGTCGCGGGCTTCCTGCGGACCCGGGTCGACGGCGAGGAGGCGCCGCGACCGCGCCCCGCCGCGGCGAGCCCCGCCGCGGCCGGCGAACCGATCGCCATCGTCGGCATGAGCTGCCGGTACCCCGGCGGTGTGGAGAACCCCGACCAGCTCTGGGAACTGGTCGCCGGGCGCGTCGACGCGATCACCCCGATCCCGCGCGACCGCGGCTGGGACCCCGACGCCCTGTACGACGCCGAACCCGGCAAGCCCGGCAGGATCTACACCCGGGAAGGCGGATTCCTGCACGCCGCGGGCGACTTCGACGCCGCGTTCTTCGCCATCGGCCCCCGCGAGGCGGCGGCGATGGACCCGCAGCAGCGGCTGCTGCTGGAGGCGTCCTGGGAGGCGCTCGAGGACGCCGGGATCGATCCGGCCGCACTGCGGGGCAGCGACACCGGGGTGTACGCGGGCGTCATGTACCAGGACTACGGCCACACGGCGCGCGAGGCCGCCGGCGGGGCCGCGGAAGGGTACCTGGCGACCGGCTCCGCCGGCAGTGTGGTCTCCGGCCGGGTCTCGTACGCCCTCGGTCTGGAAGGGCCCGCGGTGACGGTGGACACGGCGTGTTCCTCGTCGCTGGTGGCCCTGCACCTGGCGGTGCAGGCTCTGCGCTCCGGGGAGACGTCCCTGGTCCTGGCCAGCGGGGCGACGGTCATGGCGACCCCGCTGCTGTTCCAGGAGTTCTCCCGGCAGCGGGCGCTGTCGCCGGACGGGCGCTGCAAGGCGTTCTCCAGCACGGCGGACGGGGTCTCGTGGGCCGAGGGCGTCGGTGTGCTCGCCCTCGAGCGGCTGTCCGACGCGCGGCGCAACGGGCGCCCGGTGCTGGCCGTGATCCGCGGCAGCGCCGTCAACCAGGACGGCGCGAGCAACGGGCTGACCGCGCCCAACGGCCCGTCCCAGGAGCGGGTGATCGCCCAGGCACTGGCATCCGCGGGCCTGACGCCCGCCGAGGTGGACGCGGTGGAGGCGCACGGCACCGGCACGACCCTGGGCGACCCGATCGAGGCGCGGGCGCTGATCAACGCCTACGGGCAGGATCGCGCCGAGCCGCTGCGGATCGGGTCGCTGAAGTCGAACATCGGGCACGCGCAGGCGGCCGCCGGTGTCGGCGGTGTGATCAAGATGGTGCAGGCGCTGCGGCACGAGACACTGCCGCCCACCCTGCACGTCGACGCGCCGTCGCCGCACGTGGACTGGTCGGCGGGCGCGGTACGGCTCCTGACCGAGGCCGAGCCGTGGCCGGCGGGCGACCGTCCGCGCCGGGCGGGAGTGTCCTCGTTCGGGATCAGCGGCACCAACGCGCACGTCATCCTCGAAGAGCCGCCCGCGGAGCCGCCGCGGCCGGCAGGGGCGCCCGGCCCGGCTGCCCTGCCGCTGCTGCTGTCCGCGCGGACGGCCGGCGCGCTGCGGGCCCAGGCGGGCCGGCTGCACGACACGCTGCGGGACCGCCCGGAAGCGGACCTGACCGACGTCGCGGTGACCCTGGCGCGCCACCGCGCGCACCTGGAGCAGCGCGCCGCCGTCGTGGGCGGGGACCGGGAGACGCTGCTGGCGGCCCTGGCGCGCCTGGCGGCGGACGAGCCGGGACCGGCCGTCGTCGACGACGCCGGCCGGACGGGCACGACCGCGTTCCTGTTCACCGGCCAGGGCGCGCAGCGGGCCGGCATGGGCGCGGAGCTGTACCGGGAGTTCCCGGTCTTCGCCGCCGCGCTGGACGAGGTGTGCGCGCAGTTCGACGTCCACCTGGAACACCCGCTGCGGGACGTGATGTTCGGGGCGCCGGCCGCCCCGGCCGCCCCGGGCGGCACGGGTGCGGGAGCGCTGCTGGACCGCACCGAGTACGCCCAGCCCGCGCTGTTCGCATTCGAGGTGGCGATGTACCGCCTGGTCGAGTCGATGGGCGTGACGCCGGACGTGCTGGCGGGGCATTCGATCGGCGAGCTGGCCGCGGCGTACGTGGCCGGGGTCTGGTCGCTGCCGGACGCGTGCGGACTGGTCGCGGCCCGCGGCCGGCTGATGGGGGCGCTCCCGGCCGGCGGGGCGATGCTGGCCGCCGCGGTGCCGGAGGAGCGCGCGCGGGAACTCCTCGCGGCCGGGACGGTCTCCCTGGCGGCGGTGAACGCGCCCGAGGCGGTGGTCTTCTCCGGAGACACCGAGGCGGTGTCGGCGCTGGAGTCGAGGCTGCTGGCCGAGGGCGTCAGGACCAGCAGGCTGCGGGTGAGCCACGCGTTCCACTCCGCCCTGATGGAGCCGATGCTGGCCGGCTTCGCGGAGGTCGCCGAGGGCCTGACGTACCACGAGCCGCGCATACCCCTGTGCTCCACGGTCTCCGGCGCGTTCGCCGGTGACGCGGTGGTCACCCCCGCGTACTGGGTGCGCCAGGTGCGCGAGGCGGTGCGCTTCGCCCCGGCGGTGCGGTCCCTGGCCGGCTCGGGCGTGCGCCTGTTCGTCGAGCTGGGCCCGGACGCGGTGCTGACGGCCATGACCCGCGCCACGCTCGCGGCGGAGTCCGCGACGGGAGCGTCGGTGGTCGCGGGATCCCGCCGTACCGTCTCCGAACCCGAGCAGCTGGCCACCGCGCTGGCGGCCGCGCACTGCGCGGGCCGGCCGGTGCGGTGGGCGGCCTACTACGGACCCCGGCCGCAGGTGCGTGTCTCCCTGCCCACCTATCCCTTCGAGCGCGAACGCTTCTGGCTGCTGCCCGCGGAGGACGCCGCGCCGCTCGCCGGCGCCGACCCCGCCGGCCATCCGCTGCTGCACGCCCGCGTGCAGCTCGCCGGCACGGACACGTGGCTGTTCACCGGAAGGATCTCGCCGCGCACGCAGCCGTGGCTGGCCGGCCACTCCGTCCACGGCACCCTCGTGATGCCGGGCTCGGGACTCGTGGAACTGGCCCTGGCCGCCGGTGCCCGGCTCGGCGTGCCGCGGGTCGCGGAACTCGCGCTCGCCGCGCCGCTGGCCCTCCCGGCCGACGGCGCCGCGGACGTCCAGCTCGCCGTGGGCGAACCGGACGCCGACGGGCACCGGACCGTGGCCGTCCACAGCCGTGTCGCCGACGCCTGGGTGCTGCACGCCCGGGGGCTGCTCGCACCCGACGCGCCGGCCACCGCCCCGGCCCTGCCCCGGGCGTGGCCGCCCGCCGACGGCCGGCCGCTCGACGCACAGGAGATGTACCGCGCCCTCGACGACCTGGGACTCGGGTACGGCCCGGCGTTCCGCGCCGTTCGCGCCGCGTGGTCGCGCGGGGACGAGGTCTTCGCCGACCTGGCGCTCGACACCGGCACCGCGGCGGACCCGGCCGCCTTCGGACTGCACCCGGCACTGCTGGACGCGGTGCTCCACGCCGTCGCCGGCCGTCTCACCGAGGACGGGCCCGGCGGCGGTACGCCCCTGCCGTACGCCTTCGGCGGCGTCCAGCTGGCGCGGCCCGGCGCGGACGCCCTGCGCGTCCGTGCCGCCCGCGTCGCCCCGGACACCTTCCGGGTGGACGCGGTCGACGCGACCGGCGCCCCCGTGCTGAGCGTGGAGTCGCTGCGGGTCCGCCCGGTCGAGCGGCAGGCGCTGGCCCGGCTGCGCGGCGCGGCCCCGCTGTTCGACCTCGGGTGGGAGGCCGTGCCCCCCGGCCCGGCGGCCGGCCAGGGGCGGATCGCGGTGCTCGGCGACCCGGCGGCCGTCGACGCCCCGGAGCCCCCGGCGCACTGCGCCGACCTCGCGGAACTCGCCGCGCTGCCGGACGCTCCCGGCACGGTGGTGTGGCAGGCGCCGCGCGGAACCGGCGCCGGAGCGGCGGAGATCCACGCCGGCGTGCTGGCCACGCTCGCCCTGCTCCAGGACTGGACCCGCGCCGGCCACCCGGGACGGCTCGTGGTCGTGACACGCGGGGCGGCCGGGCTGCCCGGCGAGGAGCCCGACCTGGTCGGAGCCGCCGTGGCGGGCCTGGTGCGCAGCGCGCAGTCCGAGCACCCGGGGCGCTTCCTGCTCGTGGACCACGACGCCGACGCCCTGCCGATCGCCTCGCTCACCGCCGCCCTGGCCCATTCCGAACCGCACCTGGCCCTCCGCGAGGGCCGGCTGCTGGCGCCGCGACTGCGGCCGCTGCCCGCCCCCGAACCGGCCGCGCCCCTGTCGTTCGGCCGCGGCACGGTGCTCGTCACCGGCGGCACCGGCGGCATCGGCGCGGTCGTCGCCCGGCACCTGGTCACCGCGCACGGCGTACGCCGGCTCCTGCTGGTGTCGCGTCGCGGTGCCGCCGCGGACGGCGCCGCCGCACTGGCCGCCGAGCTGACCGGGCTCGGCGCCGACGTCCGGGTCGAGGCGTGCGACGTCACCGAACGCACCGCCGTCCGGGCCCTGCTGGACGGTATCGACGCCGACGCCCCGCTGACCGCCGTCATCCACGCGGCCGGAGTCCTGGACGACGGCACCCTCGACACCCTCACCGCCGAGCGGACCGCACGGGTGCTGGCACCGAAGATCGACGCGGCGCTGCACCTGCACGAGCTGACCCGCGGCATGGACCTGTCGGCCTTCGTGCTGTTCTCGTCCGCGGCGCCGCTGCTCGGCGGGCAGGGCCAGGGCAACTACGCCGCCGCGAACGCCGCGCTGGACGCGCTGGCACGCCTGCGCCGCGGCGCGGGCCTGCCCGCGCACTCCCTGGCCTGGGGCCTGTGGACCGTCGGCATGGCGGACGTGCTCGGCGGGGACGACGCCGAGCAGTACGCCCGGCAGCTCCGGACCCGGCTGGGCCTGATCCCGATCGGCCCGGAGTCCGGGACGGCGCTGTTCGACAGCGCCCTCGCGACCGACCGGGCGACACCGGTGACGGCACTGCTGGACACGCCGGCGCTCACCGACCTGGCGCGCGGCGGCACACTGCCCGCCGTGCTGCGCGGCATGATCCGGGTCCCCCCGGCCGCCGCCGGCGCCGGTGTCGGCCTGGCGCGGCGGCTGGCCGCCCTGCCGGACGCCGAACGCGACGGCGAGATCCTGCGCGAGGTGCGCGACCTCGCCGCGGCGGTCCTCGGCCACCGGTCCGGCGACGCCATCGACCCCTACGCGCCGTTCACCGAGCTCGGCTTCGACTCCCTCGGTGCCGTCGAGTTCCGGAACCGGCTCGCGCACCTCACCGAGCTGGCGTTGCCGTCGACGCTGGTCTTCGACCACCCGACCGCCGCCGACGTGGCGAAACTGGTGCGCTCGCGGATCGAGGAGGCCGACCCGGGCGCGGTCGGGCAGGCACCGGCAGGCGTACGCGGCACGATCACCGACCTGGTGTCGGCGGCGCACCGCCGGGGCGAACTGGCCGGGACGATGCCGCTGCTGCTCGCCGGCCAGGCACTGATGACCACGTACGGTGCCGGCGAGGCCGCCGCGCAGCGCCCGGCCGCGCAGCTCCTGGCACGTGGCGCCGCGGCGCCGGCCCTGGTGTGCGTCCCCTCGTTCCTGCCGGGTTCGGGCCCGCACCAGTTCGCCCGCCTGGCCCGCGAACTGGGCGGAGAGCGGCAGGTGAGTGCGTTGCGGCTGCCCGGTACGCGGGCGGGCGACGACCTGCCGGCGACCTGGACGGCGGCGATCGAGACCCTCGCCGAGGCCGTCGCGGCGGAGCTCGGGCGGGGTCCGGTGGCGCTCGTCGGCTACTCGGCCGGCGGCGCGCTCGCCCACGCGGTCGCCCGGCGGCTCGAGGACGACGGCCGCGAACTGGCGGGTGTCGCGATGATCGACACCTACTCCACCCAGGACGCCGGGCTCAACCACCTCGTCCTCACCGGCGCCCTGGGGCAGATCCTGTCCCGGGACAACGCCCTCACCCCCGTCGACGACCACAGCCTGATCGCCATGGGCGGCTATGCGCGGATCTACGCGGAGCGTGAGGCGCGGTCGATCGCCGCCCCGACGCTGAACCTGCGCGCCACCGTCACGCTGAGCGGATTCGGGGACGTGACCCCCGTACCCGACTGGCAGCACCGGGGACCGGCCGAGTACATCGAGGCGGACCACTTCTCGATCATCGAGGAACGGGCACCGGAGACCGCCGCGCGCCTCCGGCACTGGCTGGACGCGCTGGGCGGCCACTGAGGCACGACGGCCCGGACCCGCCCGGCCGCCCGCGCGGCGTGCCGGGCGGCCGGGCCGGCCGGGCCGGTCGGGCCGGTCGGGTCCGGGCCCGTCGCACCCGGAGGCAGAAAACTCGCTCCATGGCAAGTTCATTCAGTGTGCAATTACCTCACCTCGGATATCCGCCGGAGGCATAAAAATCCCCGGTCCGCAAATCCACCGAGGGCATGAAGTCCGCCTGCTGGCAACTGTGTTGGGGAAAGAAATCCGAGATTGACAGTGCCGGGGTGCTTATTTATAGTCGCGTCGTTCGAGCTACCGCCGGCCGACCCAAAGGTGGTCATGACTACGCCCCCGATGCTGCAGAAGTCCAGGCAGCGGTTGATTCTCGCCGTTCTCATGGTGTGTTCACTGCTGATTTGGCTGGAGAATACCGTCCTGAGTATCACGCTGGAGAGCCTCGCCGACCCGGTCGGCGGGCTGGGGGCCGACCCCGGCCAGCTGCAATGGGCCACAGGCGCCTACACCCTGGTTTTCGCGACCCTGATGTTCACCGCGGGTGCGCTGGGCGACAGTTTCGGACACCGGAATGTGCTCGCGGTCGGCCTGGTGATTTTCGCGGGAACGTCGATCTGGGCGGCGTACGCCGGTGACGCGGGCCAGCTGATCGCCGCCCGGGCCGCGATGGGAGTCGGCGCCGCGCTGATCATGCCCGCCAATTTCGCCATCCTGCTGTGGACCTTCACCGGACCGGGGCGGGCGACCGCGATCGCCATTTCCTCCACCTCCACCGGTGTCGGAATGGCGGCCGGCCCGGTGCTCGCGGGACTCCTGCTCAGCCATTTCTGGTGGGGCTCGGTATTCCTCGTCAATGTCCCGATCGTCGTGGTGGCGCTCGCCGGAGTCGTCCTGCTGGTCCCCAATTTCCGCAGCCCCACCGTCCGGCCCCTGGACCCGGCGGGAATCCTGCTGTCGATCAGCGGACTCGCGGCGCTGACCTACGGCCTGATCCGCGCGGGGCAGGTGGACGACTGGAGCCGGTGGGACGTCTGGGCGCCGATCGCGGCCGGCGCCGTCCTGCTCGCCGTCTTCGTGGTCGTCGAACTGCGCACCAGGCAGCCGAGCTTCGACCCCCGGATGCTCGCCCAGCGGATGTTCGGCGGCGGCAACGCGTCCATGGCGCTGCTCCTCTTCTCCGTGGCCGCCGTGACCTTCTACAACGCGTTCTACCTGCAAGGGGCCCTCGGCTACTCGCCGATGACGGCCGGACTGGCCAACCTCCCGACCGCGATCGGCGCGGTCGTGGGGGCGCCTCTGGGCGCCCGTCTGGTCAGCCGGTGGTCGCTGCGGCCCGTCGCCGTGCCGTCGATCACCGTGGCGGCGCTGAGCTTCGGCGCGGTCGCGTTCCTCGGTCTGCACACGCCGCTGGTCTGGATCGAGCTGGTGCTGCTGGTGCAGGGCCTCGCCGTCGGCATGGTGCTGGCCCCGGTGACCGGAGCGCTGATCAGCAGCCTGCCGCTGGAGCAGTCCGGCGCCGGGTCGGCCGTCACCAACACGGCGCGCCAGACCGGCAGCGTGATCGGTATCGCGGTCGGCGGCACGATCATGTCGATCGCCTACCGGGGCGCGATCGAGCCCTCGTTGAGCGCGGTCCCGGAGGCGTACCGGGACAGCGCCCGGGTCTCCGCGGAACAGGCCCGGCACGTCGCCGCCACACTCGACCGGCCGGCTCTGGCGCACGCCGCCGACCGGGCGTTCATCCACGCCATGCACATCGGCGCGGTCTGGATCATGATCATCGCGCTGGTCGCGACGGCCGTGCTGGTGATCGCCCTGTCCGCCGCCGGAAAGAAGAAGACCCCGGCACCGGGACCGGACCGCCGCGAGGCCGACGGCTCCGGGCCCCGCTCCACCGCGCGAACCGAAGGAACCCCCGTTGTCGAAAGCAAGTGACCCCGCTGTGCGTGAGGTCGCCTCGGAGCAGGACTACGTCTCCTCCTTGTACGCGCTGCTCACCGAGCGGCTTTCCGAGGCCAGGGAGCAGCGGGCGAGTGTGCTGAAGGCCCCCGCCGACAGCCCTGACGCCGCGTACGAGAGGGAGAACGCCGCCGAGCGCCTGGCCAAGGAGATCGGACGGCTGGAGGGCGCCGAGCAGGGGCTGATCTTCGGGCGCGTCGACTGGGCGGACGGCATGACCCTGCGCATCGGGCGGATCGGCCTGCACACGGAGGAGGACGACCTGCCGCTGCTCGTGGACTGGCGGGCCAACGCGGCCCGGCCCTTCTACGAGGCGACGCCGGTCCACTCGATGGGCCTGCGCCGGCGCCGGCACCTGCGCCTCGAGGAGCGCACGGTCGTCTCGGTGAGCGACGAGCTGCTGGACGGGTCCGCCCCGACCGACGAGGACGTCGTCGGCGACGGCCCGCTGACCGAGGCGCTGTCGGCACGGCGTACGGGCAGGATGCACGCGGCCGTCGCGACACTGCAGGCCGAGCAGGACGAGATCGTCCGCTCCACCCACCGCGGCGTGACCGTGGTGCAGGGCGGTCCGGGCACCGGCAAGACGGTGGTCGCCCTGCACCGGGCGGCGTACGTCCTGTACGCGTTCCCGCGCGCCGCGGAGGAGGGCGTCCTCGTCGTGGGCCCGAACGCCCGGTTCCTCGACTACATCTCCCAGGTCCTCCCCTCGCTCGGGGAGAACGACGTCGTCCTCGCGACGCTCGCGGAACTCGCCGGCGTGCCCACGAGCGTGGTGGGCCCGTTCGGCACGGCGCGGCTGAAGGGGAGCGCCGACCTCGCCGACGCCCTGGCCGGCCTGCTGCGCGTCCACCAGGCCCCCGCCGGTGACTTCACCGTACGGGTCGGACCGGAACGGGTGCACCTCTCCGAGGAGGAGGTCGCCACCGCGCGCGACGCCGCCCTGGCGGCCGTGCCGGGGCACAACCCCGCGCGCCAGGTGTTCAAGGAGCACCTGGTCGACGCCGTCACCGACGCGATGCAACGGGACATGGGCGACCTCCTGGAGCAGATCGACGCCGATGCCGAGCGGATGACCGGCCTCAACCTCGACCGGTTCACGGGCGCCGCCCAGCGCCGCGCCGAGGGCGCTGCCGACCCGGGGCCGGTCCACGAACTGGACCTGGACGCCATCCGGGCCGACCTCCTGGGCGACGCCGACGTCGACCGGGCGGTCGGCGTGCTGTGGCCGCGGCTGGAACCCGGTGACCTCGTACGGGCGCTCCTGTCGGACCCCGGCGCGCTCGCCGAGCACCTGCCCCGCCTCACCGAGGAGGAGCGCTCCCTTCTGCTGCTCCCTCCCGGCGCCCCGTGGACCGCGGCCGATGTGCCGTTGCTGGACGAGGCGGTGAGCCTGGTCGACGGCCCGCCCGAGCGGACCTATGGGCACGTCGTCGTCGACGAGGCGCAGGAACTGACCGCCATGCAGTGGCGGATGATCGTCCGCCGCTGCCCGTCGAGGGCGATGACGCTGGTCGGCGACTTCGCCCAGGCCGGCCCGGTCGCGACGGCCCGCGACTGGAAGGAGGCACTGAGCCCCCATGTGGGACCGCGGTACAAGCTGCACAACCTGACCGTCAGCTACCGCACCACGCAGGAGATCCTGGAGAGCGTCCGGGACCTGCTCGCACGGATCGCCCCGGACCAGCGGCCCACCCGGTCGCTCCGGAGCGGGGAGAGCCCCCGCCGGGTGACCGCGTCTCCCGGCGGGCTGATCGCCGCCGTCGCCGAGGAGCTCCGCTCCCAGAGCGCCGCGCACCCGGGGGAGCTCCTGGGCGTGATCTGCGCGGACGCGAGAGCGGACGAGCTGACGGCCGGGGGGATCGCGGATCACGCGCGGGTCGTGCCGGCGTCCGAAGCCCGCGGTCTGGAGTTCGACGGGGTGGTCGTCGTGAACCCCGAGGAGATCGCCACCGCCCGCCCCGGCGGGGAAAGGGACGTGTACGTGGCCCTGACCCGGGCCACCAAGCGGCTCTGCACCATCACCGTCGAGCCCTCCTGACGGTGCGGCGCCCGCGTCGCCGACGCGGGCGCCCCCCGCCCCGCCCGGTCCGGCTCGCGTCGATCGTCGCGTTTGCGGATTGTTGCGGCTGAAAGAGCCGTATGCCTCCGCGGGATTTGCCGACCGAACTCATTTGTGCCCTCGGCGGATTTGCGTACCGAGAGATTTCATGCCCTCCAATAAGGGGCGCCGCTTCCGGCGACTCCGGCCCGCCGGAAGCGGCCACGCACGGCTCCCGCCCACCGGCGACCGGACAGCCGGCACCATCCGATGGACGTCCGCCCAGGTCAGACGCTCCCGCCAGGCCCCCCGAGCGGGAGACGCAGCCCCGGCACCGCCCGCCCACGTGATCAACGCCACGTGTTCCCGCGCGAACTATTCACACCGGGGAAACCTGCTCGACCGGGCGCGGCCTATTCCACCGCTCACCGCCTGTGCCCCTCCTGTGCCGACCGGATCGGGGTGGACAGCTCCCGCCGCTCCGTGCCATGCTCATCTATCGTTGGGTGGAACCTTCGAGATTTGGCGTGAAAAAACGGGGGATCATTGGTATGAGTAGCGTGAAGGACAGTTTCACGCGGCAATCGATTTCGAGTGGCGAAAAGCATGAACGCTACGCCCGGCACATGGAATACCCGGCTTCCGACATCTACGGCATGCGGGCTTCCCCGGCGACAGGGCAATCGCCGTGGCAGGTCGACGCGGCGGTCACGCTGATAATCCCGGACGATATTCGCCGGTACAGCATCGAAGGAATGCTTCGCTCGCTCGACATGCAGTCGGCCGTGCTGACCGTCAAGCATGACAACGATTTCTCGCCACTCCGTGACGGTCGTCTGATCATCACGTCCGGCAACGCCCTGGGGGCCATGCCCGACGAGTGCGCCGACGAGCTGCGCGTCCACAACACGCCGTTACTGATCCTGGTGGACCCGGCGGACGTCATCGAGCAGTCCTGGGCCGATCGGGCGAAGGGCTTCGTGGACTGGGCGGATCTCCGCCCCGAGACTCTGCGCGAAGCGATCGCCGACGTGCGGGCCGGACGCTTTCACGTGTCGGCGTCCCTGGTGCGGCGCTCCGTGACAGCCCCCCATCACCACGGCGATGATTCCCCCTCGAAACGTGCGTCCATGGTCGCGCTGACGGCACGCGAACATCAGGTGCTGCGCCTTATTGCCGAGGGGCAGAGCAATCGGCAGGTCGCTCGGTCGCTGAGTATATCCGAGCACGGGGTGAAACGCACGGTCGGAATACTGTTGGCCAAACTCAACTGTCCGAATCGGACACTCGCGGTCGTCAGAGCCATAGAGGCGGGACTCCTCCTCATGTGACCCCTCCCGGTGTCCCGTGTTTCCGGCACCGCGTGCCCGCCCCCGGTCGAATGCCGTGCGCCCGGTGCTTTTCCGGGAAGCCGTGTGGTGCCATTGCCGCCTCGTGGAAAGTGCCGGAGAATTCGGCGCCCGGCCACCGTCGCCGCACCGGTGCCGGCAGCGGCGCCCGCGGTGGGGGATCCGGCAGGATGGGGGTATGCCGAACCGACTCGCCCATGAGACGTCGCCCTACCTCCTCCAGCACGCCGACAACCCGGTCGACTGGTGGCCCTGGTCCGGCGAGGCGTTCGAGGAGGCCCGGCGGCGCGGGGTGCCCGTGCTGCTGAGCGTCGGCTACAGCTCCTGCCACTGGTGCCATGTGATGGCGCACGAGTCCTTCGAGGACGAGACCACCGCCGCATACCTCAACGAGCACTTCGTCCCCGTCAAGGTCGACCGCGAGGAGCGGCCCGACGTCGACGCCGTGTACATGGAGGCCGTGCAGGCCGCCACCGGGCACGGCGGGTGGCCGATGACCGTGTTCCTCACGCCCGGCGCCGAGCCGTTCTACTTCGGCACCTACTTCCCGCCCGCGCCCCGGCACGGCATGCCGTCCTTCGGGCAGGTCCTCCAGGGCGTCGCCGTGGCCTGGGCCGAGCGGCGCGAGGAGGTCGACGAGGTCGCCGGCAACATCGTCCGGGAGCTGGCCGGGCGCTCCCTGGTGCCCGGCGGGGCCGGGGTGCCCGGTGAGCCGGAGCTGGCCCAGGCGCTGCTGGGGCTCACCCGCGACTACGACGAGCGGTACGGCGGGTTCGGCGGGGCGCCGAAGTTCCCGCCGTCCATGGTGGTGGAGTTCCTGCTGCGCCACCACGCCCGCACCGGCGCCGAGGGCGCCCTCCAGATGGCCGCCGACACCTGCGAGGCGATGGCCAGGGGCGGGATCTACGACCAGCTCGGCGGCGGTTTCGCCCGCTACTCGGTGGACCGCGAGTGGGTGGTGCCGCACTTCGAGAAGATGCTGTACGACAACGCCCTGCTGTGCCGCGTCTACGCCCACCTGTGGCGGGCCACCGGCAGCGACCTGGCCCGCCGGGTCGCCCTGGAGACCGCCGACTTCATGGTCCGCGAACTGCGCACCGCCGAGGGCGGTTTCGCCTCCGCGCTGGACGCCGACTCCGACGACGGTACGGGCCGGCACGTGGAGGGCGCCTACTACGTGTGGACACCCGCGCAGCTGCGCGAGGTGCTGGGCGAGGAGGACGCCGCGTACGCCGCCCGGCACTTCGGCGTCACCGAGGAGGGCACCTTCGAGGAGGGCGCCTCGGTGCTGCAACTCCCGCAGCACGCGGGCGTGGCCGACGCCGGGCGCGTCGAGCGGATCAGGGAGCGGCTGCTCGCCGCCCGTGAGGAGCGCCCCCGCCCGGGCCGGGACGACAAGATCGTCGCCGCCTGGAACGGGCTGGCGATCGCCGCGCTCGCCGAGACCGGCGCCTACTTCGACCGCCCCGACCTGGTCGAGCGCGCCACGGAGGCCGCCGACCTGCTCGTACGGCTGCACATGGACAGCGGGGCGCGCCTGACCCGCACCTCCCGCGACGGCAGGGCGGGCGCCAACGCCGGGGTGCTGGAGGACTACGCGGACGTCGCCGAGGGCTTCCTCGCGCTGGCGGGCGTCACCGGCGAGGGCGCGTGGCTGGAGTTCGCCGGCTTCCTGCTCGACCTGGTGCTGGACCGCTTCACCGGCGAGGGCGGCGCGCTCTACGACACCGCGCACGACGCCGAGCGGCTGATCCGCCGCCCCCAGGACCCCACCGACAACGCCGCGCCCTCCGGCTGGACCGCCGCCGCCGGCGCCCTGCTGGCGTACGCCGCGCACACCGGTTCCGAGGCGCACCGCACCGCCGCCGAGGGCGCCCTCGGCGTGGTCGCCGCGCTCGGGCCGCGCGCCCCCCGCTTCAAAGGCTGGGGGCTGGCCGTCGCCGAGGCGCTCCTCGACGGGCCCCGCGAGGTCGCGGTCGCCGGCCGCCCTGACGACCCCGCCGCCCGCGCGCTGCACCGGGCCGCGCTGCTGGGCACCGCGCCGGGCGCGGTCGTCGCCTTCGGCGAACCGGGCGGCGGCGCCGGCAACGAGGAGTTCCCGCTGCTCAGGGACCGCCCGCTGGTGGACGGGCGGCCCGCCGCGTACGTCTGCCGCCACTTCACCTGTGACGCCCCTACCACGGACGCGGACGAGTTGGCGCGCACTTTGGCCAACTGAGGGCGGAAACACAGTTTCTATCGGGACAGCTCCTGTCTGTCACTCCCTGCCTCTATTCTCGTCGGACAAAGGAGTGGGGGCGCCGCGCCGTTCTGGGGAGGGCGAGCGCGGACGTTGAACGAGGGCGTCGACGGCCAGGGGGGTCCTGCCGCGATCCGCCCCTGTCATGTCTCTTGGGGATCGGCCGTACCGCGGCAGCGGCACGCCACCGGTGGGGTCACCGGCGTGCGCACCCGTCTTCCGCCGTGGTGGGGCCGGAGGGGGGTACTTTCCCGTGCTCGTTTCCATGTCCGTCGCCGCCATATCGCTGGCGCTCTTCTGGATGGCCGCCTTCACCCTGTGGTGGCAGATGCACGCCTGGCGCACGCCCGAGACGCTCGCGGCCACCCGCTTCGAGCGCCCCGAGGGCCGCTCGGGCCTGGCGTTCTCGCTGCTGCTGCCCGCCCGGCACGAACAGCTCGTCCTGGAGCACACCGTCCAGCGCCTGCTGACGTCCCGCCACCGGGACTTCGAGATCATCGTGATCGTGGGCCACGACGACCCGGGCACCGCCGAGGTCGCCGAACGGGCCGCGGCCCGCGACCCCGGCCGCGTACGGGTCGTCACCGACACCCACCCGGCGAAGAACAAGCCCAAGGCCCTCAACACCGCCCTGCCGTACTGCCGGGGCGACGTCGTGGGGGTCTTCGACGCCGAGGACCAGGTCCACCCCGAGCTGCTGGCGCACGTGGACCACGCGTTCACCGCCACCGGCGCCGACGTCGTCCAGGGCGGCGTCCAGCTCATCAACTTCCACTCCAGCTGGTACTCCCTGCGCAACTGCCTGGAGTACTTCTTCTGGTTCCGCTCCCGGCTGCACCTGCACGCCGCCAAGGGCTTCATCCCGCTCGGCGGCAACACCGTCTTCGTCCGCACCGACGTCCTGCGGGAGGCGGGCGGCTGGGACCCGGACTGCCTCGCCGAGGACTGCGACCTGGGCGTACGGCTGTCCAGCGCCGGCAAGAAGGTCGTCGTCGCCTACGACGCCGACATGGTCACCCGCGAGGAGACTCCCGGCACCCTGGCCGGCCTGCTCAAGCAGCGCACCCGGTGGAACCAGGGCTTCCTCCAGGTGTACCGGAAGAAGGACTGGCGGCGGCTGCCCACCCTCGGACAGCGGATGCTCGCCCGCCACACCCTGATGACCCCGTTCATGCAGGCCTTCACCGGGCTGGTCATCCCGCTCAACGTGGCGGTCGCGCTCTTCCTCGACGTGCCCGTGGGCGTCGCCGTCATCACCTTCCTGCCGCTGCTGACCGCCCTGGTCACCTTCGTCTTCGAGATCGTCGGACTCCATGACTTCGGCCGGCAGTACGGGCTGCGCGTCCGCCTCGTCCACTACCTGAAGCTCATCGCCGGCGGGCCCTTCTACCAGATGCTCCTGGCCGGCGCGGCGGTCCGGGCCGTCTGGCGCGAGCAGCGCGGGCGCACCGAGTGGGAGCTGACCAGCCATGTCGGCGCCCACCTCGTCACCGAGGAGGCCGCCCGGTGACCGCCACCCTGCCCCCCGCCCCCGCAGGACCCGCCAAGCCCGCAGGACCCGCCACGCCCGCGGCGCCCGCCGCGTCGGCCACCGCCGCCGTCGCCGACCCGGCCGACAAGCGGCGGGTGGTCGCCCGGCCCGTCGTCCGCTTCCGCCGCTCCCGCCCCGACCTGCTGCTGTGCGGGGTGCTGCTCGCCGCGATCCTGCTCGTCCAGGGCTGGAACATCCAGCAGTACCCCACCCTCAGCGACGACGAGGGCACCTACCTCGCCCAGGCGTGGGCCGTGCAGAACGGCCACGGCCTCGCCCACTACACGTACTGGTACGACCATCCGCCGCTCGGCTGGATGCAGCTCGCCGCCCTCACCTGGATCCCGTCCCTGATCGCGCCGGAGACGATGACCGTCGCCCCCATGCGGCTGGTGATGCTGCTGGTGAGCGCCGCCTCGGCGGTGATGGTGTACGTGCTGGCGCGCCGGCTGTGGCTGCCGCGGTGGGCGGCGGGCCTGGCCATGGCGCTGTTCGGGCTCTCCCCGCTGTCCGTGGTCCTCCAGCGGGAGATCTTCCTCGACAACCTGGCCGTGATGTGGATGCTGCTGGCGTTCTGCCTGGCCGCCTCGCCCAGCAGGCACCTCTGGCACCACTTCGGGGCGGGCCTCGCCGCCGCCGTCGGCGTCCTCACCAAGGAGACCATGCTGGTGGTCCTGCCGGCGCTGATGGTGACGATGTGGCGCCACAGCCACCGCGACACCCGCAAGTTCGCCGTCACCGGAGCCGTCACCGCCTGCGCCCTGACCGGACTGTCGTACCCGCTGTTCGCCCTCCTCAAGGGCGAGTTGCTGCCCGGCGAGGGGCATGTCTCGCTGTGGGACGGCATCGCGTACCAGATGAGCCGTCCCGGTTCCGGCTTCCTCCTCACCGAGGGCACCGGCTCCAACGGCGTGCTCGACTCCTGGCTCTACTACGACCGGATCCTGCCGCTCGGCGGGCTCGCCGGCGCCGCCCTGCTGCTGCTCACCGTCAGGTGGTCGGTCACCGCGCGGGCGCTGGCCGGGCCCGCGCTGGCCGTCGCGATCCTGGCGCTCGTCGCCCTGCGCCCCTCCGGCTACCTGCCCGCGATGTACGTCATCCAGGCCCTGCCCTTCCTCGCCCTGGTCCTGGCGGGCGGCGCCGCGAGCCTGGCCCACGCCGTGCTGCGCCGGGGCCGCCCGGTGCCGCGGCTGGTCCCGTTCCGGCGGGCCGCCGCCGTGCTGCTCGCCGCGACCGCCGCCGTCCATGTCGTCCCCCGGTGGTACGAGGGCGACCGCACCGCCATGACCGCTGACGCCAACGCCCCCTACCGGGCCGCCGCCGCCTGGCTGGGGCGTGAGGTCCCCGACCCGGCCCACGCGCGCGTGCTGGTCGACGACGCGCTCTGGCTCGACCTGGTGCACGCGGGCTACACACCGGGCCCGGGCGCCATCTGGTTCTACAAGGCCGACCTGGACCCCGCGGTGACCAGGACCCTGCCCGGCGGCTGGCGGGACCTGGACTATGTGGTCGCCTCCCCGACCGTACGGCGTGACGCGCGCGACCTGCCCACCGTCCGGGCCGCCCTGGAGCACTCGGCGCCCGTCGCGGTCTTCGGCGAGGGCGAGGAGCGCGTCGAGATCAGGAGGATCACCCGGCCGCCCGCCACCGGCACGGGCCGGGCCGCCCGGACGGAGGCCCCGTGACCGGCCGGCCCGCCGGAGCGGAGGACACCGCCCCCGCGGGCGGCGCGATCCCCCTGCCGGTCGCCGTCGCCGCCCGCGCCGAAGAGGTCGTCGTGGACGCCGGCCCCCGGCACCCGCCCGGCGGCAGCCGCGCCGGACTCGCCGGGGGCCGGCGCGCCGCGGCCCGGGGCGCCGGGGTGCCGTCCGCCGCCGGGGAGCGGTACGCGGGCGGCTCCGCGTCCACCGCGCGGGAGGGGCCGCGGTTCCCGCGCCACCTGGTGGGGCCGCGCACCGCGTCCCCGCTCGCCCGGATGGCCGCCTTCGGCCTGATCGGCCTCACCGGCTTCGTACCGAACCTCGCCGTCCTGCATGCCCTGACCGGCGCCGGGCTGCACTACCTGCCCGCCGAGATCGCCGCCAACCAGTTCGGGATCGCCTGGAACTTCCTCCTGATCGAGGTGCTGCTGTTCCGGGACCGCCGCCACCACCGGCACTGGGCCGACCGGGCGGGGCGGTTCGCGCTCCTCGCCAACGCCGACCTGGTCCTGCGCCTCCCGCTGATCGTCCTCCTCACCGGGCAGTTCCACCTCGCGGTGCTGCCCGCCACCGCCCTCGCGCTGCTGACCACCTTCGTCCTGCGCTTCGCCGGGACCGAGGCGCTGGTCTACCTGCCCCGCAGGGCGCGAGCGGCCCGCACGGGAAGGAACACCAGGTGAAACGGACCGCGCACCGGCGCCGGAGGGTGGCCCTGCTCGCCCTCGGCGCCCTGGCCTCCTCCGGGCTGCTGGCGGCCACCCAGCACCCGGCTGCCGCCGGGACCAACCTCGTCAGGAACCCCGGCTTCGAGACCCCCGGCACAGGACCGGACGCCCTGCCCGCCTGCTGGTCCCGGTCCGGCTGGGGCGACAACGACTACACCTTCACCACCACCCCCGACGCCCGCTCCGGCGACCGCGCCATGAAGGTCGAGCTGACCCGCCGCACGGACGGCGACCGCAAGGCCCTCGTCACCGAGTCGGCGGCCTGCGCCCCGGCCGTGACCGCCGGGCACCAGTACGACCTGTCCCTCTGGTACAAGTCGACGACGCCCGACGCGGCGATCACCCTCTTCCGGCACGACACGGCGGCCGGCTGGCAGTACTGGACCGACCTCAAGACCCTGCCGGCGGAGAGCGCCTACACGCGCGCGGAGGTCCGCACCCCCGCCGTGCCGCCCGGCACCGACCGGATCGCCTGGGGCGTCTCCGTCTTCGGCACCGGCAGCGTCACCACCGACGACTACGCGATGGAGGAGGCCGCCCCGCCCGCGCCGGACCCGGTGTGCACCGGCACGGCCGAGCAGTGCGCCAAGGGGTCCTGGGAGGTGCTGCCCGTCAAGAACCCGGTCCGGTCCATGCACGCGGTCGTCCTGCGGGGCGGCAAGGTGCTGCTGATCGCCGGGTCCGGCAACGACCAGCGGCTGTTCGAGGCGGGCACCTTCACCTCCGCCGTGTACGACCCGGCGGACGGCTCCTTCCGGACGATCCCGACGCCCGTCGACATGTTCTGCGCCGGCCATGTGCAGCTGTCCGACGGCCGGGTGCTGGTGATGAGCGGCAACAAGGGCTACCCGTCGGCCGACGGGCGGATCGGCTACCAGGGGCTGAAGGACTCGTACGTCTTCGACCCGGCGACCGAGACGTACACCCGGACCAACGACCTGCACGACGGGCACTGGTACCCGTCCGCGACGATCCTCGGCAACGGCGACGTGATCACCTTCGGCGGGCTGAAGGAGGACTCCACCGGCAATGTGACCGCGGAGCGGTTCTCGGCGGCCCAGGGGAAGTGGCTGCCGCTGAACCAGGTCAATCAGACCTGGTCGTACTGGGGCCTGTACCCGTCCATGATCCTGATGCAGGACGGGCGGCTGTTCTACTCCGGCAGCCACACCTTCGGCAACGGCACCCCCGGCACCGGCGCGTCGATCTACGACTACGACGCCAACACCATCACCGACGTCCCCGGCCTGCGCAACAAGGACCAGCGGGACGAGTCGGCCAGCGTCCTGCTGCCGCCCGCCCAGGACCAGCGGGTGCTGACCGTCGGCGGCGGCAACAACGAGACCAACCCCGTCGCCAACCGCCTCACCGACATCATCGACCTCAAGCAGCCCAGCCCCGCCTACACCCCCGGCCCGCCCCTCCCGCACGGCCTGGTCGACCAGGGCCAGGGCAAGCGCCCGCAGACCGGGGACGAGGGCAAGATGTACGTCTCGGCGGTGCTGCTGCCCGACGGCACGGTCCTGGAGACCGGCGGGGCGCTGCACGACCGGGCCGACCCGGTGTACGAGGCGTCGGTCTTCGACCCGGCGACCGACACCTACCGGGCGGGCATGGCCGCCGACCCCGTCCCGCGCGGCTACCACTCGGCGGCGTTCCTGCTGCCCGACGGGCGGGTGATGGCGGTCGGCGACAACCCCGGCAACGGCACCTACAACCACGACGTGTCGGTCTACACCCCGCCGTACCTCCACCGGGGGCCGCGCCCCCGCATCACGTCCGTGGCCGGCGACCGGTGGGCGTACGGCGACACCCGGCGGATCACCGTGGACCGGCCGGTCGCCCGCGCCGAGCTGATCCGCCCGGCCGCCGTCACCCACTCCTCCGACCCCAACCAGCGGTTCGTGGACCTGCCGCTGTCCGTGGTCGACGACCGCACGGTCGACCTCAACGTCACCGGCAACCCCAACCTCGCCCCGCCCGGCTGGTACATGCTCTTCGCGGTCGACGCGGCCGGGATCCCGTCCGTGGCCCGGTGGGTGCACCTCGGCGGGCCGCCCGCCATGGCGGCGGAGGCGGAGCGGTCGGCGCACGTCCACGACTTCGCGGGCGACCTCGCGGCGGCGCCCAAGAAGCCGCTGAAGAAGCGGGACTCGGTGCCCGTCAGCCCCCGGATCGCGGGGTGCGACCGGCACTACGGCACGGCCGGGGTGTGCGTGCCGACCGTGTTCCCGGCGGCGGTGAAGGCGACGACCGGGGCCCGCTGCGCCTGGCTGGCGGACCACGACTACGGCCGGCTGAGGCTCAACGGCCGGGACGACCCGCTGCGCCTCGACCCGGACCGGGACGGCGTGGCGTGCGGGAAGGGGGACGTCCGCGGGGCCGCGCCCCGGCGGTGAGGCGCCGCCCGGGAGCACGACCGAGGGGGCCGGCCCCGCCCGGGCCGGCCCCCTCGCGCACACCGGGGCGGGTCAGCCGTGCCGGTAGGCCACCAGCGAGATGCCGACGTAGTGGGCGACGAACGCGGCGAGGGTGAGGGAGTGGAAGACCTCGTGGAAGCCGAACCAGCGCGGTGACGGGTTGGGCCGCTTCAGCCCGTACACCACACCGCCCAGGCTGTAGAGCAGCCCGCCGACGACCACCAGGACGAGCACCGCGATGCCGCCCGTGCGCAGGAAGTCGGGGAGGAAGAAGACGGCCGCCCAGCCCATGGCGATGTAGCACGGGGTGTAGAGCCAGCGCGGGGCGCCGACCCAGAAGACCCGGAAGGCGATGCCCGCGACCGCCGCCGCCCAGACCGCCCACAGCAGCACCCGGCCGGTGGAGTCGGGGAGCAGGAGCAGGGTCAGCGGGGTGTAGGTGCCCGCGATGATCAGGAAGATGTTGGCGTGGTCCAGCCGGCGGAGCACGGCCGTGGCGCGCGGGCCCCAGTCGCCCCGGTGGTAGACGGCGCTCACTCCGAAGAGCAGGCAGGCGGTGAGGACGTATATGCCGCAGGCGATCCGGCCGCGGGTGGAGTCGGCGAGCGCGGTGAGGACGATGCCCGCGATCAGGACGGCCGGGAACATCCCGGCGTGCAGCCAGCCGCGCAGCCTCGGCTTCACCGGCGGCGGGTCTATCTCGGTGACTTCGGACGTGACGGCAGTCATGCCGGGAATGCTACCGACGCTTCCGCAGGTACGGAGAGCCCCCGTGACCGCCCCCGGGGAGTGGCCATGCTCACGTGAGAGGCCCTCTGGACATATGCGCACAAGGCGCGGATGATCAGATGAGTGCGGTCGGCACCGGATGAGCGCCAGAGGTTTATGCAACGAAGCATCCGGGTCGCAGCCCCCACGGGGCAGACAACCCAAAACCCCTCATCAAGGAGCAATCGTGGCGCGCGGTAATGCGGCTCCCACCACCGTCCCCACCACCCACCAGGAGCTGGTGTCCTGGGTCGACGAGATCGCGAGCATCACGCAGCCGGACAACGTCGTCTGGTGTGACGGTTCGGAGGCCGAGTACGAGCGTCTGTGCGACGAGCTCGTCGCCAAGGGCACCTTCCGCAAGCTCGACGCGATCAAGCGGCCGAACTCGTACTACGCCGCGTCCGACCCGACCGACGTCGCGCGCGTGGAGGACCGCACCTTCATCTGCTCCGAGAAGGAGGAGGACGCGGGCCCCACGAACCACTGGAAGGCCCCCGCGGAGATGAAGGACCTCTTCGCCGGTGAGAAGGGCATCTTCCGCGGCTCCATGAAGGGCCGCACCATGTACGTGGTGCCCTTCTGCATGGGCCCCCTCGGCTCGCCGCTCTCCGCCATCGGCGTCGAGATCACCGACTCCGCGTACGTCGCCGTCTCCATGCGCACCATGACCCGCATGGGACAGGCCGTCCTCGACGAACTGGGCAGCGACGGCTTCTTCGTCAAGGCCGTCCACACCCTCGGCGCCCCGCTGGCCGAGGGCGAGCAGGACGTCCCGTGGCCGTGCAACTCCACCAAGTACATCTCGCACTTCCCCGAGACCCGGGAGATCTGGTCGTACGGCTCCGGCTACGGCGGCAACGCCCTGCTGGGCAAGAAGTGCTACGCGCTGCGCATCGCGTCCGTGATGGCCCGCGACGAGGGCTGGCTGGCCGAGCACATGCTGATCCTCAAGCTCACCCCGCCGCAGGGCGAGTCGAAGTATGTCGCCGCCGCGTTCCCGTCCGCCTGCGGCAAGACGAACCTCGCCATGCTGGAGCCCACGATCTCCGGCTGGACCGTGGAGACCATCGGCGACGACATCGCCTGGATGCGGTTCGGCGAGGACGGCCGGCTGTACGCGATCAACCCCGAGGCCGGCTTCTTCGGTGTCGCGCCGGGCACCGGCGAGCACACCAACGCCAACGCCATGAAGACCCTCTGGGGCAACGCGGTCTTCACCAACGTCGCCCTCACCGACGACAACGACGTGTGGTGGGAGGGCATGACCGAGGAGGCCCCGAAGCACCTCACGGACTGGAAGGGCAACGACTGGACGCCGGACTCCGCGACCCCGGCCGCCCACCCCAACGCCCGCTTCACCGTGCCCGCCTCGCAGTGCCCGATCATCGCGCCCGAGTGGGAGGACCCCAAGGGCGTGCCGATCTCCGCGATCCTGTTCGGCGGGCGCCGCGCCACCGCCGTACCGCTGGTCACCGAGTCCTTCGACTGGCAGCACGGCGTCTTCCTCGGCGCCAACGTGGCCAGCGAGAAGACCGCCGCCGCCGAGGGCAAGGTCGGCGAGCTGCGCCGCGACCCGTTCGCCATGCTGCCGTTCTGCGGCTACAACATGGGCGACTACATGGCCCACTGGATCAAGGTGGGCGCGAACGCCCCCGACCCGGCCAAGCTGCCGAAGATCTACTACGTCAACTGGTTCCGCAAGAACGACGCCGGGAAGTTCGTCTGGCCCGGCTTCGGCGAGAACAGCCGCGTCCTGAAGTGGATCGTCGAGCGCCTGGAGGGCCGCGCCGAGGGCGTCGAGACGCCGATCGGCGTCCTGCCGACCCGCGAGGCCCTGGACACCGACGGGCTCGACCTGCCGGAGGCGGACCTCGACTTCCTGCTCAAGGTCGACACCGAGGTCTGGCGCGAGGAGGCCGCCCTGGTGCCCGATCACCTCAACACCTTCGGCGACCACACGCCCAAGGAGCTGTGGGACGAGTACCGCGCCCTGGTCGCCCGTCTGGGCTGACCGTCCGAACGTCGCGGCGGGTCAGCCCGACATCCGCCCTGACCTGTGGGTTCACGAATGACCCGCCGCGATGCGACCGGCCCCCGGCAGCCCCCTCAGGCTCCGGGGGCCGGGCTCTTTCCCCCGCCCCCGGTCCGGGGATTTCTGACACACCCTCTCGAACCCGTGTGCGTACGCGGTGTCCGGCGGTTACCGTTCCCTCACATGTCCCTCCCGTCACAGGGAGGGCCAACCATGCTTGTGGGGGGTTCCGTTGAGCACGTCCGTACGCTTATTCACCACGTCCGCCCTGGTCGCCCTGGCGCTCGCCGCCGGGACGGCCGGCCCGGCCGGTGCCGCCGCCCCGGCCGCCGCTCCCGCCGCCGCCGAGGCGGGCCCGGACGAGGTGGTCGCCAAGCTGCCGATCGCCTCGTACTCCGCCCTGGCCGTCGACTCCGCGCACCAGCGCGTCTACGTCTCGGACAAGCGGTGGTACTCCACCGAGAAGGGCCAGGTCCTGGTCTACGACTTCGAGGGCCGGCGGGTGGCCACCCTCACCGGCACGACGCCCGTCTCCGGGCTGGCGCTCAGTGCCGACTCCTCGACCCTGTACGTGGGCGAGCGGTTCGCGGTGGCCGCCTACGACACCACCACGCTCCAGGAGACCGGCCGCACCCCCACGAGCAGCGAGGTCTGCGGGCGGGAACTCGCCTTCTCCGGCGGCCGGACGTGGTTCTCCCGGGGCAACGCCACCTACGAGAGCGAGTGCGCCTACGCCGTCCACGCGCTGGACTCCGCCGCCGACGGTGCCTCCACCGCCACCGGGTGGACCGTCACCGGCCGGATGCTGCTGGAGGCCGGACCCGGGGCCCCGGACCGGCTGTTCCTCGGGCAGGCCAGGAACGAGAAGGCCACCGACCCGGCCCTGACGTCCCTCGCCACCGGCGGGCCGACCCCGGTGCGCGGCGAGTCCCGCCGCTTCGCCGGCCCGGACGGCAAGGGCGGCCTGGACCTGAAGGACCTGGCGGTGAACGCCGACGGCACGCGCCTCGCGGTCGCCGACGCCGCGCACGGCACCCGGCTGCTGGACGCGGCCGGCCTCGCCGACGCCCCCGTGCCGTATCAGCCGCTGCCCCAGGGGGCGGTGGCCTCCGCCGTGGCGTTCAGCGGTGACGGGAAGTACGTCGCGCGCGGCGCCGCCGCCACGGGCTCCGTGCCCGACCTGCTGATCCAGCCCGCCGACCCGGCCGACGGCACCACGCCGCTCGAATTCGCCTACGAGGGCGACCTCGACGGCAACCGGGTGGTCCCGCGCGGGATGGAGTGGTCCGCCGACGGCACCCGGCTGTTCGCGCTCACCACCAACGCGCCGGGCACCGCCTACTGGCTGCACATCGTCCGGCCGCCGGCCGCCCAGCACGACGCCCGCTTCACCGGCGGGCTCACCTCCACCCCCGGGCAGGCCGTCGTCGGCGAACCGGTGGGCATCCGGGGCCGCCTGGAGCTGGACGGCCCGCCGCCCGCCGAGCCGGTGCGGGTCACCGCCGTCCGGACCGACGCGGACGGCACGCGCAGGCTCGCCCCGGCGGAGGTCGCGGCGGACGGCACGTTCACCGTGCTCGACGTACCCGCCAGGACGGGGGAGTCGACGTACACCCTGTCGTTCCTGGGCGACCTCACGCACCGCCCGGCCGAGGACACCGCGCTCACGGTCTCCGTGGCGAAGGCGCCGAGCGCCCTCACGCTCACCGCGCCCGCCGAGGCCGTCAAGGGCCAGGCCCTGGAGATCACCGGGAAGCTGACCGCCCAGGGGCGCCCGCTCCCGGCCGGGATCACGCTCGCCGTCCAGCGCACCGACAAGCAGGGCTCGGGCGCGCTGACCTCGGCCGCGGTGGCCGCGGACGGCACGTTCCGGATCGGCGACCTGGCGCGGGTGCGCGGCCAGGTGACGTACACCGTGAGCTACGCCGGGGACGACGTCCACGCGGAGTCGAGCGCGGAGGCGACGGTACGGGTGCGCCGCTGACGCGCGGCGGAGCGGGGCCGCCGCCGGCGTGCGGCGGTACGGGTGCGTTGCTGACGCGCGGCGGTACGGGTGCGCCGCCGGCGCGCCCGTGAGAGGTGGCAACCCGGTCCGCGCCCTCCCCGGGCGCGGACCGGGGCCGTTCAGGCGGCGCCGACCAGCCGGAGCTGTGCCAGCGCGGCGGTGTGCGCGTCCATCCGCTCGGCGGCGAGGATCGCGGCGGCCGTGTCCGCCCGGGAGGCGGCGACGACCAGGGCGCGGCCCGCGAGGGCGTGGGCGCGGGTGTGCAGGGCGGCGGGGGCGGCGCCGGTGAGGCCCGCGTGCCGGGCGGGCGGGGCGCCGCGCAGCCGGGCGACCTGCTGGGCGATGCGCTCGGCCGCCGGGTCGTCGCCGATCTCGTCGGTGACGGCCAGCAGGGCGGAGAGGTGCCCGGCGAGCTGGATGTCCAGCTCCTCCTCGCGGGACCGGTGCGGGCCGCGGTCCCGGGCGTCGTCGGCCATCCGGTGGACCGACTTGGTGCGGATCGGTTCGTACATGAGGACGGCCTCCTGCTCTCGACAGGAGACCATCCTACCTTGGATCGTGTCTAAAGTTGAGCTGACTCCATGTGCGGGATTCAGTGCTGGCCGTAGCCGTCCAGGAAGGTCCCGATCCGGGTCACCGCGTCCGCCAGGTCCGTGGCGTTGGGCAGCGTGACGATCCGGAAGTGGTCCGGCTCGTGCCAGTTGAAGCCGGTGCCGTGCACCACCATGATCTTCTCGGCCCGCAGCAGGTCCAGCACCATCTGCCGGTCGTCCTTGATCTTGTAGACGGACGGGTCGAGCCGGGGGAAGAGGTACAGCGCCCCCTTGGGCTTCACACACGTCACCCCGGGGATCTGTGTGAGCAGGTCGTACGCCACGTCCCGCTGCTCCAGCAGCCGCCCGCCCGGCCGCACCAGCGACTCGATCGACTGCAGCCCCTGGAGCGCGGCGGCGATGGCGTGCTGCGCCGGCATGTTGGCGCACAGCCGCATGTTGGCGAGGATCGTCAGCCCCTCGATGTACGACGAGGCGTGCGCCTTCGGCCCGCACACCGCCAGCCAGCCGCTGCGGTAGCCCGCCACCCGGTAGTTCTTCGACATCCCGTTGAAGGTCAGCACCATCAGGTCGGGGGCGATCGCGGCGGTGGGGGTGTGGGTGACGCCGTCGTACAGGATCTTGTCGTAGATCTCGTCCGAGCAGACCACCAGGTTGTGCCGCCGGGCGATCTCCGTCAGCCCCCGCAGCATCTCGTCGTCGTACACCGCACCCGTCGGGTTGTTCGGGTTGATGATGACGAGGGCCTTGGTCCGGTCGGTGATCCTGCGCTCGATGTCCGCGAGGTCCGGCATCCAGTCGGACTGCTCGTCGCAGCGGTAGTGCACCGCCGTACCGCCCGCGAGGGACACCGACGCCGTCCACAGCGGATAGTCCGGGGCCGGTACGAGGACCTCGTCGCCGTCGTCCAGCAGCGCCTGCATCGCCATCTGGATCAGCTCGGACACGCCGTTGCCGAGGTAGATGTCCTCCACCGACAGCGGGATGCCCCGGGTCTCGTAGTGGCTCATCACCGCCCGGCGCGCGGACAGCAGGCCCTTGGCGTCGCCGTAGCCGTGCGACTCCCCGAGGTTGCGGAGGATGTCCTCCAGGATCGCGGGCGGGCACTCGAAGCCGAACGCGGCGGGATTGCCGGTGTTCAGCTTCAGGATCCGGTGACCCGCGGCCTCGAGCCGCATCGCCTCCTCGAGCACGGGGCCGCGGATTTCGTAACAGACGTTGGCGAGCTTCGTGGACTGGATCACCTGCATGCCGCGAGCTTACGGCGGTGGCGCGGAGGGCGCCTCGTGTTTTGTGCCACTGCGGGGTCACTGCGGGGGCCCTTGCGTGGCCGCCGCGCCCGGGCCGTACGCCCTCTTGATCGCCCCGCGCGGACCTGGGCATCATCGGCGGATGACGGCTCTGCGGCGCTTCGACGGGTACGGCGCACTGGTCACGGGCGGGGCGCGCGGCATCGGCGAGGCGATCGTGCGCAGACTCGCCTCGGAGGGCGCCCGCGTCCTGGTCGCCGACCTCGACGAGGGGCTCGCCCGGGAGGTCGCGGACACCGTCCCCGGGGCTGTCGCGCACGGGTGCGACGTGGCCGACCGCGCGGCCGTCGACGCGGCGGTCGCCCACGCCGTGGCGACGTTCGGGCGGCTGGACGTGCTGGTCAACAACGCTTTCGCCCGCGTCCCCGACGGGCCCCGCTCCGAGGACGAGGACGACGAGATCTGGCGGCGGTCCCTGGACGTCACCCTGATGGGCGCCGTGCGCTGCGCCCGGGCCGCGCTGGGGCACCTGGCCGATTCGGGGCGCGGCGCGATCGTGAACATCGGGTCGGTCAACGCCGACCAGGCGTTCGGCGGCCACGCGTACAGCGCCGCGAAGAGCGGGCTCGCCTCGCTCACCCGTACGCTCGCCGCCGACGCGGCCCGGCGGGGCGTCCGCGTGAACCAGGTCAACCCCGGCACGATCCGCACCCGGGCCTGGGCGGGCCGGGAGCGCGAGCTGACGGCCCTCGCGGAGCGGGTCTATCCGCTGGGCCGGGTGGGTGAACCGGAGGACGTCGCGGCGGCGGTGGCGTTCCTGGCCTCGCCGGACGCGTCCTGGGTCACCGGGACGACGCTCCGTGTGGACGGCGGCGTCACGGCGGTGAACACCGGCTTCGCGCAGGTCGTCGGGGACGGCTGACCGCGCGGTGCGGCCTCGCTCGCGGCCGGTGGGTACGGTCGGGGCCCCTCCGGGCTCACCTCCTCGGGGTCGGCGGGGCGCCCACCCGTTCCTGTCGCCGTCACTCGCCGCCGATCCCCTGCGGGGGCGACCCTGCACGGCCCCTCCTCGCCGTACCGGCGGGCCCTCGTGCGGGGCGTGCCCGATAGGTTGGCCGGTCATGTGGGCAATGAGTGCCGCCGGGTGCCGGTGGCTGGGCACGGCCGGGGCGGTCGCGGTGGCCGCGGGCGGCTGGGTGGCCGGGACGCTGCCGGCCCGCGAGCCGTGGGGGATCTGGGTCCCGTACGGGCCGGGGGCCACCGTGGCGGCCACCGTCGTCGCGTACCTCGGGCTGACGCTCCTCGTCGCCGCCTGGTGGCTGTACGGCAGGGCCGGGGCCGGCCCCCGGCACGCGCGGGTGACGCTGCTGTGGTGGACCGCGCCCCTGCTGCTCGCCCCGCCGCTGTACAGCGCCGACGTGTACAGCTACATCGCCCAGGGCGCCATGGTCCTGGAGGGCCACGACGTGTACGGCGCCGGGCCGACCGTGCTCGACCCGGGCGGCCCCGGCGGGGACGCCGCCGCGAGCGTCGGCGGGAACTGGACGGACACCCCCGCCCCGTACGGGCCGGTCTTCCTGCTGCTGGCCCGGGCGGTGACCTGGGTGACGGGCGGGACGATCGTGCCCGCCGTCCTCGGGATGCGGCTGATCGCCGTGGTGGCGCTGGCGCTGATCGTGTGGGCGCTGCGGCGGCTCGGGCGGTCCTCCCCGGGCGGGGAGGGCGGTGCGCTGTGGCTCGGGGCGCTGAACCCGCTGCTCCTGCTGCACGTCGTGGGCGGGGCGCACAACGACGGGCTGATGGCCGCGCTGGTGCTGACCGGTGTCGTCCTCGCCCGGGACGGCCGGTGGGTGGTGGGCAGCGCGGTCGTCGGGCTCGCGGCGATGGTCAAGTCCCCGGCCGCCGTGGCGCTGCTCTTCACCGGGGTGCTGGTGGCCCGGGCGGCGAGCGGCCGGACGGTCCTCCACCGGGCGGTGAAGGGGCTGCTGGGGCCCGGGGCGGTCGCGGTGGCGGTGGCGGTGGCCGCGACGCTGCTCGCCGGCACCGGCTTCGGCTGGCTGCGCACCCAGAGCGTCGCCGGGACGATCCACACCGCGCTGTCGGTCAGCAGCGACCTGGGCCTCGCCCTCGGCGAGCTGCTGCGCCTGCTGGGCGGCGCCGACCCGGACCCGGTCAAGGCGGCCGTCCAGCGCGTGGGCCTCGCCGTGGCGCTCGCGCTGATCGCCCGGCTGGCCTGGCAGGCGGTGCGGGGCCGCCGGGACCCGGTGCACGCCCTGGGCCTGGCCCTGGTGGCGCTGGTGGTCCTCTCGCCGATGGTCCAGCCCTGGTACCTGCTCTGGGGCACCGTCGTGGTGGCCGCCGCCACCGGGGGCCGGGACGGCCGCGTGGTACGGGCCCTGGTGGTGCTGTCCGCCGCCCTGGTGTACGTGACCGCGCCCTCGGGCGCCACGCCCGCGTACGGCTTCGCCCTGGCGGCGGCCGTCTGCCTGGGCGGCGCCCTGCTGCTGCGCCGGGAGCGCGCCGCCGTCACGGGGCCCGGCCGGGTGCCCGGCCCGCGCGCGGCGGAACGCGACCGGGCCCGTACGACCTAGGGCCTTTCGTTTGGATCAGGCTGGATCAGTGAGCGGGGTCTGGTGCGTGCAGATGCAAGGCGGAGGAGGGAGCCACTGCGGAGCATTGGCGACCGACGACAACGCCGCAGATGTGCGTGCCAGGGCACGCGAGCCCAGAAAGATCCGAACGACAGGCCCTAGTAGGGCGCCCGCCGGATCGCGCGGCCGGCCAGGACGTCCGTGCGGCGGCCGTCCCGGACGACGAAGCGGCCGTCGATCAGGACGTGCGGGATGCCCGTCGGGAGGGTGCGCGGTGCCTCGAAGGTGGCGCCGGCCGCGACCGTGTCCGGGTCGAAGAGGACCAGGTCGGCGCGGTACCCCTCGCGGACCAGGCCCCGGTCCGGGAGGCGCAGGCGGGCGGCGGGGCGCGAGGTGAGGTGCGCGACCGCCTCCTCCAGCGACAGCACGCCCAGCTCGCGCGCGTACCGCCCCAGGTAGTGCGGGAAGGTGCCGTAGGCGCGCGGGTGGGGCTTGGCGCCCTGGAGGATGCCGTCGGAGCCGCCGGTGTGGACCCGGTGGCGCATGATGGCCCGCACGTTCTCCTCGTGGCCGACGTGCTGGAGGATCGTCGTACCGAGCCGGTCCTCGATCAGCAGGCGCCGGGCGGTGGTCCAGCCGTCCAGGCGGCGGCCGGTGAAGCCGGCCAGGCCGGGGGCGGTGACGCCCGAGATCTCGACGGTGTCCCAGTCGACGGGCACGCCGTGGCAGCCGTCCGAGCCGGTGACCTCCAGGTGGTGGCGGATCGCCTCGGCCGTGGCGTCGTCGCGCAGCCGGGCCAGCACCGCTTCCGGGCCGCCCTCGCTCGCCCAGCTGGGCAGCAGCGCGACGAGCGTCGTGCAGCCGGGGGTGTAGGGGTAGGTGTCGAGGGTGATGTCGGCCCCGCCGGCCAGCGCCTCGTCGAGCAGGGCCAGCAGCTCGGGCGCCCTGCCCTTGTTCTCGCCGAAGTTCATGGTGGCGTGCGCCAGGTGCAGCGCGCAGCCCGCCTCCCGGGTGAGCGCGATCATCTCCTGGTACGCCGCGAGGGCGCCCGCGCCGTAACTGCGGTGGTGCGGGCAGTAGTAGCCGCCGTGGGCCGCCACGACCCGGCACAGCTCGGTCAGTTCGGCGTCGGCCGCGTACATCCCGGGCGTGTAGGTGAGGCCGGACGACATGCCGACGGCGCCCTGCTCCAGGCCCTCGGCCACGAGCCTTTTCATCCGGGTCAGTTCGGCGGCGGTCGGCGGGCGGTCCTCCCAGCCCATGGCGTACGCCCGGACCGTGCCCTGCGGGATCAGGTACGCGGCGTTGACCGCGATGCCGCGCCCGCCGAAGCCGCGGTCCAGGCGGTCCAGGTACTCGCCGACGGTCCGCCAGTCGAACGCGACGTCGGAACCGTCTCCGTTCCAGCCGGTGATGGCCTTGCGGACCTCGTCCAGGGTGCGGTCGTCGGCCGGCGCGTACGACAGGCCGTCCTGGCCCAGCACTTCGAGCGTGACGCCCTGCGCGGCCTTGGCGCTGTGGTCCGGGTCCCGGAGCAGGGCGAGGTCGCTGTGGGCGTGCATGTCGACGAAGCCGGGGGAGAGGGCGAGCCCCTGCGCGTCCAGCACGTGGGAGCCGGCCGGCGAGCGGTCGCCCTCCCGGCGGATCGCGGCGATCCGGCCGCCGGTGAGACCGACATCGGCGCGGTACGACGGGCCGCCGGTGCCGTCCACGACGCGGACGTCCCTGATGACGAGGTCCATGCCGGCCGCTCCTAGAAGAAGGTACGGATGAAGTCGGTGACCGTGCCGTCCGCCTCGACCACCGGGATCAGCTGCCACTTGTCGAACGAGGTGCAGGGGTGCGACAGCCCCATGCCCACCCAGTCGCCGACCTCCAGCTCCGCGCCGGGCGCGGTCTCCAGCCAGGCGTGCTGGTCCGAGAGGCGGCTCACGGTGATCCCGTCGGCCGGGCGCACCGATCCGTCGCGGGCGGAGCGGACGACCTGCGCCTCGGGGAGGTGGAGGTCGTACGCGGCGTCCCGCTTGCCCGCGTTGACGAACGCCTGGTCCGGCGCCGGGCGGGACACCACCTGGGCCCACAGCCGGAACGCGGGCCGCAGGGCGCCCTCCTCGGGGACCCGGTTGAAGGGCGTGAGGTTCCGGTACTGGCCGTCGTCGTGCGACACGTACGCCCCGGAGCGCAGCAGCTTCAGCGCCGGGCGGGACAGCGCGGGAAGCTCCGCGAACACCTCGGCGACCGTGTCGAACCAGGCGCTGCCGCCCGCGCTGACCACGATCTCGTCCAGCCCGTCAGGGAAGCGGCCGTCCCGGTCGAACGCCACCGCGAGGCCGGTGAGCCGCTCCAGCCAGGCCCGCACCCGCTCCGGCGTGGCGTCCGGGACCTCGCCCTCGTACCCGGCGACGCCCACCAGGCGCAGCGTGCGTGCCGCGGCGACCGCGTCCGCGACGGCGGCGCAGTCCGCCTCGGTGCGCGCCCCGGTGCGCGCGCCGTCGCCCGCGCCCAGCTCCACCACCACGTCGACCGGGCGGGAGGCGCCCGCACCGGTCAGCGCCTCGTCCATCAGCTCGACGCCGCGCACGGAGTCGGCGTAGCAGACGAAGCGGAAGTCCGGGTCCCGCTCCAGCTCGGCGGCGACCCAGCGCAGGGCGGCGGCGTCCACCAGCTCGTTGGCGAGGAAGATCCGCCGGACGCCGAACGCCCGGTACACCCGCGCCTGGTGGGGCACGGCCGCGGTGATGCCCCAGGCGCCGTACGCCACCTGCCGGTCGAACAGCTGCGGCGCCATGGAGGTCTTGCCGTGCGGGGCGAAGGCCAGGCCGTGCCGCTCCGCGTAGGTCTCCAGCAGGGCGAGGTTGTGCTCCAGCGCCTCGGCGGACAGGGCGAGCACGGGGGTGGTGAACCCGCCGGTGAAGAGGTCGCGGCGCTGGGCGGCCAGCTCGCCCACGGTCAGGCCCTCGGCGTCCGCGGGAAGGCCCTTGAACCGGTGGTCGACGGGCTCCCGGTCCAGGTGCTCGGCCTTGAGGTGCATGCTCACCCTCTCCATCTGTTGCGTTCTGTGCAACGGTCATTGCGTATATCGCTCAGTGGTGTCTAACATCCGGCGCAACGCCGGGTCAATGGATCCGGAACCCGGGTCGGCCGATCCGGGAGGACCCCGTGAGGAGCCCCCAGCGTGACCGGAACCGACGTCGTCTGTCTCGGCGAGTCCATGGTCACGTTCCTGCCCTCCCGGCCGGGCCGCCTCGCCGACGTCCCGTCCTTCACCCGCGCCATCGGGGGCGCCGAGTCCAATGTCGCCTGCGCCCTGGCCGCGGCGGGCCACCGGGTGCGGTGGGTCAGCCGCGTCGGCGCCGACGGCTTCGGCGACCACCTGGTGGAGGCCGTCGCCGCATACGGCGTCGACACCTCCGCGGTGCGCCGCGACCCCGGCCGCCCGACCGGCGTCTACTTCCGCACGGCCACCGACCGGGCCACCGACGCCCACGAGGTCCTCTACTACCGCGCCGGGTCCGCCGCGTCCGCCATGTCCCCGCGGACGGTGCCGTACGAGGACGTCGGCGACGCCCGCGTCCTGCACCTGTCCGGGATCACTGCCGCGCTCTCGCCCGGCTGCCTCGACCTGGTGCGCGCGCTCACCGCGCCCCGCCCCGGCCGCCCGCTGGTCTCCTTCGACGTCAACCACCGGGCCGGGCTGTGGCGCGGCGCCGACCCGTCCGTCCTGCTGGACCTCGCCCGCGGCGCCGACCTCGTCCTCACCGGCGACGACGAGGCGGAGGCGGCCTGGGGGCTGCGCGGCGCGGACGCGATCCGGGCGGCACTGCCCGAGCCGGCCGTCCTGGTGGTCAAGCACGGCGCCCGGGGCGCCACCGCGTACGCCCGCACCGGGGCCCGGGAGACCGTCACCTCGGTGCCCGCGCCCCGCGTCGACGTCGTCGCCCCGGTCGGCGCCGGGGACGCCTTCGCCGCCGGGTTCCTGTCCGCCACCCTCCGGGACCTGCCCCTCGCCCGGCGCCTGCGCCACGGGCACCTCATGGCCGCCGCCGCGCTCACCGTCCCCGGCGACCTCGCCGCCCCGCCCGCCACCGGCCACGCCGACCGCCTCGCCGCCCTCGGCGACGACGCCTGGGGGAGACTGCACCTCGTCCCCGGCTGGACGCGCACCGGGGAGGACCAGGAGGTACGTACGCCATGAGCCAGACCGTCGACCGTGCGCTGAGCATCCTGCCGCTGCTCGCCCGGGGCCCCGCCGACCTCGGAGGGGTCGCCGAGGCCCTCGGCGTGCACAAGTCGACCGCGCTGCGGCTGCTGCGCACCCTCCACGAGCACGGCCTCGTCTACCGCCAGGAGGACCAGCGCTACCGCCTCGGCGCCCGGCTGTTCGCCCTCGCCCAGGAGGCCGTCGAGAACCTCGACATCCGCGAGATCGCCCACCCCCACCTCGTCGCCCTCAACGAGGAGACCGGCCACACCGTCCACCTCGCCGTGCACGAGGAGGGCGAGGTCCTCTACATCGACAAGGTCGACAGCCGCTACCCGGTCCGGATGTACTCGCGCATCGGCAAGCCCGTCGCCATCACCGTGGCCGCCGTGGCCAAGCTGCTCCTCGCCGACCTGCCGGAGCCCGAGCGCCGCGCCCTGGCCGGGAAGCTCGACTACCCCCTGTACACGTCCCGTTCGACCCCGAACGCCGCCGCCTTCCTCCAGGAGCTGGCGACCGTACGCGAACAGGGCTGGGCCACCGACCTCGGTGGCCACGAGGAGTCCATCAACTGCGTCGCGGCCCCCGTCCGGGGCGCCGACGGCCGAGTCGTCGCCGCCATGTCGGTCTCCGCGCCGAACGTCGTCGTCACCGCCGACGAACTCCTCACCCTCCTCCCGCTGGTGCGCCGCACCGCCGACGCCATCACCCGGGAGTACTCCGGCACCACCCCACCCAAGGAAGCACACGCATGAGCGAGAAGACCGCGATCACCCCCGCCACCCACACCGCCCCGCCCGCGACGTTCTCCCACGGCGTGCGCAAGGGCAACATCCTCCAGGTCGCCGGCCAGGTCGGCTTCCTCCCCGCCGCCGAGGGCCGGGCCCCGACCCCGGCCGGCCCCACCCTGCGCGAGCAGACCCTCCAGACCCTCGCCAACGTCGAGGCGGTCCTCACCGAGGGCGGCGCGAGCTGGGACGACGTGATGATGATGCGCGTCTACCTCACGGACACCGGGCACTTCGCGGAGATGAACGAGATCTACAACGAGTTCTTCGCCGGCCTGACCGTCGCCCCCGCCGCCCGCACCACGGTCTACGTCGGTCTCCCCGCCGGTCTCCTCATCGAGATCGACGCCCTCGCCGTCCTGGACTGATCCCCCCGCGCCGGCCGCCGCACCACGGCACGGCGCCCCGCACCGGGGCGCCGTGCCGCGATCCGCCCTGCCCGGATCCGCCCGGAAAAGAGATCCCCCATGCCCCAGGAAGCCCCGCCCCGCACCGGAGGACTGCTCCTCCTCCTCGACGGCACCGCCGGTCTCCTCACCGTCGCCGCCCTCGGCATCGCCCTGCTCCTCTTCCTCATCATCAAGGTCCGGCTCCAGCCGTTCGTCGCGCTGCTCGCCGTCTCCATAGCCGTCGGCCTGGCCGCCGGGCTGTCCGTGACCGAACTCTTCGGCACCGTCCAGAAGTCGGCCGCCACCTCCGTCGTCGAGACCGGCATGGGCGGCATCCTCGGCCATGTCGCCATCATCATCGGCCTGGGCACCATGCTCGGCGCGATCCTGGAGGTGTCCGGCGGCGCCGAGGTGCTGTCCTCCCGCCTCCTGGGCCTGTTCGGCGAGCGGCGGGCACCGCTCGCGATGGGCCTGACCGGCCTGATCTTCGGCATCCCGGTCTTCTTCGACGTGGGCATCTTCGTCCTCGCGCCGATCGTCTACGCCGCCGCCAAGCGGTCCGGCCGCTCCATCCTGCTGTACGCGATGCCGCTGCTGGCCGGGCTGTCCATGACCCACGCCTTCCTGCCGCCGCACCCCGGCCCGGTGGCCGCCGCGGGACTGCTGCACGTCTCGCTCGGCTGGGTGATCCTCATGGGCGTCGTCACCGGCGTCCCGGCGGTCCTCGCCGCCTGGGCGTACGCGGGCTGGATCGGCCGCCACGTCTTCGTCCCCGTACCGCAGGACATGCTCCAGGCCGCCGAGCAGGCCAGGGCCGAGGTCGCCCGGGAGCGGGACGGGCAGCCGGAGGCGCCGGTCGCCCTGTCCACCGTCCTCGCCATCATCGGCACGCCGCTGGTCCTCATCCTCGCCGCGACCTTCTCCTCGATCGCCCTGGAGCCCTCCACCCTCCGCTCGGTCGTGGAGTTCTTCGGCAACCCGTTCGTGGCGCTGACGATCGCCCTGCTGCTGGCGTACTGGCTGCTGGGCCTCCGGCGCGGCTGGTCGCGCGCCTCGCTGGAGTCGGTGTCCACCCGGTCGCTCAAGCCGGTCGGCAACATCCTGCTGGTGGTGGGCGCGGGCGGGGTCTTCGGCGCCGTACTGAAGAGCAGCGGGGTGGCGCAGGCGCTGTCCGACACCTTCCACGGCATCGGCCTGCCGGTGATCGTGCTCGCCTACCTGATCGCGCTGGTGCTGCGGGTCGCGCAGGGCTCGGCCACGGTGGCGATCGTGACGACGGCCGGGATCGTGCTGCCGCTGGTCGAGCACGGCGGCCACTCGCAGGCGTTCCTCGCGCTGGTCATCATGGCGATCTCGGCCGGCTCGATCTTCGCCTCGCACGTCAACGACGGCGGGTTCTGGATGGTCTCGTCGTACTTCGGCATCCCGGAGCGGGACACCCTGAAGTCCTGGACCGTGCTGGAGTCGGTGCTGTCGGTGGCCGGGTTCGCGGTCGCGGCGGCGCTCAGCCTGGTGGTGTGACCCGGCGCGCCGGAGCGGCACGGCCCCCGCGGGGCCGCACCGCGCCGGTCGCCGCCCGTCAGGCGCAGTACTGCTGTTCCTTGCCGATCGAGCGGTACATGCAGTCCGCGTTCTCGATCAGCTGGAGCACGGCGTCGCGGTTGCGGGACGTCTCGCGCTCGATGACCTCGTCGGGCGGGTAGAAGCCGCCGCCGGACGCGGAGCGGGGGTACATCTCGAAGGTGTACCCGAAGATCTTGTGCGCGCCCCACAGGTAGTCGTCGATGGACCCGTCGGTGATGTAGAGGTCGCTCGACTGCTCGGGCGTGTAGCCGTTGCTGGCGGCCATCTTGCGGCCCACCGCGGCGAAGGCGTCCCGGTCGTCCTGGGTCAGCCCCGGCGCGGTGTCGCTGTAGGTGTAGCCGTACGGCCACAGCACCAGCTCGCTGTACGTGTGGAAGTCGATGGCCGCCTTGATCTGCTGCTTGCCGCCCACCACGCGGGAGCGGACGAAGTCGGCGACCACCTTTACCTCGGGCGCCGACTCGGCGGCCCGGCCCCGGTAGGTCTCGGAGCCGGTGGAGCCTGAGGAGCCGCCGCAGCAGCCCCACTTGAAGTTCCAGTTCCGGTTCATGTCCGTGCCGATGTACGACGAGCCCGGGTTGGGCTGCCGGTTCTTGCGCCAGCTGCGGTAGGAGCCGGAGGCGATGTCGTACTCGCCGCCGTCCGGGTTGAGGTCCGGCACGATCCAGATCTCGCGGTTGTTCACGGCGCTGGTGACGCGGGGGTCGCTCCCGTAGCCGGCGCCGAGTTCGCGCAGCAGGTACAGCGCCATCTCGACGGTGAGGTGCTCGCGGGCGTGCTGGTGGTGGGTGAAGAGGATCTCCGGCTCGTTCTCGTCGGTGGCGACATTGTCGCTGATCTTGATGGCGACGATGTCGCGGCCCTGGTACGACTTCCCGATCACCTGCCGGCTCATGATGCCGGGGTACTGCTGGAGCCGCTGGGTGATCTCGGCGTTCATCTCCGCGTAGTTGTGGTAGCGCGCGTCGGCGGAGGGGAAGTCCATGGCGCCGAGCGCCGTGCCGCTCCGGCCGCGGTCGGGCGGGGCGGGCAGGGCCTCCAGCCGGTGGCCCAGCGCCCGCAGCTTCCGGGCCTGCCCGGCGGTGGCGCTGACGACGACCTCGTGGTCGCCGGCCTCGTCGACGGAGGCGCCGGTGGCGGTGAGGGCGGTGCGCTCGGCGGGGGTGGACGGGCCGTGGATCGCGTACTGCCGGACGACCTCCTCCGCGGCGGCGGCGGGAGCGGCGGCCACGGGCGGCGCTCCCTCGGTGGCGGTCGCGGTGAGCGGCGCCGCGACGGCGAGGGCCAGCAGGGCCGTGAGGGCGGCGGACCTTCTGCCGCGTATGCGCATGCGCATGCTGTCTCCTGCGGTGGGGGGTACGGGGTGGGTCTCCCCGTGCGTCGCATCGTCCGACTGTGGCATGACCCCGTCAAGTACGTCTCCGGCCACGCCGCGCCCCGCCCGCCCCCGTACGACCCCTTGCGCGATCACCACGCACCGCGCTTTGGTGACCTGACGTCGTGTGACCAGGGGACGAGTGAAAGGCGGCACACGCATGGCAGACACCGCGCGACAGGGGGAGACCGAGGGCGCCGGACCCCGGCTCCGCAAGGCGAGCTGGCGCCACATCGGCCCCGGCATCGTCGTCGCCGCGACCGGCGTGGGCGCCGGCGACCTCGTCGCCACGCTCATCGCGGGCAGCAAGTTCGGCTACACGCTCCTGTGGGCGGCCGTCATCGGCTGCCTGGTCAAGATCTCGCTCGCCGAGGCCGCCGGCCGCTGGCACCTCGCCACCGGCCGCACCCTCTTCGACGGCTGGCGCAGCCTGGGCGCCTGGACCACCGTCTACTTCGCCGGCTACGTCGCCGTCTGGGGCTTCGTGTACGGCGCCGCCGCCATGTCCTCCAGCGCCCTGCCGCTCCAGGCGCTCTTCCCGGGCGTCATGGACCTCAAGTGGTGGGGCGTGCTGTGCGGCCTGGGCGGGCTGGCCTTCGTCTGGTTCAACCGGTACGCCGTCTTCGAGAAGGTCATGACCGTCCTCGTCGGCGTGATGTTCGTCGTCACCCTCTACCTGGCGGTCCGGGTCACCCCGCACCTCGGCGAGGCGTTCGCCGGGCTCGCGCCCGTCCTCCCGGACGGCTCGCTGATCTACACCCTGGGCCTGATCGGCGGCGTCGGCGGCACCATCACGCTCGCCGCGTACGGCTACTGGGTCAACGCCAAGGGCTGGACGGACACCTCGTGGATGAAGGTGATGCGGCTGGACAACCGCGTCGCCTACCTCACCACCGGGGTCTTCGTCGTCGCCATGCTCTTCGTCGGCGCCGAGCTGCTGCACTCCTCCGGGATCGCGCTCGCCAAGGGCGACAAGGGCCTGCTGGACCTCGGCGGCATCCTGGAGGACCGGTACGGGACGGTGACCGCCAAGCTGTTTCTGATCGGCTTCTTCGCCACCTCCCTCACCTCGCTCATCGGCGTCTGGCACGGAGTGAGCCTGATGTTCGCCGACTTCGTCTCCCACTTCCGGGGCCGGGGCCGCGCGCGGGACGCCGGCACGGGCGAGGCGGTCGCGGCGGGCGCCCGCGAGAAGTCGCTGCCCTTCCGGGCGTACCTGCTGTGGCTGACGTTCCCGCCGATGGCCCTGCTCTTCCTGGACCAGCCGTTCGGCCTGGTGATCGTCTACGGCGTGATCGGCGCCTTCTTCATGCCGTTCCTCGCCCTGACCCTGGTGTGGCTCCTCAACTCCTCCCGCACGCCCCGCGAGTGGCGCAACGGCTGGCTCAGCAACGGCGTCCTGGGCGCGGCGGGCCTGCTCTTCGTGGTGCTCTGCGTCCAGCAGGTGCGCGAGCTGCCCTGGTAGCCCCGGTGGCCATACTGGGGGCATGACGACGCCCCCCGGATTCGGCCCCCCGATACCCGTGCAGCCGCCGTACGGCGCGCCGCCGCCCGCGCCGTACGGTGCGTACCCCGCCCCGTACCCCGGTGTGCCCCACGGGGCGCCGGGCGGGGCGCCCGCCGAGGGGCCGGAGTTCGTCGCCCACGACCGGCGCAACTCGGTGATCGTGGACGCGAGCGGGGTGGCCCTGGAGGTCGACGGGCACACCCTGGACTTCCCGTGGGCGGGCGTGGCCGCCGTGCACCACGCGCCCGCCCCGTACGGCCACGTCCTGATGGTGACGGTCACCCACCCCGGCGGGATGCGCTACGAGTGCCGGGTCGACGCGCGGCGCAGAGCCCGGCTCCACCAGTGGCTGGCGGAGCTGGGCCCCGTACTGCACCACTACCTCGCGGGCAGGGCGTGACCTACGGCAGGTTGTCGACGTGCGGCCCGACCGCGTTCGACCAGGCGTGGCCGGCCGTGGCGTCCCAGTTCGTCGACCAGGTCATCGCGCCCCGCAGCGACGGGTAGGTCTTCGACGGCTTGAAGGAGCCGCAGCCGGTGCCGCGCGTCAGGCAGTCCAGCGCGTTCTTCACCACCGACGGGTCGACGTAGCCGCTGCCCGCGCCGCGCGGCGACGCCGGGACGCCCAGGCCGACCTGGGAGGCGTCCAGACCGCCCTCCAGCTGGATGCAGGCCAGCGCGGTCAGGAAGTCCACCGACCCCTGGGAGTACACCTTGCCGTCGCAGCCCAGCATGGAACCGCTGTTGTAGTACTGCATGTTGACCACGGTGAGGATGTCCTTCACCGCCAGCGCCGTCTTGAAGTACTCCGTCCCGGTGTTCTGCATGTCGATGGTCTGCGGCGCCATCGTCAGCACCAGGCCGGAGCCCGCCTTCGCCGACAGCTGCCGCAGCGCCTTGGTCAGGTAGGTGGAGTTGATGCCGTGCTCCAGGTCGATGTCGACCCCGCTGAAGCCGTACTCCTGCATCAGGGCGTACGCGCTGTCCGCGAAGGCCGTCGCCGACGCGTCGCTGTTGATGGTGACGTTGCCCTTCTCGCCGCCCACCGAGATGATCACCGACTTGCCCGCGGCCTTCTTCGCGGCGACGTCCGCCTTGAAGTCGGCCACCGAGGCGTAGCCGACGGCCGGGTCGAGGTTGAAGACGATCCGGCCGGGCGTGGCGGTCGAGTCGGCGAAGGAGACGGCGATGATGTCGTAGTGCGCCGGCACGTCGCGCAGCTTCTGCACCGCCGCGCCGTTGTCGAAGTTCTGCCAGTAGCCGGTCACCGCGTGCCGGGGCACGGCCGGGTTCGGGTTCTGCCCGCCGGGGGCGGTGCGGGCGGTGACGGTCGCGGACCTCGCCGACTCGCCCGCCGCGTTCACCGCGCTGACCTGGAAGCCGTACGAGGTGTTCGCCGCCAGCCCGGTCACGGTCGCCGACGTGCCGGTCACCGTCTGGACGCGGGTGCCGTCCCGGTGGACGTGGTAGCCGGTCGCGCCCTGGACGGGGCTCCAGGACAGGGCGACGGACGAGGCGGTCACCGCGCCCGCGGCGAGCCCGGTGGGCGTGGCGGGCACCACCGGGTCGGGGTCGCCGCCCCCGCCCCCGTCGGGCCCGAGCACCGAGACGTCGTCCGCGTGGTAGGCGGCCTGGCCGTACCAGCCGTGCGTGTAGACGGTGACGGACGTGGTGCCCGCGCCGGTGGTGAAGCGGGTGGTGAGCTGCTTCCAGTCGGCGGAGCCCGGCGTCCAGGTCGAGACGTCGCCGGTCCCGGTGCCGGTGGCGCCGAGGTACGCGTACCCGCCGCGCACCCAGGCGCTCAGGGTGTACGTGGAGTTGGGGCGCACGGCCACGGTCTGGGAGCAGCGGGCGTTGTCCTGCCCGGCGGGCGTGGCCACCAGGGCGGAGGTGCCGCCGTGCACGGGCGAGGAGACGGTGGCGCCGCTGTTCGCCGAGCAGGTCCAGTGGGCGAGGCCCGACTCGAAGCCGGCGTTCCTGGCGTTGTTGACGTCGGCGGCGTACGCGGTGCCGGCCGCCGTGCCGGTCAGGGCGAGCCCGGCGCCCACGGCGAGGGCCAGGCCGCCGCCGAGCCATCTGCCGGTGCGCGCGCGTGCGCGGGTGCGGTGCGAGGGGTCCACGTGCTGCCTCCGGTGGGGGAGTGGGGAGGTTCGGGAACGGTGGCCACCGCTGCTTTCCGTAAAACTGGTCCAGACCAATCGTCTTGTCAAGACCTGTGGAAAGAAACGGGAGTTAACCACTGACTCCTTCGTCCTGATTGGTCACCCGGGGTTCGCGCACCCGGTCCCACCGAGCGATCTGAAAGCTGTTCTCTGCCCTCACAGACGTGGCTAAAGTGCGGGTGGGCAGGACAGAGCACGGAGGAGCAGGCAGAGCAGTGTCTGCGGTTCGCCGGAACGCCGGCTGCCGGAGCTGAACGGGGAACAGCGTGCCGACCGCAATTGCCGTCACCAGCGCCGATCTGGTGCTGCCGCCGACCGACCACCAGACCCCCACCGCGGCCGTGCTCCCGGCGCCGGACGCCCAGCCGCTGGACGCCGCCGTCGCGGACATGAGGGTCATGGTCGAGCGGCACGGCCATGTCGTGGTCCTCTACCCCGCCTCCCTCCCCACCGCCCACCGGCGCCGCCTGCACACCGTCCGCGCCGTGCTGGAGAGCGACCGGGTCGCCCTGCTCCCGCTGGACCTCCCGCCCCTCGGCGTCGCCGTCCTCGCCCGCCAGCTCCGCCAGCTCTCCGCCTGCGACTTCAGCGCCGGGATCCTCGCCTCGGCCGCCCGGCTGCTGTCCCACTACATCTACGCGGGCGCCCTGCTGAACTCGGTCGCCCGCCTCGACCGCGTCCCCGTGACCCTGAAGTCCCACGCCAAGTCGTGGGTGCCCGGCTCCCAGTTCGCGGTCCTCGCCAACCCGGTGCCCCAGCTGATCCGGCTGGGCGGCGACGACCGGCTCGCCGGCCCCGAGTTCGCCACCCACCTGCTGGTGGCGCACGGGCCGGTGCCCCCGGGCTGGGTCACCGGCACCCTCGCGCCCGCCTGGCAGGTCCAGGGCGTCACCGAGCACCCGCTGCCCGCCGGCTCCCCGGCCTGGTGGGGCACCGCCCGGCTGGTCGAGTTCGCCGCCCACCTCCCCGACGTCTCGGTCCTCTACCAGCTCGTCGCGTCCGTGCGCCGGGAGGTCTGCTCCTGGTGCGGCACCGACCTGATAGGGGACCGCTGCGGCTTCTGCGCCGCCCCCCTGGTGCCGCCCGAGGCCGGCCGGGCGACCGCATGAACGCCCGCCGCCCCCGCACCCGCCCGCAGCCCGGGCGCCACCACCCGCACCCCCGTCGCCCCCGCTTACGTCTCCCCGTGAGGTCACCCCGCCCATGAATTCCCGTCAGCGCCGCGGCGTCATTCTGCTGATCCTCTCCGTCCTGTGCGCCCTCGGCGCGTTCGCCGGTGTGGTGACGGTGATCGGCGACGTGAATTCCAAGGTCGGACCGGAGGTCGACGCGTACGAACTGAAATCCGACGTGGCCGCCTACACCGCGCTCCAGCCGGGCCAGTTCCGGCGGATAAGGATGCCCGAGCGCTGGCTCTCCGAGAACGCCGTCACCGACCTCTCCGCCGTCGAGGACAAGATCGCCGTCACCGACCTCCGGAAGGGCTCCCTGCTTCAGAAGGACATGGTCGCCGCACGGCCCGCGCTGGAGGCCGGCCAGCAGGAGATCGCCATCATGATCGACGCCGCCACCGGCGTCGCCGGGAAGATCACCGCCGGCTCCACCGTCAACATCTACGCCACCTTCGACGACGACCGCCGCGAGAAGGGCGCCGTCGCCGAGTCCCGCCTGATCGTCGCCAACGCCCGGGTCATCGACGTCGGCAGGCTCACCCCGCTCGACGGCAAACGCGACGACAGCCGGGGCACCGGCGTCCGGGAGGCCGTACCGATCACCTTCGCCCTGAGCACCGCCGACGCCCAGCGCGTGGCCTACGCCGAGTCGTTCGCCGAGCACGTCCGGCTCGCGCTGCTCCCCAGGAACAGCCCGACCGTCCTCCGGCCCGGCGAGGGCAAGTACACCCTCGACGAAGACAGGAACAAGTGAGGGCCGGATGACCACACGCATCCTCCCGGCCGTCGGCGACGCCGACGCCGCCCGCTCCATCACCACCCTCCTCGGCCAGCTCCCCGACACCGAACCGGCCGCCCCGGTCGGCGACTCCACCTCCCTGGTCGACACCCTCGCCCGGCTCGCCGCCGACTCGCTGGACGAACTGCCCGAGGTGGTGCTGGTCCACGAGCGCATCGGGCCCGTCCCGGCGCTCGAACTGGTCCGGGAGGTCGCCCTGCGCTTCCCCGCCGTCGGGGTCGTCCTCGTGACCGCCGACACCGGCCCCGGCCTCTACTCGGCCGCCATGGACTCCGGCGCCCGCGGCCTGGTCGCCATGCCCCTGTCGTACGAGGAGCTGGCCCAGCGCGTCCAGTCCGCGGCCGCCTGGTCCGCCGGCGTCCGGCGCCACCTCGGGCAGGGCGGCGACACCCCCGGCGGGCCCGGCGGCCGGGTCGTCACCGTGAGCGGCGCCAAGGGCGGCGTCGGCACCACCGTCACCGCGGTGCAGCTCGCCCTCGCCGCCCGGGCGTCCGGCCTGAGCACCGCCCTGGTGGACCTGGACCTCCAGTCCGGGGACGTCGCCTCCTACTTGGACGTGCAGTTCCGCCGGTCCCTGGTGGACCTCGCCGCCATCCAGGACATATCGCCCCGGGTCCTCCAGGACGCCCTGTACGCCCACCCGTCCGGGATCGCCCTGCTGCCCGCGCCCGGCGAGGGCGAGCGCGGGGAGGACGTCGGCGAGCGGACCGTCCGCCAGGTCGTCAGCGCCCTGCGCAACCGGTACGAGGTGGTGGTGGTCGACTGCGGCACCCACCTCACCGGCGCCGGGGCCGCCGCCGTCGAGATGGCCGACACCACGCTGCTGGTCGTCACGCCCGACGTGGTGGCCGTGCGCGCCGCCAAGCGGACGGTCGGGCTCTGGGAACGGCTCCAGATCCGCAAGGCGGAGGAGACCGTCACGGTGGTCAACCGGCACGTCCGCACCACCGAGATCCAGCCCGCCCTGGTGGAGCGGATCACCGGCACCCGGGTCGCCCGGACCTCCGTACCGGCGAACTTCAAGGAACTCCAGCCGGTCGTGGACGCCGGGCGGATGCAGGACCTGGAGGCCAAGTCCGCCGTGAAGCAGGCGCTGTGGGCGCTGGCCGGCGAGCTGGGGATCGCCAGGGCGCGGGAACGGGAAGGCAGACACGGGAAGCTGCGCGGCGACCGGGGCGCGGTCGGCCTGCGACGGGTGCGCGGCACATGACCGGGGAGGGCGGGACACGCCATGAGACGCCGTCACGGAACTGAGCACCGGGACGTCCGGGAGCGGTGCCGGGAGGACCGCGGCCAGGTGGCCGTCGAGTTCACCGGCATGATCCCGGTCGTCCTCGGCACCATCGTGCTGCTCTGGCAGGCCGCCCTCGTCGGCTACGCCTGGTCCCTCGCGGGCAACGCCGCCGACGAGGCGGCCCGGGCGGGCACCGTGGGCGGCGCCGGGGCGTGCGCGGCGGCGGCGCAGCGGACCGTGTCCGGGGCCTGGTCGGCCAGCGCAGCCTGCGGCGAGGCCGGCGACCTCTACACGGCGTCGGTGGCGGTCGACATCCCCGTCCTGTTCCCCGGCTTCGACGTCCCCGTACCGGTGACCGGCACCGCGTCCGCGGCACGGGAGGGCGACCGATGACCGGGCACCCGAGGGCGGGGCGCCCCGGCGAGGCCGGCCAGTCGGCCGTCGAGTTCGTCGGGTGGGTGACCGTCCTGCTGATCGCCGCCCTCGCCGCCGTACAGCTCGGCTTCGTCGCCTACGCCGTCCAGCAGGCCGGTACGGCGTCCAGGGCGGCGGCCCGGGTGGCGTCCCGGGACCCGGAGGCGGACGCCGGGGCTGCCGGGCGGGCGGCCACCAGCGACTGGCTGGCCACCCGCGTCGCCGTGTCCCCCGGCGCGGACGCGGTCACCGCCGACGCCACCGTCCCCATCCCCTCCGTCATCCCGCTGTTCCGCTTCCCCGACGCCCGGAGGTCCACCACCATGCCGGTCACCACGCCCGCCACCGACTGAGGGAGCCGAGGACACATGAGCCTGCGGGCCCGCATCAGCAGCCCCGAACCGGCCGGCGGCAAGGGCGAGGACAGCCACCTCGTCGGCGTCTACCGCGTCAAGCTCCTGGAGGAGATCGACCTCGCGGAGATGTCCGCCCTGGCCACCGCCGAACGCCGCGCCCGCCTGGAGCGCGTCCTCGGCCACATCATCAGCCGCGAGGGCCCCGTCCTGTCCTCCGCCGAGCGCTCCCGGCTCATCCGGCGCGTCGTCGACGAGGCCCTCGGGCTCGGCATCCTCGAACCGCTCCTGGAGGACGCCTCCATCAGCGAGATCATGGTCAACGGCCCCGAACAGGTCTACGTCGAACGGCGCGGCCGGCTGGAGAAGCTGCCCATGCGCTTCTCCTCCACCGAGCAGCTGATGCAGACCATCGAGCGGATCGTGTCCACCGTCAACCGCCGCGTCGACGAGTCCAACCCCATGGTCGACGCCCGGCTCCCGTCCGGCGAGCGCGTCAACGTCGTCATCCCGCCGCTCTCCCTCTCCGGCCCCGTCCTCACCATCCGCCGCTTCCCGCGCGCCTTCACCCTCCCCGAGATGGTCGCCCTCGGCTCCCTGGACGAGCACATGGTGATGCTGCTCGCCGGCCTCGTACGCGCCCGGTTCAACGTGATCGTCTCCGGCGCCACCGGCACCGGCAAGACCACCCTCCTCAACGCGCTGTCCGGCCTCGTCCCCGAGGGCGAACGCATCGTCACCATCGAGGACTCCGCCGAACTCCAGCTCCAGCAGGCCCACGTCATCCCCCTGGAGGCCCGCCCGCCCAACGTCGAGGGCAAGGGCCGCGTCACCATCCGCGACCTGGTGCGCAACTCCCTGCGCATGCGCCCCGACCGGATCATCGTCGGCGAGGTCCGCGGCGGCGAGACCCTCGACATGCTCCAGGCCATGTCCACCGGACACGACGGCTCCCTGGCCACCGTCCACGCCAACAGCGCCGAGGACGCCCTGATGCGCCTCCAGACCCTCGGCTCCATGTCCGAGGTCGAGGTCCCCTTCGCCGCCATCAGGGACCAGATCAACAGCGCCGTCGACGTCATCGTCCAGCTCACCCGGCACGCCGACGGCGCCCGCCGGCTCACCGAGATCGCCCTCGTCGACTCCCACGGCCGCGAGGACTACCGGATCGTGACCGTCTGCCGCTTCGCCGCCCGCCCCCTGTCCGCCGACGGCCGCGTCCACGGCCACTTCACGTACCACCCGCTCCCGCGCCGCGCCGCCGAACGCCTGTACCTCGCCGGCGAAGCCGTACCGCCCGTGTTCGGCGTCGCCGGCACCGACGACCAGCTCGCCCTCCGCCACGCCACCGCCGTCTGACCCCCGACTGGACCCGCCACCATGGACAACCTCCCGCTCCTCACGCTCGGCGTGACGCTCCTCGCCTGCGTCCTGGGCATCGCCGGCGTGCACGTCTACGCGTCGGGCCGGGCGCAGCGCCAGGCCCTGGTGGCCCGGATGACCGGCACGGCACACCACGCCCCCGGCGGCCGGCGCCGCCGCTTCACCCGCGTCGACCGGCGGCTGCGCGCCACCCGCGCCGGCCGCCGCGTCGAGCGCAGGATCGCCGCCACCGGCCTCGACCTCACCCCCGGCGAGTACGCCGTCTACGCCACCCTCGCCCTGATCGGCGTGTACGCGGTCGTCGCCGCCGTCTTCGCCCCCTTCTTCGGCGTCCTCGCCGCCCTCACCGGACTGTGGGGCGCCGACGCCTTCCTCACCTGGCAGCGCCAGAAGCGCACCGAGGCGTTCATCGGCCAGCTCCCCGAGCTGACCCGCGTCCTCGCCAACGCCACCCAGGCCGGCCTCGCCCTGCGCACCGCCATCGCCATGGCCGCCGAGGAACTCGACGACCCGGCCGGCGAGGAGCTGCGCAAGGTCGCCGACCAGCTCGCCGTCGGCCACAGCCTCGACGACGCGCTCGGCGACCTCGCCGACCGCCTCCCCTCGCGCGAACTGGTCGTCCTCGTCTCCACCCTGGTGCTGTCCAACCGCGCCGGCGGCCAGGTCGTCACCTCCCTGCGCAACCTCACCGGCACCCTGGAGGAGCGCAAGGAGACCCGCCGCGAGGTCGTCACCCTGCTCTCCCAGGTCCGGGTCACCGCCTTCGCCCTGCCCCTGCTCGGCCTCGGCTTCCTGCTGATGATCAACGGCATGGCGCCCGGCGCGCTCGACAAGATGACCGGCTCCGCCGCCGGACAGGCCGGCGCCGTCCTCGCCTTCGCGCTCTACGCCGTCGGCTTCTTCCTCATCCGCCGCCTCTCCCGCGTCCGAGTCTGAGGAGGGACACCACATGGGCCTGTTGTACGCGGCCGTCATCGGCCTGTCCGTGTACGGCGTCTTCCACGGCGTCCGCATGTACCGGGCCGACGCCAAGCTCCCCGGCGACCTCGTCCTCGCCCTGGAGGTCGGCGCCTCCCGCACCACCGCCGTCGCCTCCGGCGTCGACCGGCTCGGCATGCGCTGGGCGCCCGCCGTCCTCGGCCTGATGGGCCCCAAGCGGGTCGACGCGCTGCGCCGCCGCCTCGACATGGCCGGCAACCCCGGCGGCATGACCGTCGACCGGTACGCCGCCCGCCGCGCCGTCTACGGCACCCTCGGCGTCCTCGCCGCGCTCGCCATGCTGGCCAGGGGCCAGACCGTCGTCGCCGCCGTCGTCCTGCTGTACGGACTGACCTGGACCGACGTCCTGCTGCGGCTGGCCGTCCGGCGCCGCAGGGACGACATCGAGCGCACCCTGCCCGACTTCCTCGACGTCCTCGCCGTCGTCGTCTCCGCCGGCCTCGGCTTCCGCCAGGCCCTCGAACGCGTCGCCGAGAAGTACGCCGGCCCCTGGTCCGACGAACTCCGCATCACCCTGCGCCAGATGGACATGGGCGTCAGCCGCCGCGAGGCGTTCGAGCAGCTGCGCCGGCGCAACGCCTCCGAGCAGGTCTCCATGTTCGTCACCGCCCTCCAGCAGGGCGAGGAACTGGGCGCGCCGATCGTCGACACCCTCATCCAGATCGCCAACGACATGCGGCGCACCGACGCGCAGAACGCCCGCCGCAGCGCCGCCAGGGCCGTCCCCAAGACCACCCTCGTGGTGACGATGGTGATGCTGCCCGCCACCATGATCCTCATCGCCCTGAGCTTCTACTACGGCTCCGGGGTCGACTTCGCGGACATCATGGGCGGGTGACGCCGTGACGCTCAGGACGGCGGACCCGCCCCCCCTCCCGCTCCAGGTCAACGCCCTCCAGGCGCTGTGCCGCCAGGTGTTCGGCTTCCGGCTGGCGATGATCGTCCTCGCCGCGCCGTTCGCCCTCGACGGCGCCGCGCCCGGCCTCGGCACCTGGCTGGTCGGCGCCGCCGTGCTCGTCACCTTCATGGTGTCGTACGTCGTGCTGCGCGACTGGGAGCGCTTCGGCCGCGTCCTGCTGCGCCACCCGGCGGTCCTGGCCGGCGACACGCTGTCCGGGGCGCTCCTGCTGGCCACCGCGTCGCCCGAGTCGACCCTCGCGTACGTCACGCTCTGCACCCCGCTGCTGGCCGGCCTGCTGTACGGCTGGCGCGGCGCGGCGTTCTTCGCCGTCCTCCAGTCGCTGCTCCTGCTGCTCTCGTACGGCGTCAGCACCGAGGTGCGGCTGGAGGCGTCCTCGCTGCTCCTGCCCGGCCTGTGCGTGATCGCCGGGGCGGCCGGCTCCGCGCTGCGGGGCCTGATCCTCGACTTCGGCGCCGCGAGCCAGGCTCTCACCGAGGCACGGGCCCGGCTCGCCGTCCAGGGCGCCGTGGAGGCGGAACGGGCCCGGCTCGCCCGGGAGATGCACGACTCGGTCGCCAAGACCCTGTACGGGCTGGCGCTGGCCGCCGAGGGCCTCGCGGCCACGGCGGACCGCGAGGACCCCGCCTCGGTGCGCCGCCAGGCGGAACTCGTCGCCCGCTCGGCCCGCCGCGCCGCCGCCGAGTCCCGCGAACTGCTGGCCGACCTGCGGCGCGAGACGGGCCTCGACGGCGGAGCGGACACCGGGACGGGCGCCGGGGCGGGTGCCGGGGCGGGGGCCGGAGCGGGTGCCGGGGCGGCCCGGGGCGGCGCCCCTGGCGTGGACCTCGCGCCCGAACTGGTTGCCCGCACCGCGGACTTCGCCCGCCGCAGCGGGGTGCCCGCCACGTACCGCCCCGGCCCCGGAGCCCCGCCGCGCGTCCCGCCCGCGGTGGCGCGCCGGCTCCTCGCGGTCGCCTCGGAGGCCCTCGACAACGCCCACCGGCACGGGCGGCCCACCCGGATCACCGTGTCCTGGGGCGTCACCGGCGAGGTTGCGACGCTCAGCGTGTACGACGACGGCCGGGGCCTCCCGCCCGGCACCACGCTCGACGCCCTCAGACGGGCGGGCCACTTCGGCCTCGTCGGCATGGTGGAACGCGCCGCCTCGCTGGGCGCCCGCATCCGGGTGGGCCGCGGCGCCGCCGCCCGGGGCACGGAGGTCCGGCTCGAACTGCCGCTGAAGGCACTGGAATCGGAAGGAGCGGCACCATGCGTGAGCACCTGCGAGTGATCGTCGCCGACGACAACCCCGTCGTCCGGGCGGGCCTGGCCGCGCTGCTGTCCGGCCAGGACGGCATCGACGTCGCCGCCCAGGCGGCCGACGGCCGGGAGGCGTACGAGGCGGCGGTGCGCCACCGCCCCGACGCCGTCCTGCTGGACGTCCGCATGCCGGGCGTCGACGGCCTCGCCGCCCTGCCGGGCCTGGTCCGCCTCGCGCCGGTGCTGATGACCACGTACAGCCGCGAGAGCGACATCGTCCACCAGGCCCTCCGCCTCGGCGCCTGCGGCTATCTGGTGCACGGCGAGTTCACCGCGGCGCAGCTGGTCGACGCGGTCCGCGACACCGCCCTGGGCCGCGCCCACTTCACCCACACCGCCTCCAGCGCCCTGCTGGCGGCGGTCCGGGGACAATATGCGCCTGCAACGCACGAAGTAGCCATGGGCGGAGGGACTTTTCCCGAAACCCCTTCGCACCCGCAAGCGAATGTGGCACATTCCTTACTGAGCCAACGGGAGGTGGAGGTGATGGACCTGATCGCGTCGGGCATGACCAATCAGCAGATCGCCGCCGCGTGCTTCATCAGCCAGAAGACGGTCAAGAACCACATCAACCGCATCTTCGCCAAGCTCCACGCCGGCAGCCGGGGCCAGGCGATCGCACTCTGGCACGCGGAAAGGTCCACCCCCCATGGCTGACCCCCGCCCCCCTTGGGCCCCCCGTTGGGCCCCCGGGCCCATGCCCCCCGCGTCGCCCCGGCCGTACGTTCTCCCCAACGAGCCCGGAGGAGACCACCATGGCGAACAACACCCTGAAGGCCGCGACCCAGGCCAAGGTGTACGTGGGTACGTGGGCCGGCACGGCGGTCACCGCCCTGAAACGCCGAGGCGACCGCGGCCAGGGGGCGGTGGAGTACGTGGGGATCATCATCCTGGTGGGGGTGATCATCGCGGCGGTGGTGGGGTCCGGAGCCGGCGAGGCCATCGCGGGTGGCCTGATCACTCAGATTTCGAAGATCGTCGGTGGTGGCTGACGAGAGCCCCGCACACGACGCGCGAGACGGGGCAGGCTTCGCCGATCTACATCTTCGTAGTGGCGAGCCTGCTCTTTCTCGCGCTCGCGTTCTTCGCGGTGGGCCAGGCCGGAGCCACGCGCAACGGTGCGCAGTCGGCTGCGGACGCGGCTGCCCTCGCGGCGGCCAAGGAGTCCCGGGACCGGTTCGAGCTGAGCCTGGCCACCATCGGTGACCTGCTGGACGGCGAGTTGGGCACGATGCCCGACGGCTGTGATGCCGCCGCCGATTTCGCGGCCCGGAACAAGGCCGCCCTGGGCGGGTGTGTGCAGCTCATGGATGGCCGCTGGGGCTTCCGGGCGGACGTCGTGTCGCAGGAGCCGGTGGGGGACACCGTGCTGCCCGGTACAGAGGGTGAATACGCCCACGCCACGGCAACGGCAATCGTTGTCCCCCTGTGCGACTTCCTCCCTCTCGAGGGCGAGGAACCCGCCGAGAGCGACGACCCCGCCGAGAGTGAGGACCCCGCCGAGGGCGAGGGCGAGCCCGCTCCCGGATCGCTCGATTGCGACGGTGACGTCGTGGAGCTGGACCCCGCCGATCTCCCCGACATGTCCGACCTCTTCGAAGTTCGGCTCGCCGAGGACTGACCGCGAAGGAACGCAAAGGAAATGGCTCTTATGGGTAATCGGTACGGGGTGGCAGCACGCAGAGTGTCGGCCGGGATCTCCGCCGTGATGCTGGCCGCACTCCTGTCCGCCTGTGGCGGCGACGGAGGAGAGGGCAACGACAACGCGGCCAAGGAGCCGGACAAGTCGAGCAGTATGCCGACCCAGCCTGTGGAGGAATCGCCCACGCAGTCGGAAGACGGCGCCTCCGTGCCGGACACCAGCAAGACGTTGGCGACCATCAACGGAAGCAGCGGCTATCAGTTCGTCGTCCACTCAGCCGTACGCGACCAAGGTGGGTTCCTCACCATCACGGCCAGCCTGAAGAACACGACATCCAGGATGCTCATCGCCAACCCGTTCTGGAACGGGCAAGAGGTGGGGGTCAAGCGGACCGGGCCGTCGTTCGCCGGCATCACGCTCATCGACAAGGTGGAAAAGAAGCGCTACTACGTCCTGCGGGACACCGAGGGCTACCCACTGACGACGACCGGCATCACCACCGTGAAGGCCGGAGAGACCAAGACGATCTTCGCTCAGTTCCCGGCGCCGCCGACGAGGACCTCGCAAGTGGACATCCAGATTCCTGAGATGCCGGTCGCGACGATCGAGATCTCGTGATGCGCGCCGCCACCACCCTCGCCGTCGCCGTGCTCCTCACCGGCGCGCAGCTCACCCTCGCCCCCGGGGCGCACGCCGACGATGTGCCCGGCACGCCGCCCGGGACCGCCGTGAGCGAGCCGCCGCCCGAGGTGGACGGCAACTCGCCCGGGCTGCGCATGCGGGACGGGGCCACCCTCGCCGCCGCCAAGGTGCTGCCGCTCATCTCGATCGTGGAGTCCGAGGGCGGCGAGGAGCGGCGCGAGGAGACCAGCTCCAACCTGAAGTTCGCGCTCCAGGCGGAGGTGCTGTTCGGCAAGGACAGCGCCAAGCTGAACGCCGAGGCCCACTCCCGTATCGCCACCATCGCCGAGGAGATCAAGAAGCAGGACGCCACCAAGGTCCGCGTCTTCGGGTTCACCGACAATCTCGGCTCCTCCGCCCACGGCGACGTGCTGTCCAAGCAGCGGGCGGACGCCGTGCACAAGGTGCTGTCGCCGATGCTGGCGTCGGACGGCATCACCTACGAGATCCGGGGCTACGGCGAGCAGTACCCCATCGCCGACAACAGCACCGAGGAGGGCCGCAAGAAGAACCGCCGCGTGGAGGTGTCCTTCCCGCGCGACTGACCGCGACCGCGACCGACCGCGCCTCACCCGCCGGGCGCCGGGCCGCGAACACGGCCCGGCCTCGGCACCCGGCGCGGTGCGTCAGCCCGCGACCGGCCACTCCAGCGGCTCCTTGTGGAAGCCCCGGGTGAGCTCCACCGCCGCCGCCTTGTGCCCGGCCGGGACCAGGAAGGCCGTGCAGATCTTCTCCGACTGGCCGGCGTTCAGCTTCTTGGAGGTGTCCGGCGCCGGGCAGTCGGGCCAGGTGGCCTCGCCCATGAGGACCAGGAGCGCCCGGGTGCGCACGCCCTTGTCGGTCCGTACGACCAGGTCGTCGTCCATGTCGCCGACCTCCATGGGCTTGCCGCTCTGGTGGGTGAGCGTCGACCAGACATAGACCGGGATCTGCGGGCCGTCCTCCTTGTCCGGCTCCAGCCCGGAGTTGTTCATCTCCGCCGTGGTGCCCGTCCGCACCTTGGTGGGCGTCACGGTGTACGTCGCGCCCGACGACGCCTGCATGTCGCTCTCCTTGGCCGGGCTCGACTCGCCGAGGCGGTACGTCCGCTTCTCGTCGTCCGTCGCCTGCGACCCCGAGCCGCCGCCCGACCCGCCCCGCTTGCCCGACCCCGAGTCCGACCCCGACCCGGACGCCGAGCCGCCGCAGCCCGCGAGGGCGGCGCCCAGCGCCAGGGCGCACACCGCCGCCGGAACGGCACGCATGGCCCGTCGAGTTCCTGTCCGCATGGTTCAGTCCCGCTTTCCCCGTTGTGTGTTTCCCTCGAAGCGGTGGATCACCCTAGCGTCGCCGTGTGGCCGCGACCGGAGTGACCGGTGGAGGAGTTGTGCCCCGTGAAGGAGGACGGACCATGACGGGAACCCCGTTCGACGCCCGGCAGGCCGCCCGCGCCGTCGAGACCCTGCTCGGCGAGTCGGTCCCGGCGACCGGGCCCGCGCAGTGGGAGCCGTCCGGCGACGGCGACGGCGAGGGCTGGAGCGGCAGCCACGGCGCCGGCTTCCGGCTCGCCCGCCTGTGGGAGAGCCGCCCCCATGACAGCCGCGCCCAGGACAGCCGCGCCCACGCGCGCGTGCCCGGCGATCCCGGCCCGGACGCCGCCCGTGAGGAGGCCGCCGCGCACCTGGCCGACCTGTCGAGCGCCCTGGAGTCGCGGTACGGACCGCCCCGCACCGTGGACCTGCGCACCCTCCCCGCCGCACAGGACGGCGACGACCCCCCGGCGCCGCCGCTCCTCGCCGAGCTGGACGCCTTCGGGCTCCACGAGGCCCTGCTGGTGTGGGGGCCGGTCCCCTCGCCGCACGGCCCGCGCTGGGTCGCGGTGAGCGTCGGGCAGTGCGACGCGGACGCCCCGCACCTGATGGTCGTCGCCCTCTCCGACGTACCGATCGAGGAGCCGCCCACCGACGAAGACTGACCACACCGCCGACTGACGGCACCGGCGAGCGACCGGACCGCCGACCGACCACACCGCCGGCTGGCCGATAATCGAGCGCATGTCCCCGCCGCCCGACCGACCGTCCTCCGCCGCGCCCGCCCTCTGGGGGTACGCGGCGACCCGCGCCGTCGGCCTCGCGGTGCTGGCCGTCGCCGCCGCCGTGACCGGCAAGGACGGGTGGCACCGGCTCACGGGCCGCTGGGACTCCGTCTGGTACGCCCGGATCGCCGAGCACGGGTACAGCCACGAGGTCACCCTCCCCGACGGCGCCGTCCACTCCGACCTGGCGTTCTTCCCACTGTTTCCGGCCCTGGAACGGGGCCTGTCCGCCGTCCTGCCGGTCGGCGCCGCGACCGCCGGGCTGATCGTCGCCTGGGCGGCGTCCCTGGCCGCCGCGTGGGGGATCTACGCGGTGGGCGAGCGGGTCGCCGGGCGGCGCGCCGGGATCGTGCTGGCCGTGCTGTGGGGCGTGTACCCGACGGCGTTCGTGCAGTCGATGGCGTACACGGAGACGCTGTTCACCGCGTTCGCCGCCTGGTCGCTGTACGCCGTGCTGCGGGACCGGTGGCTGTGGGCGGGCGCGCTGTGCGTGGGCGCGGGGCTGACCCGCCCGTCCGCCGTCGCGCTGGTCGCGGCCCTGGGCGTCGCGGCGCTGGCGGCGGCGGTACGGGACCGGCGGCTCACGGCCCGGACGGTGGCCGGCGTCCTGCTGGCACCGCTGGGCTGGCTGGCGTACGTCGTCTTCGTCGCCGTCCGCGAGGGCGGCTGGACCGCGTACTTCGAGGTGCAGGCGGCCTGGGGCAACAGCATCGACGGGGGAGTGGCGCTCGCCCGGTTCGTGTGGGGCCACCTCACCGGCCCGGCGCCGCTCGCCGGCGTGGGGCTGTGCGCGGCGCTCGCCCTGGTGGGGTGGCTGGTGTGGCTCTGCGTCCGGCAGCGGCAGCCGCTCCCGGTCCTGGTGTACGGGATCGCGGTCGTCGTCGTCTCGCTGGTCGGCGCCGCCTACTTCGGCTCCCGCCCGCGCCTGATGATGCCCGCCTTCCCGCTGCTGCTCCCGGCGGCGGTCGCCCTGGCGCGGCTGCGGGACCGGGCGCTGGTCGCGGCGCTGGCGGGACTGGCGCTGGCGTCCGGGGCGTACGGGGCGTTCACGCTGCTGGGCCCGGGGCCTCCGTGATCGCCAGCCGGGCCCCGGTGCGCACGCCCCACCGGGCCATCGCCCCGGCCTCGGCCTCCAGTACGTACCGGGCGCGCGGGCGGGGCAGCCCGAGGCGGCCGGGCACCATGGTGACCAGGGCCAGAACCCGGAGGTCCCGGTCGAGGTGGGCCACGTCGATGGCGAAGCGCATCCGGAAGGTGTGGACGCTGTTGCACGGGCTGAGGAGCAGCGCGCCCGCGATGCCGTCCCGGCCCAGCAGACCGCGCCGCCGGGTGCCGAAGGACGCGGCGATCTCGACGGGCACGGTGACGTCCCCGACGGTCAGCAGGCCGGTGCCGTCCCGCCGGATGTGCGGTTTCCTCATGGCCGCCCCGGCTTTCTCATGACCCCCGGCTTCCTGACGGCCCCCGGCTTCGGCTTCCTGATGGCCCCCATGGGCGACGACCGTAGCGCGCGCCCGCCCCGGCGCGGATGGGCCCGTGGGCCCATGACCGGCGGGGCGGTCCCGCCCTAGGGTCGGCCGGGTGTACGCCACGCAGATCGCCGTCGCCGCCGCCGTGCTGTGGGGCGCCGTCACCGGTCTGCTGCTGCCGCGCGCCGCGTACCGCCTGTCCGTCGAGCCGGACGAGCCGTGGCGGGACGCCTGCCCGGCCGGCCACCCGTTCACCGGTCCCGCGCGGGGCTGGCTCGGGGCGCCCCGCTGCCCCCGGTGCGCGGCGCCCCTCGCGGCCCCCGCGCCCCGGCCGCGTACGCCCACCGCCACCGCCCCGGCCACCGCCACCGCCGCCCCGGTGCCCCCCGTGCCGCCGGAACCGGTCCGGAGCGCCGCGCCCCCGCTCGCCCCCGTGCTCACCGCCCTGGTCTGCGGGGCGCTCGCCGCCGCCACCGGGCCCCGGCCGGAGTTGGCGGTCTGGCTGGCCGCCGCCCCGGTCGCCGTCCTGCTGGCCCTGGTCGACCACGCCGTCCACCGGCTGCCGGACCGGCTGACCCTGCCGCTCGCCGCCGGGACCGCGCTCCTGCTGGGCGCCGCCGCCGCGCTGCCGGGCAGCGCCGGGAGCTGGCCCTCCGCCCTGCTGGGCGGCCTCGCGCTGGGCGCCGGGTACGCCGTGCTGTTCCTGGTGAACCCGAACGGCATGGGCTTCGGCGACGTCAAGCTGGCCCTCGCCCTGGGCGTCGCCCTCGGCTGGTACGGCTGGGCGGTGCTGTTCGCCGGGGCGTTCGCCGGCTTCCTGGCGGGGGCGCTGTACGGGTTCGGGCTGGTCGTGCTGCGGAGGGCGGGCCGCAAGAGCGTCATCCCGTTCGGGCCGTTCATGCTGATCGGGGCCCTGCTGGGCGTCCTGCTGGGCGCGGCCGGGGCCTGAACCCGCACGGGCCGGCCGCCGAACGCCGCACGGCCGGAGGCCGGACGCCGTACGGCCGAGACCCGCCCCGCACCCCCGCCGCCGGGCGAACGCCACACGGGCCGGACGCCGGAAGCCGGAAGCCGGAAGCCGGACGCCGGACGGCCGATGACCGCCATGAGGGGGAGATTCCCGACCGGGCCGACCGCCCCGCGCACGGCCCGGCCTGAGCCGTGCATCCTCGCCCTAGCATGCGGGCACATGCGGACATCTCCCGACAATAGCCCTGGCTCTCGGCGGCAGGCCCCACCGATCACCTCCCGGGAGGCCCCCGACACCCCCCGCCCCGCCCCGGCTCCGGCTCCCGCCGCCGGTCCCGCACCCGCGCGGCGCCTCCCCGCCGCCCTGCTCCCCTGGGGCTGGGCCGCCGCGCTGTTCGCGGTGTACGCGACCGTCGCCGTACGCCGCCACCTCCTGCTCCGCACCACCGGCTACGACCTCGGCATCTTCGAGCAGGCGGTCCGCGCCTACAGCGAACTGCGCGCCCCGGTCGTCCCCCTGCGCGGTGAGGGCTTCAACCTCCTCGGGGACCACTTCCACCCGCTCCTCGCCGCCCTGGCGCCGCTCTACCGGCTGTGGCCCTCCCCGGTGTGCCTGCTGGCCGCCCAGTCCGCGCTGCTCGCCCTCGCCGTGGTCCCGCTCGCCCGCTGGGCCGCCCGTGCGCTCGGCCGCCGCGCGGCCCACGCCGTCGCCGTCACCTACGGGCTGAGCTGGGGCATCGCGTCGGCCGCCGCCTTCGACTTCCACGAGGTCGCCCTCGCCGTACCGCTCCTCGCGTTCAGCCTCGAAGCGCTCGCCCACCGCCGCTGGGGGCCGGCCGTCGCCTGGGCCGCTCCGCTGCTGCTGGTCAAGGAGGACCTGGGGCTCACCCTCGCCGCCGTGGGCGCGTACGTCGTGATCAAGGGCGGCGGCGCGGCGCGGCGGCTCGGCCTGGCCACCGCCGCCACCGGGCTCGCCGGCTCCTTCGTCGAGATCAAGCTGCTGATGCCGGCCTTCCACCCGGACGGCGGCTACGCGCACGGCGGCAACCTCTCCGAGGGGTACGGCTCGCTGCTCAGCACCCTCGCCCACGCGCCGCTCGACGCGCTGCGCCCCGACGTCAAGGCCATGACCCTGGTGCTGGTGTTCGCGCCGTCCGCGCTGCTCGCGCTGCGCTCCCCGCTCTCCCTGATCGCCGTGCCGACGCTCGCCTGGCGGATGATGTCGGACAACGGCTTCCACTGGGGCACCGCGTTCCACTACAGCGCGGTCCTGATGCCCATCGTCGTCGCGGGGATGATCGACGCGCTCTCCGGCTGGGCCCGCTCCGGCCACCCGCTCGCCGCCCGCCACGTCCGGGCCTCGCTCGCCACCGCCCTCGCCGTGACGCTGGTGATGGTGCCGTCCTTCCCGCTCGCCCTGCTCCTCCAGCGCGCGACCTGGCGCACCACCGCGCATGTCGAGGCCGCCCGCGCGCTGCTCGCGCGCATCCCGGACGGGGCCACGGTCGCGGCCTCCAACCGGCTGGTGCCGCAGCTCACCGCGCGCTGCACGGTCGTCGTCTTCCCGACCTTCCCGGTGGAGGGGAAGCTGTACCGGTACGACCGCGAGCGGCTCCCGCCGCCCACCGCCGAGTGGATCGTCCACGACCGGCGGGCGCCCGAGGCGTGGCCGTACCGGACGGGCCACTGGCCCTACCCGATCGAGCAGCAGCAGGCCGAGCTGGCCGCCGCGCAGCAGAAGTACGGCTACCGGAAGGTCGCCGAGCGCGACGGCGTCACCCTGCTGCGCCGCGCCGGCTGACGGCCGCCGCGCCCGGCGTCAACCCGGCGCCCTTCCGCCGGGGTCCCCCTTGGGGAGTACGGCCGGGGCGGCGATCCGGGCCGGAAAACGGGCCCCGGCCGGGCGGATGCCGTGCTCACGGCGGGGTCGGGGTGCCGCGCCCGACATTCGGGTCGACGTCCCGGCCTGTCGTGGCGCGCAGCATCTCTTACGAAGGGTTATGGTGGAAACCCCCCCTCGGGCCGGTCCGTATCCCCCCCACGGACCGGCCCGTTTTCTGTGCCCGCCCCGGAGCACCGCCCAGCGCCCCGCCCCGGAGCACCGCCCAGCGCCCCGCCCGGAGCACCGGCCCGGGCGCCCCGTACGCCTCAGCTCCGCGCGGCCCAGATGTTGGTGCCGGCGGTGTCGACCGCGTACGAGTCGATCTCCTTCAGCTCCTCGTCGGTCAGCGGCGGGCCGGACAGGGCCGCGATGTTCTCCTCCAGCTGGGTCACGCTGGACGCCCCGATCAGCGCCGACGTCATCCGGGGGTCGCGCAGCACCCACGTCAGGGCGAGCTGCGCCAGCGACTGCCCGCGCCGCCGGGCGATCTCGGCGAGGCCCCGCAGCCGGCGGACGACCTCCTCGGAGAGCAGGTTCGGGTCGAGGGACTTGCCCTGGGTGGCCCGGGAGCCCTCCGGGATGCCCTGGAGGTACTTGTCGGTGAGCAGGCCCTGGGCGAGCGGGGCGAAGGAGATGCAGCCCATGCCCGCCGCCTCCAGGGTGTCGAGGAGCCCGTCGTCCTCGGTCCAGCGGTTGATCATCGAGTACGAGGGCTGGTGAATCAGCGCCGGGACGCCCATCTCCCGCAGCAGCCGGGCCGCCTCGGCGGTCTGCGCGGCGGTGTACGAGGAGACGCCGGCGTACAGCGCCTTGCCCTGCTGGACGGCGGACGCCAGGGCGCCCATCGTCTCCTCCAGCGGGGTGTCCTTGTCGAAGCGGTGCGAGTAGAAGATGTCGACGTAGTCGACGCCCATCCGCTTCAGCGAGGCGTCGAGCGACGACAGCAGGTACTTGCGGGAGCCCCACTCCCCGTACGGGCCGGGGTGCATCAGATAGCCCGCCTTGGTGGAGAGCACCAGCTCGTCCCGGTACCGCGCGAAGTCCTGGGCGAAGATTTTGCCGAAGTTCGTCTCGGCCGAACCGGGCGGCGGGCCGTAGTTGTTCGCCAGGTCGAAGTGCGTCACCCCCAGGTCGAAGGCGCGGCGCAGGATGGCGCGCTGCGAGGCGAGCGTGCGGTCGTCGCCGAAGTTGTGCCAGAGGCCGAGCGAGACGGCGGGCAGCTTCAGCCCGCTGCGGCCGGTGCGGCGGTACTCCATGGCGTCGTAGCGGCCGTCTGCGGGGCGGTATGCGGGGGTATCAGTCACGCCTCTCTGCTTATCACGTACTTGTGACAGACCGGGTTGGGCCGCCGTGACCCCCGCGCAGTAATGTGGCGCCCTCGGGGACAGCCGCGGTGTGCCGGGAGCGAGCGGTACCGCTTCCCCCCTGTCTCCCTGGGCCGACGCCGTGGCGGGCCCGTACGCAATCGAGAGGTGAGATCGGTGAACTTGCGCGACCTGGTGTACAGGCTTTACGCACGCCGGGTGGAGGGCCGCCTCGACCACGCCCAGGTGCCCAAGCACATCGGTGTCATCCTCGACGGGAACCGGCGCTGGGCCAAGGCGTCCGGCGGCACTCCGGAGCAGGGCCACAAGGCCGGCGCGAGCAAGATCCAGGAACTGCTGGGCTGGTGCGACGAGACGGACGTCGAGGTCGTCACCCTCTGGATGCTGTCCACCGACAACCTCAACCGGCCCGAGGAGCAGCTCGTGCCGCTCCTCGGCATCATCGAGAACGCCGTCCGCGACCTGGCCGCCGACGGGCGGTGGCGGGTGCACCACGTGGGCACCCTCGACCTGCTGCCCGCCCGCACCCAGCGGGTGCTGAAGGAGGCGCAGGAGGCCACCCGCGACCGCACCGGGATACTGGTGAACGTCGCCGTGGGCTACGGCGGCCGGCAGGAGATCGCCGACGCGGTCCGCTCGCTGCTGCTGGAGCACGCCTCCAAGGGCACCAGCTTCGAGGAGCTGGCCGAGATCGTGGACGTCGAGCACATCTCGGAGCACCTCTACACCCGCGGCCAGCCCGACCCGGATTTGGTGATCCGCACCAGCGGCGAGCAGCGGCTGTCGGGCTTCATGCTCTGGCAGAGCGCCCACTCGGAGTACTACTTCTGCGAGGTCCACTGGCCGGCCTTCCGCAAGGTCGACTTCCTCCGCGCGCTGCGCGACTACGCCGCCCGCCACCGGCGCTACGGCACCTGACAGGCCGTCCGGCCCGCGCCGCCGGTGCCCGTCCGGCACCTCCTTCACCACCCGTTCACCGACGCGTCGTCATATGCCATGGCATGGGCGCGGGCGAGCGGGGGAATACCCCCTCCAGTGCGAGCGGCACGCCAGCCCGCTCGCCCGGGAGGCCCTTTGCACCAGGACGACCGTGCGGGACACGCGCGGACGACGCGGAGGGCCGGTGCTCGGCCCGCGCATCGTGGCCAGAGCCCGGCCCCATCCCCCCGCGACGCCGTCGAAGTCGCACCCGACCTCACCTGAGGGGGTAGGTCCTTCCGTGGTGAACAGCTCAAAGCGCCGCCTCAACGACAGGCGCACCTACGTTCTCGACACCAGCGTCCTCCTCGCCGATCCCGGCGCCATGGCCCGCTTCGAGGAGCACGAGGTCGTGCTCCCCATCGTGGTGGTCACGGAACTGGAGGCCAAGAGGCACCACCCGGAGCTGGGGTACTTCGCCCGGCAGGCCCTCCGCCTGCTGGACGACCTCCGGATCCGGTACGGCCGCCTCGACGCCCCGCTCCCCGTCGGGGAGTTCGGCGGGACCCTGCGTGTGGAGCTCAACCACTCGGATCCCGGGGTGCTGCCGGCCGGCTACCGCCTCGGTGACAACGACTCACGGATCCTGGCCGTCGCCCGCAACCTCCAGGCCGAGGGGTACGACGTCACGGTCGTCTCCAAGGATCTCCCCCTCCGCATCAAGGCGTCCTCCGTGGGCCTCCTCGCCGAGGAGTACCGCGCGGAACTCGCCATCACGGACTCCGGCTGGACCGGGATGTCCGAGCTGACGCTCCCCGCCGAGCAGGTCGACCTGCTGTTCTCGGAGGAGAAGCTGTACGTCCCCGAGGCCGCCGGGCTGCCGGTGCACACCGGTCTGGTGCTCCAGTCCGAGCGCGGCAAGGCGCTCGGCAGAGTCACCGCCGAGGGCACCGTACGGCTCGTCAGGGGCGACCGGGAGGCGTTCGGCATCCGGGGGCGCAGCGCCGAGCAGCGCATCGCGCTCGACCTGCTCCTCGACCCGGACGTCGGCATCGTCTCGATGGGCGGCCGGGCGGGCACCGGCAAGTCGGCGCTCGCGCTCTGCGCGGGCCTGGAGGCCGTCCTGGAGCGGCGGCAGCACCAGAAGGTGATGGTCTTCCGGCCGCTGTACGCGGTCGGCGGGCAGGAGCTGGGCTATCTGCCGGGCACCGAGGCCGAGAAGATGAGCCCCTGGGCGCAGGCGGTGTTCGACACGCTCTCGGCGGTGGCCGGGCGGGAGATCATCGAGGAGGTGCTGAGCCGGGGCATGCTGGAGGTCCTCCCGCTCACCCACATCCGGGGCCGCTCGCTGCACGACGCGTTCGTCATCGTGGACGAGGCGCAGTCCCTCGAACGCAATGTGCTGCTGACCGTCCTGTCCCGGATCGGGTCGAATTCCCGGGTCGTCCTCACCCATGACGTGGCACAGCGGGACAATCTGCGCGTCGGCCGGTACGACGGAGTCGTCGCCGTGGTCGAGAAACTGAAGGGGCATCCGCTCTTCGCCCATGTCACCCTGACCCGCTCGGAGCGGTCGCAGATCGCGGCCCTGGTGACCGAAATGCTGGAGGACGGGCAGATTTAACCGCCCAAATCCGGCAGGGGATTGGCGCCGCCCGGCAAAGCCCGAGAGCTTAGCCGGGCGGCGTCGCGCCGCGCGGGGGAATCCCCAAAACTCCTGGGGCCACTGGGGTGTGAGCTTTCCCACGCAACGAAGAATTGCCTTGCGGCGTCGCCGTCGGGCAGAGTCTTGCTTCCGTCAGGCCCCGCGTACGGCACCCCTGTCACACCGTGACACAACTCAACAGTCGTTCCGCCGTACGCCGCCCGCAGCACCACGCGGCACTCCCGCACGGGAGTCGCCCACCGGGCCCGTGTCCCCCGTGACCCAGCAGTGGGGGGACCAGCGTCAGGGGCACGATTTCGCCCGCGAGGTCACCTAACCGGGCGATGCTGGAAGGAAACCGTGTGAGCCGGATCTCGGTCCGGGGATTCGCAGTGGCCTCGGCCACCGCGGTCACCACCGTCGGCGCCGTCGTGGGTGTGGCCTCGGGCGACACCCAGCCCTCGAACGACAACTTCGAGGCGGCCGCCGCCAACACGACGCTCCTGGCGGACATCCCGGCCGGCGAGCAGGCGCAGGTGCAGGTCTCGTCCCTGACGCAGCAGGCGGAGGCCCAGGCCGCCGCCGCCGACTCGGCCGCGCAGAAGTCCGCCGAGGAAGCCGCGCGCATCCAGGCCGCCAAGGACGCGGAGGCCAAGAAGGCCGCCGCCGACGAGGAGGCCGAGAAGGCCAAGAAGGCCGAGGAGGAGCGCGAGAAGCAGCGCGAGGCCGAGGAGCGCGCCAGCCGCGACGAGGTCCGCAGCGCCTCCAGCTTCGCCCCGCAGTCCTCGTACAGCGTCTCCGAGGTCCAGGCGATGGCCCGCCAGATGGTGCCGGGCGACCAGTTCCAGTGCTTCAGCAACATCGTGGACCACGAGTCCACCTGGAACTACCGCGCGCAGAACCCGTCGTCGGGCGCGTACGGCCTGGTGCAGGCCCTCCCCGGGTCCAAGATGGCGTCCGCCGGTGCCGACTGGCAGACCAACCCGGCCACCCAGATCAAGTGGGGCCTCAACTACATGAACGAGCGCTACGGCAGCCCCTGCGGCGCCTGGGACTTCTGGCAGGCCAACAACTGGTACTAGCCGGGCCCGCCCCCGCGGCTCAGCGTTCCGGAGCCCCTCGCCGTCCTACGGCGAGGGGCTCCGGCCGTGTAGCGTCGGGCCCGTAACTCCCGGGGGAGTGGTGGGGGGAAGAGAGAAGATCATGTCGAAAGTGCCAGGGTGGCTCGGCAGAGTGGGCGCCGGACTGACCCGGATGGGACAGCGGTTGGACGAGCGCCGAGCCGCGGGTGAGCGGGGCGAGGACCCCGTACCCGCTCCGGAGAGCGTGCCCGCGCCTCCCACCTACGCTCCCGCCGTCGCGGCGCGGCCCGATCCCGTCGCGGCGATCCCCTGGGGGCTGAGGGTCGCGGCCGAGGCGGGCTGGCGGCTGCTGGTGCTCGCGGGCACCCTGTGGGTGCTGATGAAGGTCATCAGCGAGGTGCAGCTCGTCGTCCTCGCCTTCGTCGCCGCCCTGCTGATCACCGCGCTGCTCCAGCCCACCGTGGCCCGGCTGCGGCGGCTCGGCCTGCCGCGCGGGCTGGCCACCGCCGTCACCGCCATCACCGGCTTCGTCATCATGGGCCTGATCGGCTGGTTCGTCGTCTGGCAGGTGATGGACAACCTGGGCGACATCTCCGACCGGGTCCGCGACGGCATCGACGAGCTGAAGCGCTGGCTGCTCGACAGCCCGTTCCACGTCACCGAGCAGCAGATCAACGACATCGCCAAGAACCTCAGCGACACCATCGGCACCAACACCGAGGAGATCACCACCGCCGGCCTCCAGGGCGTCACGGTGATGGTGGAGATCCTCACCGGCATGCTGCTGACGATGTTCTCCACCCTCTTCCTTCTGTACGACGGCAAGAAGGTGTGGACCTGGTGGCTGAAACTGGTGCCCGCGCAGGCCCGGCCGGGCGTCGCCGGGGCCGGGCCCCGCGCCTGGCGGACCCTCACCGCCTATGTGCGCGGCACGGTGATCGTCGCCATGATCGACGCCATCTTCATCGGCCTGGGCATCTACTTCCTGGACGTGCCGCTCGCAGTGCCGCTGGGCGTCTTCATCTTCCTGTTCTCCTTCATCCCGCTGGTCGGCGCGGTGGTCTCCGGGGCGCTGGCGGTGATCGTCGCGCTGGTCACCCAGGGCGTGTTCACCGCGCTGATGGTGCTGCTGGTGGTGCTCGCCGTGCAGCAGATCGAGGGGCATGTGCTCCAGCCGTTCATCCTCGGCCGGGCCGTCCGGGTGCACCCGCTCGCGGTGGTCCTCGCGGTCGCCGCCGGCGGTCTGGTCGCCGGCATCGGGGGCGCCGTGGTGGCGGTCCCGCTGGTGGCGGTCACCAACACGGTGGTGGGCTACCTCCGCGCGTACAGCCAGGAGCAGGCGATGCGCGCCGCGCCGGGGCCGCACGGGGCGACCGCCTACCGCACGGCGCCCACCCCCGCGCCGGGCGAGGCGCCCAAGGACACCGAGTGATATCCGAGCCGGAGCTGGTCGACGGGGGCGACTTCCCGCCACCGGCTCCGGCGGCGCCGCCGCCCCCGCGCGCCGGCCGCCCGGGCCCGTGGCGGTCCGGGGCGTGGCGGTCCGGGGCGTGGGCGCTGGGCGGCGCCCTGGTGGCGTCGGCCCTCTGGGCGGGCGGGCTCTCCGCGTACCACGCGGCGGGGCCCTCGCTCGGCGGGTACCGCACGGTTGAGGACCTGTGCGGGGCGGCGAAGCTGACGGCCCTGGGGGCCGCGTACGGCAAGCGTGCCGAGGATCCGGACGACCGGCACAGCGGCCATGAGGCCCTGGACCAGGCGTCCTGCTCGGTGACGTTCCTCCGCGAGGGTGACGACGGCCAGGACCACGGGGCCGGCCTCACCTACGAGCTGCACAAGAGGACCGATCCCGGGCCGGAGTTCGAGCCGTCCGTCACCGGCGCCGCCTACGACTCCTGGGACTGGAAGCCCCTGGAGGGCCTGGGGGAGCGGGCGTTCTTCGCCCAGGACGACGAGGGGTACGCCGCGCTGCGGGTGCTGGACGGGCAGGCCGTGCTCGGTATGACGTTCAGCGTGCAGGTGGAGTACGACCCGGAGCAGGAGGGTCCCCCGCCGGCGCCCGCCCTCTCCGCCGCGGCCGGGGTGAAGGACCTCATGGTGAAGGACATGAAGGCGCTGATGGCGGCACTGAAGGGCTGACGCGCCGACGCACCGACACACCGGCCTACGCACACGACGAGGGGCCCACCTTCCGGTGGGCCCCTCGTGCGCGCGTCCGGGGACGCGGGGGTCTCAGACGGCCGGGACGGCGTCGGAGAGGACGGCCTCGGCGTCGAGCGTGGCGCCGACGGCCTGGATCACCGAGGCGATCTTGAACGCCTCCTGGATCGTGTCACGGTCGACACCGGCCTTGCGCAGCACCTGCTCGTGCGAGTCGAGGCACATGCCGCAGCCGTTGATCGCGGAGACGGCGAGCGACCACAGCTCGAAGTCGACCTTCTCCACACCCGGGTTGCCGATGACGTTCATCCGCAGACCGGCGCGCATCGTCCCGTACTCCGGGTCGGAGAGCAGGTGACGCGTGCGGTAGAAGACGTTGTTCATCGCCATGATGGCGGCGGCGGACTTGGCCGCCTGGTACGCCTCGGGGGAGAGGTTCGCCTTCGCCTCCGGCTCCAGCTCACGCAGGACCCGGGGCGAGCGCGAGGCGATCGCGCAGGCCAGGACCGTGCCCCAGAGCTGCTGCTGGGGCAGCTCGCTGTTGCCGATGACCGAGCCGAGGTTCAGCTTCAGGTCCTTGGCGTAGTCCGGTATGGCGGACTTCAGTTCGTCGAGAGCCATCTCGGTTCAGCCCTTCGTCACTCGCCGGACAGGAGCTTGACCGGGTCGAGGGTGTCCTCGCCCTTGCTCCAGTTGCACGGGCACAGCTCGTCGGTCTGCAGGGCGTCCAGCACCCGCAGGACCTCCTTGGGGTTACGGCCGACGGAGCCGGCGGTCACCATGCAGAACTGGATCTCGTTGTTCGGGTCGACGATGAAGACGGCGCGCTGCGCGAAGCCGTCCTCGCCCTCGACGCCGCAGTCGCGCATCAGCTCGTGCTTGGAGTCGGCGAGCATCGGGAAGGGCAGGTCACGCAGGTCGGCGTGGTCCTTGCGCCAGGCGTGGTGCACGAACTCGGAGTCGCCGGAGACGCCGAGGATCTGGGCGTCGCGGTCGGCGAACTCGTCGTTCAGCTTGCCGAAGGCGGCGATCTCGGTGGGGCAGACGAAGGTGAAGTCCTTCGGCCAGAAGAACACCACGCGCCACTTGCCCTCGTAGGACTTGTGGTCGATCTGCGCGAACTCCTTGCCGCTCTCCAGCGACACACAGGCGGTCAGGTCGTACGTGGGGAACTGGTCACCGACAGTGAGCACACGCTCTCCTTGCAGCAGGGAAGTCCCTTTTGAGGTCTTCCGTGGGGGTTGGACGGAGCCCCAGCATGGCACGGCGTGCATTGATCAGTGAAATAGCTAGAGTGGGTCGTGTTGATCGAAGGTGGTTATCAGTGGTGTCCATATATAAGGGTAAGCAGCCCAGTCTGGCCCAGCTCCGGGCGTTCGCCGCCGTCGCGGAGCACCTGCACTTCCGGGACGCGGCAGCGGCGATCGGGATGAGCCAGCCCGCCCTCTCGGGCGCGGTGTCGGCGCTCGAAGAGGCACTCGGTGTCCAGTTGCTGGAGCGTACGACACGGAAAGTGCTCCTCTCCCCGGCCGGGGAGCGCCTGGCCGTCCGGACCCGGGCCGTCCTGGACGCGGTCGCCGAGCTGATGGAGGAGGCCGAGGCGGCGCACGCCCCGTTCACCGGCGTCCTGCGGCTCGGGGTGATCCCGACCGTCGCGCCCTACCTGCTGCCGACCGTGCTGCGGCTCGTCCACGAGCGCTACCCCGACCTCGACCTCCAGGTCCACGAGGAGCAGACCTCGTCCCTGCTGGAGGGGCTGGCCGCGGGCCGGCTCGACCTGCTCCTCCTCGCCGTCCCGCTGGGTGTCCCCGGCGTCACCGAACTCCCCCTCTTCGACGAGGACTTCGTGCTCGTCACCCCCGAGGGCCACCGGCTGGCCGGGCGCACCGACATCCCCCGCGAGGCGCTGCGCGAGCTGCGGCTGCTGCTCCTGGACGAGGGCCACTGCCTGCGCGACCAGGCCCTCGACATCTGCCGCGAGGCGGGCCGCGAGGACGGCGCGGCCGTCACCACCACCGCGGCGGGCCTGTCCACCCTGGTCCAGCTGGTCGCGGGCGGCCTCGGGGTCACCCTGCTGCCGCGCACCGCGGTGACCGTGGAGACCGGGCGCACCGACCACCTGGTGACCGGCTGGTTCGCCGACCCGGCCCCCTCCCGGCGGGTCGCGCTCGCCATGCGGACGGGCGCGGCGCGGCAGGCCGAGTTCGAGGAGCTGGCCGGCGCCCTGCGCGAGGCGATGCGGGCCCTGCCGGTCCGGGTCGTCGGCCCCGACGCGTAACCGCCCTACTCGGTGCGCAGGCCGTCCGGGCGCATCATCCGCCACAGCGGCGGCAGGCTCAGCAGCGTCACCGCCGCCACCAGCGCCGCGCCGACCCCGGCGACCGGCCAGACGGCGCCCCAGCCGGTCATGCCCTTGCCGATCATCCGCAGCAGCAGCGCGCCCACGCCCAGCCCGCCCGCGACCGCCAGCAGCATGCCCAGGACGACCGGGACGGCGGTCTGCCACAGCACCGACCACGCCAGCGTCGAGCGCCGCGTACCGAAGGCGACCAGCACCGACAGCAGCCGCCTCCGGTCGCGCAGCTGCTCCACCGTCGACACCAGCAGGGAGAGGGCGACCAGCGCCATGGTGAGCGTCGCCGCGGCCAGGACGCCCCGGCGTACGCTGGTGAACCGCTCGTCCCGCTCCAGGTTCTGGAGGGTGTCCACCCGCAGCAGCGGGCTGACCCGGGCCGCGGCGTTGCGGGCGTGCTCGGCGGCGTCCGGCACCGCCGGGTCCAGCCGCACCCAGGCGACCGTCGCCGGCGCGTCGAGCCGGGCGGCGTCGATCGCCGAGGGCGTGGCGAGGATGCCGAAGGACTGCCACCCCATGGGGTCGCGCCGCCCCTCCACGGTGCGGGCGCCGTCCGGGACGCGCCACAGCACCGGCCGCTCGCCCTCGTCGCGCAGGTCGACCCGGACGCCGGGGCGGGCCGTCTCGGCCAGATAGGCGTCGTCCGGGCCCTCCCCGCCGTGCGTCCGCGCGATGAACACGTCACCGTCCGCGCACGACGGCAGCCGGGCCAGCTCCCGCAGCGAGGGGCAGTCGCCGACCGTGAGGGCGGTGGTCGGCGCGAAGTCCTCACCGGTACGCGGCGGGCCGGGGCGCCGCGCGGACGCGTCCAGCACGGCGGCCACCCCGGTGACGCCCTTCGCCGCCGACAGCGCGCGGACGAGGTCACGCGGCCCGCCCGCCGTGGCGGTCTCGGCCCGCAGCCCGAGCTGGGCCCGCGCCTCGTCCATGTGCGTCGGCCGCATGAAGTCGCTCTGCACGGCCCCGAACAGCATCTGCAGCGCGATCGCCCCGGCCGCCGCCACCACGATGCCGCTGACCGCCCTCGCGGCCGTACCGCTGCTCAACTGAAGCCTGCGCACCGCGAGCTGCCACGCCACCGGGCCGCCCCGCAGCGACCGGACCACCCGCTCGACCAGCCACGGCAGCAGCGCCGTCACCCCGGTCAGCGCGAGCAGCGCGCCCGCCGCGACCGGCACCGCGTCCAGCGACGTCTCCGCGAAGGTCACCGGCCCGGCGGCGAACAGGACCCCGAGGCCCGCGGCCACCAGCAGCAGCCGCCACCACACCCGGCGCGGCCGGGGCGCCGCCCGCCGCACCACCCCCAGCGGCTCGATCACCACCCCGCGCAGCGCCACCAGCGTCACCACCACCGCGCACACCGGCACCACCACGCCCACCAGCGCGGCCAGCGCGGGCACCGGCACCACATCGGCCGGGAATGCGTTCACGTCCCAGAGCGTCACCCGCCCCGCGAACCGCCGCGCCACGGCGAACAGCCCCGCGCCCGCCGCCAGTCCCAGCACCGCCCCGGCCAGTGCCTCGCCCGCCGCGATCCGCCGCGTGGCGCGGGCGTCCGCCCCGACGAGCCGCAGCGCGGCCAGCCGCCGGTCGCGCCGCTCCCCGCCGAACCGGGCGGCCGCCGCGACGAACACCAGCACCGGGAGCAGCAGCACCACGCACGCCACCACGACGAGCAGCGACAGGAAGGCGCTGGAGGGCCGGGCGGCGCCGACGTTGTGGCCGTACCCGTCGCCGCGGCCGTCCGCGGTGGCCTCCGTGAGGTCCGCGCCGTGGGCGTAGTAGACCAGTTCGGCCGGTCCGACCAGCCCGGCGTCCCCGACGCGCCCGGCGATCTCGTACGGCAGGCGCTCCTTCAGCAGGGCGCCCTCGGGCGAGTCGAGCAGCCGGGCGAGTGCGGGGGACACCACCATCCGGCCGGGTCCCGGCACCGCGTCCACCCCGGGCGGGGCGGGCGCGTGCGGTCCGTCCGGGCGCAGCAGCAGCCCGCGCACGGTGCGGTCGTGGAAGCGCGTGGAGGTGGCCGCGTACAGGAAGGAGCGGTCGGAGCGGGGAGCCTCGCTCTCGGCGGAGGTCAGGTCGCGGCCCTGGTGCCGGGCGTCGCGCCCGTCGAGGACATGCGGTACGGAGGCGGCCACGAGGAGCAGGGCCACCCCGGCGCCCACCCCGAGCGCGGTCAGCAGCGTGCGCGCCCAGCCGGACCGGCCGCCGGTCACCGCGAACCGGGCGCCGAGCAGCAGGTCCCGGATCACGGCGCGCTCAGCGGACGGGAGAGGGCCACGGGCGGTGCGGTGCGGTACGGGGCCACGGGCGGGGCGGATCGGCGGGCGGTGCGGCGGGCGGACCCGCTGCGGTGCGGGGCCTCGGGCGGGGCGGTGCTCCGGGCGGTCCCGGTGCGGCGGTCGGTCAACGGTCGGCGCGGGGCCTCGGGCGGGGTGGTGCGGCGCGGGGTCATCCGGTGGCCGCCAGGTCGCGTATCCGGCCGTCGCGCACGATCACCTCGCGGTCCGCGTACGCGGCCACCCGCGCCTCGTGCGTGACCAGGATCACCGCCGCGCCGGTGTCCCGGGCGGCGTCGCCCAGCAGCCGCATCACCCGCTCGCCGTTCAGCGAGTCGAGGGCGCCCGTCGGCTCGTCGGCGAAGACCACGCGCGGCGCGGTGACCAGCGCGCGGGCCACCGCGACCCGCTGCGCCTGGCCGCCCGAGACCTCGCCGGGGCGCTTGCCCCCGGCGTCGGCCGCCTCCAGGCGCTCCAGCCACTCGGCGGCACGGCGCTCGGCCTGCCGGCGGCGCGTGCCGCCCAGGCGCAGCGGCAGCGCCACGTTCTCGGCGCAGGTCAGCTCCGGGACGAGCTGCCCGAACTGGAACACGAACCCGAAGTCGCCCCGGCGCAGCGCGGAGCGTCCGGCGTCGGACATGGCGGTGACGTCCCGGCCGTCGTAGGTGACGGTCCCGGTGTCGGGGCGGACGATGCCGGCCAGGCAGTGCAGCAGGGTCGACTTGCCGGAGCCGGAGGGGCCCATCACGGCGACGACCTCGCCGGCGCGTACGGCGATCCGCGCGTCGACGAGCGCCCGGGTGGCGCCGTACGCCTTGCCGACGCCCTCGGCGCTCAGCAGCGCGGTCATCGGGCGGTCCCCCCGACGGCCTCGGCGAGCTGCCCGAGCCGGGCGGCGGTCAGCTCCAGCCAGCGGAGGTCGGCCTCCAGGTGGAACAGCGCGTGGTCGCAGATCAGCTGGTCGGCGAGGTCGCCGTCCTGCTTGCGCCGGGTCAGCTCCCGCATCAGCCGCAGATGCTCGGCGCGCTGGGTGTCGAGCAGCTCGGCGGCGCTGCGGCCGGTGAGGAGCGCGAGGACGACCTTGGTGTAGAGGGTGGACTGGAGGTACGGCTCGGGCTTCTCCGCCTGGGCCAGCCACCGCTCGACATCGGTGACGCCGGCGCCGGTGATCGCGTACCGCTTGCGATCCGGGCCCTCGCCGGGCTCGATGCCCTCCACCTCGACCAGCCCGTTCCTCAGCAGCCGCGACATGGTCGAGTAGACCTGCCCGTAGTGCAGCGGCCGGTCGTGGCCGAACTTCTCGTCGAAGGCGCGCTTGAGGTCGTAGCCGTGGCGCGGGCCGGACTCCAGGAGCCCGAGGAGGGTGTGACCGATGGACATGCCCTCGACCGTACACGCCGGTATACACCCGGCGTATACAGGGCCGGTGGGGGCACGGTGAAGGCCCCGCCCCCGGAGAGGCCCCGCCCCCGGAGAGGTCGTCCCTCCGGGGGCGGGGCCATGGGCGGTGCCCGGTGCTCGGTGCCCGGTGCGCTCAGCCGGCCGGGGGGCCGTCCGGCCGGGCGGGCCCGGACGTCTCCGGGGGCGGCGGGTGCGCGGGCGGGGTCTCCGGCGGCGGCGACTTGGGGGGCCGGCCGCGGCGGGGCAGCGGGCCCGGCGCGGCCGGCAGGCGCCCCGCGTCCGCGAGGGCCTTGCGCAGCAGGAACTCGATCTGCGAGTTGGCGCTGCGCAGCTCGTCCGCCGCCCAGCGGGCCAGCGCCTCGTACACCGCCGGGTCGAGGCGCAGCAGCACCTGCTTGCGCTGGCGGCGGTCCGGCGGGGGTGTCACTGGTACAGGGTGCCCGTGTTCAGCACCGGCTGCGCCGCCCGGTCGCCGCAGAGCACCACCATCAGGTTGGAGACCATCGCGGCCTTGCGCTCCGGGTCCAGTTCCACGATGTCCCGCTCCTCCAGCCGGTCCAGCGCCGCCTCGACCATGCCGACGGCGCCCTCCACGATCTGCCGCCGGGCCGCGACGACCGCGCCGGCCTGCTGGCGCTGGAGCATCGCGGAGGCGATCTCCGGGGCGTACGCGAGGTGGGTGAACCGCGACTCGACGATGCGGACGCCCGCCGCCTTCACGCGCGCGTGGAGCTCGACGGCCAGCTTCTCGGTGATCTCCTCGGCGTTGCCCCGCAGCGACAGCTCCTCCTCGTCGTGGGCGTCGTAGGGGTACTCGATGGCGATGTGGCGCACCGCCGCCTCCGTCTGCGTGGAGACGAACACCCGGAAGTCGTCGACCTCGAACATCGCCTGCGCGGTGTCCTCGACCTTCCACACCACCACCGCGGCCAGCTCGATCGGGTTGCCGTAGGCGTCGTTGACCTTGAGGACGGCGGTCTCGTGGTTGCGCACCCGGGTGGAGATCTTCGCCCGCGAGGTGAAGGGGTTGACCCAGCGCAGGCCGTCGGTGCGGACGGTGCCCCGGTAGCGGCCGAAGAGCTGGACGACCCGGGCCTCGCCCGGCGCCACCATGTTCAGCCCGCACATCGCCAGGAAGGAGGCGATCACCAGCACGACGCCGGCGGCGATCAGAGCCGCCTTCCCGCCCGACGAGCCGGCGGCGCCGCCCGCCACCACCAGGCAGACGCCCGCCGCCAGGCCGGCCAGGCCGAGGAGCAGGGCCAGGCCGCCGCCGATGCTGCGCGCGGCGAACTCGCGCACGCGTGGTTCGGGCATCTCGGGCAGGTCCTCCGCCAGGGTGCCGCGGTTGTCCGGTGTGTTCGTCATGATCGTCCCCGTCCCTCGTCCGTGCGGGTGCCGGCGGTCCGGAGCCACACGTGGTGAGCCTCCGCGACCGCCTAGCAAAGTGATATCACTTTATCGCTTCCGGCAACCCTTCGCACCCCTGGTGAGTCGGTTCCGTTGACGCGGGTGCTCATTGTCACGTCCGGAAAAGACCGGATCCGTTGAGCTTTGTCGCCACCCGTGGTGTTAGTTTGCTGAGCTGATTCGCACAGATGAGCAGAGCGGAGCTACGGAGCGATGGGTCGAGCGAAAGCGCGACAGGCGCGGGAACGCGGGGCGCGCGGGGCGAAGACCGAGGGCGGGGGCATACGCCGCTTCTTCACCTGGAAGAGACTGCTGGGCACCTTTCTCGGGCTCTGCCTGCTCACCATGGGTGCCTTCTACGTGATCTACCTGCTCGTCCCGGTGCCCTCCGCCAACGCCCAGGCGACGATGCAGAGCAACGTCTACCGGTACAGCAACGGCAAGGTCCTCGCCCGCACCGGTGAGGTCAACCGGGAGATCGTCGGCCTGGACAAGATCCCCGACGACGTGGAGAAGGCGTTCGTCGCGGCCGAGAACAAGACCTTCTACCAGGACTCCGGCGTCGACTTCATGGGCACCGCCCGCGGTGTCCTCAACACCCTGGCCGGCAAGGGCAAGCAGGGCGGCTCGACCATCACCCAGCAGTACGTCAAGAACTACTACCTGGACCAGGACCAGACCGTCACCCGCAAGCTGAAGGAGATGGTCATCTCCCTCAAGGTCGACCAGCGGATGAGCAAGGACGAGATCCTCGCCGGGTACATGAACACCAGCTACTACGGCCGGGGCGCGTACGGCATCCAGGCCGCCGCCCAGGCGTACTACGGCGTCGACGCCCCGAAGCTGACGGTCTCCCAGGGCGCGTACCTCGCCGCCCTGCTCCAGGCCCCCAACCAGTACGACTGGTCCAACGCCACCCCCACCGGCCGCAAGCTGGCCACCGAGCGCTGGAACTACGTCCTGGACAACATGGTCGAGGAGGGCTGGCTCGACCGGTCCGCGCGCGCCGGCCAGAAGTTCGACGTCCCGCAGAAGCCCAAGGCGGCGCCCGGCATGGAGGGCCAGACCGGCTACCTCGTCGCCGCCGCCAAGCAGGAGATGATCCGGCAGGGCGTCAGCGAGGAGGACATCGAGGCCGGCGGCTGGAACATCACCCTCAACATCGACGAGAAGCGGCAGAAGAAGCTCGTCAAGGCGGTGGAGGAGCAACTGGAGGACCGGCTCGACCGCAAGAACAGCAAGGTCGACGCCACCGTCCAGGCCGGCGCCACCTCGGTCGACCCGAAGACCGGCAGCGTGGTCGCCCTGTACGGCGGCGTCGGCGCCACCGAGCACTGGATGTCCAACGCCACCCGCCGCGACTACCAGCCCGCCTCCACGTTCAAGCCCCTGGTCTTCGCCTCCGCCCTGGAGAACGGCGCCCGGACCCAGAACGGCGACGAGATAGGACTGGGCACCGTCTACGACGGCACCAGCCGCCGTCCCGTCGAGGGCAGCGAGACCGCCTTCGCCCCCGAGAACGAGGACAACCGCAGCTACGGCCCGGTCACCGTCCAGGAGGCGATGAACAAGTCGATCAACTCGGTCTTCGCCCAGATGATCGTGGACGCCGACCCGGCCAAGGTGAAGAAGACGGCCCTCGCCCTCGGCATGAAGGACGACGAGAGCTTCGTCGAGCAGCCCGCGATGTCGCTCGGCACCATGGGCGCCTCCACCTGGGACATGGCGGGGGTGTACGCCACCCTCGACAACCACGGCAAGAAGGTCACGCCGACCATCGTGAAGTCCGCCGAGCACAAGGACCGCACCTTCGAGCGGGTGGACGCGCCCGTCGGCGACCGGGTCATCGGCCGGGAGAGCGCCGACACCGTCACCTCCGCCCTCACCGGTGTCGTCCGCAACGGCTCGGGCCACGAGGCCAACACCTCCGCCTACCAGGCGGCGGGCAAGACCGGCACCTCGGAGAACAACAAGTCGGCCTGGTTCGCCGGGTACACCCCCGAACTCACCACGGTCGTCGCCCTCTTCGGCGAGGACGCCGAGAAGGGCAGGCAGGTCACCCTCACCGGCACCGCCAACTCCGGCCGCGCCAACGGCGGTGGCTTCCCCGCCCGGATCTGGGCCGACTACACCCTCGGCGCCCTCGACGGCGGCTCCGACGCCCGGTTCGACCTGGACCTGGCCGAGACCGCCCCGCCGGAGCCCACCGAGACGGAGGAGCCCACCGAGGAGCCGACCGAGACGGAGTCGCCCACGGAGGAGCCCACCGAGACCGAGGAGCCCACCGAGGAGCCGACCACCCCGACGCGGACGCCGTCCCGGCCCACCGACACGCCGACGACCCCGACGCCCACCCAGACCCCGACCGGCGAGCCGACCGACGGCGGCGACCAGGGCGGCGCCACCGGCGGCGACGACGGCGGCGGCGAACCGACCGGCGACCCGGGCGGCGGCGACCAGGGCGGCCTCGACCCGGTGCGGCCCTGACGCCCCTCGTACATCAGCGCATACGACGACGGTGGCCGGGCCCCTTCACCGGGGCCCGGCCACCGTCGTCGTACCGGGGGCGCGGCGTGCCTCAGAGGCGCGTCGGCAGCTCGAACCAGACGACCTTGCCCGTCGACAGCCGGGTCGCGCCCCACCGCCGGGCCAGCCGGTTCACCAGGAACAGCCCGCGCCCGCCCTCGTCGGTGTCCCGCGCCCGGCGCTGGCGCGGCAGCTGCGGCGAGTCGTCACCGACCTCGCACCGCAGCACGTCCGTGCGCAGCAGCCGCAGCGTCACCGGCCGTTCCGCGTACCGCACGGCATTGGTGACCACCTCGCTCACCAGCAGCTCGACGCTGTCCGACAGCTCCTCCAGGCCCCAGCGGGCCAGCGCCCGCCGCGCCAGCCGCCGCGCCCGGCCGGGCGCCTGCTCCTCCGGTTCCAGGAACCAGTAGGCGACGTCGCTCGGCGCGATCCCGTCGAACCGGGCGGCCAGCAGCGCGATGTCGTCGTCCCGGTCGCCCGGCCCGAGCATGTCCAGCACGTCGTCGCACAGCGCCTCCAGCGGGGGCGAGTGGTCCGGGCCGGTCAGCTGGGCGGTCGCCGCGAGCCGCTCCCTGAGCTGCTCTATGCCCGTCCACACGTCCCGCAGCCGGGACTCCACCAGCCCGTCGGTGTAGAGCAGCAGCGTCGCCCCGGCCGGGGCGTCCAGCTCGACCGCCTCGAAGTCCACCCCGCCCACGCCGATGGGCGCGCCCGGCGGGACGCGCAGCACCTCCGCCCGGCCGCCGAGGTGGAGCAGTATCGGCGGCGGGTGGCCCGCGTTGGCGATGGTGATGCGGTGCGCGACCGGGTCGTAGACCGCGTACAGGCAGGTCGCCATGCGGTTCTCGCCGAGTCGCTGGGCCTGCTCGTCGAGGTGGTGCAGCACCTCCTGCGGCGGCAGGTCGAGCCCGGCGAGGGTCTGCGCGGTGGTGCGCAGCTGGCCCATGATCGCGGCGGACGTCATGGAGTGGCCCATCACGTCGCCCACGACCAGCGCGACCCGGCTGCCCGGCAGCGGGATCGCGTCGTACCAGTCGCCGCCCACCCGCGCCGTCTCCGCCGCCGGGAGGTAGCGCGAGGCGAGCTTCACCCCGGTCGGCTGCGGCAGGTTCTCGGGCAGCATGGTGCGCTGGAGCTCGTCGGCGATGTACGCCTCACGCCCGTACAGCACCGCCTTGTCGATCCCGAGCGCCGTGTGCGTGGCCAGCTGCGCCGCCACCAGCAGGTCGTTCGGCTCGAACGGGGGCCGGTCCGGGCGGCGCAGGAACACGGCCGCGCCGATCACCCGGCGCCGGCCGCGCAGCGGCGCCAGGATCGCCCGGTGCCCGGACGGTACGCAGCGGCCGTCGCCGAGCAGCTCGGGCAGGGCCGCGCGGGCCGCCGCCGAGTCGCCGAAGACCGGGCGGACGCCCCGCAGCACCTCGGCCAGCGCGCCGCCGGCCCGGATCTCGCACAACTCGGCCGCCGGGCCCAGGTCGAGATCGGTCTCGGCGTCGGCGGCGGCGGCGGAGAGCCCCAGCTCGGACTCGTCCTCCGTTAAACGCAGCCGGTCGGTACGGCGCAGACGCAGGACGAACGGGTCGACCGGACGCTCGTCGCCGACCGGCAGCGGGTCGCGGAGGTACACCAGGATGGCGTCGGAGAAGGTGGGCACCGTGGCCCGGCACAGGCCCAGCACGATCTCGTCCAGGTCGATGCCCCGGGCGACCCGGCGGGTGGCGGCGCCCACGAAGCGCAGCCGGTCGCCCTCGCGCCGGGCGACGACCGCCGGCTCCTGACCGCCCGGCGCGCCCCCGCCGGAGGCGCCCGCCGGACCGGCCGGCCCGCCCGGGCCCTGGCCCCGGCCCCCGGAACCGCCACCGCCCCGGCCCGCCCCGCCCTGCGCGGGCAGCCCACCCGGCGGGCCGCCCGGCCCGGAGCCGCGGCCGTTGCCCCGGCCGGAGCCGGGGGCCGCGCCGGAGTGCCCCGCACCGCCGGCGTGCGCCGACGCGCCGCTGCCGCGCCCCGACGCCCCGCGCGGTCCCGACGCTCCGCGTGCCGGCCCGCCCGCGGGCGCGGGCGCCGGCGGCGGCACGGCGGAGGACGGGGGCGTCTCCTGCCGCGGCCGGGTGCGTTCCTGCGGCCGGGCAGCGAGGGGCTGCCGGCCTTCGTGGGAGGTGGGATGCTCCGTCACGCGTGGGATTCCGTCCGTCCGGGCCGGTGATGCGAGGCGATCGCTCTGTCAGGCGCTATACCCGCTCTGAGGGCGGCGTCGACAAGGGATGACGGATCCGGGCACGGATCAGGCACGGCTCCACCCCCCTCATGGATGACTTACGGTCAGTTCCTGGTCTCTGCTCAGTCGTTACTGCTCCGCGAATGTGCGGAGGACGATCCTACGTTTGCACCCCAGGGGCGCATCAAGGGTCTCACGGAGCCGTGTGCGCCGGGGTGCGATCCCAGTCCGCGGGCAAGTCCGGAATCTCCCACTCCGGGTCGGGCCGCCAGTGCTCCCAGCCGTCCGCGAACGGCGCCCCCCAGGCCCGGATCACCTCCACCGCCGCGCGCCCGGCCTCCCGCACCCGCCGGGCCTGCGCGGGCCCCATCAGGCCGCACGCCTGCGCCTGCGCGAACTCGTCCTCGTCCCGCCACAGCCAACTGCGGTCCGGGAACACCGAGATGTCCAGAAAATGATCCTCGGAGTCCACTCCATCCACCCATCGGGTGTGCGGCTCCTCCAGGTTGACGTACCAGCTCCGGAACCGCCAGCCGTGGTCCCAGAACAGCCACACCGACCACGGCTCGCCCGGCCGGGCCAGCTTGAGCACCCCGGTCCCCTCCCACCGGGTGCGCACGGTGGTGCGCGGGGCGGTGTACCGGGTGGCGAGCGGCTCCTCGTGCACGGGCGTGCCGTCGGCCAGCACCGGCTTGACGCACTCGGTGCCCGGCGCCATCCACACCGCGAGCAGGTCGTCGGTGTCCTGGACGACGGTCACCGGGCGGCAGATGTGGATGTGACCGCCGCCGTTGTCGCGGTAGCGCCACAGGATGCGGGCCCCCGGCGCCCAGCGCGCGCCCCCGGCGCGCGCCGCTCTCCCTGTCGTCGTCTCGGCTGTCATGCGCAGATCTTAGAACCGGGCGCCGGGGCCGGGGCCGCGCCGCCCGCCCCGCCGCGGACGGGAGGGACGGGCGCCCGGGCCGGAGGCGCGGGGGAACCGGGTCAGGGCCGGGTCATCCGCAGGACGTCCAGGGCCTCGTCGAGCTGCTCCAGCGTCAGGGCGCCCCGCTCCACGTACCCCTCGCCGAGGACGACCTCGCGGATGGTCCTGCGCTGCTCCAGCGACTTCTTGGCGACCTTCGCCGCCTCCTCGTAGCCGAGGTACTTGTTCAGCGGGGTCACGACGGACGGCGAGGACTCGGCGTACTCCCGCGCCCGCTCCGCGTCCGCGGTGATCCCGTCGACCGTACGGTCCGCCAGCAGGCGCGAGGCGTTGGCCAGCAGCCGGATCGACTCCAGCAGGTTCCTGGCGATCACCGGGAGCATCACGTTCAGCTCGAAGTTCCCGGCGGCGCCTGCCGCCGCGACCGTGGCGTCGTTCCCGGTGACCTGCGCGGCGACCATCAGCACCGCCTCGGGGATCACCGGGTTGACCTTGCCGGGCATGATCGAGGAGCCGGGCTGGAGGTCGGGCAGGCGGATCTCGGCGAGCCCGGTGCGCGGCCCGGACGCCATCCACCGCAGGTCGTTGCAGATCTTGGTGAGGGACACCGCGATCGTACGGAGCTGCCCGGACGTCTCGACCAGGCCGTCGCGCGCGCCCTGCGCCTCGAAGTGGTCGCGGGCCTCCGTCAGCGGCAGCCCGGTCGCGGCGGCGACCTCGGCGATGACGGCCGCGGAGAAGCCGGGCGGGGTGTTGATGCCGGTGCCCACCGCCGTGCCGCCCAGCGGCAGCTCGGCCAGGCGCGGCAGCGAGGCGCGCAGCCGCTCCACGCCGTACCGGATCTGGGCCGCGTACCCGCCGAACTCCTGGCCCAGCGTCACCGGTGTGGCGTCCATCAGATGTGTACGCCCGGACTTGACCACGTCCGCGAACTCGGCCGACTTCCGCTCCAGGGCGGCGGCCAGGTGCTCCAGCGCCGGGACCAGGTCGCGGAGCACGGCGGCGGTGGCGGCAATGTGGATGGAGGAGGGGAAGACGTCGTTGGACGACTGGGACGCGTTGACGTGGTCGTTGGGGTGCACGCCGTCCGGGCGGCCGAGCCGCTCGCCGGCCAGGGTGGCCAGCACCTCGTTCATGTTCATGTTGGACGAGGTGCCGGAGCCGGTCTGGAAGACGTCGACCGGGAAGTGCTCGTCCCAGCGGCCCTCCGCGACCTCCGCCGCGGCCTCCCGGATCGCGGCGGCCCGCTCCTCGTCCAGCACGCCCAGCTCCGCGTTGACCTTCGCGGCGGCGGCCTTGATCCGGGCCAGCGCCTCGATGTGGGCCCGCTCCAGGCGCCGGCCCGACACCGGGAAGTTCTCCACCGCCCGCTGGGTCTGGGCGCGCCACTTGGCCCGGGCCGGGACGCGCACCTCTCCCATGGAGTCGTGCTCGATCCGGTGGTCCGTCCCGCCGGCCACGTCCTGTTCCGCCCGGTCCGTGGAGTCCGTCCGGCCCGTGGAGTCCGTGGTGTCCCCGGGGCCGCTCTGGTCCGTCATGTCGTCAAACCTCCCGCACACACTGAGCACTTGTCTCGTTCCGCGTATTCCCAAGATGTCTACCGATCAGTAAAAACCGTGGGTAACCCCACTTCCAGGAGGCGCGATGAGGCGCACCGGTACCAGAGCCGGGTTCGGACTCCGCCGTACGCTCGTGGCGGCGGCCGTCCTCGCGACCACCCTCGGCACCACGACCACCCTCGGGACGACCGCCCGGGCCGCGGCGGACCCCGCCGGCCCTCCCCGTACCACCGCATCCGTACCCCTCCCGCCCGAGCTGGAGGCCGTCCGCGCCGCCGAGGCGACCGCGCTGTACGGTTCCCCCGCCGAACGGCCGCTCGCCGAGCGGAAGACCGGCCTCGTCTCGCTGGGCGACAGCGAGATCTCCGGCGAGGGCGTGGGCACCTACGAGCCGCCGACCAACGGCCCCGACAACTGGTGCCACCGCTCCCCGCAGGCCGCCGTCCACCGCACCGGCATCCCCGCCGACGTCACCTACAACGTCGCCTGCTCCGGCGCGTCGACGGGCAACATCCGCATCGGCGGCGGCAAGCAGTACGCCGACGAGCTGGTCCAGAGCGACAGCCTCGCCATCAAGGCCCGCAACACGCGCGTGAAGATGGTCCTGCTGGTGGCCGGCGCCAACGACGACCTCCAGTTCGGCCCCGTCATGACCGACTGCGTCACCCGCTACCTCACCCTCCAGGGCCCGTGCGAGCCGAAGTACGCCGCCGGCTGGCAGGCCCGGGTCGACGCGCTCGTGCCCAAGGTCGAGCAGACCGTGCGCGACCTGCGCACGGTGATGCGCGACGCCGGGTACGCCGACGGCGACTACAAGCTCGTCGTCATGGGCTACCCGAGCCCCATCGGACCCGACTTCCGCGACAACCCGAACTTCCCCGGCAAGCTCGTCTGCGGAGGGCTCGGGTACGACTCCGACACCGTCTGGGGCCGCGACACCGCCGTACCCGCCTTCGAACGCGGGATGCGGCGCGCCGCGGCGAACACCGGGGCCGTCTACCTCGACAACTCCCGGCTCTTCCACGGGCACGAGGTCTGCATGGAGGACACCTGGGCGCGCGGCCTGTACATCGACCTGTCCAAGCCCGGTCTGCCGGACGCCAACTCGGTGCGCCAGTCCTTCCACCCGAACGCCGCCGGGCACGCGGCCTTCGCCTCCTGTCTGACCCAGCTGTACGAGGCGGGTGTGCGTGAGGCGAGCTGCGCCGACCCGGCCTCGACCGGCCGCCCGGTGCTGGTGCCGGGCGCCTGGGACGACATGTTCGTTCCGCTGCGCGGTGAGGCCACCGGCACCTGCGTGGACGTGGCGGGGTCGGTCAGCCGCAACGGCACGGCCGTCGGCGGCTGGGACTGCCACGGGGGCCGCAACCAGGACTGGTGGTACGACCGGGAGCGCGGCTCGCTCCACACGGCGCTGACGCACGACCGGTGCCTGGACGTACCGGGCGCCGACTACCGGGCGGGCCGGGCCCTCGTGGTGTGGAACTGCTCGGGCGCCGCCCACCAGCGGTTCGTCCGCCAGGCCGGGACGCTCCGCCCGGCGGCGGCGACCGGCCTGTGCGTGACGCTGGGCGCGGCGAAGGACCCGCTGCGGCTCCAGCCGTGCGACGGGACGGCGAAGCAGCGGTTCGCCTGAGGCGGCGGTACGGCCACGCGGTACGGCCACGCGCGCGTGGACCCCGGAATCCTGACCGGGTCCACGCGCGCGTGAGCCCCGGAACCCGCACCGGGTCCACGCGCGCGTGACGCGTGACGCGTGACGCGTGACGCGGGGAGCGTCAGCCCAGGCCGGGGCCGCGCACCGGGATGGAGGTGAAGGTCGGCGCGGGGGCCGGGTCCTGGAAGAAGTCGTTGCCCTTGTCGTCCACCACGATGAACGCCGGGAAGTCCTCGACCTCGATCTTCCAGACCGCCTCCATGCCGAGCTCCTCGTACTCGACGACCTCGACCTTCTTGATGCAGTCCTGGGCCAGCCGGGCCGCCGGGCCGCCGATCGAGCCCAGGTAGAAGCCGCCGTGCGTACCGCACGCGTCCGTGACCTGCTTGCTGCGGTTGCCCTTGGCCAGCATGACCCTGGACCCGCCGGCCGCCTGGAACTGCTCCACGTAGGAGTCCATGCGGCCGGCCGTCGTCGGGCCGAAGGAGCCGGAGGCGTACCCCTCGGGGGTCTTGGCCGGACCGGCGTAGTACACCGGGTGGTCCTTGAGGTACTGCGGCATCTCCTCGCCGGCGTCCAGCCGCTCCTTGATCTTGGCGTGCGCGATGTCGCGCGCCACGACCAGCGGGCCGGACAGCGACAGCCGCGTCTTGACCGGGTGCTTGGTGAGCTCGGCGAGGATCTCGTCCATAGGCCGGTTGAGGTCGATGCGCACCACGTCGCCGGCGGCGTCCAGCTGCTCGTCGGTGGTGTCCGGCAGGAAGCGCGCCGGGTCGGTCTCCAGCTGCTCCAGGAAGACGCCCTCGGCGGTGATCTTGGCAACGGCCTGGCGGTCGGCGGAGCAGGACACGGCGATCGCCACGGGCAGCGAGGCGCCGTGGCGCGGCAGCCGCACCACGCGCACGTCGTGGCAGAAGTACTTGCCGCCGAACTGCGCGCCGATGCCGATCTTCTGCGTCAGCTCGAAGACCTTCTTCTCCAGCTCCTCGTCACGGAAGCCGTGGCCCAGCTCCGAGCCCTCGGAGGGCAGCTCGTCCAGGTAGTGCGCCGAGGCGTACTTCGCCGTCTTCAGGGCGAACTCCGCCGAGGTGCCGCCGACGACGATCGCGAGGTGGTACGGCGGGCAGGCGGCCGTACCGAGGGAGCGGATCTTCTCCTCCAGGAACTTCATCATGGAGGACTCGTTGAGGACCGCCTTGGTCTCCTGGTACAGGAAGGACTTGTTGGCGGAGCCGCCGCCCTTCGCCATGAACAGGAACTTGTACGCGCCGCCGTCCGTCGCGTATAGCTCGATCTGCGCCGGGAGGTTGGAGCCGGTGTTCTTCTCCTCCCACATGGTGAGCGGGGCCATCTGCGAGTAGCGCAGGTTGAGGTTCTGGTACGCGTCGAAGACGCCGCGCGACAGGGCCTTCTCGTCCTCGCCCTCGGTGAGGACGTGCTGGCCGCGCTTGCCCATCACGATCGCCGTGCCGGTGTCCTGGCACATGGGCAGCACCCCGGCCGCCGCGATGTTGGCGTTCTTGAGCAGGTCGAGCGCCACGAACTTGTCGTTGCCCGACGCCTCCGGGTCGTCGATGATCCTGCGCAGCTGCGCCAGGTGCGCGGGGCGGAGGTAGTGCTGGATGTCGTGGATCGCCTCCTCGGCGAGCCTGCGCAGCGCCTCCGGCTCGACCTTCAGGAACGTCCGGCCGCCGGCCTCGAAGGTGGAGACCCCCTCGGTCGTCACCAGGCGGTAGGGCGTGGTGTCCTCTCCCAGCGGGAGCAGGTCGGAGTACTGGAACGCGGGGTTGGTCGGGCGGGAGACAGGGGGCATTGCGGCCATTCCTCACTCGGCAGACGGCGGCGCCGCCTCCATTGGCGAGCGCGCCCACAAGCGTAGAACGCCCGGAGCCGCCCCATCCTGTGAGGTAAGGCTCAGTTACCGGGCGCCAGTGCGCCGGTTCGTCGGGTGGACACCCGGGGCCTGCCGTCGGTGGCCTCTCGGCCTCGCCCGTCCGGGGCCTAGTCGCGATGTATCGCGTTTCGCTACGCTACGGCCGTGGACCTCGAAAAGCAGCCCCAGAAGCCGTTCGCGCCCGCCGAACCCGCCCTGCGGGCCTCCGACGCCGACCGGGACCGGATCGCGGACATCCTCCGCGAGGCCCTCGCGGAGGGCCGGATCGACGCCGAGGAGCACGGGGAGCGGGTGGACGCCGTCTACCGGGCCAAGACGCTCGGCGAGCTGGAACCCCTCGTCCGGGACCTGCCCGCCGCCCGCCCCCACCCGGAGCGGGGGGCGCGGCCGTCGGACGCGTACGCGTACGCCGACGAGGACAGCACCGCCCCGGCGGACCGGCTGTTCGCCTTCTTCTCCAGCGCCACCCGCCGGGGCCGCCGCCGTGTCGGGCGGCGGACCAGGGCCTTCGCGGTTTTCGGCAGCGTCGAGATCGACCTGACTGAGGCCGTCTTCACCCAGCGCCTCACCACCATCGACGCGACGTCGGTCTTCGGCGCCGTGGAGGTCCGCGTCCCGGAGAACGTGACCCTGCGCGGCGACGGCTCGGCGGTCTTCGGGGCCTTCGAGGTCGAGCCGCTGGAGGCCGCCGACCCCGAGGCGCCGGTCGTCGTCGTCAACGGCTTCGCGGTCTTCGGCGCCGTCGAGGCCCGCCCCAAGCGCGGCAAGCGCATCGCGGACCTGCACGCCAAACTCCGTAAGCACATGGGCGGTTGAGGTTCGGGCGGCGTTCCGGCCGGTCGGGACGCCGGGTGCGCACCGGAGCGCCACGCAGTGCATAGGAGCGCGCACAGCGGGTAGGGCTTGCTGCATCGTCTCTCGCTCGCGAAGCCTCAGCCGTCGTCAGGAGTAGACCGTGCTGCAACTGCCGCCTCAGCGTCTCCAGGTCGCCGCCGCCACCTCCCCGCGCCTTCCGGCGCGGGAGGACGAGGCCGGACCGTGGCACACGGAGGCGGTGTGCCGCCGGGACGAAGCGGGCCTGTTCTTCGCGCCGTCCAAGGAGCCCACGGCCGCCCGGCTGGCGCGTGAGGAGGCCGCGAAACGGGTCTGCGCCCGCTGCCCCGTCATGATCGAGTGCCGGGAGCACGCGCTGCTCCAGCCCGAGCCGTACGGCGTGTGGGGCGGCCTGACGGCGGCCGAGCGGCGCGTGGTGCTGGCCCGGCGCAGGAGGCGCGAGGTGGAGCTGAAGAAGGCCGCGTCGACCGGCCCGCAGATCGCCGCCGCCGGCTGACCCGCGAGCGGACACGACGAAGGGGCGCCCCCACCGCACATGGGGGCGCCCCTCGTGCATGCCGCGCTCGTACACACCGCGCTTGTGCGTGCCGTGCTCGTACGTGCCGTGCTCGTGTACGCCGTGCTCGTACGTACCGCGCTCGTGCGTGCCGTGCTCGTACGTACCGCGCTCGTGCGTGCCGTTCCGGTCGGGCCGGCGCCGGCTACTTCGCGCGGTCGAAGTCGATCTGGCTGTACGCGCGCAGCTTCGACAGCCGGTGCGTGGAGTCGATCTGGCGGATCGTGCCGGACTTCGAGCGCATGACCAGCGACGAGGTGGTCGCCGTCTCGGCGCGGTAGCGCACCCCGCGCAGCAGCTCGCCGTCCGTGATGCCGGTCGCCACGAAGAACACGTTGTCCCCGCTGACCAGGTCGTTGGTCGACAGGACGCGGTCCAGGTCGTGGCCGGCGTCGAGCGCGCGCTGCCGCTCCTCGTCGTCCTTGGGCCACAGCTTGCCCTGGATCACCCCGCCCAGGCACTTGATCGCGCAGGCGCTGATGATGCCCTCGGGCGTACCGCCGATGCCCATCAGCAGGTCCACGCCCGTGCCCTCGCGCACCGCCATGATCGAACCGGCCACGTCGCCGTCCGAGATGAACCTGATGCGCGCGCCCGTCTCGCGGATCTCCTTGACGATGCCCTCGTGGCGCGGGCGGTCCAGGATGACGACGGTGACGTCCTCGGGGGACGAGTGCTTCGCCTTGGCGACGCGGCGGATGTTCACGGACACCGGGGCGTTGATGTCGACGTAGTCGGCGGCTTCCGGGCCGGTGACCAGCTTGTCCATGTAGAAGACCGCGGACGGGTCGAACATGGTGCCGCGGTCGGCGGCGGCCAGCACGGCGATCGCGTTGGGCATGCCCTTCGCGGTCAGCGTGGTGCCGTCGATCGGGTCCACGGCGATGTCGCACTCGGCGCCGGTGCCGTCGCCGACCCGCTCGCCGTTGAACAGCATCGGGGCCTCGTCCTTCTCGCCCTCACCGATCACCACGACGCCGTTCATCGACACGGTGGACACGAGGGTCCGCATGGCCCGTACCGCCGCGCCGTCGGCGCCGTTCTTGTCGCCGCGGCCGACCCAGCGGCCGGCGGCCATGGCGGCGGCCTCGGTCACCCGGACCAGCTCCAGGGCGAGGTTGCGGTCGGGAGCCTCGGGAGAGACCTCGAGCTCGGACGGCAGATGATTGTCGGTCATCGGAACGCACCTTTCTGTACGGCGACGGCCGCAAGTGAAGAGGGTGCTGTGACTCTATCGGTAGGTCGACATATTGAGCAGAGGGGCCCACGTATGAGCAGCCGGTGCTGATGCGACCATAGGGGGCGTGGCAGGTATGCGTGGCAAGCAGACAGTGCGCGGGATGATCCAGTCGATGGCGGTCATCTGCGCCGCGGCGGGTGTGATGTATCTCTTCATCCCGCACGACGAGAAGGCGGACCCGATCAAGCCGGTCGACTACCGGGTCGAGCTGGTGACGGCGCAGCGCGCCGCGCCCTACCCGGTGCTGGCGCCGCAGGGGCTCGCCGAGGACTGGATGCCGACCTCGGTCGCGTACGACCGCCAGGAGGGCGACGCCTGGCACCTGGGCTTCCTGACCCCGGACCGGCAGTACGTGGCGGTGGAGCAGTCGACCGCGGCGGCCGGCAAGTACATCTCCGACGTGACCCACGAGGCCAGGGACACCGGCCGGACGCACCAGGTGGGCGGCCGGGCCTGGCAGCGCTGGGAGGGCCCCAAGTACGACGCGCTGGTGCTGCGCGACAAGGGCGTGACCACGGTGGTGACCGGTACGGCGACGCACGAGCAGCTGGCGCGGATGGCGTCGGCGCTCCGGCCGGCCGAGCGGGCCCCGTCCAACACCCCGTCGTCCCCGGCCCCCGCGTCCCCGGCCCCATCGGCTCCGGCTCCTTCGTCCCCGGCCTCCGCGGGCAGGGCGTAGGCGGTACGCGTACGACGGCGGCCCCGGACACCTCCCTGGTGTCCGGGGCCGCCGGTCCGCTCCGGGGAGCCCGTCAGACGGTGGTGATGACCTCGTCGTAGGCCAGGCGCGGGGAGCGCGGGTACGAGGCGCCCTCGCCCGGCTTGCCGATGTTGACGATCATCAGCGGGGTGTGGTCGTCGTCCAGGAACTCCTTCTGCACGCCCGCGAAGTCGAAGCCGGTCATGGGGCCGGCGGCCAGGCCCGCGGCGCGCACGCCGACGATGAAGTACGCGGCCTGGAGCGCGGCGTTGAGGGTGGCGGCCTGCTCACGGACCGGGCGCTCGGCGAAGAAGGCATCCTTGGCCTGCGGGAAGTGCGGGAAGAGGGTGGGCAGCTCCTCGTGGAACTCGTTGTCCGCGGCGAGGATCGCGACCAGCGGGGCGGCGGTGGTCTTGGCGCGGTTGCCCTCCGCCATCAGCGGGGCCAGGCGCTCACGGGCCTCGGCGGAGCGGACCAGGACGATGCGCAGCGGCGTCTGGTTGAACGCGGTGGGGCCGAACTTCACCAGGTCGTAGATCGCCTGGACCTGCTCCTCGGTGACCGGCTCGTCGGTGAAGGTGTTCGCGGTGCGGGCCTCGCGGAAGAGGAGGTCCTGAGCGGCGGCGTCGAGAACGAGGGACATGCGGCAACCTTTCGGGGCGTGCAAAGGATCAAGCGATGGCACCCACCGTACGCCCTCGATAGGTTAAGTTTCAACTAAATCCGGTCCGACGCGCCCGTGAGTCCCCTCACAGGGTGATTCCGGAGGCTCACTCCCCCTGGTGGTACGCCCACGGAGCCGGCCTCCGTGGGCACGGCCTCCCGTGGCTTGCCTCGCGATCCGGCGTCATCGGTGCCGGCGTCCGCGGCTCAGCCCCCGGCGTCACTCCTCGCGCTCGGCGTCCGCCGGCGCCTCCTGCTCCGCGAGGGCCGCGTCCAGCCGGGCCCGGGCGCCCTCCAGCCAGCGGCGGCACACCTTGGCCAGCTCCTCGCCCCGCTCCCACAGGGCCAGCGACTCCTCCAGGGTCGTGCCCCCCGCCTCCAGCCGGCGCACGACCTCGATCAGCTCGTCGCGCGCCTGCTCGTACCCGATCGCCGTCTCCGTGGTGTTCGCAGCCATGCGCACACCCTACGGGCGGGGTACGACATCGCCGTCGGCCGCGCGCACGGCGAACTCGCCCTCGGCAACCCGCGCGCGCAGCTCCTCCCCGGCCGCCACCTCGCCCGGTGACCGGACCACCGAGCCGTCCGACCGCTGGAGCACCGCGTACCCCCGCTCCAGCGTCGCCGCCGGCGAGAGCGCCACCACGCGCGCGTGGGTGTGGGCCAGCTCCGAGTCCGCCCGGTCCAGCAGGTGCCCCAGCACCCGCCGCCCGCGCGCCAGCAGGGCGTCGACCTCCGCCTCCCGTTCGGCCACCATCCGCCGCGGGTGCTCCATCACCGGCCGGGCCAGGGCGTGCGCCAGGCCCCGCTCCTCCCGGTCGAGCAGCCCCCGCACGGCACGCAGCGCCCGGTCGCGCAGCGCCCGTACCCGCTCCAGCTCCTCGCCCACGTCCGGCACGACCTTCTTGGCGGCGTCGGTCGGCGTGGACGCCCGCAGGTCGGCCACCAGGTCCAGCAGCGGCGAGTCCGGCTCGTGCCCGATCGCCGACACCACCGGCGTACGGCACTCGGCGACCGCCCGCACGAGCTGCTCGTCCGAGAACGGCAGCAGGTCCTCCACACTGCCGCCACCCCGCGCCACCACGATCACGTCCACCTCGGGCAGCTCGTCCAGCTCCCGCACCGCCCGCACCACCTGCGGCACGGCGTGGACGCCCTGCACGGCCACATTGCGCACCTCGAAGCGGACCGCGGGCCACCGCCGCCGGGCGTTCTCCAGCACGTCCCGCTCCGCCGCCGACGCCCGGCCGCACACCAGGCCGATCAGCTGCGGCAGGAACGGCAGCGGCTTCTTGCGGTCCAGGGCGAACAGCCCCTCGGCGCCCAGGGACCGCTTCAGCATCTCCAGCCGGGCCAGCAGCTCGCCGATCCCGACCGGCTTCACCTCGGCCGCCCGCAGCGACAGCTGCCCGCGCGGGGCGTACCACTCCGGCTTGGCGTGCACCACGACCCGGGCGCCCTCCGCCACCACGTCCGCCACCGCGTCGAACACCTGCCGGTAGCAGGTCACGCTCACCGAGATGTCGTACGACGGGTCGCGCAGGGTCATGAACACGACCCCGGCACCGGGGCGCCGCGACAGCTGGGTGATCTGCCCCTCCACCCAGATCGCGCCGAGCCGGTCGATCCATCCCCCGATGAGCCGCGACACCTCACCGACGGGCAGGGGCGCTTCGGCAGACGTAGTGAGAGCCATGCGGCCGAGCGTACGCGTCCCCACCGACAACCCCCGCGGGACGCCGAAGGGTCCGCGTCCACGCGCGGGGACCGGTCCGCCACGCGCGCGTGGCCCGTCCGCCGACGTCCGCCATCCGAACCGCCGTTGACAGGCCGGCCGGGCTTCCGTGAAGCTTCGGCGCATGCAGGCTTCCCGTGACCGCACGGTCACGCTCGTGGAGCGCCGCCACGTCGACCTCGTCCGTGTCGCGAGCGCCATCTGTCCCTGCGCACAGCCGCGCGCCTGACCGCGCGTCCACCCCGGCCGCCCGGGCGCTGACCACGCGCCCGCCCGGGCGCCGGCCGCACACCCGACGCGCACCCGTCCCGTAACCCGAGCCTCCCCGCGCCCGGTTCGCGGCGTCCCGGCTCGCGACGCCCCCGGCTCCGTTCCGCTTCCCGTACGCGCTCCGCGCCCGCCCCCGGCCTCCGGCCGCCCCGCACCGTGCCGCCGTCCGCCGCGCCCTGTCCCGCGCGGTTCCGGTGGTGCGGCGGTGGCGCCGTGCGGCCGGGAGCAGCCGTGCGCCCACCCTCCGGAGAGACCATGACGTCCCCGTACGACCACCCGTCCGACGCCCCCGCCCCCAGAACCCGCCGCGGGCTGTCCCGGCGCGCCTTCGGCACCGCCACCGCCGCCACGGCCCTGGCGGCCACGGCCACCGCGACAGCGGGGAGCGCCGGGAGCGCCGCGCACGCCGCCGAGCCGGCCGAGAGGCCGTTCCGGGCGCTGCGGGGGCGGCACTCCCGGCGGCCGAACATCCTGTTCATCCTGGGCGACGACCTCGGCTGGGCCGACCTCTCCTGCTACGGGTCGCCCCACATCAGGACGCCGCACCTGGACCGGCTGGCCCGGCAGGGAGTGCGCTTCACCCAGGCGTACTCCGGATCGGCCACCTGCTCGCCGACCCGCTTCAGCCTCTACACCGGCCGGTACCCGGGCCGTACCCGGGGCGGGCTCGCCGAGCCCATCGCCGACCGGACCGCCGGCCTGGACCCGGCGCACCCCACCCTCGCCTCCCTGCTGCGCCGGGCCGGCTACCGCACCGCCCTGATCGGCAAGTGGCACTGCGGGTACCTGCCCGACTTCAGCCCCCTCAAGTCCGGCTGGGAGGAGTTCTTCGGGAACTTCGGCGGCGCGCTGGAGTACTACTCCAAGCTGGGCCTCGGCGGCGAGTACGACCTGTACGAGGGCGACGCCGCGTACAAGGACCTGCGCTACTACACCCGCGTCCTCACCGAGCGGGCCGCCGCGTACGTACAGCGCCGCCACGACCGCCCGTGGCTGCTCAACCTCAACTACACCACCCCGCACTGGCCCTGGATCGCCGACGGCGACACGGAGGCGAGCGCGGAGATCGTGCGCCGGATCAAGGCGGGTGACCGCGGCGCCCTGTGGCACCAGGACGGCGGGTCGGTGGAGAAGTACACCGAGATGGTGGAGGACCTGGACCGCTCCATAGGACGGGTCCTCGACGCCCTGCGCCGGTCGGGACAGGAGGAGGACACCCTCGTCCTCTTCGCCAGCGACAACGGCGGCGAACGCTTCTCCTACAACTGGCCCCTGTCCGGCGCCAAGGGCTCCCTCCAGGAGGGCGGCATCAGAGTGCCCACCGTCCTGCGCTGGCCGGCCCGGATCGGTGGCCGCCAGGTGAGCGGGGCGCCGGTGTTCTCGCCCGACTGGACGGCCACCCTCCTGGAGGTGGCCGGCGCCCGCCCGCAGCCCTCCCACCCGCTCGACGGCACCAGCCTCGCCGGGCACCTCCTTCGCGGCGAGGACGCGCCGGAACGGCCGCTGTTCTGGCGGGTGCGCGGAGAACGGGCGCTGCGCCGGGGCGACTGGAAGTACCACCGCGGCAAGGACGGCCGCGACCGGCTGTTCCACCTCGCCTCCGACCAGCGCGAGCAGGCGGACAGGTCGGCCGCCGAACCGGCCCTCCTCGCCGAGCTGCGGGCCCACTGGGAGCGCGTGGACGCCACCCTGCTGCCGTACCCGCCGGGCCGCTGACCACCCCCACGCGCGCGTGAAGCCGGCCCCGCCCCGTCCGGACGCCGCTCACGCGCGCGTGGGACCCACCCCGGCCTCCCCGGGCACCCTCCACGCGCGCGTGGAGCCGACCCCGGCCTCCGCAGACGCCTTCACGCGCGCGTGGGGTCCGCCCCGTCCCGGCGGCCCCACTGCACCGCCAGCACCACCAGGCCCACCGCCAGCCACAGGGAGCCCACCACCAGGGCGGAGGTCGCCGCCTCGGCCATGACGGCGACCAGGATCGCCGCGCCCACCACCGGCACGGCCACGTGCCGCAGCCACTGCGGCCTCGCCCCCGTACCGCCCCGGCGTACCGCGAACCACCCCACCACGCTCGCGTGCAGCAGGACGAACGCCGTCAGCGCGCCGATGTTCACCACCGACACCAGGTGGTCCATCCCGTCGTCCCGCCGCGCCGCCCACACGGCCGCCACCATGGTCACCGCCGCCGCCAGCAGCAGCGCCACCCGCGGCACCCCCGCGTCCGTGCGCGCCAGCGCCCGGGGCAGCCGCCGGTCGCGGGCCATGGCGAACAGCAGCCGGCCCGCCGCCGCCTGGCCCGCGAGCGCCGCGAACGCCGCCCCGATCGCCTTGCTCGCCGCCACCAGGTCGTGCAGCCAGTCCCCGACCGAGGCGTCCACGGCGTCGTAGAACGCCGAACCCTGCAGTGCCGGCTCCGCGGCCAGCCGCGCCGACGACACCGGCTCCAGGAGGGCCACCAGATACGTCTGCGCCACGAACAGCACCCCCGCCATCACCAGGCAGGACAGCACCGCCCGCGCGACCTTCGCCGAGCCGCCCGTCACCTCCTCCGCGAAGGAGGCGATCGCGTCGAAGCCCAGGTACGACAGCACCGCCACCGACACCGCCCCCAGCACCGCGGCCACCGAGAACCCGGCGTCCCCGGTCAACGGCGACAGCCAGCCGCGCTGCGCCCCGTCCCGTACCAGCACCACCACCGCCGACACCACGAAGACCAGCAGCACCACGATCTCCAGCGCCAGCACCGCGAACCCGACCCGCGCCGCCGCCCGGACGCCCCACAGGTTGAGCAGCGTGGTGACCACCACCGCGAGCGCCGTCCACACCCACCGGTTCACGGACGGCACCAGCGCCTCCATCGCGATGCCCGCGAAGAGGTACGCCACCGCCGGGATCAGCAGGTAGTCCAGCATCGCCATCCACCCGGCGACGAAGCCCGGGCCCTCGCCCAGACCCTTGCGCGCGTACGCGAAGACCGACCCCGCCTGAGGGGCCACCCGGACCATCTGGGCGTAGCTGAATGCGGTGAACGCCATGGCCACCGTCGCCACCGCGTACACCAGCGCGACAGCGCCGTCCGACCGGGCGTCCAGGGTGCCGAAAATGCCGACCGGCGCCATGGGGGCGATGAAAAGCAGCCCGTAGACGACCAGGTCACGGAAGCCGAGCTCCCGCCGCAGCCCGGTGTGCCGGTCCGCGCCCGGCGTGCTGGTGGTGCTCGACATGCCCCCAGTGTCCGGCCGGCGGCCGATCTTCCGCCGCTCATACACGCCCTTACGATGGGAACCATGACTGCTACGCCTGCCAGCCCGTCGTCCGACAAGCGCGTCCTCCTCGCCGCACCGCGTGGCTACTGCGCGGGCGTGGACCGTGCCGTGATCGCCGTGGAGAAGGCGCTGGAGCAGTACGGCTCGCCGATCTACGTCCGCCACGAGATCGTGCACAACAAGTACGTCGTGCAGACCCTGGAGAAGAAGGGCGCCATCTTCGTCGACGAGACGGCGGAGGTCCCCGAGGGCTCCATCGTGATGTTCTCCGCGCACGGCGTGGCACCCACCGTCCACCAGGAGGCCGCCGAGCGGCGGCTGGCGACCATCGACGCCACCTGCCCGCTGGTGACCAAGGTCCACAAGGAGGCGGTCCGGTTCGCCAACGAGGACTACGACATCCTCCTCATCGGCCACGAGGGCCACGAGGAGGTCATCGGCACCTCCGGCGAGGCCCCGGACCACATCACCCTGGTCGACGGCCCGGACGACGTCGCCAACGTCACCGTGCGGGACGACTCGAAGGTCGTCTGGCTGTCCCAGACCACCCTCTCGGTCGACGAGACCATGGAGACGGTGGACAAGCTGAAGGAGAAGTTCCCCAAGCTGATCTCCCCGCCCAGCGACGACATCTGCTACGCCACGCAGAACCGCCAGACCGCCGTCAAGCAGATGGGCGCCGAGGCCGACCTGGTCATCGTCGTCGGCTCCAAGAACTCCTCCAACTCGGTCCGGCTCGTCGAGGTCGCCCTCGGTGCCGGGGCGCGCGACGCCCACCTGGTCGACTTCGCCGAGGAGATCGACGAGGCGTGGCTGGAGGGGGTCTCCACTGTCGGCGTCACCTCCGGCGCCTCGGTTCCCGAGGTCCTGGTCGAGGGCGTCCTGGAGTGGCTGGCGGGGCGCGGCTTCGAGGACGTCGAGCTGGTGAAGTCCGCCGAGGAGTCGATCACCTTCTCGCTGCCCAAGGAGCTCCGCCGCGACCTGCGCGCCGAGGCCGCGGCGCTGAACGAGAAGCCCTGATCACCAGCCCCCGCGGCGGCCGAAAAGCAGTGACTGTCGGCGCCGCCCCGTAACGTTGAGTCCATGAACGTCTTCGGAGTGGACATCGGCGGGTCGGGGATCAAGGGCGCTCCCGTGGATCTGGAGCGCGGAGATCTGGCCGAGCCCCGCCACAAGGTACTGACACCGCACCCCGCGACACCGGACGACGTCGCGGGGTGCGTCGCCGAGGTCGTGGAGCACTTCGGCTGGTCGGGCCCGATCGGCGTCACCTTCCCCGGTGTCGTCACCGATTCGCTGATCCGTACGGCGGCCAACGTCGACAAGAGCTGGATCGGCGTCGACGCCGCCGCGCTCATCGGCGGCCGCCTCGGCGGCATGCCGGTCACCGTCCTCAACGACGCCGACGCGGCGGGCGTGGCCGAGATGACCTTCGGCGCGGGGCGCGGGCGCAAGGGCACCGTCATCATGCTGACCTTCGGCACCGGCATCGGCAGCGCGGTGTTCACCGACGGCCAGCTGGTGCCCAACACCGAGCTGGGCCACCTGGAGCTCGACGGCCACGACGCCGAGAAGCGGGCCTCCACGAAGGTCAAGGAGGACAAGGACCTGAGCTGGGAGGAGTGGGCCCACCGGGTCAAGAAGTACCTGGCGCACGTGGAGATGCTGTTCTCGCCCGAGCTGTTCATCGTGGGCGGCGGGGTGAGCCGCAAGGCGGAGAAGTTCCTGCCGCTGATCAAGGGCCTCCGCGCGGAGCTGGTCCCCGCCGAGCTGCAGAACAACGCGGGGATCGTGGGCGCGGCCATGGCCGCGCGGTCCCGCTGAGGGGCCCTTGCGCCGCCGGAGGGCCGGGTCAGCGCTGGCCGGCGCGGGCGGCGGCGGCCGTGGTCCGCTGCCGCCGCCCCATCAGCCGCACCTTGCGTACGGAGGCGATGAGACCGGCCACCAGCGTCCCGCCGTAGAGCCAGCCGGCGTGCACGGCGAGCGCGGTGACCACCGCCATCACCCGCCCGCCGAGGCCGCTGGTGCCGCCCGCGATCGGCACCACGCCCACCGCGAAGGCGATCGGCACGCTGATCGGCGCGGTCACCAGGTCGGCGTCGCGCACCCACAGCGCGGTCAGCGCGCTCACGGGCAGGAAGAGCAGGCCGTACACCACCGGGGACCCGTCGAACAGCACCCGGTCCAGGCAGCCCAGCAGGAACATCGACACCGTGGCGAACAGCCCGGCGCCGAGCCCCGTCAGCCGCGGCGAGGGCAGCCTCCGCAGGGCCAGGACGACCGGCGGGACGCTCCGCCGCCCGGCTCCGGTACGCGGCCGGCGCACGGCGCCCGCGGCCCCGGCACCCGCCGGGCCCGCCCCGGTGCCGCCGCCGCCCGTGCCCGGATGGGCGCCGCCCCGCGGCCGGGCGGCACCGGGCCCGGGAGCGGGCGCCGCCCTGCCACCCGGGCGGGCGGGCGGCCGTGCCGGACGCGCCCCGGAGGCGGCGCCGCCCCGGACGGCCCCGCCGTCGACGAGCGCGCCCGGGGACGGCGACCCCGCCGCGGGGGCCGGGTCGGTCCGCTGCCGGTGCTGAGGGGTGTTCCCGTGCTGGTCCACCTGGACAACGTAGGTCGCGCGGGGCCGGGAAGCGGGCATGGGACACGCCCTTCGGGTGACCTTGGCCGAGAGTTCGCCTCCCGGTCGCCGTCACGGCCCGGTCCGCCGCGCCCGTAAACTGGGGGGTCGGCCCACCATCCTCACTCTAGGAAGTCGCCAACGTGTCGCTCACGATCGGAATCGTCGGCCTGCCGAATGTCGGCAAGTCGACCCTGTTCAACGCCCTGACCAAGAACGACGTGCTGGCGGCCAACTACCCGTTCGCCACCATCGAGCCCAACGTCGGCGTCGTCGGCGTCCCCGACACCCGCCTCACCAAGCTGGCCGAGATCTTCAGCTCGCAGCGTGTCCTGCCGGCCACGGTCGACTTCGTCGACATCGCGGGCATCGTCCGCGGCGCCAGCGAGGGCGAGGGCCTGGGCAACAAGTTCCTGGCGAACATCCGCGAGTCCGACGCGATCTGCCAGGTCATCCGCGCCTTCAAGGACGAGAACGTCGTCCACGTCGACGGCAAGGTCTCGCCCAAGGACGACATCGAGACGATCAACACCGAGCTGATCCTCGCCGACCTCCAGACCATCGAGAAGGTCCTGCCGCGCCTCCAGAAGGAGTCCCGGATCAAGAAGGACATCGCCCCGAAGGTCGCGGCGGTCGAGGCCGCCAAGGAGATCCTGGAGAGGGGCGACACCCTCTTCTCGCAGGGCATCGTCCAGGGCTCCGAGAACGCCGAGCTGCTGCACGACCTGCACCTGCTCACCACCAAGCCGTTCCTGTACGTCTTCAACGTCGACGAGGACGAGCTGACGGACGACGCCTTCAAGGACGAGCAGCGCGCCCTGGTCGCCCCGGCCGAGGCGATCTTCCTCAACGCCAAGCTGGAGGCCGACCTCGCCGAACTGGACGAGGAGGACGCCATGGAGCTCCTCCAGTCCGTCGGCGCCGAGGAGCCGGGCCTGGCCACCCTCGCCCGCGTGGGCTTCGACACCCTGGGCCTCCAGACCTACCTGACGGCCGGCCCCAAGGAGTCCCGCGCCTGGACCATCAAGAAGGGCGCCACGGCCCCGGAGGCGGCCGGTGTGATCCACACCGACTTCCAGAAGGGCTTCATCAAGGCGGAGGTCATCTCCTTCGACGACCTGGTCGCGGTCGGCTCGGTGGCCGAAGCCCGCGCCGCCGGCAAGGCCCGCATGGAGGGCAAGGACTACGTGATGCAGGACGGCGACGTGGTGGAGTTCCGCTTCAACGTGTGACGTTGCGTCATGAACTGTGCCCGGCTCGCCTGTTGGCGGGTCGGGCACAGGCGTCTGTCCGTGTGGAGTCCTTGCCCCGCGATGTGGGGCACCGGCGGGTCCGGCCGGCGTCAGGCTGCCTCAGGCCTTGACGATCTCCGCGGAAGGGCCGCACAAGAGTGTCAGATCTTCGGGGTCGGACGTGAGGACGGTGACCGGCCGGGGTGCGTTGCGGGCGATGGCGGCGAAGGCGGCATCGATGGCGTACTTGTGGCCGTGGAGGTGGTGGGCCCGCATGAGCGCGGCGGCCTGGTCGGTGATCTCCTTGGTGACGTCATGAACGTCGACGCGGGAGAGGACCCACTTGACGCGAGCCGGGTGGATGCGCTCGTAGTCGGCCTCAAGCGTGGTCATGGCGCTGGTGGCGACGCGGACGCCCTCCTCCGACGCCGCCTGGACCAGAGCCACGACGATGCGGTCCTTGCGGTAGAGCTTCGAAAGTCCTTCGCTGTCGAGCAGGAGGGTGCCGGGCATCAGGCGGCGGCCCCGCCGGCCTGCCGGTGGTCGTGGCGCAGCAGCGCCCGGGCGGCCTCGACCTCCTCGCGGGTGAGGGCTTCGTTGTCGGTCTCGAAGTCGACGACGATCTCCCGGAGCTTGTCCATGGCGACCCGCTGTTCGAGCGCCTCGGCGACGTAGGCGGAGAAACCGCCCGGGCCGACGTGGGCGCGTACGGCCTCGGCGAGGTCCTCGGGCAGGCTGATCGAATACTTCCTGCTACCACTCATGGTGCCGATCCTACCGGCGGTCGTAGGAGGTCGGGACTGTAGATGGATACGCGTCATGGATCGGTGCCCGCGATGGGAGGATGCGGGAACGGTGCAAGAGGGGCGGGACGCGTGGCGCGTGGTGAGCGGGACACGGTCGCAAGGGGAGCGCGACTGTACGAGGCGGCGCAGGCAGTGGCCGGTGACCACGCCAGGGCGGTCGAGGCGGTGCGGGCGGCGCTGAAGCCGATTCACGACGCGGCGGTCACTCGCGAGCTCGAGGCCATCCCCGTCGCCCGGCTGCAGGACGTTACCGAAGGACGCTTGCGGCTGGGGAACGTCGAGAAGAACGGCCTTGGCACGGTGGGGCGTGTTCTCGAAGCGGGTCCCTATCGGTTGCGGCAGATTCCCGGTGTCGGGCAGCGCACTGTCGACCAGATCCTTGCTGCCGCTCGCCGGCTTTCCGAAGCGGTGCACGAGACGGTGGCCGTCCACATGGACGTGGACCGGCCGGAGCCGAGCACTACCGCGCTCGTCATGGCCCTGCACGTACTGGTGGAAGCCGGCCCGGACGCCCGGCGCGCGGTGGACCGAGCCGCAGCCCTGTCGGAACGGCTCGGCCCGTTGCTGGTCGACGCGAGGCCCGCCACCGGGCGTTTCAGGATGCTCCTGGCCGGCCAGGAGAGGAAGGCACGTGCCCGGGCGGCGGTCGCCGAGATCCGTTCACTCGTGGACGAGGCAGAGCAGGCCGACGTGCCTGAGCTGCTCGCCCAAGCCTCGGTGGACCTGCTACGCGGATCTACGTCAGACGTCGCGGCATGGGTGGACTTCGAACTCCGCTCCGCGGAGTACTACAGCCTGCTCGCCGAGATCTCCGGGCGACTGCCGGACGCGGCAGCCGCCGAGGGGTTCTTGCCGGAGGAGATCGCCGAGCGGGTACGGACGCAACAGCTCGACGACTCGCACCGGCGGGTCTCCCTGCGCGGCTACCAGGCGTTCGGCGCGAGGTTCGTCCTTGCGCAGCGCAGGGTGATACTCGGCGACGAGATGGGTCTCGGGAAGACCATCCAAGCGATTGCCGTGCTGGCGCACCTGGCCGCCGAGGGGCAGAGTCATTTCATGGTCGTCTGCCCGGCGAGCGTTCTCGTGAACTGGACCCGGGAGATCGAGGCCCGCAGCGCCCTTCGCGTCATGGTGCTCCACGGCCCCGACCGGCACTACGCGTTCGCCGACTGGAAGGGGCGGGGCGGGGTGGGGGTGACCACGTACGACGCACTGCGCGGATTTCCGGCGCCGGGCGGCGGGGAGGTCGGACTGCTTGTCGTCGACGAGGCGCACTCCGTGAAGAACCCGAAGACCAAGCGGTCCCAGTCGGTGGCCCTCTGGACGGAGCGTTGTGAGCGCAGCCTCTTCATGACCGGAACACCGATGGAGAACCGGGTCGTGGAGTTCCGCAACCTGGTCCAGATGCTTGATGGAGGGGTGGCGGACTCCCTTGGCGAGCGGGACGCCTTGGCGGGATCGGTCGCCTTCCGCAAGGCTGTCGCCCCGGTCTACCTGAGGCGCAACCAGGAAGACGTGCTGACGGAACTCCCGAGTCTTCAGCAGACCGACGAGTGGGAGGAGCTGAGCGCGTCGGACGAGGAGGCGTACCGCGATGCCGTGCGCGCAGGCAACTTCATGGCGATGCGCAGGGCTGCGTACATGCGCCCCGAGAGGTCGGCCAAGCTGGAGCGGCTGCGCGAGATCGTTCAGGAGGCTGGCGAGAACGGGCAGAAGACAGTGGTCTTCTCCAATTTCAAGGACGTGCTGGGCGTGGTGAAAGGAGCGCTCGCTGTGGGTCCCACGGCCGGTACTCCTATGTTCGGTGCGCTCACCGGCAGCGTCCCGGCCGGGAGACGGCAGCAGATCGTCGACGACTTCGCCGGGGTCTCGGGACCAGCGGTGCTCCTGGCGCAGATCCAGGCGGCCGGCGTCGGCCTCAATATGCAGGCTGCCTCCGTCGTCATCATCTGCGAGCCGCAGATCAAGCCGACCATCGAGCACCAGGCAGTGGCCCGGGCTCACCGCATGGGTCAGGTCAGGTCGGTTCACGTGCATCGTCTTCTCGCCACCGGGGGAGTGGACGAACGCATGGTGAGGATGTTGGAGGAGAAGACCCGCCTGTTCGATGCCTACGCCCGCCGTAGCGCCGTGGCCGAAGCCACCCCGGACGCGGTCGACGTGTCGGACACTGAGCTGGCTCGCCGGATCGTCGAGGAGGAGCAGGCGCGTCTGGGTGTGACGGACGGAAGGCCCACGGCATCCGGGTGAGGGGGTCGTCCAGTCCGCAGCCGGTCCGCAGGACCCGTAAACCGTCTGGAGCCAACGCACGTCAACAAGGAAATCCCAGGTCAGGGACCTGTAGAGGGGCTCCGCCGCAGGTCAGGACCGGGCTTCAGACATTCCGCTTCAACGTGTGAGCCTGCGTTACGTTCCGCCAGACAGTGCGCCGCATGCTCAGACGGCAGGGGTCGGCCCGTTCGGGTCGGCCCCTTGCTGTTCCCGTGCTGGTCAGCGACACAGCTCTTCGACCAGGTGGCGGAGCCGGTCGCCGTCGAGGGGAACACGGTGGGCGAGGAGGTTGCGGGCTTCACGCAGGACGCGCAGCCGACGACGCTCGGAGGGTCTGAGGACGATGGCGCCATCGCAGTGCGCGCTCCACATCGCGCCCAGCTCCATCATGGCGACGGTGGAGTCGGCTGGTTCGGGAGCCGCGACGGGACCGAGGCGCGGGCCGTAGTCCTGTGCGAGTCGGGCCAGGGGGAGGCGGGCACGCGATCGGACAGTGGTGGTGAACTGATCCCGGGCGTCGTCCAGCAGCGGCAGCAGCACATGGTTCTGCGCCAGCCATACCCGGGCGGCCACTGCCTGCTCATGCATGAGGTCGTGAACGGGGTGGCGGCGCAGTCTGCCGTCCCAGCTGTCCACGGTGCCGGCGTTCCATGCGGCGAGCAGTCTCTCGTCGGGGCGACGGCCCGGATGCCGGGCGCCGTCGGCTCGCTGCGGCGGGACGGCCGCCGGTCCGGGTAAGTCCGCGAATACGTCGTGGAGCGCCGACGTCAGACTCTCCGGACGTCCGTCGTCCCAGCGCCCGGCCAGGGCGGCGGCGATGACGAGGAAAGGACCGCACACTTCGGTGATCGTGGCCTGGACGACCGCTTCGTGCAGATGGCTGCGCTCCGTCGGGGAAGCCAGCTGTGGACGCGCCAGCGCGACGACCGTGGCGGTGTCCAGGCGGCCTGTGGCGCCCCACCACCAGTGCACCGCGATGCCCTCCCGGGGCAGTTGATCGGGCAGGCCCGTCGGAAGGTCCTCGGTGGAAGCGATGACGAGGGCTCTGGGGCGCCGGTCCGGGGGGAGGCCCGCCTCCTTGGCTGTTGCCACCAGCCGACGCAGCAGATGTGCGGCGGCGGAAGGTACCGGCTCGCGCCAGGCCCGCACGACCACCGGACGGGTCTCGGCGGTTCCGCTGCCGCGGCCGGTGAGCCGGGCCAGTACGTCGCCGGTCGGGTCCGAACCGACGGATTCCGTGCCGTCGCCGAAGCCCAGTTCCTTCGCGAGCCGCTCCAGCAGGCCCGCCAACGCCTCGGCCGGGGTGAGGGGCGTCGGCGGCTCGGGCCCCGGACGAGCAAAGCCCTGGGCATGGGGCAGGTCGGGCAGCCCGTCGTCGAAGTCGGGCGCAGGGGCCAGGCCCGTCCACCGGCCGCCGCCCGGCCCGGCCGACGGCAGGGAGGGAGCGGAGGCAGGTGCAGGGGATTCGTCCGAGGGCAGCAGCAAGAAGTCGGCGAGTTCGTGCAGCACATCGTCGAGCAGCCGGTCGGCTGGGTTGCCGGCATCCTTGAGCATGCTCCGAGGAAGCAACCACAGGCAGCTGCGGCCACTGTGCAGATCATCCAGCAGACGGGCGAGCCATACCCTGACCCCTGGCAGGGAGGCACCGTCGGCGATGGCTTCGCCGATCACGATTCCTTCCCCGCCGTGGTGAGTGCGCGGAATGTGACGAGGTCCAGCGCATACCCGTCCTCGCCGTCGTCCAGTACGCCGTGGTCGGCGAGCCGGTCGGTCAACGAGCGGACCTCGGCCAGTTCGAGGCCGGTCACGGCAGCGATGTCGCCATGGTTGCACCCCTCGCCGGGCTCGACGTACCGCACCCACTCGGCCAGCAGACCTCGCATGTCCGGGGTGACTTCCACCCGGTCGAGGTGGTTGCGGGCGACCGCATCCTGGGCGTACTGGACCTGGATCGCTTCCACGGCCGCCTCAAGGGTGTACCCGCCTCGGGTGGCGTAGTCCACCGTGCGCTCCACAAGGCTGGGCCAGCCGCCGGTGGCCTCTATCAGCCGACGCCGTTTGTCCGGGGTGTCGAACGGGCACTCCGGCCAGGCCCGCAGACTGTCGGCGTTCCACCGTTCCGGCCGCAGCACCTGGGTGACCCGCTCATCCTTGAGAGCGGCCCGCGCCAGCGGGTCGACCAGGATGATCCCTGCGCGTGGCGGCGCCGCCTTGCGACGTACCGTGTGCTGGTGCACCCGGTCCAGGGTCCGGTCGAGCGTCTCCAGGCCGCAGTAGCGGAGATCGGCGAAGACCAGGCTGGGGTCCTTGCTGCGGGTGTCCTGCGTGAGCACGTCCACCAACGTTCCCGGGGTGGCGGTGTGCACGGTGAGACCACGCGCGTCGGCGTACGAACGGACTGCCGGTTCCATCAGCTCCGGGCCGTGAGCCTTCGTCAAGCAGACCAGGGTCAGGCCGGGACTGGTCGCCTCGTACAACTGCTGCTCGGTGAGCGGGCTGTACCGGTTCGCGCCGGACCGCTCGACCGATCCGACCAGCCTGCGGGAAAACCGCGGGTTGTAGTCGTACGGCAGGCTGAACTCCGTTTGGCGCAGCTCCAGTTCGAGGTCCTCGCGGGTGCCGAGCATGTGTACCACGTTGGGGCTGCGTACCGCGTAGTGCCGGCGGTCCGCCTGCTGGATCAACAGGCCGAGACCCACCATCTCCTCCAGGTAGATCCTCACGTCACTGGCGGTCAGCCGGCTGAAGCCCTCCGGCCAGTTCCGCTTGGCTTCACGGAGCAGTTCGTCGGCGTCGTAGCCGCGCTGGAAACCGTCTGCCTGGCTGCGCAGCGCGATCACCAGAGCGAGCACCCTGTACCGGTCCTCCAGGTTGATGGTGAGCCGCAGCCGCTCGGCGATGTGCCGGTGCACTTCCGGAGAACCCGTCACTGCCCGTATGTCGTCCTCAGTGACCGTGATCGGCCACTGAGCCGAACTGAGCGGCTTCTCTCGCAGCACGGTGACCAAACGCTCGCAGAAGATCTGCACCAGACACGCCTGGTAGTTGGTCGCCGCCAGCACTCGCCAGACGAGTTCGGGGCGTTCGAAGCAGTAACCGAAGGCCGCCATCGGCTCGACCACCAGGCGCTGCGCCTCGGCCGGCTTCAGCGGGCCGATCAGCTCCTCTCCGCCGTGCGCGAGAGGCACATTGGACAGCCGGCTGAACCGCTGGACCTGGTGCAGGCCGGCGAAAACCACCTTGAAGCGTCGGTCGGTGCTGTCCATCAGCCCCTTGAGCCGCGCCACGTTGGCGAATGTGCCCTCACCACCACTGCCGCGTACCGCCTTGGAATCGGCGGTCAGGAAGGCGTCCGCCTCGTCGGCCAGGACCAGTACCCGGCGCTCACTGTTCTCCTCGAGCCAGCGGCGTACGTGCTCCAGCAACTCGGCGGGAGGCACAGCCGTGGACACCTTCGGCCCCAGCACTCCCACGCGCTTGAGCTCCGAGGCCAGCACGGGCCAGATCCGGTCGGCAGGTTCCGCCTCGCCCACCCCACGCGCCTTCAGGTCCAGGTAGACGGCCTTGTGGTCGGGAGTCGAGGGGAAGTCGGCCTCCACTTTCCGCAGCAACGCCGACTTGCCCAACTGGCGTCCGCCGTAGAGGAAAAGAGCACCCAGCCGGTCTTTCACCGCCGCGATCTCCCGGGTCCGGCCGTAGAAGACCTCCGGGGGCACGAGCCCGGCTACGAACGGGGTGTACGGGTTGAAGCCGGTCCAGGGCAGCGTCACGCGCTGCAGGGCCCGGAACGACCGTGGCGAGCGCGCCGCCACCCATCCGAAGACGGCGGGGTCCACCACCAGGGCCTGTTGTGCGGAAGTCCGCGCTCGCGACGCCATCGCCCTACGTCCGGCGAGGCCCAGCGGGTACAGGTAGAGGATGATGCAGGACCCGGAGTCGCTGCGGTCGAGCAGTTCCAGGGGACTGCGCCCGCGCTGCTCGTCCGACACCAGCAGGATGGTGTAGGTGGTGGCCGCGGAACCGAGTTCTGCGACGTAACCAGGCGCGCTCTCACTCGCGCGGAGTTTCGCGGTCAGCCGGAGGGTGCCGCGAAGCCGGCGGCTGTCGTCACGGGTCGGCGGCCTGTCCCCCTCCAGCCCCAGCAGACGCAGCACCGTCGGTACATGCTTCTGCCACTCCGCACCGCGGGTGGACGGCTTGCTGAGCACGTCCCACGAGCCGAGTCCGGCCAGCGCGGCGTCGGTCAGAGTCTGCCCGTCCGCGTAGTGCTCGGCCCATGGCACCGCCGAAAAGCCCTGCTGGCCCGCCTTCACCGGCGTGACGGATTCCAGACCCGCCACGAACCGCTCCAGGTCCTCGCTGCGCTCCGTGCCGCTCCACTGCGGCAGGGTGTCGCCCTTGCGCAAGAGCGCCAGACATTCCTCCGCCGTGACCGTGTCGCCGGCTTCCAGCAGGGCGGAAAGCCGCTTGTGGTCCGCGTCGGTGAGCGCCAGCGCATCCAATTGCTCGCGCAGCCGCTGCACATACGTCTGGACCCGGTCCCGCAGCTCCCCCTCCAGCCCGCCTATGGCCTCCACCGTGGGCCGGAACGCGCCCTCCGGCGTCGGCCGCTCGAACTGCTCGAGCCGCCCCACCAGTTCCCGCTCGGTCACCGGGTCGAGGCTCTGGGTGCGCAACTCCGCGAGCAGTCCGGCAGCGATCCGGTGGGTCTCGGCCCGCACGTTCGCCCAGTGCGCCCACTGAGCGTCACGACGGATCCCCCAATCCGAGGGGAGTGCCTCGGAGCCGGGGGCAGCCGCGGGCACAAGCCCCTGCTCCAAGGCCTCGGCCAAGGCATCCGCAAGGTGCAGGTCCCCCCGCTCGGCGTACGTCTCTGCCACGGCGGCCACATCCACCGGCTCCAAGAGCGACAACACCGCCCGGGTGAAGCCCCGAGCCTGTGGATCGGGCGCCCCCTCGGGCGTCCGGGGCAGATTCGCAGCTGCCAGCAGGGCCTCGGTGGCGGGTACGAAACCGGTGCCTGGGGCCGCGTGCTCCTGGTGGTCGACGAGGTCGGGCAGCTGCCGGAACACCGGCGAACGACCGTCTCCGCTCAGCCAGCGCCGCAGGCACAGGAGCGCTGCTCCCTCGATGCCGGGCAGCGGTGGCGCATTCCGCACTTGTGCGAGTGCGTGGCCCAGTGCGGTGACGGTGTCACTGCGCTCTTCCATACCGGGCGCGGCGAGCGCACGGGCCTGGGAAAGGAGTGTGACGACCTGCTCGATCCGGCTGAGCAGGGAGCGCTTGGCCTTGGCCTCGATGGGTTCCTTGGCCTGCTTGGGAGTGCGGATCGCCGCGTCCGCCTCCTCGATGACGCGCTCGGCGGAGTCCCGCTTCCGGAAGGCTTCCCAGACATCGTCCAGCACGGACGCGTCCGCCCGGCCGGAGGCCCAGTCCCGGACCGCTTCGAGTGCACGTCCCAGCGGCTGTTCGGGGCGCATCAGCAGGTTCTGCACCTGGGTCGCGCGCTGGAGACCTATCTTGCGCTTCGGCAGGTCCACCCGTAGCCGTTCGGCTTCCTCGGCGAGTCCGGAATGTGTCAGGGTCGGGCCGGATTCCCTGCGGGGGTGCAGCGTGGTGGGGTCCACCCGCTGGTAGTGGCGGAGTACGTCGATGGCGCACCCCAGCAGCTGCTTCCATGGGCCGGAGAGGGACGAGCAAGGATCCGTCTGCAACAGCAAGTCGTTGGGCCAGCCCACGACCAGGCCGGCACGGACGGAGGCGACGGCCGCCATGACGAGTGCCGGACGGTCACTCTGCACGCTCTCCAGGTCAGGGACGTACCGGGTCATCACCGGTGTCGCGTCCTCCGGGGTGTCACAGGAGAAGGCAGCGTCCGCGAACGCCAGGCACTCCGCGCGATGCGCGGGCTCGGCGGATGCGACGGTCAGCCAGTAGGCCTCCTGGAAGCGGTTGGCGCTGACGAACTGTTCGACGGGAGAGACGGTGGCGTCGGCTGCGGTTCCGGGCTCGACGAAGAGCCCCTGCCAGGGCAGCACGGGCTCCTCGGGTGCCTCGGCTCGCGCGGGCTGCCCGCTTTGTGCGGGTGGGCCGGCGGGGGCTTCGTCTTTCGGGGCTTGCGGCTCCCCGCCGTGGGCGGCAAGCGGGGCGTCCGCGGCTTCGGCAGGCACTTCCGCCTCCGTAGTCTCCACGGCCCGCGTGCCGTCCGCGTGCCGTGCGACGTTCTCGGGCTCAGCGGGGCCTGTGGCGCATGAGGGCTCCGCAGCTTCCGCGAGGGCGAACGGTGCAAGGGCATTGACGGTGGAAGCGGTGTCCGTCGGCTCCACGGTGTCCGCGTCGGCGTCGGGCAGTGCCGTTTCAGAATTGTCCGTGGTCGACAGGTCTTTCCCGACCTCGGCGCCGCTGGGTTCCACGGTCCCGGCTGTGGGACCGCTGCCTCTGACCGCGCGCCGAGGCGTCGGGATCTCCGGGCTTTCGAGGCCGGGGCCAGAGCCTTTCACCAGCTGGGCGATCTCTTCCTCGAGAGTCCGCAGCGTCGCCCGCAGGGAATCCAGGTAGGCGCCGCCACCGCTCCCCTCGACCTGGTCCAGCAACAGCAGCAGAGCCTGCCGCTGCTCGTTCAGGACGGTGAGTCGTCCGGTGCGGGCAGCTTCCCGCTCCTGTTCCTTCTGTACGGCGACCACAATCGCCTGGAGTTGGTCGAAACCATCTTCGCCGGCCCAGTCGTGCCTTGAGTTCCGGCACAGGCGAGCCACGTCCTCACGCTGACACGTCCACGCGGCAGCCTCCTCCTCCAGGGCCGCGGGCAGGGAAAGTCCACCCGTGACCCGGTCCGCGGCGAGACTCAACACATCCGCGAACTGCGCAGCACGGGCTCGCAGCGCCTCCACGGCCGCCGCGAGATCGGCAGAGGGGGTCGCCCCGGTCGCCCCCGCGACCGTCCGAGCCGCTGTAGGTGGGGCGGTCTCCGTCCCCCTGGCCTGCTCGTCCGGCACAGCGCCTCCCGAATCGTCCGGCTGCTGCCGCGGTACGGAGTCCAAGGCGTCGTCATGCTCGGCGATGTCCTCGCCTGAGCCATGGACGTGGTCCTCCGCCTTCGTACCCCAGCTGGTGGCCTCGTGGTGTGCGGTGTCGAGCAGCTGGTCCCAGTACTGCTCGGCCAGTCTCTGCCGTGGGGTGCCATCCTCCAGCAACATGGAGTGGAGGGTCAGCCGGGCAAGTACCGGAGGCAGGGCTTCGGTCATCGCCATGAGGGTGTCGATGTCGGGTTGGCCAGGATCGACTGGAGGACCCTCGGAGTGTCGGGACCAGAGATGGTCCGCGAAGTCGGCGGCTGCGTCGGCGATTCGCTTCAAGTCGCGTGTTTGTGCCCGACTCAGCCATGCCCGGGCCGATAGCAACTCGCGACGGCCAACCCGCGGATGCGGGCCACGGAGGGGAATCTTCGCCCAGAAGGGTAAGGGCCCCGGTATCAGAATCAGTTCACGAAGTTGCACATCGTCGAGCCCGGTCAGTAAGGCTCTCAGGTCCCCACCCGCTCTTGCCATGACGGGATCCTGCCAGATGGATGCTGGCAGGGCCAAGTACTTGTCGAAAAAGGCGCATTCGGGGGCACAGCGATGCGCCCTAAAGTCATTCGAAAGGGTGTGCACCGCCGCAGGGCTGGTGGAGGTCCTCGGCCACGGTTCATCAATTGTCACCGATCGACACCGGTGAAGACCCTTTCAGGCGTCGGCGTTCAGCCTGCGACACGAGAGCAGTCGTGTTCAAGTTGACGGGGGTCATTCTCTGGCTCAGTCGGCTTGGCCTGGATGCGCGGTGACGGCCGGGCCCCGTCCGTCCCTGTCGCTACCCCACGAGCCGGTACTCGGCGCACATGGCGAGGGTGAGGATCGCGGCCAGGGTGCCGGTGGTGTAGTGGAGCCGGGCGGGTGTCCGCCACCAGCGGCGGTGCCAGGCGAGGAACGCGCACGGGACCATGGCGCAGGTGGTGGCGAGCGCCAGGCCGGTCAGGGCCGGTACGGCGGTGAGGAGCGGCGAGTCGCCCACCATGATCGTGCGGTTCAGGGCGTTGGGGTCGGTGGACAGCAGCAGGAAGCAGACCGCCGCCGCGGTGAGCAGCGCACCGGACGTCCACAGCAGCAGCGTGGCGGCGCGCGCGCCGGGCGGCGGGCCCGGCGAGCGGCGGCGCGCCAGGGCTCGTACCGGCAGCGCGAGCACCGTCAGGGCCAGGAGGGCCAGCGAGCCGAGCAGCACCCGCTGGTGCAGCGTGGGGGAGAGGTGCCAGGGCAGCCGTTCGTACGCGACGGAGGCGTCGGAGGCGACCGCGAGGCGCCCGTCGCGGAAGGCGATCCGGTCCTGGCCGCCCCGCTCCTGGAAGAGCCCCGGGCTCAGCTGCACCCAGTGCCGTTCGGTGACCTCCGGGTCGCGCGACAGCCCCGTCGTGGTCAGCGTCGCGCCCTCGCCCGCGCTCACCCGTACCGAGCCGGTCAGGGCGCCGACCCGGGTCAGCTCGGAGGAACTGGTGCGCGTCGAGCGGTACTCGCCCTCATACGGCGTGACATCGGCCCCCGCCAGGGAGCGGCCGGCGCCGGCGGCAGTGCCGAAGTGGGCGGCGAAGCGGTCCGCGACCTGCTGCCCCGCGTGGGCGGCGGCGCCGTTCTCGCCGTCGCCGTTGTAGACGACGTACACCGCCGCGTCCCGCTCGGGCAGCAGGGCCAGGTTGCCGTGGAAGCCGGGCAGGTCGCCGTCCTTGACCAGCATCCGCTGCCCGTCGCGGACGCGCTCCTCCAAGACGTAGCCGAGGCCGGGCAGCCGGTCGTCGTTGCCGAACTGGCGCTTCAGCAGGGGGGAGGCGGAGGAGGGCGTCAGCACCGGGCCGCCGCCGTCGAGCAGCGCGCCCAGCAGCCGGCCCATGTCGGCCGCCGTGGTGACCGCGCCCGCGCCGGTCGGGGACCAGTCGCCGTACTGCCCGTCCTGGACCCGCTGCCGGCCGCCCTCCGGACGGTGGCCGCGGGCGAGGTCCGCCGCGATCGCGGGAGGGTTCGGCTGGGCGAAGCTCGTACGGTCCATGCCGAGCGGCCGGAGGACCGACCGGTCCAGGTACGTGGCGAACGGGGTGCCCGTTACCGTCTCGACCAGGTGACCGGCCAGCGCCACACCGTAGTTGTCGTAGCTGGCGACCTCGCCCGGCGGGCGCACCCGGCGTGGCTGGTGCGCGGCGAGGCTCTCGCCGAGCGGGCGTACGTCCTCGGGCCGGGTGACCGCGCGGCCGATGACGGCGGTGTCGAAGCCCGCCGTGTGCGTGAGGAGATCGCGTACGGTCACGGGGTGCCCCGGATATGTGTCGTTCACCGTGAAGGTCGTGAGGTAGCGATTGACGTCCGCCGACAGGTCGAGACGACCGCGCTCGACCTGCTGCAGGACCGCGACGGCCGTGAACAGCTTGGCGTCGGACGCCAGGAAGAACCCGGTGCGCTCCGGGTCCACCGGCCTGCCCGTGGTGACGTCCGCGACGCCGTAGCCCCTCGCGAACACCTGCCGTCCGCCCTCGACGACCACCAGGGAGGCCCCGGGGATCGTGTGGTCGGCGAGCTGCTGGCGTACGAGAGCGTCGAGCGCACCGGACAGGGAGCGCTCGCCACGGTCCCCCGGCGGCGCCGAGGCGGCGCCCGGCCCGGCTGTCAGCAGTGTCATCGGTATCAGGAGAAGGAGCGGGAGGAGCAGGTGCCGCAGTCGCCGGCGCATCATCATGCGCCGAGTCAAGCCCGGGCGGAGCAGCGGGAGAAGGGACCCTGGTGCCGTCCGAGGGGGTACCTGACTACACCCCCAGGTCCGGGACGCACGTCCCGTGTGCGGGGCGGCGCGGACCACGAGAATCGGGGCACCGCGACGGCGACGAGCCGCGCACCGCAGAGAACGGGACGACCATGAACCTCCGCACCGGCATACGCTCCGTCGGCAAGGGACTGCCCGTTCTCGGCCTCGCGATCGCGGAACTCGTCCTGTTCTGCCTCTTCCTGACGGCGGTCTCGCTCATCGGCGTCGGCCTCGGCGTGCTCCTCGTCCCTGCACTCGCCGTCGCCGTACGGGCCGTGGCGAACCGCTCCCGCGCGACCGCCGAGCGGTGGTCGGGCCACCCGGTCGAGCAGCCGTACCTCCCGGCCCCCGCCGCCGCGCCGGGCCTCAAGGGCCAGTGGCGGCGCACGCGGTGGGTCCTGACCGACCCCGCCACCTGGCGCGACCTGGCCTGGATGCTGGTCAACCCGGTGGCCGGCGTGGTCGTCGCCCTGCTGCCCCTCGCTCTGGTCGCCGGCGGGATCGGCGGCATGCTGATGCCCGCCATCCACCGCCCGATCGCCGACGCCGGCACCAACTACTACCTATGGGTGCGGATCAGCGACCTGACCTCCGCCTGGTACTGCGCCGCCCTCGGTGTCGCCGTCCTCGCCGCCGGTCTCGCCACCGGTCCCGCCCTGCTCCGCGCCCACGCCGCCCTGGCCCGTACGCTGCTCGCCCCGACCCGCACCGCCGAGCGCGTCCGCCGCCTGACGCACACCCGCAGCGAGGCCGTCAGCAGCTCCGCGGCCGAACTGCGCCGCATCGAGCGGGACCTGCACGACGGGGCGCAGGCCCGGCTGGTGGCCCTCGGCATGAACCTCGGGGTCGCCGAGCAGCTCCTCAGCAAGGACCCGGAGGCCGTCCGCGCCATCCTGGCCGACACCCGCAGGGCCTCCGCCGCCGCCCTCACCGAGCTGCGCGACCTCGTCCGGGGCATCCACCCGCCGGTCCTCGCCGACCGGGGCCTCGCCGACGCGGTGCGCGCCCTGGCCCTGGACAGCCCGCTCGACGTCACCGTCCACGCCGACCTGCCCGGCCGCCCGGAGGCGCCCGTCGAGTCCGCGATGTACTTCGCGGTCGCCGAGGCCCTCGCCAACGCCGCCAAGCACGCCGCGCCGGACACCGTGCGCGTCGACCTCCGGTACGAGGGCGGGGCGCTGCACGGCCGGGTCGTGGACGACGGCCGGGGCGGCGCGGACCCCTCGCGCGGCACCGGGCTGCGGGGCATCGAGCGCCGGCTCGCCGCGTTCGACGGGGTCCTCGTGATCACCAGCGAGCCGGGCGGGCCGACCACCCTCACCATGGAGCTGCCGTGCGCGTTGTCCTAGCCGAAGACCTGTTCCTGCTGCGGGACGGCCTGGTCCGCCTGCTGGAGTCGTACGACTTCGAGGTCGTCGCCGCCGTGGACAACGGGCCGGGGCTCCTCAAGGCCCTGCTCGACCACGAGCCGGACGTCGCCGTCGTGGACGTCCGGCTGCCGCCGACCTTCACCGACGAGGGGCTGCAGGCCGCCCTGGCGGCCAGGCGCCAGGTCCCGGGCCTTCCCGTGCTCGTCCTCTCGCAGTACGTGGAGCAGCTCTACGCGCGCGAACTGCTGGCCGACGGCAGCGGAGGGATCGGCTATCTGCTGAAGGACCGGGTGTTCGACCCCGACGGGTTCGTGGACGCGGTGCGCCGGGTCGCGGCGGGTGGGACCGCGATGGACCCGGACGTGGTCGCCAAGCTCTTCGCCACGGAGAACCGCCGGGGCGGCCCGCTCTCCGGGCTCACCCCCCGCGAGCTGGAGGTCCTGTCGCTGATGGCGGAGGGCCGCTCGAACGCGGCGATCGCGCGGCAGCTGGTCGTGACGGAGCGCGCGGTCATCAAGCACACGTCCAACATCTTCGCGAAGCTCGGCCTGCCCGTGTCCGGGGCCGACAACCGGCGGGTGCTCGCGGTCCTCGCCTACCTCGGCTGACACCCGCGCCCGCAGCTCACACCGTGAGCGTGACCTCGTGGATCTCGTCGGCGGCGTGGCCCGTGCGTTCGTGGATGCGGCGGACCGCCTCGGCCGAGGGGCCGGTGGACAGGCAGTAGACCGTGCCCGACTCCGGGTCGGCCCAGGCGTGCTCGAAGTGGACCCCTTCCTCCTTCTCGATGGCGAGATCCGCGCGGTGGGCCTCGCTCAGCTGCTCCTCGGTGATGCCCTGCATGCCTCGGTGGACGTCCATGTACGTGCCCATGGCTTCCGCTCCTCCGGGTGTCCGGTCGTGGCCCCTCTTCCATGCTGCACCCGGGGCCGGGCCGCCGCGCGGGGGCCGGGTCAGGCCGGGGCGGCGAGGCCCGAGCGGGCGCCCGCGCCGCAGAGGGGGACCACCGCGGTGCCCGGGCGGGGAGCGGCGGTGACCGCCGCCCAGCAGGCCACGCCCGTGGGCTCGACGTAGAGGCCGCGGGCCGCCAGGTCGAGCTGGGCGGAGCGCAGCTGCTCCTCGGTCACCGTGAGGAACGTGCCGCCCGAGGCGCGGACCGCCGCGAGGATCTGGCGGGCGCGCGGCGGGTGGGGGATGGCGATGCCCTCCGCGAGGGTGGGCCGCGCCGGGGCGGGGCCGGGCAGGTCGCCGGCGCCCGCGCGGAACGCCTCCGCCAGCGGGGCCACCGCCGCGGCCTGCACCGCCACCAGGGCGGGGCGGCGCGGGATCAGCCCGTGGGCGTGCAGTTCGGCGGTGGCGAGGGCGGCGCCCAGCAGCAGGGTGCCGTTGCCCACGGGGACGACCAGGGTGTCGGGCAGCTGCCCGCCGAGGTCCTCCCACAGCTCGTACACATAGGTCTTCGTCCCGTGCAGGAAGTAGGGGTTGAAGACGTGCGAGGCGTAGAAGGTGCCGGGCTCGTCCGCGGCCTCGCGGGCGGCGCGCGCGGTGGCCTCGCGGCCGCCGGGGACGACCGCGAGCCGCGCCCCGTGCGCCCCGATCTGCTCCAGCTTCTTCGGTGAGGTGCCCTCGGGGACGTACACCGTGCAGTCGAGTCCGGCGCGGGCGCAGTACGCCGCCATGGCGGTGCCCGCGTTGCCGCTGCTGTCGGCGACCACCCGGCGCGGGGCCAGCCGGCGAGCGAGTTCGGCGAGCAGGACGGCGCCCCGGTCCTTGAACGACAGGGTGGGCATCAGGAAGTCGAGTTTGGCCGAAACCCTCTCCGTGAGGGGGACCAGCGGGGTGCGGCCCTCGCCGAGCGAGCAGTACGGGTCGGAGAGCGGCAGCGCCTCCGCGTACCGCCACAGCGATCCGGCGCGGCCGGCGAGGGCCTCGCGGGGGACGGGCGCGGCGGTGAAGTCGAGGTCCCACGGGCCCCGGCACTCGGGGCAGCACCAGGTCAGTGCGGAAACGGACGATCCGGTACCGCACGGCGTACACACATAGGACGGCGCAGGGGTCATGCGGGCCAGCATGTCAGTTGTATGGCACGTGTGTTACCGGCGCGTCAGGACCCTTGTGGGATTCCTATGGATCGGTCAACCTTTCGCTCGGTGGACGCTTTCGGCAACGCCGCGTACCCGGCGGTGTGACTTGTCATGCGCCTGCCAAACCCCCACAGCAACGCACCACCCGATGAGGAGGATCCCTCACATGTCAGTGATGCGTACCCCGCGGCGAAGACTGGCCGCAGCCGGCGCCACCGTCGCCGCCGCCCTCGCGCTCGGCACCCTCTCCGCCCTCCCGGCCTCCGCGGCCGCGGCCGCCCCGGAAGGTGTGATCGAGAACGCCGGAGCCCCCGGCGCCGTCGCGAACAGCTACATCGTCACCCTCGACGAGTCGGCCGCCGACGCCGGTTCGAAGGCCGGCAAGGCGATCGCCGCGCGCTACGGCGCCACGATCGAGAAGACCTACACCTCCGCCCTCAACGGCTACGCCGTCGAACTTTCCGAGGCCCAGGCCCGGAAGCTCGCCGCCGACCCCGCCGTCGACTCGGTCGTGCAGAACCGCGTCTTCTCCATCAACGGCACCCAGCCCTCGCCCCCGTCCTGGGGCCTGGACCGGATCGACCAGCGCGCCCTGCCGCTCAATCAGAGCTACACCTACCCCGAGCCGGCGGGCGAGGGCGTCACCGCGTACGTGATCGACACCGGCGTACGCATCACGCACAGCGACTTCGGCGGGCGGGCCTCCTACGGCTACGACGCCATCGACAACGACAACACGGCCCAGGACGGCCACGGTCACGGCACGCACGTCGCCGGCACCGTCGCCGGATCCGCGTACGGCGTGGCCAAGAAGGCGAAGATCGTCGGCGTCCGGGTGCTCAACAACTCCGGCTCCGGCACCACCGCCCAGGTCGTCGCGGGCATCGACTGGGTGACCCGCAACGCGGTCAAGCCGGCCGTGGCCAACATGAGCCTGGGCGGCGGCGTCGACTCCGCCCTCGACACCGCCGTGCGCAACTCCATAGCGTCCGGCATCACCTACGCCATCGCCGCGGGCAACGACGGCCGGGACGCGTCCAACTCCTCGCCGGCGCGCGTGGCGGAGGCCGTCACGGTCGGCTCCACCACCAACACCGACGCCCGCTCCAGCTTCTCCAACTACGGCAGCCTGGTGGACATCTTCGCCCCGGGCTCCTCCATCACCTCCGCGTGGAACAACAGCGACACGGCCACCAGCACCATCTCCGGTACGTCGATGGCGACCCCGCACGTCGCGGGCGCCGCCGCCCTCTGGCTGGCCAACAACCGCAGCGCCACCCCGGCGCAGGTCGCCACCGCCCTCACCTCCGCCGCCACCACCGGTGTCGTCGGCAACCCGGGCACCGGCTCCCCCAACCGCCTGCTGTACGTCGGTGACGGCGGCACCACCCCGCCGCCCGGCAAGCGCTTCGAGAACACCACCGACTACGCGGTCAACGACAACGCCACCGCCGAGTCCCCGGTCACCGTCACCGGAGTCGCCGGGAACGCCCCGTCCGCCCTCCAGGTGCCTGTGAACATCGTTCACACGTACATCGGTGACCTTCAGGTGCAGCTGGTCGCGCCCGACGGCACCGCGTACACGCTGAAGGCGTACGGCACGGGCGGCAGCACCGACAACATCAACACCACGTACACGGTCAACGCCTCCTCCGAGGCGGCCAACGGCACATGGAAGCTGCGGGTGAGCGACAACGCCCGCTACGACACCGGGAAGATCGACTCCTGGGCCCTGCAGTTCTGACGGTCCGGTCCCGGTACTGAGCAGCACAGTGTGACGAGGGGCGGTCGCCTGCCGGGCGACCGCCCCTTGACGCCTCTCCCTGCGCGGCGCCACCGCTGCCCGCCGCCGTCGTACGCATACGCATACGCCCGCGATACGACCCGCCGTCTTCAATGCGGGCATGGACCTCGACACCTCACTGCCACCCGCGTCCCGGCGCACGCGCGCGGGCCTGATCACCGGCGCGACCGTCCTCGGCGCGGTGCTCCTCGCCCTCGGCCCGGGCGGGATCGTGTTGCGGATGCTGACCATGCCGCTGCACCGGCCGGGGTGGCACGTCTGGTTCGGCACCTTCAACGGCGTGGCGCTCCTCGCGGTGGTCACCCTCCCGCTGTCCGCCCTGGCCGTCGCGGTCGTGGCGCGCCGTCGCCGTGCCGCCGGGGCCACGCGCGCGTGGCGGGGGCCGCTGGCCGTGGCCGCCATGGTCCATGGCACGGTGCCCTGGGTCTGGATCATCCTGCTGCCGGGCGACGAGGGCGGGGCGGTGGTGAGCCCGGTGCCGCTGCGGGACCTGGCCACCATGGACACCGGTCAGATCGTCGGCAACCTGCTGGTGTTCGCCGCGCTGGGGTTCTTCGCCCCGGTGCGGTTCGCCGCCCTGGCGTCGGTGCCGCGCGTCCTGGCACTGGCCGCGGGCTGCTCGGTCCTCGTCGAGGGCGCGCAGTACGTCCTGCGGCTGGACCGGGTGTCCTCGGTGGACGACGTCCTGCTCAACACGGCCGGCGCCGGGCTGGCCGCCCTGGCGTCGCGCCGCTGGTGGGCGGCGGGGGAGCGGGCAGCTCCACGGTGACGCGCAGCCCGCCGCCGGGGCGCGGGGCGAGGGTGAGCGTCCCGTCGTGCGCCCGGGCGATGGACCGGACGATGGCCAGGCCCAGGCCGGCGCCCGCCTGGTCGGTGTGCACCCGCCCGGTGCCGCGCCGGAACGGCTCGGTGAGGGTCGGGACCAGCTCCGGGGCGAGCGTCTCGCCGGTGTTCTCGACGGTGAGCAGCACGGCCCCGGGGCGGGCGTCCGTGCGCACCCGGACGGTGCCCCCTTCCGGGAGGTTGTGGACGATCGCGTTGTGCACCAGGTTGGCGGTCAGCTGGTACAGCAGGGCCCGCGAGCCGGTGGCGGGGGCGGGGTCGCCGGCGGTGTCGAGGGTGACCCCGCGCCTCTCGGCCAGGGGCAGGAGCGTCTCGGTGGCCTCTTCCGCCAGGAGGGACAGGTCGACCTCCTCGGTGGCGAACGCCCCCCGGTCGGCGCGGCCGAGCAGGAGCAGCGCCTCGGTGAGGTCGATCGCCCGGCGGTTGACCTCGTGGAGCCGGTCCATGACGCGGGCGGTGTCCTGGCCGGGGTCGGCGCGGGCCACCTCCAGCAGCGCCTGGGAGACCGCCAGCGGGGTGCGCAGTTCGTGCGAGGCGTTGGCGGCGAACCTCCGTTGCTCGGCGACGTGCGCCTCCAGCCGTTCGAGCATGCCGTCGAAGGCGTCGGCCAGTTCGCGGAACTCGTCGCCCCGGCCCGGCAGCCGGACCCGGTGGGAGAGCGAGCCGCCGGCGGCGGTGCGGGTGGCCCGGGTGATCCGGGTCAGCGGGGCGAGCATCCGCCCGGCGAGGAGCCACCCGCCCGCGAGGCCGAGCACCAGCAGGAACGCCATGACCGCCGCCGCCCTCGGGGCGAACACGCGCAGCAGGTTGGACCGGACGGGGAAGACGCCGTGCGTGGGGGTGTCGGCCGACACGATCAGCGCCCGCTCGGGGACGTACCGCAGGAGGAACACCCAGACCGCGGCCAGCAGCAGCCCGCCCGCGAGCATCAGGAACCCGGCGTAGCTGAGGGTGAGCTTCCAGCGGACACTCATCCCGCGCAGCCGGACCGCCGTTCCGGTGTCCCCGGGCGGCGGGCTAGTCACGGTCGCCGTCCCCGGGGCCATCGCCGTGCGGCGCGTCCGGGCGGGTGTCCACCCGGTAGCCGACGCCCGGCACGGTGGCGATGACCCAGGGCTCGCCGAGGCGCTTGCGCAGGGCCGAGACGGTGATGCGTACGGCGTTGGTGAACGGGTCGGCGTGCTCGTCCCACGCCCGCTCCAGCAGTTCCTCGGCGCTGACGACCCCGCCCTCGGCCGCGACGAGCACCTCCAGCACGGCGAACTGCTTGCGGGTGAGCGGGACATGGCGGCCGTCCCGGTGGACCTCGCGGCGGAACGGGTCCAGCCGCAGCCCCGCGATCTCACGCACCGGCGGCCTGTGGTGCGCCCGGCGCCGGTCCAGAGCCCTGAGCCGCAGCACCAGTTCGCGCAGCTAGAACGGCTTGGTGAGGTAGTCGTCGGCGCCGAGCCCGAAGCCGGACGCCTTGTCGTCCAGCCGGTCGGCGGCGGTGAGCATCAGGATCGGCAGGCCGCTGCCGGAGGCGACGATGCGGCGGGCGATCTCGTCCCCGGACGGCCCGGGGATGTCCCGGTCGAGGACGGCGATGTCGTACGCGTGCGTGCCGAGCAGCTCCCACGCGGTGTCGCCGTCGCCCGCGAGGTCGGCGGCGATCGCCTCCAGGCGCAGGCCGTCGCGGACGGCTTCGGCGAGATGGGGCTCGTCCTCGACGATCAGCACACGCATGGGCCGATGGTACGAGCCGGTGCATATCGTCCGCGTATGCGACCGGGGCGCCGGGCGCAGGGGCGGCCGGCGGCTGGACGGGCCGGCTACCGCGGGTATCCGCCCGCTCAAACAGCGGTCATCACTTCGAGTGAATCTCTGGCCCATGCTTGCGGCGGGCAACCGTCGGTTGTCACGCTGTTGCTGTCTGTCAAGCTGATGGGAGTGGCCCGTGACCTTCGGTGAGCAGCCCGCCTATCTGCGCGTGGCGAGCGATCTCCGGGAGAAGATCGTGAATGGCGCGCTGCCGCCGCACACCCGGCTCCCCTCCCAGGCCCGCATCCGCGAGGAGTACGGCGTCTCCGACACCGTCGCCCTGGAGGCCCGCAAGGTGCTGATGGCCGAGGGGCTCGTCGAGGGGCGCTCGGGATCGGGGACGTACGTCCGGGAGCGGCCCGTGCCGCGCCGGATCGCCCGCTCCGGGTTCGGCCTGACGGCCGGCGCCAACCCGTTCCGGCAGGAGCAGGCGGACGGGAGCGCGCGCGGCACCTGGGAGTCCCACAGCGAGCAGGAGCCGGCGAGCCTCGCGGTCGCCGGGCGCCTCGGCATCGAGCCGGGGGAGCGGGTGATGCGCACGCGCTACGTCTTCCGGGACGCCGGGGAGCCGATGATGCTCTCCACCTCCTGGGAGCCGCTCGCCGTCACCGGCCGCACCCCCGTGATGCTCCCCGAGGAGGGGCCGCTGGGCGGCTGCGGGGTGGTCGAGCGGATGGCCGCCATCGACATCGTCGTGGACAACGTGGTGGAGGAGGTCGGCGCCCGCCCGGGGCTCGCGGAGGAGCTCCTGACGCTCGGCGGCGTCCCGGGCCATGTGGTGATGGTGGTGGAGCGGACGTACTACGCCTCGGGGCGGGCGGTCGAGACGGCCGACGTGGTCGTCCCCGCCGACCGGTACCGCATCGCCTACCACCTGCCCGTGCGGTGACCGCTCGCCGCTGACGGTCTCTCAGGTCCCCGCGGCGTCGCGCAAGGGGGCGCACCCGGCCGGGTGCGCCCCCTTGTCGCGCCCGCCCGCTGGCCGGATGCGTATCTCTTCGTGAAAACACGTATCCGCTCCGTGAAGGTCAGGCGTAAGCTCAGGCATATGCGCAGTGCGGTTTCGTGGGGATGCTTAGAGGCGTGCAGGGCGGCGGAGGGTGAGGCGCGATGAGTGAGAGCGGGGCGGTCCTTCCCTGGCTGGTGATCCGGCAGGACGACAACGGCAACCACTACCGGGTCGGCAGGTACGCCACCAGGGACGAGGCTCAGAAGATCGCCGACAGCCTCGATACGCGGGAGCACAAGCAGCTCTACTGGGTGGAGCGGGTCGGGCGCCCCGCGGGCTGACGCGGGACGTGCGGGGGGCCGGGCGGGCGCGGACCGGGAGCGCGTTACGCTCCGGCGCATGACGCATCGTGTGGTGGTGGCCGGGGCCGTCGTCGACCGGGGGCGGCTGCTGGCCGCGCGCCGCAGCGCCCCTCCGGAGCTGGCCGGCCGCTGGGAGCTGCCCGGCGGGAAGCGGGAGCCCGGCGAGACCGGCCCCCAGGCCCTGGTGCGCGAACTGCGCGAGGAACTGGGCGTGGAGGCCGAGCCGGACGAGCGGATCCCCGGCGAGTGGCCGCTGAAGCCCGGTTACGTCCTCCAGGTCTGGACGGCCCGGCTGGTCTCGGGCGAGCCGCGCCCGCTGGAGGACCACGACGAGCTGCGCTGGCTCCACCGCCATGAACTGGACACCGTGAACTGGCTGGATCAGGACCGTCCCGCCGTCGCCGAGGTGGCCCGCCGCCTGCCCCCAAGCCCGGAGCCCCCGCTCCCGTAAGCCCGTAAGTCCGTAAAGCCGGAGAGTCCGCTGAGCCCGGAGCCCCGCACCCATGAAGCCCAGACCCCCCGCTGACCCGGCCCGACCCTCCGCCGCCTCGAACGGCGGCGCGTACGGCGCACGCGGCGCGCACCGGCGGGCGGTGCTCGCCGAGGAGCGCGCACTCGTCGTGTACGCCGTTCGTGCCACGATGCGCCCACTGCGGCGATAGCCCGCCCCGAATATCGGGTATGTGCTGATTAACCCGCAGAAATTGGACGCGGGTCTGCCGCTGGGTCTGGGAAGTGGTCGGCGTGATCGAGACCGAGGGTGAGTGCGCCGAGTGGGTCTTCCCCGCCGAGCTCGACACCGTCCGCGCCGCGCGTCACGCTGTCCGCGACGCGCTGCGCGCCTGGGGGCTGGACGCGGCGGTCGGCGATGTGACGGTGCTGCTGGTGAGCGAGCTGGTGACCAATTCCCTGCGGTACGCCTCCGGCCCCGTCGGCGTCCGGCTGGCCCGGCTCCCCGGCGACGACCCGCTCCTCCCGGCGGAGCCCGGCCTCCTCGTGGAGGTCTCCGACCCGCTGCCCGACCCGCCCCTGGAACGGGCCGCCGGACCCGACGACGAGGGCGGCCGGGGGCTTCAGCTCGTCGCCTGCTCGGCCCGCCGGTGGGGGACCCGTCGGGGCAGATCGGGCAAGACGGTGTGGTTCGAGCTGGCCCTGCCTGGTTAGAAGACTGAAGGGACAACGATCACCGCCGGGCTCGGCTCAAAAGGAACGAGACCACCCTGTGATCGTGAACGGCGTGCCGCCGGGGGCCGTAGTGCTGAATACTGCGGGAATGGCCGGTCCGGTGCGGTGAGCTGGAGGGGACGGTCGCGTGAGCGAGATACCTGAGACGGCGAACGGCGTCGTGTGGCAGAGCAGTCCACCTGGCTCGATCTACGACTACATCAAGGTCGCGTCGTTCTCGATCGGCCCCGACGGGCTGGTCGACCAGTGGAGTCTGCGTGCCGCCGAGCTGTTCGGCATCGGTGCCGACGAGGTCAGGGGCAAGGACCCGGTCGAGGCGTTCATGCCGCCCGAACTGCGTCCGCGCGGGCACCGCAAGGTCTCGGAGATCCTCGACGGCAAGGAGTGGACGGGTCTGGTGCCCTTCCGGGTGCCGGGGGAGCGGGGGCCGCGCGGCATCGCCGAGGTCTATGTGATGCCCAGCGAGACGAACGAGGGCGAGCGAGCCGCGCTCTGCATCGTCGTCGACGTCCGCGCGCTGCGGCGCATGGAGACGGATCTCGCCGCGTCCCAGGCCATTTTCGGCCAATCCCCGTTCGGTTTCCTGCTGTTCGACACCGACCTCACCGTGCGGCGCGCCAACCAGCGCTTCGCGACCGTCTTCGGCGGCTCCGCCGACGACCACCGGGGCCGTACGGTCGCCGACTACCTCTCCCGCCCGGAGGCCGACCGGATGACCGCCGCGCTGCGCCGCGTCCTGGAGACCGGCGAGGCGGTCACCGACCTCCAGCTCACCGGCGCGGTGCCCGGCGGGTCCGAGCGCCGCCACTGGTCGATCAACCTCTACCGGGTGCACAGCGGTTCGGGCCGGCCCGTCGGCGTCGCCGGGCTCGGCATCGACGTCACGCGCCGCCAGATCGCCGCCCGTGAGGCGGCGAGCGCCCGGCGCAACCTGGCGCTGCTCAACGAGGCCGCCGCCCGCATCGGCACCTCCCTCGACCTGGAGACCACCGCCCGCGAACTGCTCGACGTCGCCGTCCCCGGCTTCTGCGACCTCGCCTCCGTCGACCTCCACCAGGGGCTGCTCACCGGTGACGAGGCGCCGCCCGGACGGGCCGACGGCGCCAGCGCCGAGCTGCGCCGGGTCGCCTTCGCCAGCGCCGTCTCCGACGCCCCGCTCGCCCGCGCCCCCGGCGCCGCCACCGGGACCGGGGCCGGAACCGCCGCCGGGAACGGGCACCGGCACGGCACCGTGCCCGAGCCGCGTGACCACACCTCCGGCCCCGCGCACGGCGCACCGGCCGGATGCTGCGGCACGGCGCCCATCGAGGTCGGTGCCATCCACCGCTACCCCTTCGCCTCGCCCTGCGCGAACGCGCTGCGCACCGGGCGGCTGCACGCCGTCCCCGGCGCCGACGGGGGCCTCGTCCAGTCCACCCTGGTCGTCCCGATGGTCGCGCACGACACGGTGGTGGGCCTGGTGCAGTTCTCCCGCACCAAGGGCAGCGAGCCGTTCGGCGAGCGGGACCGGGCGCTCGCCGTCGAGCTGGCCGCCCGCGCCGCGGTCTGCATCGACAACGCCCGCCTCTACCGCCGTGAGCACGAACGGGCGCTGATCCTCCAGCGCAGCCTGCTCCCGCCGGGCGACCCGGAGGCCGCGGGCCTCGACATCGCCTGCCGCTACCTGCCCGGCAACACCGCGACCGAGGTGGGCGGCGACTGGTTCGACGTCATCCCGCTGCCCGGCCACCGCACCGCCCTGGTCGTCGGCGACGTCATGGGGCGCGGCCTGCGCGCCGCCGTCGCCATGGGCGAACTGCGCACCGCCGTACGGACGCTGGCCCAGCTCGACCTGGAACCGGCCGAGGTGCTCTCCCACCTCGACGAGATCGCCCGGGGCCTCGGCACCCCCGCCGGGGAGCGCGCGCGGGCCGCCACCAAGGCGCGCGGCCCCGAGCTGTCCGAGGTGTACCTGGCGACCTGTGTGTACGCCGTGTACGACGCCGTCACCCGCCGCTGCACCTTCGCCAACGCCGGCCACCTGCCGCCCGTCCTGGTCGAACCGGGCGAGAGCGCGCTGATGCTGGACGTGCCGCCCGGGATGCCGCTGGGCGTCGGCGGCGAGCCGTTCGAGGAGGTGGAGATCGAGCTGCCGGAAGGCTCGCTGCTCGCCCTCTACACCGACGGGCTCGTCGAGTCCCGCGACCACCCGCTGGACGAGGGGATGCTCGCCTTCCGCACCGCGCTGAACGGCCCGGACCGCCCCCTGGAGGACGTCTGCGACCACGTCCTGAACACCCTGGACACCCGGCACGGCGAGGACGACATCGCCCTGCTGATGGCCCGGGTCGAGGGGCTCCCGGCGGAGGCCGTCGGCGACTGGCGGCTGCCCCGTGAGCCCCGTTCGGTGGGCCGCGCCCGGGAACTGGCCCGCGCGCAGCTCACCGCCTGGGACCTCGAACCGCTGGTCGACACCGTCGAACTGCTCGTCAGCGAGCTGGTCACCAACGCCCTGCGCTACGGCGAGGGCGAGATACGGCTGCGGCTGCTGCGCGAGCGCACCGTCGTCTGCGAGGTGTGGGACGCGGGACTGGTCCAGCCCCGCCGGCGGCGGGCCCGCGACACCGACGAGGGCGGGCGCGGCCTCCAGCTCGTCGGGCTGCTCAGCGCGGGCTGGGGCTCCCGCCGCACCCCGCGCGGCAAGACCGTCTGGTTCGAACTGCCGCTGCCGGACGGCGACTCCCTCGCCGAGCCGACGGTCGACCAGCTGCTCAGCATGTTCTGACGCGGGCCCCACGGGCAGCGGCGGCCAGGACGGCTCGGCGGCGGGCCCTGCGGGCCAGGACGGTTCACCCCGGGCCGCCGCCGCCCCCGCGGCCGGCCGCCCGGGCCACGTCCTGCTCGGCGAGGCCCAGCGCCTGCCGGGCCAGCACGTCCGCCCGCCGGGCCCCGGCCAGCGCGGCCCGCGCGTCGTCCGCGCCGTGCCAGGGCGTGTCCCCCGCCGCCACCGCCCGCTCCAGCAGCCGGTGCGCCTCCGCCAGCCGGGTACGGGCCGGGGCGCCCACCGCCTCCCGGTGCGCCGCCACCAGGTCCGCCGCCGCCCCGGTGGCCGACCGCGCCAGCAGCGTGGCCCGGTCCAGCAGCGCCCGCACCCGGCCGGCGCCGCGCCCCCGTTCCCGTACGCCGTCCAGGGCCTCGTCCAGCAGGGCGTCCGCCTCGTCGACCCGGCGCAGCGCCGCGACCGGGTCGTACCGCCCGGCGGCGACCGTCCGGCGCACCTCCGCCAGGACCGTCTCGGCGCGCACCGCCCGCCCCCGCAGATCGGCCGCGCCCGACGGGTCGGCCGCCGCGTCCACCGGGTCGGCGGCGGCCTCCGCGAGGTCCGCCTCGGTGCCGGCGAGCGCGGCCGGCAGCACGCCCGCCGCCTCCGCCAGCTCGCCCGCGTGCCGGTCCACGGCGTCCACCAGCGGTGCCGCCCGGGCGACGGCGCCCTCGGCGGCCCGCACCCGGGTCGCCGCCGTCACCGCGTCGTCCCCCGCCGCCGCCTCCCGGGCCCGCGCCAGGTGCCCGGCGGCGGCACCGAGCCGCTCCCGGGCGTCCGCGACCCCGGCCGCCACCCGCGCGGCGGCCGCCTCCCCGTACCGGGCCCGCATGGCGGCGAGCGCCGCGTCCGCCAGGTCCGCCCGGCCGCTCACCTCCCGGAGCGCCGACTCCGCCGCCGTGAGCGCCTCGGGCGCCGTCCGCGCCGGGGCGCACACCCGGTCGAAGCGCTCCGCCTCCGCGTCCAGCCGCCGCCCGGCCTCGCCGCACCGCGCGGCGATCTCCTCCCGTGTGCGCCGGCGGACCGCGTCGTCCGCCGGCCGGGCGTCGTCCAGCCACTGCCGCAGCCGGAACGCCTCGGCCAGCTCACCGGCGGCGTCCGCCACGGCCACGCCGTACGGCCGTGCCGCCTCCGCGCACGCCGGGGAGGCGCCCGGCGCGACCGCGAGCGCCACCTCTTCGCGGCCCGCCCGTACGGCCTCGTCGGCGTCCACGAGCAGCCGCTCCACCGCCTCGTCGTGCCCGTCCGGCGCGTCCGGCGCCGGAGGCGCGGGCTCCGCCGCGGGCGGGCTCCAGGGGCCCCGGCCCCCGTGCGGGGTGGTCCGGGTCGCGGTGCGCCGCCGCCGCACGGCGTACGCGCGGGCCGCGACCGCGCCCGCCACCACCAGCAGCGCCGCCGGCACCAGCAGGTCCACGGCCGAACCGGTGCGCCCGCCCGGGTCCGCGGGGCCCGGCACCGGGGTGGGGCGCGGCACCGGCCGCCCGTCCAGCGCGGCCGCGTACCCCCGGGCGGCGCCGATCGCGGCCCCCGCCCAGTCGTTCCGGCGCAGCGCCGGCTCGATCGCCACCCGGGCCACCTCGCCGAGCCGGTCGGGGGTGAGTCCGGTGGCCGGTCCCGCGGAGTGGGCGTAACGGCCCTCGCGGGTGGCCACGGCGAGCAGCACGTCACCGGCGCCGAGCCCGTTCCTGGCGGCGGTGGCGTCGGCCCACTCCTGCGGGGACCGGCCGGAGAAGTCGCGTACGTACACGACGGAGAGCCGGACGCGCCCGTCGTCGTCCAGCGCGTCGAGCGCCCGGCTCACCTCGCGCTCGCGCCCTTCGAGGGCGGCGACCTTGTCGGTGGCGGTGCCCCGGCCGGCCAGGTCGGCGGGGTCCTCGGCGCGCGCGCCGCCCGGCGGGCCGGGCAGGACCAGCCACCACGCCGTCACCAGGAGGCCGAGGAGGACGGCGAGGCAGGCGCGGGTCGCTCTGCGCGTCACATGCGTGAGGCTATGTGCTGCTTCGTACCCCCGCGACCGGGCGGCGGGACGGCACCCGCGCCGCCGCCCGGGGCGCGGTTCTCACGTCCGGCGGCGGCCGATCCGGTTGCCGAGCCAGACCAGAGGGTCGTACTTCCGGTCCACGGCCCGCTCCTTGAGAGGGATCAGCGCGTTGTCGGTGATCCTGATGTGCTCGGGGCACACCTCCGTACAGCACTTGGTGATGTTGCAGTAGCCGAGCCCGTGGTCCTCCTGCGCCGCCCGCTTGCGGTCCAGGCCCGACTCCTCCGCCGCGTCCAGCGGGTGCATGTCCAGCTCGGCGACGCGCATCAGGAAGCGCGGCCCGGCGAAGGCGGGCTTGTTCTCCTCGTGGTCCCGCACCACATGGCAGGTGTCCTGGCACAGGAAGCACTCGATGCACTTGCGGAACTCCTGCGAGCGCTCCACGTCGATCTGCCGCATCCGGTACTCACCGGGCGCCACCCCCGGCGGCGGGACGAAGGAGGGGATCTCCCTGGCCTTCTCGTAGTTGAAGGACACGTCCGTCACCAGGTCCCGCACCACGGGGAAGGCCCGCAGCGGGGTGACGGTGACGACCTCCTCCCGCGAGAAGACCGACATCCGGGTCATGCACATCAGCCGCGGCCTGCCGTTGATCTCCGCGCTGCACGAACCGCACTTGCCCGCCTTGCAGTTCCAGCGCACCGCCAGGTCCGGCACCTGGGTCGCCTGGAGGCGGTGGACGATGTCGAGCACGACCTCGCCCTCGTGCACCTCGACGGTGAAGTCCTCCAGACCACCGCCGTCCGCGTCGCCGCGCCACACCCGGAAACTCGCGTCGTAGCCGGTCACTGGTACAGCTCCTCTTCGGCGAGGTACTTGACCAGCTCCTCCTTGTCGAACAGGGCGAGCAGGTCCGGACGGATCGGTTCGGTGGTGGTGCGTTCGAGGGCGATCCGGCCCTCCGGGGCGTCGGGCCCGGCGATCCGGCACAGCAGGTTCACCCGGCGCCACGCGCGCTCCATGCCCGGGCAGTCCTCCCGGGTGTGCCCGCCCCGGCTCTCGGTGCGCTCCAGCGCGGCGCGCGCCACGCACTCGCTGACCAGCAGCATGTTCCGCAGGTCCAGCGCCAGGTGCCAGCCGGGGTTGAACTGCCGGTGCCCCTCGACGCCCGCGCCCTGGGCCCGCAGCCGCAAGCCCGCCAGGGCCCGCAGCGCCTGCCGCATCTCCTCCTCGCGGCGGATGATGCCGACCAGGTCGTTCATCGTCTGCTGGAGCTCCTGGTGGAGGGTGTACGGGTTCTCCGGGCGCCCGCCCGCCCCGGCGGCCCCGCCGCTGAAGGGGCGCAGCGCCTCGGCGGCCGCCGCCTCGACCTGCGCGTCGGACACGGTGGGGCGGGCGGCCGGGCCGCTCGCGTACCGGGCCGCGTGCAGCCCGGCCCGGCGGCCGAAGACCAGCAGGTCGGAGAGGGAGTTGCCGCCGAGCCGGTTGGAGCCGTGCATCCCGCCGGCCACCTCGCCGGCCGCGAAAAGCCCCGGCACCCCGACGGCCTCGGCGGTGTCCGACGCGACCGCGACGCCGCCCATCACGTAGTGGCAGGTGGGCCCGACCTCCATCGGCTCGGCCGTGATGTCGACGTCCGCCAGCTCCTTGAACTGGTGGTACATCGACGGCAGCCGGCGCCGGATCGTCTCGGCGGGCATCCGGGTGGACACGTCCAGGAAGACCCCGCCGTGCGGCGACCCGCGCCCCGCCTTCACCTCGGCGTTGATCGCGCGGGCGACCTCGTCGCGGGGGAGCAGCTCCGGCGGGCGGCGGTTGTGGTCCGGGTCCTCGTACCAGCGGTCGGCCTCCTCCTCCGACTGCGCGTACTTGTCGGTGAAGACGTCCGGGACGTAGCCGAACATGAACCGCTCGCCCTCGGAGTTGCGCAGCACCCCGCCGTCGCCGCGCACCGACTCGGTGACCAGGATGCCCTTCACCGACGGCGGCCAGACCATGCCCGTCGGGTGGAACTGGACGAACTCCATGTTCACCAGCGGCGCCCCGGCCAGCAGCGCCAGGGCGTGCCCGTCGCCGGTGTACTCCCAGGAGTTGGAGGTGACCTTGAAGGACTTGCCGATGCCGCCGGTGGCCAGGACGACGGCCGGGGCCTCCAGCACGAAGAAGCGGCCGGACTCCCGCTCGTAGCAGAAGGTGCCGCTCACCCGGTCGCCGTCCTTGAGGACCCGGGTGACCGTGCACTCCTGGAAGACCTTCAGCCGTGACTCGTAGTCGCCGGTCTCCCGGAAGTCCTCCTGCTGGAGGGCGACGATCTTCTGCTGGAGGGTGCGGATCAGCTCCAGTCCGGTGCGGTCGCCGACGTGCGCGAGGCGCGGGTACTCGTGGCCGCCGAAGTTGCGCTGGGAGATCCGGCCGTCCTCGGTCCGGTCGAACAGGGCGCCCCAGGTCTCCAGCTCCCACACCCGGTCGGGCGCCTCGCGCGCGTGCAGCTCGGCCATGCGCCACTGGTTGAGGAACTTCCCGCCGCGCATGGTGTCGCGGAAGTGCACCTGCCAGTTGTCCCCGGCGTTGACGTTGCCCATGGAGGCGGCGATGCCGCCCTCGGCCATCACCGTGTGGGCCTTGCCGAACAGCGACTTGCAGATCACGGCCGTACGGGCGCCGCGTTCGCGCGCCTCGATCGCCGCCCGCAGCCCCGCCCCGCCGGCGCCGACCACGACGACGTCCCACTGCTGCCGTTCCGCCTGCGTCATCGAATGGGCACCTTTCCCTCAGAAGAAGCGCGGATCGCCGAAGGCACCGACGGCGAGCAGGTACACGTAGAAGTCGGCGAGGGCGACGCTGAACAGCGAGGCCCACGCGAGCTGCATGTGGCGGGCGTTCAGCCGCCCCGCCCAGCTCCACAGCCGGTAGCGGACCGGGTGCTTCGAGAAGTGCTTCAGCCGGCCGCCCACGATGTGCCGGCAGGAGTGGCAGGACAGGGTGTACGCCCAGATCAGCACGATGTTGACGACGAACACCAGCGTCCCGAGGCCCATGTGCCCCCAGGCGTACGACGCGTCCCGGAAGGCGAGCACGGTGTCGTACGTGAGGATGCCCGCGACCGGCAGGGCGGCGTAGAAGAAGTACCGGTGGACGTTCTGCAGGATCAGCGGGAAGCGGGTCTCGCCGGTGTACGCCTGGTGCGGCTCGGCGACCGCGCAGGCCGGGGGCGAGGCCCAGAAGCCCCGGTAGTACGCCTTGCGGTAGTAGTAGCAGGTCAGCCGGAAGCCCAGCGGGAAGACCAGGATGAGCAGGGCGGGGGAGAGGCCCCACCAGCTGCCGAAGATCTCCCAGTTGGGGCCGCCCTTCATGGGCGCGCAGTTCTCCGCGAGGCAGGGCGAGTAGAACGGCGACACATAGGGCGCCGCGTAGTAGTCGCTGCCGGCGAAGGCCCGCCAGGTGGAGTAGACGACGAACGCGAGCAGTCCGGCGGCGGTGGCGGCGGGCGCCAGCCACCAGCGGTCGGTGCGCAGATGGGGCGCCGCGATACGGGCGCGGGCGGGCCCGTGCACGCCGCCCGCCCCGCGCCCGGTGGGGGCGGCGGGGGGCGGAGCGGTGGCGGGGCCGGGGTCGGAGGGGCGTGGTCCGGTGCCTGTGGCCAACGGGGTCTCCTGGGGCCCGTGCCGGTGGTGGCGCGGGCCGGTCGGTGGAGGGGGAGCCGGTGCGGGCCGCGCGCGGGGTGCGGGACGGCGGCCGGGCGTACGGGTCCGGGCGGGGCGGCGCGGGGACGCGCGGCGCCGGGCGGCGGGCGCCCGTACGCCGCCCGGTGTGCGCGTACGGCCGCGCGCGGACGCGGACCGGGGCGGACGGAGGGCGGGGGCGCGAGCCGGGAGGGGCCGGGCGCCGGCGCGCCGGTCAGGGGGCGCGGCGGTCCCGCGCGCCCAGGCCCTCGTCGTCCGAGTCGGTCCACAGGGTGCTGTCGTACGGCGTGTCCGAGATGGTGACCAGGCCGTCGGGGCGGCCGACCGCCATGGGGACGGGCTTCTCCTCGCGCTGCCGCGCCAGGTTCCGCTCCAGCTGGATGACGGACCGGGCCAGTTCCTCGAGGCGCCGCTTGACCTCGGTCAGATCGTCTTCGAGTGACATGAATTGCCCTCACTTCCGCGATGGCGGGTGGCAAACACGCGCCTGAGAGTGTCGCGCGTCACATCCCCCATTGTGAAGTCATGTGCACGGATTGCACTCGTCCGGGGTTTGGGCCGCCCGAGTGGTGTTGGCGCGCCGTGTCGCCGTGTCGCCGCCACGGGGCCGGATCGATCGCTTTCAGTGTAGGGGCAATAGGTGTGATCATCTCTAAATTCCACAAAACAGGACGAAGAGGTACAAGACATGTCCCACGTCGGCGCCCCTCGGGGGAGGACATGCTCCCGGGGCCCCCGTTCGCCCAGGTTCCGGTCCGCCGTCCTCCTCACCACCGGCGTACTCGCCGTCTCCGTACTGAGCGGCTGCTCCTCCGGCGACGAGCAGACCCACGCCGCCCGAGCCGTCCCCATGGACATCGCCCACACCGGCCGCGCCAAGGTCGCCGACGGCGGGACCCTGCGCTGGGCCGTCGACGCGGTGCCGACCACCCTCAACGCCTTCCAGGCGGACGCCGACGCCTCCACCGCCCGCATCACCCAGGCCGTCCTGCCGTCCCTCTTCACCCTCGACGAGCGCGGCAACCCCCGGCGCAACGGCGACTACCTGGAGTCCGCCGAGATCGTCGAGCGCGAACCCAAGCAGGTCGTCCTCTACAAGCTCAACCAGCAGGCCGTGTGGAGCGACGGCCGCGAGATCGGCGCCCCCGACTTCGTCGCCCAGTGGCGCGCCCTCAGCGGCAAGAACTCCGCGTACTGGACCGCCCGCAACGCCGGCTACGAGCGCATCGAGAAGATCGAGCGCGGCGCCGGCGACCTGGAGGTCCGGGTCACCTTCAGCAAGCCGTACGCCGACTGGCGCGCCCTGTTCACGCCGCTGTACCCCAAGGACGTGATGGCCACCCCGGCCGCGTTCAACGACGGGTCGCGCACCCGCCTCGCGGCGACCGCCGGGCCCTTCCAGCTCAAGGGCGTCGACACCCGCGCCGGCACCGTGACGCTGGCCCGCAGCCCCCGCTGGTGGGGCGAGCCCGCCAAGCTCGACTCGCTCGTGCTGCGCGCCGTCCCGCGCCCGGGCCGCGCCGCCGCGCTGGCCGCCGGGCAGCTGGACGTCGCCGAGGTGGACCGCGCCACGGCCGAGCGGATCACCCGCGCCACCAAGGGCGCGTCCGGTGCCGCCGGCTCGCCGTCCCCCGCCGCCCCCTCGGCGGCCGGCTCCGCCGCCCCGGCCGCGCCGCTGAGCGGCCCGGCCGCCGCCGCCCTGGCCGCCGACCGCAAGGCGCTGGGCGGCCTCACCGTCCGCAAGTCGCTGGAGCCCGCCTACACCCAGCTCGCGCTGAACGGCGAGAGCGGCCCGCTCGCCGACGAGCGGGTCCGCCGGGCGGTCGCCCGCGCCCTGAACCGCCAGGAGCTGGCCGAGGCGGTCCTCAAGCCGCTGGGCCTGCCCGCGCACCCGGTCGGCAGCCACCTCGCGCTCGCCGGGCAGCCGGCGTACGCCGACAGCAGCGGCGCCCTCGGCGGCCAGGACACCGAGGAGGCCCAGGAGCTGCTGGCCGACGCCGGCTGGACGCGCGGCGGCGCCCGCAAGCCCGCCGCGCCCAAGGACGGCACCCGGGCCGGCGCCGAGGCGTCCGCCGCCGCCTCCCCGGCCGCCTCGCCCGCCGGGGCGAAGCCGGCCGCCGGGAAGAACGGCGGCTCCGCCGACGAGCCGTCCGACGAGGGCCTCTACATCGTCGGCGACGACAAGCCCGCGATCGGCGGCAACGACGCCCCCGAGGGCACCCACGTCCTGGCCCCGGCCCCCGCCGCGGCCGTCCAGGGCAGCGCCCTGCACCGCCAGGCCGAGGCCCTCACCGACACCGACCAGGGCGCCGCCCGGCCCGAGGCCCAGGGCGGGGCCGTCCCCGGCGCCTACGCCCCGCGCGGCACCGCCGCCCCGGCCCCGGCGGACCCCGCGCCCGGCGCGGCGGCCGGACCGCTCGGCAAGGACGGCGAACCGCTCACGCTCCGCTTCGTCCAGCCCGCCGGCGCCGACTCCGAGTCCCTGCGCACGGTCGCCGAGAAGATCTCCCGGATGCTGGGCCGCATCGGCATCGGCACCGAGACGGTCAAGGTCCCCGACGACAGCTTCTTCAAGGACCACATCGCCTCCGGCGACTACGACCTGGCCCTCTACTCCTGGCCCGGCACCGCCTACCCGGCCACCGACGGGCGCCCCATCTTCGCCAAGCCCCAGCCCGCCGCCGACGGCTCGCTGCTGGTGGAGCAGAACTACACCCGGGTCGGTACGGACCACATCGACCAGCTCTTCGACCAGGCGGCGGCCGAGCTGGACGAGAAGGCCGCCCGCGACCTGCTGAAGCAGGCCGACGCCCGGATCTGGGCGGCCGCCGGCTCCATCCCCCTCTACCAGCGCCCGCAGCTGGTCGCGGCCCGCTCGACGGTGGTGAACGCCGGGGCGTTCGGCTTCGCCAGCCCCCGCTACCAGGACATCGGCTTCCGGCGCTCGTAAGCACTCCGGCCCGGTAAGGCCAACCTCAGAAGTCGCTCAAGTCGCTTGCCCGCCGGTGCGCCCGGCGGGCAAGCTCCGTTGCGGACCATGACCCGGGCCACACCCACGCGCCACCCGCGCACCGCAGCACACGGACCCGTACCCCCTGTACGCGCCCCGTCCCCGCACAGCCAGACACCAGTTCGATCTTCTCCGGACGGGCCGCGACGCCCCGCACGCGTCGGCCCCGTACCATGGACACAGCCGTGGCGCGTCCGCCCGGCGGGCGTACGAGGAACAAAGAGACGCCGCACCCACGATCCGAGAGAAGCGCAAGCCACTCATGCCCACGCGCCACGACATCCGTAACGTAGCCATCGTCGCCCACGTCGACCACGGCAAGACGACCATCGTCGACGCCATGCTCAAGCAGGCCGGCGCCTTCGCCGCCCACCAGCTCGACTCCGTCGACGACCGCGTCATGGACTCGAACGACCTGGAGCGTGAGAAGGGCATCACGATCCTCGCCAAGAACACGGCGGTGAAGTACCACCCCAAGGACGGCGGGGCCCCGATCACCATCAACATCATCGACACCCCCGGCCACGCCGACTTCGGTGGCGAGGTCGAGCGCGGCCTGTCGATGGTCGACGGCGTGGTGCTGCTCGTGGACGCCTCCGAGGGCCCGCTGCCGCAGACCCGCTTCGTGCTCCGCAAGGCCCTCCAGCGCCGGATGCCCGTCATCCTCTGCATCAACAAGACGGACCGCCCCGACTCCCGGATCGACGAGGTCGTCAACGAGACCTACGACCTCTTCCTGGACCTCGACGCGGACGAGGAGCAGATCGAGTTCCCGATCGTCTACGCCTGCGGCCGTGACGGCATCGCCTCGCTGACCAAGCCGGAGGACGGCACCGTCCCGGCCGACTCCAGCAGCCTGGAGCCGTTCTTCTCCACGATCCTGGAGCACATCCCGGCCCCGGTGTACGACGAGGAGGCCCCGCTCCAGGCCCACGTCACCAACCTGGACGCCGACAACTTCCTCGGCCGCATCGCGCTGCTCCGCGTCGAGCAGGGCGAGCTGCGCAAGGGCCAGACGGTCGCGTGGATCAAGCGGGACGGCACCATCGCCAACGTCCGCATCAGCGAGCTGATGATGACCGAGGCGCTCACCCGCAAGCCGGCCGAGGTGGCGGGCCCCGGTGACATCTGCGCCGTCGCCGGCATCCCCGACATCATGATCGGCGAGACGCTGGCCGACCCGGAGAACCCGGTCGCGCTCCCGCTGATCACGGTCGACGAGCCGGCGATCTCCATGGTCATCGGTACGAACACCTCGCCGCTGGTCGGCCGGGGCGCCACCGGCAAGGGCGCGGACAACAAGGCGGCCGTCAAGGACCGCAAGGTCACCGCCCGCCAGGTGAAGGACCGCCTGGACCGCGAGCTGATCGGCAACGTCTCGCTGCGCGTCCTGGACACCGAGCGCCCCGACGCCTGGGAGGTGCAGGGCCGCGGTGAGCTGGCGCTGGCCATCCTGGTCGAGCAGATGCGCCGCGAGGGCTTCGAGCTGACCATCGGCAAGCCGCAGGTGGTCACCAAGGAGATCGACGGCAAGGTCCACGAGCCGGTCGAGCGCATGACCATCGACGTGCCCGAGGAGCACATGGGCGCCGTCACGCAGCTCATGGGCGTCCGCAAGGGCCGCATGGACAACATGTCCAACCACGGCTCCGGCTGGGTGCGCATGGAGTTCGTGGTGCCCTCCCGCGGCCTGATCGGCTTCCGTACCGAGTTCCTGACGCAGACGCGCGGCACGGGCATCGCCCACTCCATCCACGAGGGCCACGAGCCGTGGTTCGGCACGCTGACGACCCGCAACAACGGCTCGCTGGTCGCCGACCGCTCCGGCGCGGTCACCGCCTTCGCGATGACCAACCTCCAGGAGCGCGGCGTGCTCTTCGTGGAGCCCGGCACCGAGGTGTACGAGGGCATGATCGTCGGCGAGAACAGCCGCTCCGACGACATGGACGTCAACATCACCAAGGAGAAGAAGCTCACGAACATGCGGTCGTCCTCGGCCGACTCGTTCGAGGCGATCGTCCCGCCGCGCAAGCTGTCGCTGGAGCAGTCCCTGGAGTTCTGCCGCGACGACGAGTGCGTCGAGGTCACCCCGGAGGCCGTGCGCATCCGCAAGGTGAACCTGGACCAGCGCGAGCGCGCCCGCGCCGCGTCCCGCGCCAAGAACGGCTGACGGCCGCCTCCGCGGCCCCGGTTCGCCGACTCCCCGTCCCGGGAGGGGTTTTCCCCTCTCCGGGACGGGGAGTTTTCCGTGGGCCCGTGCCGGGCAGGCACCGGGCGCGGCGCCGGCCCGGCGGACCGCACACGAGCGGTCCGGCGGACCGTACAAGAGCGGCCCGACGGCCCGTGCGCGAGCGGTCCGGCGGACCGTACAAGAGCGGTCCGGAGGTGACCGGGCGTCAACGTGTTTTCGCTGCCGAAGCGTCCGGATATCGACCGTCGCTCTCCGGAACATGTGTTAACGGTCCGTTTCGCGGGTGTCTGTCTGTGCTCGCTTTGTCCGGATTTCGGGCTTCGGGGGGTTGGTGATGTTGCCAAAACGAGACCCTTTAAGTGTGGTTTACGGCCCGGACGTACTTAATAGTTGGCTCCATTGAGCTCGGGTCAATGGGTCACGCGCTGTGGGGAGCGCCGACTCACGAGCACACTCGGGGCACTTGGGTCATCGCCGTCAGGGGTGTCGGCATGCCACTTCGAAGTGCCCTTCTCGTAGTGACAAGTGGACTCATGAGGAGGAACCCATGCGCGGTGCCAAGAGCGCCAAGTGGGTCGCGGGCGCGATAGTCGTCGCCCTGGCAGCCACGGCTTGTGGCGGTGGCGGTAGCGAAGGCAAGGGCGGGGGCGCCCGCCAGGTCGTGATGGAGCTCGGCGAGCCCCAGAACGGTCTGATTCCGTCGAACACGTACGAGTCCGAGGGCTCCGAGGTCATGAACGCCCTGTTCACCGGCCTCGTGAAGTACGACGAGAAGAACGAGGCCCAGCTCGACCTGGCGCAGTCGATCGAGACCAAGGACAGCAAGGTCTGGACGATCAAGCTCAAGGACGGCTACACCTTCCACGACGGTGAGCCGGTCACCGCGCAGTCCTTCGCGGACGCCTGGAACTACGGCGCGAACCAGGCCAACACCCAGGAGACGAACCCTCTCTACAACAAGATCGAGGGTTACGCCGACCTGAACCCGGGCGAGGGCAAGAAGCCCGCGACCGACAAGATGAAGGGCCTGAAGGTCGTCGACGAGAAGACCCTCGAGGTCACGCTCACGGCGCCGTTCTCCGCCTTCAAGACCATGCTGGGCTTCAACGCGTTCTTCCCGCTGCCGAAGGCGTTCTTCAAGGACCCCAAGGGCTTCGAGACCGCGCCCATCGGCAACGGCATGTTCAAGATGGACGGCAAGTTCGTCCGCAACCAGCAGATCAAGACGGTCAAGTACGACAAGCACCCCGAGGCCAAGCAGGTCAAGATCAAGGGTGTCACCTTCAAGATCTACAACAGCCAGGACACCGCCTACCGCGACCTGCTCGGTGGCCGCGTCGACATCATGGACACCGTCCCGACGTCCGCGATGACCACCGCCGCCAAGGACCTGGGCGACCGCTACATCCAGGGCACCGACTCGGGCGTCGGCTACATCGGCTTCCCGCTGAAGTACAACAAGGCGTACGCCAAGCCGGAGATCCGCAAGGCCATCTCCCAGGCGATCGACCGCAAGGCGATCACCGACAAGATCTTCGTCGACACCCGTACGCCGGCGGACGACTTCATCAACCCGCTGGTCCCGGGCTACCGCCAGGGCGCCTGTGGCGCGGCGTGCACCTACGACCCCGCGGCCGCCAAGAAGGCGTTCGACGCCGCGGGCGGTCTGCCGGGCAACAAGATGGAGCTCGGCTACAACAACGACGGTGGCCACAAGGAGTGGATCACCGCCGTCGCCGGCCAGCTCGAGAAGAACCTCGGCGTGACCGTCACCGTCAAGCCGTTCGAGCAGTTCCAGGCCATCCTGAACGACCTCGGCGACAAGAAGTACAGCGGCGCCTTCCGCCTGGCGTGGTCCATGGACTACCCGCACGCGGAGAACTACCTGCGTCCGATCTTCTCCCAGGACGCCATCGAGCACGGCTCGAACTACTCGGGCTACGTCAACCCGCAGGTCGAGAAGCTCCTCGACCAGGGTGACACCGCCACCACCGAGGACGCCGCGATCAAGGCGTACCAGCAGGCGGACGACATCCTCCTCAAGGAGATGCCGTACATCCCGGTGTACTTCTACAAGCTGAACGCCGGCCTCAGCAAGAACCTCAAGCCGGGCGTGCGGATCGACAACATGACCCAGATCGACTGGACCACGGTCAACCCCGCCTGACGGTAGAGAGGGTCTCCTCCGGGAGGTCCTGACAGCAGTGGGGGTGACGGGGTTACGCCCCGTCACCCCCCTTCTGCCGTCCCGTTGTCGATTACCCCTCACCCGGGGCGGGGCCCGCTGGTGTGCCCCTCCCGGTATCCGTACAACTGGAGACCTGATGGGTCGTTATGTGATCAGGCGTCTTCTGCAGGCGATACCCGTACTGCTCGGCGCGACCATTCTTCTGTACTGCCTCGTCTTCCTGCTGCCCGGTGACCCGATCCAGGCACTGGCCGGAGAGAAGAAGGCAGACCCCAACATCGCAGCCATCCTGCGAGAGCAGTACCACCTCAATGACCCGCTCTACCAGCGGTACTGGTACTACCTCTCCGGTGTGCTGACCGGTGACTTCGGCACCGACTTCACCGGGCGCGAGGTGTCCGAGATCATGAGCGAGACCTTCCCGGTCACGCTCAAGCTGGCCGGTATCGCCTTCCTGGTCGAGGCCGTCGTCGGCGTCGTCGCCGGTGTCTTCGCGGCGCTCGGCCGCGGCAAGTTCCTCGACAACCTGGTGCTGCTGTCGACCCTCCTGCTGGTCTCCATCCCGGTGTTCGTCCTGGGCAACGTGCTCCAGCTGGTGCTGGGCGTGCAGTGGGCGCTCGTCCCGATCTCCTACGACGCCGAGGACATCACCACACTGATCCTTCCCGGCGTCGTCCTGGGCTCGGTGTCCCTCGCGTACATCGCGCGGCTGACCCGGACCAGCATGATCGAGACGATGCGCTCGGACTATGTGCGCACCGCCACGGCCAAGGGCCTGAGCCGTCCCCGCGTGATCGTCCGGCACGGACTGCGCAACGCGCTGATCCCGATCGTCACGTACCTCGGTGTCGACCTCGGCGCCCTCATGGGCGGCGCGATCATCACGGAGCGCATCTTCAACATCCCCGGCATCGGCGGCACCCTGTACCAGGCCGTCTACCTGCGGCAGGGCACCACCGTCGTCAGCATCGTGACCGTGCTCGTGCTCGTCTACATCGCCGCGAACCTGCTCGTGGACCTGCTCTACGCCGTGCTCGACCCGAGGATCCGCTATGCCTGAGAACACCTCCACCACCGTTGAGGAGAGCGAGGCCGTCAAGACGGCCACGCCCGGCGGTCCCGTGCGGACCAAGGAGGACAAGCCGGAGCGGGTCGCCAGCATGTGGAGCGACGCGCGCCGCGACCTGATGCACAACTGGGTGTTCCTGGTCTCCGCCGTGCTGATCCTCTTCCTGCTGGTCATGGCGGTCTTCCCGCAGCTGTTCACCAGTCAGGACCCGTACTCCAAGGGCTTCTGCGACCTGGCCAACTCGGTGACGCCGCCCAGCGGCGCGCACTGGTTCGGCTACGACGTCCAGGGCTGCGACATCTACGCCCGGACGATCTACGGCGCCCGCAACTCGATCATCGTCGGCATCCTCACCTCGGTGCTGACCACGCTCGCCGGCGGTGTCCTCGGCATGATCGCCGGTCTGCGCGGCGGCTGGCTGGACGCACTGGTGTCCCGCTTCACCGAGATCTGGTTCGCCATCCCGACCCTGCTCGGCGGTCTGCTGGTGCTGGCGATGCTGGGCTCCGGCAGCGTCGTCACCGTCTCGCTGATCATGGCCGTGCTCGGCTGGCCGCAGCTGTTCCGCATCATGCGCGGATCGGTGATCACCAACAAGCAGAACGACTACGTGATGGCCGCCCGGGCGCTCGGCGCCGGCGGCTGGCGCATCGCGATGCGCCACATCCTGCCGAACGCGCTCGCCCCGGTGATCGTGGTCAGCACCATCAACCTCGGCGTCTACATCTCGGCCGAGGCGGCGTTCTCGTACCTCGGCATCGGTGTCCAGGCCCCGAACATCTCCTGGGGCCTGATGATCAGTGACGGCCAGGACCGCTTCCTGAGCGCCCCGCACATGGTGCTCTTCCCGTCGCTGTTCCTGAGCATCACGGTCCTCGCGTTCATCATGCTCGGCGAAGCTGTGCGCGACGCCCTCGACCCCAAGCTGCGCTAGGAGGGCGTACGTTGACCACCATCGACAAGCAGACGAGCGCGTCCGGCGCCATGAGCGCACCGAACGCCCCGCTCCTCGAAGTGCGCGACCTGCACGTGGAGTTCCACACCCGGGACGGCGTCGCCAAGGCCATCAACGGCGTGAGCTACAGCGTCGACGCGGGGGAGACCCTCGCCGTGCTCGGCGAGTCGGGCTCCGGCAAGTCGGTCACGGCCCAGGCGATCATGGGCATCCTCGACATGCCTCCCGGCCGCATCCCCAAGGGCCAGATCCTGTTCCACGGCGAGGACATGCTGACGATGTCCGCCGAGGAGCGCCGCAAGATCCGGGGCCGCCGGATCGCGATGATCTTCCAGGACGCGCTCTCCGCGCTGAACCCGGTGCTCACCGTCGGCTACCAGCTCGCCGAGATGTACCGCGTCCACCTGGGCATGTCCCGCAAGGACGCCAAGGCCAAGGCCATCGAGCTGATGGACCGGGTGAAGATCCCGGCCGCCGCGGCCCGGGTGAACGACTACCCGCACCAGTTCTCCGGCGGTATGCGCCAGCGCATCATGATCGCCATGGCGATGGCGCTGGAGCCGGACCTGATCATCGCGGACGAGCCGACCACCGCGCTCGACGTGACCGTCCAGGCCCAGGTCATGGACCTGCTCGCGGAGCTCCAGCGCGAGGAGAACATGGGCATGATCCTGATCACCCACGACCTGGGTGTGGTCGCGGACGTCGCCGACAAGATCGCGGTGATGTACGCGGGCCGGATCGTGGAGAACGCGCCCGTCGGCGAGCTGTACAAGCGCCCGGCGCACCCGTACACGCGTGGCCTGCTCGACTCCATCCCGCGCCTGGACCTCAAGGGCCAGGAGCTGTACGCGATCAAGGGCCTGCCGCCCAACCTGATGAAGATCCCCACGGGCTGCGCCTTCAACCCGCGCTGCCCCAAGGCGGAGGACATCTGCCGTACGGAGATCCCGGCCCTGGTTCCGGTGACGGAGCAGGACGGCGGCGAGCTGCCGGGCCGCGGCAGCGCGTGCCACTTCTGGAAGGAGACGATCCATGGCTGAGCTCAGGAAAGAGGACGAGGCCGTGGACGCGACCCCGAACGTCACCGAGGTCGAGACGGTCGACGTGGCCAGTGAGACCGCGTCGGTCGCCGCGATCGAGGCGCCGGTGGAGCGCGGGGAGCCGATCCTCCAGGTGCGGGGCCTGGTCAAGCACTTCCCGCTGACCCAGGGCATCCTGTTCAAGAAGCAGGTCGGCGCGGTCAAGGCCGTGGACGGGGTCTCCTTCGACCTCTACCAGGGCGAGACGCTCGGCATCGTCGGCGAGTCCGGCTGCGGCAAGTCCACCGTCGCCAAGCTGCTGATGATGCTGGAGAAGGCGACCGCGGGCGAGATCTTCTACAAGGGCCAGGACATCACCAAGCTGTCCGGCCGGGCGCTGAAGGCGGTCCGCCGGAACATCCAGATGGTGTTCCAGGACCCGTACACCTCGCTCAACCCGCGGATGACGGTCGGCGACATCATCGGCGAGCCCTTCGAGATCCACCCCGAGGTGGCCCCCAAGGGCGACCGGCGCCGCAAGGTGCAGGAGCTGCTGGACGTCGTCGGCCTGAACCCCGAGTACATCAACCGCTACCCGCACCAGTTCTCCGGCGGTCAGCGCCAGCGCATCGGCATCGCCCGCGGCCTGGCCCTCAACCCCGAGATCATCATCTGCGACGAGCCGGTCTCGGCGCTGGACGTGTCGGTGCAGGCGCAGGTCGTCAACCTGATGGAGAAGCTCCAGGACGAGTTCAACCTGTCCTACCTCTTCATCGCGCACGACCTGTCGATCGTCCGGCACATCTCCGACCGGGTCGGGGTGATGTACCTGGGCAAGATGGCCGAGATCGGGACGGACACCCAGATCTACGACCACCCGACGCACCCCTACACCCAGGCGCTGCTGTCGGCCGTCCCGGTGCCCGACCCCGACGCCCGTGAGGGCCGGGAGCGGATCATCCTCACCGGTGACGTGCCGTCGCCGGCGAACCCGCCGTCCGGCTGCCGCTTCCGTACCCGGTGCTGGAAGGCCGAGGAGAAGTGCGCCACCGAGGTGCCGCTGCTGGCGATCCCGGAGCGCTTCCAGGGCTCCGACAGCCCGGCCGCGCACGAGTCGGCGTGCCACTTCGCCGAGGAGAAGGACGTCGTCCACGCGGCGTGACCTCCCAGTGCACCGATGAGGGCGCCCCGGGCCGTGACGGCCCGGGGCGCCCTCACGCATGCGGGTGGTGCGGCGCCCGTACGGCCCGGCTGAACGTGCGCGATCACCCGGTATGGGGTGGTATGTGGGCCTAGGCCGGACGGGACCGAGGACCACGGGAGGCACCCATGCGCCGAACCACCACGCACGCCCGGTGGGCCGCCTGCGCCGTGGCCGTCGCCCTCGCGGCGACCGCCTGCGGCGGCGGGAGCAACGGGGGCTCGGGCGCCGACGGGATCATCAGCTCCTCCTGGGGCGACCCGCAGAACCCGATCGAACCGGCCAACACCAACGAGGTCCAGGGCGGCAAGGTCCTCGACATGCTCTTCCGGGGCCTGAAGAAGTACGACCCGAAGACCGGCGAGGCCCAGGACATGGTCGCCGAGTCCATCACCACCACCGACTCGAAGAACTTCACCGTCACCCTCAAGCCCGGCTGGACCTTCAGCAACGGCGAACCGGTGACCGCCAAGTCCTTCACCGACGCCTGGAACTACGGCGCCCACGTCGAGAACAAGCAGGCCAACTCGCCCTTCTTCAGCGACATCGTCGGCTACGAGGACGTCCACCCCGCCTCCGGCCCCGCCAAGGCCAAGACCATGAGCGGCCTGGTCGTCAAGAACGACCGCACCTTCACCGTCGCCCTGAAGGAGCAGTTCTCCACCTGGCCCGAGACCCTCGGCTACCAGGCGTTCATGCCCCTGCCGCAGGTCTTCTTCACCGACCATGACGGCTGGCTCGCCAAGCCCGTCGGCAACGGCCCGTACACCGTCGACTCGTACACCCGCGGCAGCGGGATGAAGCTGCGCCGCTGGGACGACTACACCGGCCCCGACAAGGCGCAGAACGGCGGCGTCGACCTCGTCGTCTACACCGACAACAACACCGCCTACACCGACCTCATCGCCGGGAACCTCGACCTCGTCGACGACGTGCCCGCGCAGCAGCTGAAGAACGTGGAGAGCGACCTCGGCGACCGCTACATCAACCAGCCGGCGCTCATCATCCAGACCCTGGTCTTCCCGCTCTACCGCCCCGAGTGGAACAAGGCGGGCATGGAGAAGGTCCGCCGCGGCCTGTCCATGGCGATCAACCGGGACGAGATCACCAAGCAGATCTTCCAGGGCACCCGCACCCCCGCCAAGGACTGGACCTCCCCCGCCCTCGGCGCCGACGGCGGCTACAAGGACGTCTGCGGCGACGCCTGCGCGTACAACCCCGCCGAGGCCAAGCGGCTGATCGAGGAGGGCGGCGGCCTGCCCGGCGGGAAGGTGACGCTCACCTCCAACGTCGACACCGGCTCCCACCGCGCCTGGATGGACGCCGTCTGCAACAGCGTCAACAACGCGCTCGGCAAGGGCGCCGTCTGCACGGTCAACCCGGTCGGCACCTTCGCCGACTTCCGCAACCAGCAGACCACGTTCAAGTTCACCGGGCCGTTCCGCTCCGGGTGGCAGGCCGACTACCCGCTGATCCAGAACTTCCTGGAGCCCCTCTACTACACCGGCGGGTCCTCCAACTACGGCAAGTTCAGCAACAAGCAGTTCGACGCCCTCGTCGACAAGGCCAACAGCGAGGCCGACGAGGCCGCCGCCGTACGGGACTTCCAGGCCGCCGAGGAGATCCTCGCCGCCCAGATGCCGGCCGTCCCGCTCTGGTACCAGAACGGCAGCGCCGGCTACTCGGAGCGGCTCTCCGACGTCACCCTCAACCAGTTCAGCGTCCCCGTGTACGACCAGATCAAGGTCAGCTGACCCCCGAGATCCTCCGGAGCCCTCATGGGACGCTACGTGATCCGGCGGCTGCTCCAGATGATCCCGGTGTTCATCGGCAGCACGTTCCTCATCTTCCTCATGGTGTACGCGCTCGGCGACCCGGTCGCGGCCCTCTTCGGCGACAAGGCGCCCGACCCGGCCACCGCCGCCCGCATCCGCGCCGACCTCCACCTCGACCAGCCGCTGTGGAAGCAGTACCTGCTCTACATGGGCGCCATCTTCCAGGGCGACTTCGGCACCGCGTTCAACGGCCAGCCGGTCACCGAGCTGATGGCCTCCGCCTTCCCCGTCACCCTCCGCCTCACCCTGGTCGCCATCGTCATCGAGGTCGTCATCGGCATCACCCTCGGCGTCATCAGCGGCCTCAAGCGCGGCCGCCCCCTCGACACCGGTCTGCTCGTCCTCACCCTCGTCGTCATCTCCATCCCCACCTTCGTCTCCGGCTACCTCCTCCAGTTCCTGCTGGGCGTCAAATGGGGCTGGGTACGCCCCTCCGTCTCCTCCGACGCCCGCCTCGACGAACTGATCCTGCCCGGTGTCGTCCTCGCCCTGGTCTCCCTCGCCTACGTCACCCGCCTCAGCCGCACCTCCATCGCCGAGAACGTCCGCGCCGACTACGTCCGCACCGCCGTCGCCAAGGGCCTCCCGCGCCGCCGGGTCATCACCCGCCACCTGCTGCGCAACTCCCTCATCCCGGTCGTCACCTTCATCGGCGCCGACATCGGCGCCCTGATGGGCGGCGCGATCGTCACCGAGCGGATCTTCAACATCCACGGCGTCGGCTACCAGCTCTACCAGGGCATCCTGCGCAACAACGCCCCCACCGTCGTGGGCTTCGTGACCATCCTGGTGATCGTCTTCCTGGTGGCGAACCTGCTCGTCGACCTGCTGTACGCGGTCCTGGACCCGAGGATCCGCTATGCCTGAGCCCGACCCGTACGAGAACCCCCAGGAGGCCATCGCGCCCACCGGCGCGGGCGGCGCCATGGACCTCGCCATGAGCGAGGCCGAGACCCTGCGCGGCACCACCGGCAAACCCCGCAGCCTCTGGTCCGACGCCTGGCACCAGCTGCGCCGCAACCCGGTCTTCCTGGTCTCCGCCGCCCTGATCGTCTTCCTCGTCCTCATCGCGATCTGGCCGCAGATCCTCACCAGCGCCGACCCGCTGCGCTGCGACCTGTCCAAGTCGCAGCAGGGGTCCGCCCCCGGCCACCCCTTCGGCTACGACACCCAGGGCTGCGACGTCTACACCCGCACCGTGTACGGGGCCCGCGCGTCCATCACCGTCGGCGTCTGCGCCACCCTCGGCGCCGCGCTGCTCGGCAGCCTGCTGGGCGGCCTCGCCGGGTTCTTCGGCGGCTGGTGGGACGCCCTGCTGTCCCGGATCGCCGACGTGTTCTTCGGCATCCCCGTCGTCCTGGGCGGCCTGGTCTTCCTCTCGGTCGTCACCAGCTCCACCGTCTGGCCCGTCGTCGGCTTCATCGTGCTGCTCGGCTGGCCCCAGCTCGCCCGTATCGCCCGCGGCGCGGTCATCACCGCCAAGCAGAACGACTACGTGCAGGCCGCGCGGGCCCTCGGCGCCGGCAGCGGCCGGATGCTGCTGCGCCACGTGGCGCCCAACGCCGTGGCGCCCGTCATCGTCGTCGCCACCATCGCGCTCGGCACCTACATCGCCCTGGAGGCCACCCTGTCGTTCCTCGGCGTCGGCCTGAGACCGCCCACCGTCTCCTGGGGCATCGACATCTCCAACGCCGCCCCGCAGATCCGCAACGCCCCGCACATGCTGCTGTGGCCGGCCGGTGCCCTCAGCATCACCGTGCTCGCCTTCATCATGCTCGGCGACGCGGTGCGCGACGCCCTCGACCCCAAGCTGCGGTAGGCCCACCATGCTGCTCGAAGTACGTGACCTGTACGTGGAGTTCCGCACCCGGGACGGGATCGCCAAGGCCGTCAACGGCGTGTCGTACTCCGTCGCCGCGGGCGAGACGCTCGCCGTGCTCGGCGAGTCGGGGTCCGGCAAGTCCGTCACCGCCCAGGCCATCATGGGCATCCTCGACACACCGCCCGGCCGGATCACCGCGGGCGAGGTGGTCTTCAAGGGCCGCGACCTGCTGAAGCTCAAGGAGGACGCCCGGCGCCCGGTGCGCGGCGCCGAGATGGCGATGATCTTCCAGGACGCGCTGTCGGCCCTCAACCCCGTCCTCAGCGTCGGCGACCAGCTCGCCGAGATGTTCACCGTCCACCGCCGCATGTCCCGCAAGGACGCCCGCGCCAAGGCCGTCGAGCTGATGGACCGCGTCCGCATCCCCGCCGCCAAGGAACGTGTCGGCCAGTACCCCCACCAGTTCTCCGGCGGGATGCGCCAGCGCATCATGATCGCCATGGCGATGGCGCTCGAACCGGCCCTCATCATCGCCGACGAACCGACCACCGCCCTCGACGTCACCGTCCAGGCCCAGGTCATGGAGCTGCTCGCCGAGCTGCAGCGGGAGCTCGACATGGGCCTCATCCTCATCACCCACGACCTCGGCGTCGTCGCCGACGTCGCCGACCGGATCGCCGTGATGTACGCCGGCCGCATCGTCGAGACCGCCCCCGTCCACGACATCTACAAGGCGCCCGCCCACCCCTACACCCAGGGCCTGCTCGACTCCATCCCGCGCCTGGACCACAAGGGCCGCGAGCTGTACGCCATCAAGGGCCTGCCGCCCAGCCTCACCGCCATCCCGCCCGGCTGCGCCTTCCACCCCCGCTGCCCCCGGGCCCGCGAGGTGTGCCGCACCGACGAACCACCGCTCTACCAGGTCTCCGGCGACCGGCGCAGCGCCTGCCACTTCTGGGAGGAGACGATCGATGCCTCCCATTCTTGAGGTGCGCGACCTCGTCAAGCACTACCCGCTCACCCGGGGCATCCTCTTCCGCAAGCAGATCGGCGCGGTCAAGGCGGTCGACGGGGTCGACTTCACCCTCGCCCCCGGCGAGACGCTCGGCATCGTCGGCGAGTCCGGCTGCGGCAAGTCCACCGTCGCCCGGATGCTCGTCAGCCTGGAACGCCCCACCTCCGGGCAGATCCTCTACAAGGGCGAGGACATCACCGGGCTGTCCGGCCGGGCGCTCAAGGCCGTGCGGCGCAACATCCAGATGGTGTTCCAGGACCCGTACACCTCGCTCAACCCGCGGATGACGGTCGGCGACATCATCGGAGAGCCGTACGAGATCCACCCCGAGGTCGCGCCCAAGGGCGACCGGCGCCGCAAGGTGCAGGAGCTGCTGGAGGTCGTCGGCCTCAACCCCGAGTACATCAACCGCTACCCGCACCAGTTCTCCGGCGGCCAGCGCCAGCGCATCGGCATCGCCCGCGGCCTCGCGCTCCAGCCGGAGGTCATCGTCGCCGACGAACCGGTCTCCGCCCTCGACGTGTCCGTCCAGGCCCAGGTCGTCAACCTGATGGAGAAGCTCCAGGACGAATTCAAGCTGTCGTACATCGTCATCGCGCACGACCTGTCGATCGTCCGGCACATCTCCGACCGGATCGGCGTGATGTACCTGGGGCGGATCGTCGAGACCGGCACCGACACCCAGATCTACGACCACCCCACCCACCCCTACACCCAGGCCCTGCTCTCGGCCGTCCCGGTGCCCGACCCCGAGGCACGGACCCGCCGCGAACGCATCCTGCTGACCGGGGACGTGCCCTCGCCCACCGGCATCCCCTCCGGCTGCCGCTTCCGCACCCGCTGCTGGAAGGCGCGCGAACGGTGCGCCCGCGAGGTGCCGCTGCTGACGGCCCCCGACATCTACCGGGGCACCGACAGCCCCGCCCGGCACCCCTCCGCCTGCCACTTCGCCGAGGAACGGCACGTCGTCCCCGGCGAGACCCGGCCCTGACGCACCACCGGCCGGGGCGGCCCGCACCGCCCCGGCCGGCCGCGACGGTCACACCATCCCGAGCGACCGCTTCAGGAAGTCCACCTGGAGGAGGAGCAGGTTCTCGGCCACCTGCTCCTGCGGCGTCATATGGGTGACACCCGTCAGCGGCAGCACCTCATGGGGCCGCCCCGCCGCCAGCAGCGCCGACGACAGCTTCAGGGTGTGGGCGGCCACCACATTGTCGTCCGCCAGACCATGGATGATCATCAGCGGTCGGGCCGGGTTCTCCGGCGCCGACAGCCCGTCGTCGGTGATCAGCGAGTTCGCCGCGTACACCTCCGGCGCCTCCTGCGGCAGCCCCAGGTACCGCTCCATGTAGTGCGTGTCGTACAGCCGCAGGTCCGACATCGGCGCGCCCGCGACCGCCGCGTGGAACACGTCCGGCCGCCGCAGCACCGCCATCGCCGCCAGATACCCGCCGAACGACCAGCCCCGCATCGCCACCCGGTCCAGGTCCAGCGGGAAGCGGCCGGCCAGCCCCTGCAACGCCTCCACCTGGTCGTCCAGCGTCAGCGTCAGCCGGTTCTTGATCGCCTTCTCCCAGCCCGGCGACCGGCCCGGCGCGCCCCGCCCGTCCGCCACCACCACCGCGAAGCCCTGCTCGGCGAACCACTGCGAGGTCAGGTGCGGATTGTGCGCGGCCACCACCCGCTGCCCGTGCGGCCCGCCGTACGGGTCCAGCAGCACCGGCAGCGGGCCGTCCTCCGGCCGGTGGTCCCGCGGCAGCAGCACCGCGCACGGGATGCGGCGCGGGCCCGACTCGGTGAGCGTCAGCCGCGGCGACAGCACCGGCCGCTCCGCGTACGACGCCACCTCCGCCACCGGCTTGCCCTCGCGCAGCACCCGCACCGTCGTCCCCGGCTCGTCCGGCCGCGCCGACGCCAGCACCGTCACCGGCCCCGACCGGACCGCCGCGTGCACCCCCGGCCCCTCCGAGACCCGCTCCACGCCCCGCTCGCTCACCCGGTACACATGGACCTCGCCCAGCTCCGGGTCCGCGGCCTCCTCGCCCGCCGACGCCGACACCAGCACGTCGTCCCCGCCCACGTCCAGCACCGCCCGCACCTGGAGCTGCGGCCCGGTCAGCGCCCGGTCGCCGACCGCCAGCACCCGCGCCCCGCCCTCGTCGGCGACCCGCACCAGCCGCCCGTCCGGCGACCACCCCGGCACCCCACCGACCAGTTCCAGCCAATCCGGGTCCTCGTCCACATGGACCGTCCGGGTCGCCCCCGTCGCGGTGTCCACCGCCAGGTACAGCTGGGTGCGCTGGTCGCGCGCCTGCACCAGCAGGAGCGGCGCCCCGCCGGAGGACCAGTGGACCCGGGCCAGGTACGGGAAGCGCGTACGGTCCCAGGAGACCTCCGTACGCGTCCCGTCCAGCCCGAGCAGACACAGCGACACCTCCGCGTCGGCCGTGCCCGCCGCCGGATAGGCCACCTTCACCGGCTCCCGGTCCGGGTGCGCCGGGTCCGCGATCCACCACCGCCGCACCGGACGGTCGTCGGCCCGCGCGACCAGCAGCCGGTCCGACTCCGGCGACCACCAGAAGCCCCGGGAGCGGCCCATCTCCTCGGCCGCCACGAACTCCGCCAGCCCATAGGTGACGTGCCCGTCCTCCGGCTCGGCGAGCACCCGGTCGTCCTCGCCCCCGGCGCCCGCCACCCGCAGCGCGCCCCCGGTCACATAGGCGACCCACCGCCCGTCCGGGGACGGCCGCGGGTCGATCACCGGACCGGGAACCCGCAGTTCACGCGCCGTACCGGCCCTCAGCTCCGCCACGAACAGCCGCCCCGACAGGGCGAACGCCGCCAACTCGACGGCCCCGTCCACGGCGTAGCCCACGATGCCGCCCGCGCCCTCCCGGCTGCGCTCCCGGCGCGCCCGCTCCTCGGGCGACAACTCCTCCTCCGCGCCGCCCAGGAGCGCGTCCGGGTCGGCGGCGACGCGCTCACGGGCGCCGCCGTCCAGGTCGAGCACCCACAGCCGGTTCGCTCTGTCGGTGCCCGAGGGGGAGCGGAGGAACACGACCCGGGACCCGTCCGGCGAGACGGTGAACGCCCGGGGAACACCAAGGGTGTAGCGCTGAGTCCGTGCGTACTGGCGAGGGAATGAGAGCTGTTGCCTGGAGGTCATACGACCGAAACTAGCGGTCGTGCGCCCCCGTGTGCTGCTGTGCACCGATCGATGCGTGGGAACGGATAGTTATGATCCGTAGCGCCGGGTGGGTAGGTAACCTCCGGCACGCACATGCGTCCTGCCCTTGCTCCGCCCTGCCCGGTCCGGAACGAACACGTATGGAGGTGAACCGCCGTGGCACTCTCGATTTCGGCGGTGGTGCTGCTGGCGATCGTCGTCTTCCTGCTGATCCGGAAGTCCGGCCTCAAGACCGGCCACGCGGTCGTCTGCATGCTGCTCGGCTTCTACCTGGCGAGTTCCTCCATCGCCCCCACCATCAGTGAGCTGACCACCAACGTCGCCGGCATGATCGGCGGCATCAAGTTCTAGCGCGGCTTTCCCGGGACGGCCCTCTTAGAGTGTCCGTATGACGGAACTCCCATCCCGGCGTCTGCTCCTGGTGCACGCGCACCCGGACGACGAGTCGATCAACAACGGCACCACCATGGCCAAGTACGCCGCCGAGGGCGCCCACGTCACCCTGGTGACCTGCACCCTCGGCGAGGAGGGCGAGGTCATCCCGCCCGCCCTGGCCCACCTGGCGCCCGACCGGGAGAACCGTCTGGGACCCCACCGCGCCGGCGAACTGGCCGCCGCGATGAAGGAGCTGGGCGTCACCGACCACCGCTTCCTCGGCGGCCCCGGCCGCTACCGCGACTCCGGGATGATGGGCGCCGAGCAGAACCGCCGCCCCGGCGCCTTCTGGAGCGCGGACCCCGACGAGGCCGCCGCGCACCTCGTCGAGGTCGTCCGGTCCGTCCGCCCCCAGGTGCTGGTCACCTACGACCCCGACGGCGGCTACGGCCACCCCGACCACATCCAGGCCCACCGGGTCGCCGTGCGCGCCGCCGAACTGGCCGCCGAACCCGCCTTCCGGCGCGACCTCGGCGCCCCCCACGAGATCGTCAAGATCTACTGGAACCGGGTGCCGCGCACGGTCGCCGAGGAGGGCTTCGCCCGGCTGCGCGCCGAGGGCACCTTCCCCCGGGCCGGCGCGGTGGACGACATCCCCGGCGTGGTGGACGACGCGCTGGTCACCACCGCCGTCGCCGGGGCCGGGTACGCCGACCGGAAGCGGGCCGCCATGCGCGCGCACGCCACGCAGGTCGCGGTACGGGGCGACTTCTTCGCCCTCTCCAACGACCTGGGGCAGCCGCTGTTCGCCACCGAGTACTACCAGTTGGTACGGGGCAGCCTCGGCGCCCCGGCCGGCGCGCGCGAGGACGACCTGTTCGCCGGGGTGGCGTCATGAGCGGCGCTCCCAGGGCCGGGCGCGTCGCGGGCTTCGCCGGCCTGCTGCTGCTCGGGGCCGTGCTGGGCCTCGCCGGGGCACTGGTCCAGGGCGCCTGGTTCCCGGGCGGGCTGCTGCTGGCGCTGGCCGCCTGCGTGGGCCTGTTCTACGGCGGACTGCGCCTGATGGGCGGGCAGTTGGGGGTGGTCGTGCCGGGCGCCGGCTGGCTCGTCGCGGTCCTGCTGCTGAGCCTCGGCAGGCCCGAGGGCGACCAGGTGTTCTGGGGCGGACTGGCCGAGCTGCTGTACGTCCTCGGGGGCATGGCCGTCGCTGTGATGTGCGCCACCGTGCCGCGGCTTCCGTCCGGGGAGGGGCGGACCGGGGCTTCCGGCACCTGACGTGCCCTGACTTGGGCCGGAATGACCGGTCGGGTTCCTCCGGTCGTGGGATGCCCGGCGGCGGTGGCCAGTATGGTGGTGCGCGCCGCCGAGCGCCCGCACGTGTAAGAGCGGGCGGCGGAGCCAACCGGGAGAACCTGCTTTGAGTCGTGAAACTGACAGTTCGTCCTCCGGCCCCCAGGGGCGCGGCGGAGCCGCGTACCCCTCGGGTACCCCGCCGTACGGATCCCGCCAGTATCCGTCGCCGCACCCGACGCAGGACGCACCGGAGGAGGGCGCCGGAGCCGCCGTGCCGGAACCGGACGAGCCCAGGACCGAGACCACGCTGACCACCCGCATCCGGATCAACATCCCCGGATCGCGGCCCATCCCGCCGGTCGTCGTGCGCAAACCCGTCGCCGAGGGCGAGGGGCCCGCCACCGCGCCCGCCCCCCGCGCCGCCGAGCAGCGCCCGCCGGCCGCCGCCGAGGTGCCGAGGCCCGCGGAGGAGCCGAGGCCCGAGGAGGGGAAGCCCACCAGCGACTGGTTCGCCCCCCGCAAGCCCCCCGCCCCCGCGCCCGGCGCCACCCCCGCGCCCGGAACCCCGGCGCCCGGAAACCCCGCGCCCGCACACCCGGCGCCCGGCGCCCCCGCGCAGGGGCAGCCGCAGGCCGCCGGACGCCCGCCGGTCCCCGCGCCCGGCGGACCGCACGGCGGCCCCGCCCAGGGAGGCGGCCCGCGCCCGCACAGCGCCCTCACGGACCTGGCCGCCGACACGGTCGCCCCCGGCCCCCGCCCCGCGCAGCCGGACGGCCCCACCACCGGCCCGGCGACCGGCAGCATGGGCGCCGTGCCGTGGATGTCCGACGACACCGCCGTCCTGACGCCCCAGCAGCCCGCGCCCGAGCCGCCGTTCGAGCCCGGCCACCACCAGGGCCCGCCGGCCGGCGGCCATGTCTCGGGCGACACGCTCACCAGCGGCATCCCGGTCGTCCCGTCGGAGCACCGGTCCCCGTCGCCGTTCCCCGTCTCCGGCCCCGCGCAGGTCGCGGCCCCCGAGGGGTACGAGCCCGGGGACGGGCCCGGCACGGCCGCCCCCGAGCCCCCCGCACCCGCGCCCGCCCCGGCGCCGAAGCCCGCGCCGGCCCGCCCCGCCAAGAAGGGCCGCTCCAAGGTGGTCCTGCTGGGCGTGGCCGCCGTGGCGCTCACCGGCGTGGCCTACGGGGCCGGGCTGCTGCTCAACCACTCCGAGGTGCCCAAGGGCACCACCGTCCTCGGCGTCGACATCGGCGGCGGGACCAAGGAGGAGGCGGCCCAGAAGCTGGAGTCCGCCTTCGGCGACAAGGCGTCGGCCCCGCTCCGGCTCAGCGTGGGCGGCAAGAACGAGCAGCTCGCCCCGGACAAGGCCGGCCTCTCCCTGGACACCCAGGAGACCGTCCGCGGCGCCGCGGGGGCCGACTACAACCCCGTCTCCGTGATCGGCTCCCTCTTCGGCGGCGAGCGCGTCGCCCAGCCGGTGATCCTGGTCGACGAGGAGAAGCTGGGCGTCGCCCTCACCGACCTGGCGGGCGCCTCCGGCTCCGCCACCGAGGGCACGATCCGGTTCGAGAAGGGCGAGGCCGTCGCCGTACCGGGCAGGGCGGGCAAGACGCTGGACGTGCAGCGTTCGATGATCTCGGTACGGGACGCCTACCGCGCCCAGGTCGAGACCGGCCGCACCAACCCGGTCGAACTGCCCGTCGTCACCAAGGAACCGACCGTCACCCGGACCGAACTGGACCGGGCGATGAAGGAGTTCGCCGAGCCCGCCATGTCCGGCCTGGTGACCATCCGGGCGGGCGGCAAGGAGATCCAGTTCGGCCCCGACCGGTCGCTGCCGAAGATCCTCTCCATGAAGGCGATCAACGGCCGGCTGGTCGAGGTCTACGACAAGAAGGCCATCGACGAACTCCTCGACGGGGTCTTCGACGGCATCATGATCACCAAGGGCGACGGCAAGCAGCACGAGGTCTCCGCCGACGACGTGGCCAGCGCGATGCAGCAGGCCCTGCGCGGCAGGACGCCCGCCGAGCGCACCGGGACGATCGAGCTCGACCCCCAGGGCTGACACCGCCCCCGGCCCGCCACCAAGGCCCCCGCCCGCCCGGCGGGGGCCTTTCGGGTTCAATCCCGGCCCGCCCGGCATGCCGCGGCGGCCCGGGGGTTACCGGTGCCGACATGACCGCTCCGTCCCGCCCCCGCACCCTCGCAGCCGCCGCGGCCCTGTGCGCCGCCCTGGCCGCGGCCCCGCTCCTGACCGCCTGCGGCGACCAGGGGGAGACCCGCCCCGCCGCCGCACCGCCCTCCCCGGCCGGCAGCCCCACGGGCAGCCCGTCCCCCGGCGGGCGGACCCAGGACCAGGCCGAGCGGCAGGCGCTGCTCCAGGCCACCAAGGTCCCGTGGGACAAGGCGGCCGGCACGGCGGTCGCCGCCGTACCGCAGGGCCGGCTCGCCGACATCGAGCTGAAGTGGGCCCGCGCCACCACCGGCAGCCCCAGCCCCAGCCCCGGCCCGCGCACCCCCGAGTGGGAGGCCACGGTCGGCGCCCAGGACGGCACCGCGCACAGCGTCCGCGTCGACGCCGTCACCGGCAAGGTCACCGAGTCGCGGACCGATCCCGGCCAGGACGCGGAGGACAAGCAGGAGATGGCCGGCCTGCTCAAGGGCGCCACGGTGACCCCGCAGCAGGCCGTCAAGACCGCCACCGACCGCACCAAGGGCACCGTCACCGCCGTCCAGCTCGACGACACCGCCTGGTCCGTCGACATCGTCACCGGCGACTGGAACAAGACGACCTACGACATCGACGCCAAGAGCGGCTCGATCGTGCGGGAGCACGTGGACCGCGACTGACCTCCACCGCGCGGCCCCGCCTCAGTTGAGCAGGGCGCGGGCCGCGCGGGCCCGGTGGCGGACCGACTCCGCCACCGACGGCTCCACGGCCGCCACGACCTCCGCGTACGCGTCCATCTCCGCCGCGCCCGTCAGGAAGTCGCCCCGCTGCACCAGCAGCTGCGCCCGCTCGTACCGCAACCGCGCCGGGTGCGCCGGCAGCAGCAGGGACAGCTCCACCGCCCACAGCGCCACGTCCGAGCGCTCCGGGCGCGCCGAGGCCCAGGCGCGGATGTTGTTGAGGATCCGGCGCACCGTCTCCAGCGGGTCCGCGGGCGTCAGCATCGACGGCCGCAGCCGCTCCCCGGTCGCCCCCGCCACCAGCAGCTCGGCGTCCTCACCGGTCAGCGCCCGGCCCCCGGCGAACGGGTCCGCCAGCGCCTGCTCCTCCGGGTCGCCGAAGCCCACCACGAAGTGCCCGGGCAGGGCCACCCCGTACACCGGCGCCCCCGCCCGCCGCGCGACCTCCATCCACACCACCGACAGCAGGATCGGCAGGCCCCGGCGGCGCCGCAGCACCTCGGGCAGCAGCGACGACTCCAGCCGCTGGTAGTCGCCGGGCGTCCCGTGGAAGCCGCACCGCTCGCCGAGGAGCCCGGCCAGCGCGGCCACCCACGCGCGCGGCTCCCTCCGCCCGTACGGCAGCAGGCCGGCCAGCCGGTCCAGCTCCACCTCGGCCGCGTCCATCCCGGCCTGCCCCAGGTCCCCGTCCGCCTCCGCGCCCACCAGCAGGCACAGGGTCGCGAGGTCGGGCCGTTCCTCGCGGGCCTCCTCGGCGAACCGGCGGCGCCACTCGGTGCTGTGCATACCGCTCACGTACCCGCTCCGGGGGACCGGAAGTGGTGGTACCGGTGGTGGACGGCGAAGCCCATCCCGCCGTACAGGGCCGCGGCGGCGGTGTTGTCCTCCTCCACCTGGAGCCAGGCCGCCGACGCCCCCTCCTCCAGCGCCCGCCGCGCCAGCGCGGCCATCACCGCCGTACCGAGCCCCCGCCGCCGGAGCGCCGGGTCCACCTCCACGGCCATGAAGCCGGCCCACCGCCCGTCGACCACGCACCGCCCGATCGCGGCCGGCACGTCGCCGTCGCCCGGCAGGGTCGCGAACCACACCGACGGCCCGCCGCCCAGGACCCGCAGCACGTGCGGGCCCGCCTCGCCGGACCGGTTGTAGCGGCGCAACCAGTCCGCGTCCACGGACCGGGACAGCAGCACCCCGCCCGGCTCCGGCTCCGCGACCGGCGCCAGCGCCGCGATCCGCACCTCCGCGGTGACCTCCCGGCGCCAGCCCCGCTCCTCCAGCGCCGCGCACAGCGACTCCTGGGTGCCCTCCGCGCCCGTCGCGGCCTGGACGTACGCGGGCAGGCCCCGCTCCTCGTACCAGGCGCGCACCCGGGCCAGGGCGTCGTCCAGCGGCATCCCCGGATCACCGAGCGCCAGCACCGAGTTGGCCCGCCGGGTGAACGCACCCGCCGCCCGCAGGGTCCACCGGCCGAGCGGCTCGCTCTCCACCGGCGGCCAGGCCCGCGCGCCCAGCCGCGTCAGCTCCTCGAAACCGGCGGCGGGCCCCCGGCGACGCGCCGGGGCGGCGGGCACGACCTTGCCCGCGACCAGGGACGATTCCGGGATACGGACAGCCTCCCCGGTACGTCGTGTGATCAGCAGCACACCCTCGTCCCATGATGTGAGAACACCCACCGTGTCGGTGAACTTCTCCGGGTGTGCTCCAGGGTCGCTCAACCGGCGGACGGACACTCTTTTCCCCACGTCAGAGGGGGTGATCCGGACCTCCAGCCGTCCGCCCGCAGTGAATTCCACAGCTGTGTCCGCCCCTCCTGTTCGGTTCCGTCCCGAGAACGGAGATACTAGGGGCGGGCATCGACGACGCCGCGCTCCCGCGCAACCAGCCCTACCGAGGAGGAACGACCAGCGTGACCTACGTCATCGCGCAGCCTTGTGTCGACGTCAAGGACAAGGCGTGCATCGAGGAGTGCCCCGTCGACTGCATCTACGAGGGCCAGCGGTCCTTGTACATCCACCCGGACGAATGCGTCGACTGCGGTGCTTGTGAGCCGGTCTGCCCGGTCGAGGCCATCTTCTACGAGGACGACACTCCCGAGGAGTGGAAGGACTACTACAAGGCGAACGTCGAGTTCTTCGACGACCTCGGTTCGCCCGGTGGCGCCTCGAAGCTGGGCCTGATCGAGCGCGACCACCCCTTCGTCGCCGGACTGCCGCCGCAGAACGGCTGATCGCGCATCTCCGGTCCCGTACGGCCCCGCCGCTGTACGGGACCGACGCGTTTCACCCTTCGTACGAGAAAGCGAGCACCGTGTCCTCCCCCGTCTCCTCACGCCTCCCGGTCTTCCCGTGGGACAAGCTCGAGCCGTACAAGAAGACGGCCGCGGCCCACCCGGACGGCATCGTGGACCTGTCCGTGGGCACCCCGGTGGACCCCGTCCCCGAGGTGATCCGGCAGGCCCTGACGGCCGCGGCGGACTCGCCGGGCTACCCGACGGTGTGGGGCACCCCGGAGCTGCGCGACGCGCTCACCGGCTGGTGCGAGCGCCGCCTCGGGGCGCGGGGCCTCGGACACACCAACGTCCTGCCCGTCGTCGGGTCCAAGGAGCTGGTCGCCTGGCTGCCGACCCAGCTCGGCCTCGGCGCCGGCGACACGGTGGCGTACCCCCGGCTCGCCTACCCGACGTACGAGGTCGGCGCACGCCTCTGCGGTGCCACGCCGGTCGTGTACGACGACCCGACGGAGCTGGACCCGGCCGGGCTGAAGCTGCTGTGGCTGAACTCGCCGTCCAACCCGACCGGCAAGATCATCCCCAAGGACGAGCTGGTCCGGATCGTCGCCTGGGCCCGCGAGCACGGCGTCCTCGTCCTGAGCGACGAGTGCTACCTGGAGCTGGGCTGGGAGGCCGACCCGGTCTCGGTGCTGCACCCGGACGTGTGCGGCGGCTCGTACGAGGGCCTGGTCGCCGTCCACTCGCTGTCCAAGCGCTCCAACCTGGCCGGCTACCGGGCGGCGTTCGTCGCCGGTGACGCGGCCGTGCTGGGCGAGCTGCTCCAGATCCGCAAGCACGGCGGCATGATGACGCCTGCGCCCGTGCAGGCGGCCACCGTCGCCGCTCTGGCCGACGACACGCACGTCGCCGAGCAGCGGGCCCGGTACGCGGCCCGGCGCACCGCGCTGCGCACCGCGCTGGAGTCGCACGGCTTCCGGATCGAGCACAGCGAGGCGAGCCTCTACCTGTGGGCGACCCGCGACGAGCCCTGCTGGGAGACGGTGGCGTACCTGGCCTCCCTCGGCATCCTGGTCGCGCCCGGCGACTTCTACGGCGTGGCGGGGGAGCGGTTCGTCCGGGTGGCGTTCACGGCCACCGACGAGCGGGTCGAGGCCGCGGTCAAGCGGCTGGGCTGAGACGTGCGAAGGGCCCGGGGAGCGGCTCCCCGGGCCCTTTCGTACGGTCGCGGCTACTGGCCGAGCGCCGGGAGGGTCCTGACGGGCAGCTCCGCCGGTACGCCGCCGCCGAGCGCGTCGGTGGGCGCGGCGCCCGCGGCGGCGCCGACGACCTCACCGGCGCTGCCGGCCGCGTCACCGGCGGCCTTCTGGGCGGCCGGCGTGGCGGTCCCGCCGGTCTCGGCGACGGTCTGGCCCGCGGCGGGCACGGCCTGCTCGACCGCCCGGCCGCCGGCCGCGCCCACCATGCCGGTGGTGCCGGTGGAGGCCCCGCCGAGGGTCTCGGTCGCCGAGGCGGTGTCCAGGCTGCTGAGGCCGCTGGAGGCGTTGGGGAGGTCCACGGCGCTTGCGGAGCCGGCCGCACCGACCACGGGAGCTGCGCCCGCTGCGATCAGCAGCGCGGCACGGGCGATCCGACGGGTCAGGGGGAGGGACATGATGCTCCTTGAACGTTGACTGTGGTGCCTGTCCGACGATCGGACGCTGTGACAACCGCTCGGAGGGCGGGGGAGGTTGCGGTGGCCCAAGGTAAAGAGTTGGTAATGCGTCGCATTATCGGCTCCCCCTAAAACCGGGCAAACGCCGCCCCCGAAAAACCGTCACTCCCCAAGCACCGCAAGGCAGTTGGGAAGCCACCCGGAAGAATCCCGCGACACTTGCCCGCCCATGCTCCGCCACCCCGATCGAGTGAGCGCCCGTACGCGCGTTCCGCACCCGCGAGACGGCCGGGCGGGGCCGTGCAGGGTCGCCCCCGCAGAAGCCGGCGGCGACGCGCGGTCACCGAACCGGCCGGGCGCCCCGCCGGCTTCGAGGAGGTGAGCCCGGAGGGGCCACGCCCCCACCCACGTACAGAGGCGCTCCCCGGCACGAGCCGCACGCGGGAGACACGCCCCGCCGGCACCTACCGCCCGACGGGCCACCCGGACGACAAACCTGTCCCCAATCGGGCCCCGGCGCGAGCCGCACACCGAAGACCCACCCCCTTCCGGGACCTACCGCGACCGGGCCACCCGGATGCGGACCGTGTCGGCGGGCGCCGAACCGTCCTCCGCCGGGCGCCAGCCGCCCTCCGCGTCCGCCGCGCTCCAGACGCGGCCCGCGTACGCCACCTCCGCCAGCCCGAGCGCGTCGGCCCGGGCGACCGCCCACTGGGCCAGCTCCCAGCCGGCCCGCGACCCGCCGCCCGGCGCGGCGGCCTCGGGCCCGGCCGCGCCGGACACGGGCGCGCGCACCGGCACCGCGAGGTCCGCCGCCCCGTCACCAGCCGCCGCGTCACCACCCGCCGCCGAGGCCGCCGGCGCGCCGAACGCCCGCCGCAGCTCCGCCCGGACCTTCGCCGGGTCGCCCGCGCGCACCGGCCCGCTCCCGGTGGCGCACCGCAGCGAGGCGGGCGCCCGCCCGGTGAGCGCGGCGGCCAGCAGCGCGGCGTCCGGCTCGTGCTTGGCGTACGCCTGCGGGAAACCGCTGCGCTGGACGCGCTGCGCCGCGACGGTCAGCGGCAGCCGCGAGTACCCCGGCACCTCGGCGAGGTGGTCGTAGAACTTCCCGGCCGAGAACACCGGGTCGAGGATCTGCGCCTCGGTGCCCCACCCCTGCGAGGGGCGCTGCTGGAACAGGCCGAGCGAGTCGCGGTCGCCGTACCGGATGTTGCGCAGCGCCGACTCCTGGAGGGCGGTCGCCAGCGCGATGGTGACGGCCCGCTCGGGCATCCCGCGCGAGGTCCCGACGGCGGAGATCGTGGCGGCGTTCGACGCCTGCTCGGGGGTGAAGCGGTAGGTGTGGCCGTCACTGCCCACGACACAGTGGGGTGCGTCCTTCTCGCCCGTCGCGTACTGCACGGCCACATACGCGACGACCGCGAGGAGAACGGCCAGCGCGACGGCGGCCCTCAGGCGGCGAGGACGGGTGGAATCGGACGTGGCTTCGGACACGGAGCCCACCGTACTGGAGCCCGGGTTAGGCTCGGCACCATGTCCGAAACCACGCCCGCCGCCACGCTGGACCTCGCGCAGGACGGTCCCGCGCTCACCGCCGCGCTCGTCGACTTCCCGTCCGTCAGCGGCACCGAGAAGCCCCTCGCCGACGCCGTCGAGCGCGCGCTGCGGGCGCTGCCGCACCTGACCGTCGACCGGTACGGCAACAACGTCGTGGCCCGCACGCACCTGGGCCGCGCCGAGCGGGTCGTCCTGGCCGGGCACATCGACACGGTGCCGATCGCGGACAACGTCCCCTCCCGGCTGGACGAGAACGGCGTCCTGTGGGGCTGCGGCACCTCGGACATGAAGTCGGGCGTCGCGGTCCAGCTCCGTATCGCCGCGACCGTCCCCGAGCCCAACCGCGACCTGACCTTCGTGTTCTACGACAACGAGGAGGTCGCCGCCCACCTCAACGGCCTCGGGCACATCGCCGAGGCGCACCCCGACTGGCTGGAGGGCGACTTCGCCATCCTCCTGGAGCCGTCGATGGGCGAGGTCGAGGGCGGCTGCCAGGGCACGCTCCGCGTCCACCTGCGCACCAAGGGCGAGCGGGCCCACTCGGCGCGCAGCTGGATGGGGTCCAACGCGGTGCACGCCGCCGCGCCCATCCTCGCGAGGCTCGCCGCCTACGAGCCGCGCCGCCCGGTGATCGACGGCCTGGAGTACCACGAGGGCCTCAACGCCGTGGGGATCGAGGGCGGCGTCGCCACCAACGTCATCCCCGACGAGTGCACCGTGATCGTCAATTACCGCTACGCCCCGGACCGCACCATGGCGGAGGCCGAGGCGCACGTACGGGAGGTGTTCGCGGACTGCGGCGTGGACGAGTTCGTGGTGGACGACCACACCGGCGGCGCGCTGCCGGGGCTGTCACACCCGGCCGCGGCGGCGTTCATGAAGGCGGTCGGCGGGGTGGCCAAGCCGAAGTTCGGCTGGACCGACGTGTCCCGCTTCAGCGCCCTGGGCGTGCCCGCGGTGAACTACGGACCGGGCGACCCGCTCTTCGCGCACAAGCGGGACGAGCACGTCGTGGTCGAGCGGATCACCCACTGTGAACGGCGACTGTACGACTGGCTCACTGCCTGACCTCCGTAATTTCGCCTTTTGTCACGTCCGCCGTCCTACCCTGATCGAGCAACGATGTTCAGCGGAGGGAGCGGATCATGGGCAACCCCGAGGCCGAGGCCGAAGGACTGCGAGCGCTGGCCGAGCAGCGGCTGGGGCCGGTACTGCGCCGCCGGGAGCAGGTCCAGCCCGGCACCACCGATCAGCGGCTGCTGGACACCGCGGGCGACTCCGAGTGGGTGCACACCGACCCGTGGCGCGTGATGCGCATCCAGTCGGAGTTCGTGGAGGGCTTCGGCGCGCTCGCCGAACTGCCCAGCGCGATCAGTGTGTTCGGCTCGGCCCGTACGCCGGCGGGCACGCCGGAGTACGAGGCGGGCGTCCGGCTCGGCCGGGCGCTGGTGGAGGCGGGCTTCGCGGTGATCACCGGCGGCGGTCCGGGCGCGATGGAGGCGGCGAACAAGGGCGCCCGGGAGGCGAAGGGCGTCTCCGTGGGGCTCGGCATCGAGCTGCCCTTCGAGCAGGGGCTGAACCCGCACGTCGACATCGGGGTCAACTTCCGCTACTTCTTCGTGCGGAAGACGATGTTCGTCAAGTACGCCCAGGGCTTCGTGGTCCTGCCGGGCGGGCTCGGCACCCTGGACGAGCTGTTCGAGGCGCTGACCCTGGTGCAGACGCGGAAGGTCACCCGCTTCCCGATCGTGCTGTTCGGCACGGCGTACTGGTCCGGGCTGGTCGACTGGCTGCGCGACACGGTGATCGCGCAGGGCAAGGCGTCGGAGCGGGACCTGCTGCTGTTCCACGTCACGGACGACGTGGAGGAGGCGGTCGCCCTGGTCAGCAAGGAGACCGGCCCCAAGATCCACGAGACGCCGTAGGGCCCTGCGGGCGCGCTACGCCAGGCCCCGGCGGGCGACCGCCGGGGCGCGGTGCCCCGCGATGGACGCCACCATGTCCAGCACCTGCCGGGTCTCGGCGACCTCGTGGACGCGGTACACCCGCGCGCCCAGCCACGCCGAGACGGCCGTCGTCGCGAGCGTCCCCAGCACCCGCTCCTTGACCGGCCGGTCGAGGGTCTCGCCGACGAAGTCCTTGTTGGACAGCGACACCAGCACCGGCCAGCCCGTCTCCGCCATCTCGCCCAGCCGGCGCGTGGCCTCCAGGCTGTGCCGGGTGTTCTTGCCGAAGTCGTGACCCGGGTCGATCATGATGCCGTCCCGGCGTACGCCCAGCTCCACGGCGCGCTCCGCCAGGCCGAGCGTGACCCGCAGGATGTCGGCCATCACGTCGTCGTACGCGACCCGGTGCGGCCGGGTGCGGGGCTCCGCGCCGCCCGCGTGCGTGCAGACCAGCCCGGCGCCGTACCGGGCGGCGACCTCCGCGAGCTTCGGGTCGACCCCGCCCCAGGCGTCGTTGAGCACGTCGGCGCCTGCCTCGCAGACCGCCTCGCCGACGTCGTGCCGCCAGGTGTCGACGCTGATCACCACGTCCGGGAACCGCCGGCGCACCTCGGCGACGAAGCCGACCGTGCGGCGCGCCTCCTCGGCGGCGGTCACCTCCTCGCCCGGCCCGGCCTTGACCCCGCCGATGTCGATGATCGCGGCGCCCTCGGCGACCGCCTGCTCGACCCGGGCGAGCGCGGGCTCGTCACGGAAGGTGGCGCCCTGGTCGTAGAAGGAGTCCGGGGTCCGGTTCACGATGGCCATGATCACCGGCTCGTGCGGCCCGAACTCACGCCGTCCCAAGCGCAGCATCCCGTTGCTCCTCCTCGTCTTCCGTCGCCTGCGACCTTAACCGTCAGTGCCGCATGGCACGATCGGCACCGTCGGGTTTTCGCTCCGGGTGGAGAGGCACGGTCGTGTTCTGGTTCTTGGCTGTAGCGATGGTGGTGGTCGTGGCCGCGGTCACGCTCGCCGTGATCGGCGGCGGGGAGCGTGCCGTGCTCCCGGACGTGCCGCCCGAGCACACGGTGGACCCCCTGCCCCTGACTCGGCCCGTCACCCGTGCCGACGTCGACGCGCTGCGGCTGCCGCTGGCCCCGCGTGGCTACCGGATGGCCGAGGTGGACGACGCGCTGGGCCGGCTCGGCGCCGAACTGGCCGAGCGGGACGCCCGGATCGCCGACCTGGAGGACGCCCTGGCGGAGGCCCGGGCGGCGGCGCCCGGGCGGGGCGGCGGCGCGGCCGGCGAGGCCCATGGCGGCCCGGCCGCCGGTGAGGACGAGCGGTGACCGGGGGAGCCGTGGCCGGACCCGACGGCAGGCTCCGCTGCCCCTGGGGCGTGTCCACCGAGGACTATGTGCGCTACCACGACGAGGAGTGGGGCCGCCCGGTCCACGGCGACGACGCCCTCTTCGAGCGGCTGTGCCTGGAGGCGTTCCAGTCGGGCCTGTCCTGGATCACCATCCTGCGCCGCCGCGAGGGGTTCCGCCGGGCCTTCGACGGCTTCCGCATCGCCGCCGTCGCCGGGTTCACCGACACCGACCGGAGCCGGCTGCTCGCCGACACCGGGATCATCCGCAACCGCGCCAAGATCGACGCGACCCTCGCCAACGCGCGCGTGCTGGCCGGCTGGGCGCCCGGTGAGCTGGACGCCCTGATCTGGTCCCACGCCCCCGACCCGGCGGCCCGCCCGGCGCCCCGTACCGTCGCCGACGTCCCGGCGGTCACCCCCGAGTCGGCGGCCCTGGCCAAGACGCTCAAGAAGCGGGGCCTGCGGTTCGTCGGCCCCACCACGGCGTACGCCCTGATGCAGGCGTGCGGCCTGGTCGACGACCACCTCGCCGACTGCGCCGCCCGCGCCGGCGCCCTCGCCTGACCCGGCCGCCGCCCGCAGCCGGCCGCCGCCCGCAGCCGACCCCGCCCGCCGCCGACTCCGGCCGGCCGGGCCGCCCGCGGGGTCAGCGCCCCACGTACTTCGGCTTCTCCTTGGCGAGGAAGGCCCGCACCGCGATGCCGTGGTCCTCGGAGGCACCCGCCCGCGTCTGGAGCTCGTCCTCCTTGTCCAGCGACTCGTCCAGGGTGTGCGCCGCGCCGTACGCCAGGGACTCCTTCAGCGCCGCGTACGCCAGGGTCGGCCCCGCCGCGAAGGTGCGGGCGACCGACTCCGCCTCCGCCGCCAGGTCGGCGGCCGGGACCAGCCGGGTGGCGATGCCCAGCTCGTACGCCTCCCGCGCCGGGATCGAGCGCGGGAAGAACAGCAGGTCGGCCGCGCGGCCCGGGCCGACCACCCGGGGCAGCGTCCAGGAGACGCCCGAGTCGGCGGTGAGCGCCACGCCCGCGAAGGAGGTGTTGAAGGACGCGGTGTCGGCGACCACCCGGTAGTCCGCCGCCAGCGCGAAGCCCAGGCCCGCGCCCGCCGCCACGCCGTTGACCCCGGCGATGACCGGCTTGGGCATGCCCGCGATGGCGCGGACGATCGGGTTGTAGTGCTCGCGCACGGTGCTCATGGTGTGCTCGGTGCCGAGCAGCGACACATGCTCCTTGAGGTCCTGGCCCACGCAGAACGCCTTGCCTGTCGCGGTCAGCAGGACGGCCCGTACGCCGTCGTCCTCCGCCGCCGCGCGGAGCGAGTCCCGCAGCGCGATCTTGGCCTGGACATTCAGGGCGTTCATGGCGTCGGGGCGGTTGAGCGTGATCGTGGCGAGTCCGTCGGCCACCTCGTACAGCACGGTGTCGGCCATGAGTGGGGTCCCCTTTGCGCTCCGGCGGTGATGTCCCGCCCAGCATGGCGGAGATCATCGCGCCCGGACACGCGCCCGGACATGTGACCTGCGTCTAACAATGCGGGTCCCGGGCCGTGGGTGCGGCGGCGAAGTATCGCAGGCGTATCGCCGAAATGGACGGTTTTGCGAGAGCGCGTTGCCCAAGCGATGCCGACCGATGTTGGTCATCGGGTCCTGCCATGCGGGATAATGACCTGGAAGCAATGTGTTCGATGCCGGTGATGCGTGCCCATGCCAGAGGGCCGTCGGCGACGATGAGCTGGTTTCAGGAAGGGGAACGAGCATGGCGGCCATGAAGCCGCGGACGGGCGACGGCCCGCTCGAGGTGACCAAGGAGGGGCGGGGCATCGTCATGCGCGTTCCGCTCGAAGGCGGCGGTCGGCTTGTCGTCGAGCTGACCCCGGACGAGGCCGACGCGCTCGGCGACGCACTGAAGAAGGTCGTCGGCTGAGGCGGACGGCCCCCGGTTTTTCCGGAAGCCCCGGCGGTACGCGGCGACGCGAGCGGTCCGGGGCTTCCGCGCGTCCGCAGGCCGCACGGAGGCGTACGCCCCTGGTACGAGCCCCGCAGGCCATACGCCCTCCGCGCCCGTCAGCCGCGCCGCACCGCGCACAGCAGTCCGTCGCCCACCGGCAGCAGCGCCGGCACCAGCTCCTGGCTCTCCCGCACCGCCCGCAGTAGCTCCCGCACCCGCAGCACCTCCACCGGCTGGGCCGCCGAGTCGACCGTACGCCCGTCGGCGAAGACGCCCTCGAAGCAGACCAGCCCGCCCGGCCGCAGCAGGCGCAACGATTCAGCCAGGTACTCCAGGCCCTCCGACCGGTCGCCGTCGCAGAAGACCAGGTCGTACCCGCCGTCCGCGAGCCGCGGCAGCACGTCCAGCGCCCGGCCGGGGATGAAGCGCGCCCGGTTCCCGGCGAAGCCGGCCGCCCGGAACGCCTGCTTGGCGAACTGCTGGCGCTCCGGCTCGGTGTCCACGGTGGTCAGGACCCCGTCGGGCCGCATGCCCTCCAGCAGGTAGATCCCCGACACCCCGGTGCCGGTGCCGATCTCCGCCACCGCCTTGGCGTCCGCCGTGGCCGCCAGCAGACGCAGGCTCGCGCCGGTGCCCGGTGACACCGAGGGCAGCCCCGCGTCCCGGGCCCGGTCACGGGCCCAGCGCAGCGCTTCGTCCTCGGCGACAAAGGCGTCGGCGAACGCCCAGCTCGTCTGCCGGTTGGCGGTAATGACCCTCTCCTGTCCCCGTAGTTGGCGCAACGGTGACTGTAGCCGTTCGGGCCCGGGAACCCGCAGATGGGACCACGCGTTCAGGAGAGGTGGGGGGAGCACATGGATCAAGAGCCGAAGACGGTCCCAAATTCACGTAAAGATTCTTATCCGGAGCTAACGGGCGAGGTGGCTATGGTAGGGGCTCCACTGGACACCACCAGAGCCGACAGGGGAGGTGCGGCTGAGCCTGTGGATCGGGGAGGAGTGCTGCGGCGCCTTCTCAGGTCGGCGGGTGAGCCGAAATCCGTGACCGACACCGCTGACCGTTCCATGCCCGCCGACTTCGCACCCACCACCGCGACCTTCGCCCCGGATGCGGAATCGCAGGCGTGGACTCCGCCCTCGTGGGAGGAGATCGTCAGCACGCACAGTGGCCGGGTCTACCGCCTCGCCTACCGTCTGACCGGCAATCAGCACGACGCCGAGGACCTCACCCAGGAGGTCTTCGTCCGCGTCTTCCGCTCGCTGTCGACCTACACGCCCGGCACCTTCGAGGGCTGGCTGCACCGCATCACCACCAACCTCTTCCTGGACATGGTGCGCCGCAAGCAGCGCATCCGCTTCGACGCCCTCGGCGACGACGCGGCGGAGCGGCTGCCGAGCCGCGAGCCGTCGCCGCAGCAGGTCTTCCACGACACGCATTTCGACGCCGACGTCCAGCAGGCCCTCGACACCCTGGCCCCCGAGTTCCGCGCCGCCGTCGTGCTGTGCGACATCGAGGGACTGTCGTACGAGGAGATCGCCGCGACCCTCGGCGTCAAGCTCGGCACCGTCCGCAGCCGCATCCACCGCGGCCGGTCGCACCTGCGCAAGGCCCTCAAGCACCGGTCGCCCGAGGCCCGGGCGGGGCAGCGCACCCTCGCGGTGGTGGGAGCGGAGGGCGGACCGGCGTGAGCGGCACACGTCCGACCCCCGCGGAACAGCACCTGGGGGACCGTCTCGCCGCGCTCGTCGACGGCGAGCTGGGCCATGACGCCCGCGAGCGGGTCCTCGCCCACCTGGCCACCTGCCCCAAGTGCAAGGCCGAGGCCGACGCGCAGCGCCGGCTGAAGAGCGTCTTCGCCCAGACCGCCCCGCCGCCGCCCTCCGAGGGGCTGCTCGCCCGCCTCCAGGGCCTGCCCGGCGTCGGTCCCGGTGACGACGACCGGGGCGGCCCTTTCGGCGGTGACGGCTCCTTCGGCGCGAGACCCGGCACCCTCGGTCACGCCGGGGGACCGGACACGGGCTTCCGCATCCACGAGGTGGGCCGCCATGATGCGGAGCGGTCCCCGTGGCGGGGGCGGAGGTTCGCCTTCGCGGCCGCCAGCGCGGTGTCGTTCGCGGCCATCGCTCTGGGCGGCGCGCTGCCCACGGCCGCGACCGTGGACGCGCGCGGCGACGGCACGGGCAACACCGTGACCCCGCTGCGCTCGCCCGGCCAGGCCCAGAAGAGCAACGCGAGCACCGGGAGCCCGGGCACCGGCGAGAGCACCCGCCGCCGCGCGGGCGGCTCCGGCCCGGCGCGCGCGGTGGACCGGCCGGTGGCACCGCTGTCCGCGCTGCCGCTGCACGCGGTGCGGCGGCCCGGGGCGCCGCCCTTTCCGCCCGCCGCCTCCGCACCCGGCGTGATGAGCGCGCTCAACACCGCGATGCCCGCCCCGCTGATCCGCCCTACGGGTCCGGAGCTGCGCCTGGCCACCGCCCACGGCCTCGCCCCGGCGGCCACCCCGTCCCCCAGCTCGCTGCCGCTGCCCGCGGGCCGCTGACCCCGGCCCCCTGCGCGGTGGGGCGCCGACCTGGTTGAATCCTGCGCAGGGGCGCCCCGAGGGGGCGCGGGGTACGCAGCGGGGAGAACATGGACGACGGGAAGCCCACGGAGTCGAGGCCGACGTGGTGGAGCCGCCCCGCGCGGCGGCCCGCGGGGGGCGCCCCGGACGGGGCCGCACCCGCGCCGGCCGCCGTGGCGGCGGAGCGGCCCCGGCCGCTGCACGAGCCGGACGAGTACCGCACCCCGCCCTACGGCGAGCCCGGTCCCTGGGCGCCCGCCCCGCCCGTACAGCTGCCGACGCCCGCGCAGGGGACGCCCGTCCCGCCCGCGGGCGCCACGCCGCCGCCCGCCGCCGCAGCCGCCGTACCGGCACCGGCTCCCGCCACGCAGGCCCCCGCCACGCCCCCGGCCGCCCCGCCGCCCGCGGCACCGGTCCCTCAGCAGGCACCAGTCCCTCACCAGACACCACCGCCTCAGCCGTCACACCCGGCCCAGGCACCCCACCAGGACCATCAGGACCACCAGAACCAGCAGACCCAACGGCACCACCAGCACCACCAGACCCACCAACCACACGCGCCGCACCAGAGCCACCCCCACCCCACGCCGCCCGCCCCGCAGTGGTCCCAGTACGACCCGTGGAGCGCCCCCGGCGGGGCGCGGGAGCCGCTGCTCCACCCGGCGGGGGCCGTACCGGGTGCCCCGCGCAAGGGGCGGCGCCGGGGCCTCGCCGTAGTCGCCGCGCTGCTGTTCGCGGCGGTCACCGGTGTCGTCGGCGGCGGTGTCGGCGCGTACATCGAGCGCCACGGCGGCCTCACCACCGTCGAACTGCCCCAGGCCGGGCGGGAGGACGGCGACCGGGCGCCGGACAGCGTCGCCGGGATCGCCGCCAGCGCCCTGCCCGGAGTGGTCACCCTGCACGTCAGCGGCGGCGGGGAGCAGGGCACCGGCACCGGCTTCGTCCTCGACGAGCGCGGCCACATCCTCACCAACCACCATGTGGTCGACCCGGCCGGCGCCTCCGGCGACATCACCGTCACCTTCAGCGGCGGGGAGACGGCCGCCGCCGAACTGGTCGGCAAGGACAGCGGCTACGACCTCGCCGTCGTCCGGGTCAAGGGCGTGGCGAACCTGGAGCCGCTGCCGCTGGGCAACTCCGACAACGTCCGCGTCGGCGACCCCGTCGTCGCCATCGGCGCGCCCTTCGACCTCCAGAACACGGTGACCTCCGGCATCATCAGCGCCAAGGAGCGGCCCATCACCGCAGGCGGCGAGAAGGGCGACGGCAGCGACATCAGCTATGTCGACGCCCTCCAGACCGACGCCCCGATCAACCCCGGCAACAGCGGCGGGCCGCTGCTCGACTCCAAGGCCCGGGTCATCGGCATCAACAGCGCGATCCGCGCCGCGGGGGGCGGCTCCGGGGACGGCGGCGAACAGGCCGGGTCCATAGGGCTGGGCTTCGCCATCCCGGTCAACCAGGGCAAGCGGGTCGCCGAGGAGCTGATCAACACCGGGAAGGCCACGCACCCCGTCATCGGCGTCAGCCTCGACATGAAGTACACCGGCGACGGCGCCCGGGTCGGCGAGAAGGCCCAGGACGGCGGCGCCTCCGTCACCCCCGGCGGTCCGGCGGCCAAGGCCGGCGTCCGGCCCGGTGACGTCATCACCAAGGTGGACGGCCAGCGGGTGCACAGCGGGGAGGAACTGATCGTCAAGATCCGCGCGCACCGCCCCGGCGACCGGCTCCGGCTCACCCTGGAGCGGGCCGGCAAGGAGCAGACCCGGACCCTCACCCTCGGTTCGGCGGCGGGTGGCTGACCGTCCACCCCGCCGTCACCGCCCGGCCGCCCGCAGGTACCGCCCCGGCAGCCCGGCCAGGTACCGTGGTACGGGCCCCGGGCCGGAAGGAGCAGCAAGGTGTTCAATGACATAGGCGCACTCGAACTGGTGGCGCTCGTCGTCCTTGCCGTGCTCATCTTCGGTCCCGACAAGCTGCCCAAGGTCATCCAGGACGTCGCCGGCTTCATCCGCAAGATCCGCGACTTCTCGGAGAACGCCAAGCAGGACATCCGCAGCGAGCTGGGCCCGGAGTTCAAGGACTTCGAGTTCGAGGACCTCAACCCCAAGGCGTTCATCCGCAAGCAGCTGACGGAGAACGAGGACCTCAAGGAGCTGAAGGACCTCCGCAGCAGCTTCGATCTCAAGAAGGAGATCAACGACGTCGCCGACGCGGTCAACGGCCGCGAGTCCGACACGGCGGCCGTCCCGGCCCCGGCGGGCGGCGGCCAGGGCACCGGCCCCGACCTGCTGAAGAAGAGCGACGCGGCGGGCCGCACCGAGCGTCCCCCGTTCGACGCCGACGCCACCTGAACCGCTCCCGGCCGCCCTTGCGGAAAGAGCCGCCGCGAGGTGGCTATCCTCTCCATCTGTCCGGTTGCGCGAGACGCCCGTGGGGCGCGCGGCACCGGACTCCACAATCGAGGAGGCGGCCGGGCAGATGGAGACGACGAGTCGAGTAGGGGCGCAGGGGGCAGCACCCGGCGCCGCGCCGGCGCCCGGGGCGCCCGATGGGGCGCTCGCGGCCCGGCGTACGGCCGACGGTTTTCTGCGGGCGACGTTCCCCTGGTACGGGCTGGACGAGGCGTTCACCGGGCCGCGCTGGCTGATGCAGGTCGGCACGTCCGCCGACGGCACCGTCCAGCACGGCTCCATCGGGCACGGCGACGAGCCGTCGATACGGCCCGAGCGGCCGGACGAGGCCGAGGCCGACAAGGAGCGTTTCGCGGCCGTGGTGACGGTCGCCGCGAGCCCGGTGCGCCGCAGCGGTGACGGTACGGGGGTGCTGGACGCCACCAGCGTCTCGTCGGCCGCCTGGCTGGCCGGCTCGGGCCTGCTGGCCTACACCTGGCCCGCCCAGCTCGACCACGCGCTGCGGGACGACTGGCTGGACCAGCAGACCGAGACGGCCTTCGCGCTGGCCGACGACCTGGACGGCCCGGAGTGGTCGACGCTGTCGCTGCCCGTGGACGGGGTGCCGACGCCGTTCCACTACCGCGAGTCCGAGTTCGGCTGGATCCTGGCCGGCACCACGCCCGGGGGCGCCCATCTGGGTGCGTACGGACGGGGGATGAGCGCGTACGGCCTCGGCTTCGCCCAGGTGCGGGACATCGCCTCGTACGCCTGACAGGGCCGTACGCCGGAACACGCAGGAACGCGCCGGAACACGTCAGGGGCGCCGCTCACCGAGCGGCGCCCCTGACGTCGTACGCGACCGGCGGACTCCGCCGTGGTCAGAACTTGTTGCGCGGGGTGATGCCCAGCGACATGCCCGACAGGCCGCGCTGCCGGCCGCCGAGCTTGCCCGCGATGGCGCGCAGCGCCGCGCCCGCCGGGGAGTCGGGGTCGGCCAGGACCACCGGCCGGCCCTCGTCGCCGCCCTCGCGCAGCCGTACGTCGATGGGGATGGAGCCCAGCACCGGGACCGTGGCGCCGGTGGTCCTGGTGAGCCCGTCGGCGACCCTCTGGCCGCCGCCGGTGCCGAACACGTCGACCATCTCGTCGCAGTGCGGGCAGGGCAGGCCCGCCATGTTCTCCACCACGCCGACGATCTTCTGGTGGGTCTGCACGGCGATCGACCCGGCGCGCTCGGCGACCTCGGCCGCCGCCTGCTGCGGGGTGGTGACGACCAGGATCTCCGCGTTGGGCACCAGCTGGGCGACGGAGATCGCGATGTCGCCGGTGCCCGGCGGCAGGTCGAGCAGCAGGACGTCCAGGTCGCCCCAGTACACGTCGGCGAGGAACTGCTGGAGCGCGCGGTGCAGCATGGGGCCGCGCCAGACCACCGGGGCGTTGCCGGGGGTGAACATGCCGATGGAGATGACCTTCACGCCGTTCGCCGACGGCGGCATGATCATGTTCTCGACCTGGGTCGGGCTGCCGTCCGCGCCCAGCATGCGCGGCACGCTGTGGCCGTAGATGTCGGCGTCCACGACACCGACCTTCAGCCCGTCCGCGGCCATCGCCGCCGCCAGGTTCACCGTCACGGACGACTTGCCGACACCGCCCTTGCCGGAGGCCACGGCGTACACCCGGGTCAGCGAGCCGGGCTTGGCGAAGGGCACCTCGCGCTCGGCGGTGGTGCCGCGCAGCGCGGCGGCCAGCTCCTTGCGCTGCTCGTCGCTCATCACGTCCAGCGTCACGTCGACACCGGTGACGCCCTCGACGCGGGAGACGGCCTCGGTGACCCTGGAGATGATCGTCTCGCGCATGGGACAGCCGGAGACCGTGAGGTAGACGGTCACGGCGACCGCCCCGTCCGGAGCGATCTCCACCGACTTCACCATGCCCAGTTCGGTGATCGGCCGGTTGATCTCGGGGTCGTTCACCGTCGCCAGTGCTTCGCGCACCGCGTCTTCCGTAGCCATACGGAGATGGTACGGCGCCGGACCCTGCCTCCGGAAAGCGCGTCAGCGGTCGGCTTCGTCACTCCCGTGCCCGGGCGGGCCGCCCCGCTCGTCCAGCTCGCGGACCAGGGCGGCCAGCTCGGAGCGGATCCAGTCCCGGGTGGCGACCTCGCCGAGGCCCATCCGCAGGGCGGCGATCTCCCGCGTCAGGTACTCGGTGTCGGCGATGGACCGCTCGTTCTGCTTCCGGTCCTGCTCCTGGGTGACCCGGTCCCGGTCGGCCTGCCGGTTCTGCGCGAGGAGGATCAGCGGGGCCGCGTACGACGCCTGGAGGGACAGGGCCAGGGTCAGGAAGATGAACGGGTACTCGTCGAACCGCAGCGCCCCGGGCGCGGAGACGTTCCACAGCACCCACACGATGATGACGGCCGTCATCCAGACGAGGAACCGCCCGGTGCCGATGAAGCGGGCGATCCGCTCGGACAGCCGCCCGAACGCCTCCGGGTCGTACTCGGGCAGCAGCTTGGGCCGCCGGACGCGGGGCTGGTCGAGCCGGATGCGGGGGCCGGCCGGCTCGACGGGACGCTCATGCGCCATGCGCGGCCTCGCTCTCGGCCTCCGGGTGGAACTCCGTCTCGCGCCAGTCCTCCGGCAGCAGGTGGTCCAGGACGTCGTCCACGGTGACCGCGCCGAGCAGCGACCCGCTCTCGTCCACCACCGGGACGGCCACCAGGTTGTAGGCGGCGAGGTAGCTGGTGACCGCGGGCAGCGGGGTGTCCGGGGCCAGCGGCGCCAGGTCGGTGTCGGCGATCGCGGATACCAGGGTGAAGGGCGGGTCGCGCAGCAGCCGCTGGAAGTGCACCGTGCCCAGGTACTTCCCGGTCGGCGTCTCGTCGGGCGCCCGGCACACGTACACCTGCGCGGCCAGGGCGGGGGAGAGGTCCTGCTGGCGCACCCGGGCCAGCGCGTCGGCGACGGTCGCGTCGGGGCGCAGCACGATCGGCTCGGTGGTCATCAGGCCGCCCGCGGTGCGCTCCTCGTACGACATCAGCCGGCGTACGTCGGCGGCGTCGTCCGGCCGCATCAGCGTCAGCAGCCGCTCCTTGTCCTCCTCGGGCAGCTCGGACAGCAGGTCGGCCGCGTCGTCGGGGTCCATGGCCTCCAGGACGTCGGCGGCCCGCTCCTCCTTGAGCTTGCCGAGGATCTCCACCTGGTCGTCCTCGGGCAGCTCCTCCAGGACGTCGGCGAGCCGGTCGTCGTCGAGGGCGGCGGCGACCTCGGCGCGGCGCTTGGGGCTGAGGTGGTGCAGGACGTTGGCGAGGTCGGCGGCGCGCATCCGCTCGAAGGTGGCCACCAGGCTCTCGGCGCCCTGCCCGTGCTCCTCCAGCGAGAAGCCGGTGACGGCCGACCACTCGACGGTCAGCGTCTCGCCCTTGCGGCGCAGCGCCCCGCCGCCGCCCCGGCGGACGAACACCTTGTCGATCTCCCAGTCGCGGCGGGCCGGGAGCTGCTGGATGGCGACGTCCAGGACGGTCACCTCGGAGCCGTCCTCGACCAGCCGGACGCGGCGGTCCAGCAGCTCGCCGAGGACCAGGCGCTCGGTGGGGCGCTGCTCGAAGCGGCGGACGTTGAGCACCCCGGTGGTGATGACCTGGCCGGACTCGACGCCGGTGACCCGGGTCATCGGCAGGAAGATCCGGCGCCGCCCGATGCCCTCCACCACCAGGCCGAGGAGGCGGGGCGGGCGGCGGCCGACGCGCAGCATGGCGACCAGGTCGCGGACCCGGCCGACCTGGTCGCCGTTCGGGTCGAAGACGGGGACCCCGGCGAGGTGGGAGACGAAGATCCGGGACGTGCCTGCCGCCATGCCGCACACCTCCTCGTCCGCCCGGATTCAGACCTTTGTGCCGGTTCAGGCTAGCCCGTGATGGTGCGGGCCGCCCGGGCAGGGCGTCCGGACGGCTCCCTTCCGGCGGCCCCCGGCGGCCCGGGTACGCTGCGGTCTGCCAACCCCCCACGGTTTGATGAGAGGCAGTGCGCTGGTGACCCTTCTCGCCCCGGCTTCGCGTGCCCGCCGGGCCGCCCTCCCCGTCGCACTGTGCGCCGGGCTGACCGTGGTGCTCACCGCCTGCGCGAGTGAGGAACCCGACCCGGACGCGGGCACGAACGGGGTGGGCAAGCTGTCCGCCACCGCCATCGAGACCAAGGCACGGGCGGCGGCCGGCAAGGCCCAGGCGGTCCGCCTGTCGGGGACGCTGGTCAGCAAGGGCGGCACCTACGAGCTGAACATGCGGCTGAACCGGGGCGGCGCGGCCGGCTCGGTGGGCACCAGGACCTCCACCTTCGAGCTGCTGCGGGTGGGCGACGCGCTCTACCTGAAGGCCGACGCGGAGTTCTGGGCGAGCGACGACGAGGCCGGCGGCGGCTCCGGCGACTCCGGCGACTCCGGGGGCGGGTCGGAGGGCGGGCCGGACGGCGGCGAGGGCGAGTCCGGTACGGAGGCGGCCGACAAGCTCGACGACAAGTACGTGAAGGTCCCCGAGGACGACCCCTCGTACAAGCAGCTGCGCGGCTTCACCGAGATGAACGTCCTGCTGAACGGCCTGCTGGAGCTGCACGGCGACGTGGTCAAGGGCGACCGCTCCAAGGTCGGCGGCATCCGCACCATCAAGGTCGCCGGCGGCGCGGGCGGCGAGGGCGGCACCCTGGACGTCTCCCTGGAGGGCACCCCGTACCCGCTGCAGTTCGCCCGGGGCGGCGGCGCGGGCGTGGTCCTGCTGTCCGACTGGAACAAGCCCTTCCCGCTGACCGAGCCCTCCCGGGACCAGACGCTCGACTACGGCCGCCAGCTGCCCCGTACCAGCGACTGACAGCGGCCCCGGGCCGCAGCGACGGACGGCGGGCCCCGGGCCGCAGTCTCGGGCAGCGGGCCCCGGCCCGCCGCAGGGGCCTCAGCCCCGGCTGGCCGCAGGGGCCTCAGCCCCGGCCGCCGCGCCGTCCGCGCTTGAGCAGCAGGCGCGGCAGCGCCGCCGGGACCGGGTGGCGCGTGGTGGCCGGGGTGGGCAGCGGTACGGCCGAGAGCGACCCGACCGGGTGGGCGGCGGTCGCGCCGGTCGGGGCGAGCCGCAGCACCCGGCACTCGCGCGCCCAGCGGTCGGTCATCGTCTCCGCGTCCGGCGCGTTCAGCCGCTTGCCCTTCAGCTCGGCGACGGCCGCCTCCCACGGCTCGGAGCCGGGCGCCAGCTCGGTCACGCCCGCCGTCCAGGCGACGAGACGCCCGCCCTTGTCCTTGCTGCGTACGGTGACCTCCGCGGTCGCGCCGTCCGCCAGCCCCGGCAGCGGCTGCTCGCCCGGCCCGTCGCCCACGACATGGGCCGCCCCGTCCAGCCACACGTGCCACAGCGCGCGGGCCGGGCCCTCGCCCCGTACCCAGATCAGGCCGGACTTCTTGGTGGCCTCCTCGACGAGGGCCCGGTCGAGCAGTGCGTCAGTCATGCCCGGCAGCTTAGCCACCGGCCGCGGCGGCCCCCGCGACAGGCGGCGGGGGCCGCCGGGCCGTCGCGCGCTACAGCCAGCCGTTGCGCTTGAGCGTGCGGTGGATGGCGAAGCAGATGCCGATGATGCCGGTGAGCACCATGGGATAGCCGTACTTCCAGTGCAGCTCGGGCATGTGGTCGAAGTTCATCCCGTACACCCCGCAGACCGCGGTGGGCACGGCCACGATCGCCGCCCACGAGGTGATCTTGCGCATGTCCTCGTTCTGCGCGACCGTCGCCTGGGCGAGGTTGGCCTGGAGGATGGAGTTCAGCAGCTCGTCGAAGCCGACGACCTGCTCCTGCACCCGGGCGAGGTGGTCGGCCACGTCCCGGAAGTACTTCTGGATGTCCGGGTCGACCAGCCGCATGGGGCGCTCGCTGAGCAGCTGCATCGGCCGCAGCAGCGGCGACACCGCCCGCTTGAACTCCAGCACCTCGCGCTTGAGCTGGTAGATCCGGCCGGTGTCGGCGCCGCGCGTGGAGCCCTTGGCCGGCGGCGAGAAGACGTCGATCTCGATCTGGTCGATGTCGATCTGCACCGCGTCCGCCACCGCGATGTAGCCGTCGACCACATGGTCGGCGATCGCGTGCAGCACCGCCGAGGGGCCCTTCTCCAGCAGCTCGGGCTCCCCCTCCATCCGGTGCCGGAGGTTGCGCAAGGACCCCTGGCCGCCGTGCCGGACGGTGATCACGAAGTCCCGGCCGGTGAAGCACATCACCTCACCGGTCTCGACGACCTCGCTGGTCGCGGTCAGCTCGGTGTGCTCCACGTAGTGGATCGTCTTGAAGACGGTGAACAGCGTGTCGTCGTACCGCTCCAGCTTGGGCCGCTGGTGGGCGTGGACCGCGTCCTCGACGGCCAGCGGGTGCAGCCCGAACTCGGCGGCGATACCGGCGAATTCGGCCTCCGTCGGCTCGTGCAGGCCGATCCAGGCGAAGCCGCCGCCCTCCCGCACTTGCCGCATCGCCTCGCGGGGGGTGAGGCAGTTGCCGGGGCCGCCGTCCTTCACCCGCCGGCCGTCGAGGTAGACGGCGCAGTCCACCACGGCGGTGGAGGTCGACGGGTCGCGGGTGGCGTCGTAGGAGTTGTACGGGGTGTAGGGCGAGCTGTTCTTGCGCAGGGACGGGCGTACCGCTGCGCGCAGGTCACGGATCATCGACATGGCTGGCTCCTTCGCGGAGAGGCCGTCGCGGGGCGTGGCGCAGCCCGGAATGGGGACGTGGCGTTCCTTACGTCCGCAAAGCGGGCGGCACCGCGGGATCGCGGTGGCGGCGTTCGCTACAGACAGGCAAAACGTGTGCTCTTCCGTCGTGCGCATCGCCGTGATGTCGCTCTCGCACCCGGTGTCACGGGCGGAATCGCGGGAGCGGGGCGGGTCACCCCTGCGGGATCACAGGGAGCCGGGTCACAAGAACCGGATCACAGGGAGAGGCTCTCGGCGGAAGAACGGCTGGTATCGCACGATCGACTTCGATCCACGCAGCCCCACCTCCTCCGGCCGGTCCCCCGTGGGGGATGACGTGTCGTCGGGACTGGAAAGCGATGCTTGGCATGCCGCCCCGACCAGCAGACGGCCCAGCGTATCAGCCGACTGAGGGTCAATCCCGTACTTTGCCCGTTCCATACGCGCTCTATGCTCCCCGCATGGGAGAAGTTCTTGCTCTGGTCGAAGCCCGGTTGCTTTCCGCCCTGGGGGAGCCCGACGCGCGCGCCGCGGTGACGTTCCTGGGCACCGACCGCATCGAGGTCCTGCGCTTCCCGGACGCCGCCCTGGGGCTGGTGAGATACGCCACGCTCGGCATGTCGGACCGGCCGATGACCGACCCGGCCGCTGTCCTCGCCGACCCGGTGAAGGGCCCGCGCGCCGAGCTCCTCCTGACCGTACGGGCGGGGCTCGCCGACACCGACAAGGTGCTGCGCCCGCTGGCGGTGCTCGCCGCCTCGCCGCAGGTCGAGGGGGTGATCGTGGCGCCCGGCGCGTCGCTGGACACCGGCGAACCGCTGTGGCCGGGCGCGCCGTTCACCTCGGTGCTGGTCGCCGAGCCCGGCGGGCTGGTCGAGGACCTGGAGCTGGACGCGCCGAGGGAGCCGGTGCGGTTCCTGCCGCTGCTGCCGATGACGCCCAACGAGGCGGCCTGGAAGCGGGTGCACGGCGCCCAGGCGCTCCAGGAGCGCTGGCTGGGCGCCGGCACCGATCTGCGTGACCCGCTGCGCGGGTCCGTCCCCCTCACCTGACCGCCCGCCCGGGTGCTTTGAGGGGGCGTCAGCCGGCGTACGCGGGGCGGGGCCGCGCGCGGTGCGCCTCGGCCTCGCGGGTGAGCGAGCGGCGGCGTACCCCGACGATGGCCGCCCCGGCGACGGCGGCGGCGCCGGCGACCACGAACGGCATGTGCGCGTCGCTCCACTCCTCGATCCGCGGCGCCAGCCAGGGCGCCGCGGCGGCGGCGAACCAGCGCACGAAGTTGTAGCCGGCGCTGGCCACCGGGCGCGGGGCGTCCGAGACGCCGAGGGCCAGCTCGGTGTAGACGGTGTTGTTCACGCCGATGAAGGCGCCGGACAGGATCGTGCAGACGACGGCCGTGGTGTGGTCGCCGTACCCGAGGACGACGACGTCGGCGGCGAGCAGCAGCAGGGAGCCGCCGAGCACCCGCAGCGAGCCGAACCGCTCCTGGAGGCGCGGCGCGACCAGCACCGAGAAGACGGCGAGCAGCACGCCCCAGGCGAAGAACACCGCGCCGGACGCGTAGGGCGTCATGTCCAGCACGAACGGGGTGAACGCCAGCACGGTGAAGAAGGCGTAGTTGTAGAAGAACGCCGAGGCGGCGGCGGACGCCAGGCCGCCGTGCCCGAGCGCCCGCAGCGGGTCGAGCAGCGACGTCTTGCGGGCGGGCCGGGGCTGCTCCTTCAGGAAGGCGGCGATGCACAGGAAGCCGGCCGCCATGAGCGCGGCCGTGCCGAAGAAGGGGTAGCGCCAGCTGGCGTCGCCGAGCAGGGCGCCGACCAGGGGCCCGCAGGCCATCCCGAGGCCCAGGGCCGACTCGTACAGCAGGATGGCGGCGGCGCTGCCGCCCGCCGCCGCGCCGACGATCACCGCGAGCGAGGTGGAGACGAACAGGGCGTTGCCCAGCCCCCAGCCGGCCCGGAAGCCGACCAGCTCGCCGACCGACCCCGAGGTGCCGGAGAGGGCGGCGAAGACGACCACCAGCGCGAGCCCGGCGAGCAGCGTCCGGCGCCCGCCGATGCGGCTGGAGACGAAGCCGGTGACCAGCATCGCGACGGCGGTGATCAGGAAGTACGAGGTGAACAGGAGGGACACCTGGCTGGGGGAGGCGTCCAGTCCCTTGGCGATGGACGGCAGGATCGGGTCGACCAGGCCGATGCCCATGAACGCCACCACCGACGCCCCGGCGGTGGCCCAGACGGCCCGGGGCTGCCGCAGGATGCTGCCGGCCCCCTCGTCCAGTGGATCGTCTCGCCGCATGTCCGCTCCTTCCGTGGCCCTCCCGGCCCTTCCCTGGAACGGCCGAGTTAGTTGGTAGATACACATAATAAGTTAGCCGAGCTAATGGGTGCAAGATACACTCAAAGGCCCGGGAGATCCCGTCCGTACCGGAAGGGTGATCGTCCTTGACGGGGCGACGGCGGGGGAGGACCGTGGAACGCTATGAGGGGCGAACCCAGTTGCCCGAAATGCGCAGGCCGGGTCAGGGCCCCCGGCCTCTTCTCCGACTCGTGGCAGTGCGACGCGCACGGTGCCGTGCACCCGCTGCAGCCCGTGCTCCCGCCCAGCGTCGAGGCGCTCGGCGTCGTCACGCACCGCGCCCACGTCCCGGTCTGGATGCCGTGGCCGCTCCCGGTGGGCTGGCTCTTCACCGGCGTGGCGTACGCGGGGGACGACCGCACCGGCGGGCGCGCCGCCGCCGTCGCCTGCTCGGGCCCCGGCCCCCTCGGCGGCGCCGGTGAGCTGCTGCTCGTCGCCGAGGAGCCCGGCGTGGGGCTCGGCGCGCGGTACGCCGGGATCGACGGCCCCGACCCGGGCCCGCACATGTGCACCGGCACCCCGCCGCAGGCCAAGGTCCACGCCGCCGGCCGGCCCACCCCGCTCTGGCACGTCGGCGACGCCCCCGAGGACCGCGCGGTCTTCGCGGGCGAGGCGTGCGGCCTGTGGCTGTGGGCCGTCGTCTGGCCGGAGAAGTCCGGCCTGCTGCTCTACGACGAACTGATCCTCACCGACCTGCGCGAGGCCGGCTCCGAGGTCGAGCTGCTCCCCTGCGGCGCCCTGAGCCCCCGGCTCCTGGACCTGCCGGGGGTGTGAGCCGCAGGGCCGGACCCGGGGTGAGCGGGGCGGGTGCCCGTTCCCGTTATCCTGGAGCGTCCCCTGTCCGTCCCGAGCCCCGGAGCCTGTCGTGCGCGTCGACCTGCACACCCACTCCACGGCTTCCGACGGTACGGACACCCCCGCCGAGCTGGTACGGGCCGCAGCCGCGGCCGGGCTCGACGTCGTGGCGCTCACCGACCACGACACCACCCGCGGCCACGCCGAGGCGATCGCCGCGCTCCCCGAGGGCCTCACCCTCGTCACGGGCGCCGAACTGTCCTGCCGGATCGACGGCATCGGCATGCATATGCTCGCCTACCTCTTCGACCCGGACGAGCCCGAACTGCTCCGCGAGCGCGAGCTGGTGCGCGACGACCGCGTCCCGCGCGCCCAGGGCATGGTGGGGAAGATCCGCGAGCTGGGCGTGGACCTCACCTGGGAGCGGGTCGCCGCCATCGCCGGCGACGGCTCCGTGGGCCGGCCGCACATCGCCGAGGCGCTCGTCGAACTGGGCGTCGTCGCCAGTGTCTCCGACGCCTTCACGCCCGAGTGGCTCGCCGACGGCGGCCGGGCCTACGTCGACAAGCACGAGCTGGACCCCTTCACCGCGATCCGGCTCGTCAAGGCGGCCGGCGGCGTCACCGTCTTCGCCCACCCCGGCGCCGCCAAGCGCGGACGCACGGTGCCCGAAGCGGTCATCGCCGAGCTCGCCGCGTACGGCCTCGACGGCATCGAGACCGACCACATGGACCACGACGGGCCGACCCGCGACCGGCTGCGCGCCCTCGCCGCCGACCTGGACCTGCTCACCACCGGCTCCAGCGACTACCACGGCACCCGCAAGACCTGCCGGCTCGGCGACCACACGACCGACCCGGAGATCTACGGCGAGATCACGCGCCGTGCGACCGGCGCCTTCCCGGTGCCCGGCGCGGGCGGACGCCGCCCGTAGCCCTCGCCACCCCCGTACCACCCGTTTCTCTTCTCCCCCTCAAGGTCTCAAGGCTCACCGTGTTCGACGTCGCCGTCTTCGGCTCCCTCTTCCTCACCCTTTTTGTCATCATGGATCCCCCCGGGATCACCCCGATCTTCCTCGCCCTGACCTCCGGGCGCGCCACCAAGGTGCAGCGCCGGATGGCGTGGCAGGCCGTGGCCGTCGCCTTCGGCGTGATCACCGTCTTCGGCATCCTCGGCCAGCAGATCCTCGCCTACCTGCATGTCTCCGTCCCCGCGCTGATGATCGCGGGCGGACTGCTCCTGTTGCTGATCGCGCTCGACCTGCTCACCGGCAAGACCGACGAGCCCAAGCAGACCAAGGACGTCAACGTCGCCCTCGTCCCCCTCGGCATGCCGCTGCTCGCCGGGCCGGGCGCGATCGTGTCGGTGATCCTCGCGGTGCAGCACGCCGAGGGCTTCACCGGCCAGGTCTCGGTCTGGGCCGCGATCGTCGCCATGCACGTGGTGCTCTGGCTCACCATGCGCTACTCGCTGGTGATCATCCGGATCATCAAGGACGGCGGTGTGGTGCTGGTGACCCGCCTCGCCGGGATGATGCTCTCCGCGATCGCCGTCCAGCAGATCATCAACGGCGTCACCCAGGTCGTCCAGGGCGCCTGACGCCCCCGGCCGGGCGGCGGAGGCCCGGGCAGCACTGCGCCCCCGTACGGATTCCGGCTCTCGTGGTCCGGAGTCCGCGCGGGGGCGCGGTGGGCGTGCGCGCCGGTCGTACGGCGCGCGGCGTACGCGTTACGAGGCCGCGGATTCGGCCGGGCGGATCCAGATGCGCTGACCCACCGAGGCGGCCTGCTGCACGATCCCGTTGACGGAGGCGGCGTCCACGACGGTGCTGTCCACGGGCGTGCCGTCGACGTCGTCGAGTCGCAGAATCTCGAAGCGCATGGGCTTCTCCCTTCGTCGGAGTTGATCCTCCTGATGGAGAACTGGTGTCTGTACGGGTTCCAACGAGGTGTAGGGGGCAAACATTCCCTACGCTAAAGAAAATTTTCGACATTCTAAGTATTGCCTGGTGGCGGGGCCTTCCCCGGGGCCGGAGAATGGGCCCCGTATGAACGACGACCACCCCGACACCCCCGTCCCCGCCGACCTCGGCACCCGCCTGGAGCGCACCGACGCACTGCTGCGGCGCGTGCTCGCCGAGGTCTCCCGAACGCCCTCGACCCACGCCATCTTCGTCGACGCCGGTTACGTCTATGCTTCGGCCGGATTGCTGGTGGCGGGCACCGAGGACCGGCGCTCCTTCGACCTGGACGCCGAGGGGCTGATCGAGGCGTTCATCGACAAGGCCCGCACCCTCTTCACCGACAGCCGCCTGCTGCGGGTCTACTGGTACGACGGCGCCCGGCGCCGTATCCACACCCCCGAGCAGCAGGCCATCGCCGAACTCCCCGACGTCAAGGTCCGCCTCGGCAACCTCAACGCCAACAACCAGCAGAAGGGCGTCGACTCCCTCATCCGCACCGACCTGGAGTCGCTCGCCCGCCACCGGGCCATCAGCGACGCGGCGCTGGTCGGCGGCGACGAGGACCTGGTCTCCGCCGTCGAGGCGGCCCAGGGGTACGGGGCGCGCGTCCACGTCTGGGGCATCGAGGCCGCCGACGGCCGCAACCAGGCCGACCCTCTCCTCTGGGAGGCCGACACCACCCGCACCTTCGACCTGGACTTCTGCCGCCCCTACCTCACCCGGCGGCCGGTGACCACCTACGAGAGCGAGGGCGAACCGCCGCCCTCGCGCGACGAGGTCCGGCTCCTGGGCGCCCGCATAGCGGCCGGCTGGGTGGGGGAGCGGGGCGCCGGCGCGATGGCCGAGCTGCTGCCCGGCCACCCCTACCTGCCCGGCCCGGTCGACCAGGAGCTGCTCGTCGAGGCCGAGCGGCTGCTCGGCCGCTCCCTGCGCGGCCACGCCGTGCTGCGCCGGTCACTGCGCGACGGCTTCTGGCAGCACCTTCAGTCCCGGTTCTGACCGGCGGCTCCGCTCTCGGCGGTGGTGGTGGCGGTGTCCCCGGCCTCTCCGGTGTTCCCGGTGTCCCACGTCTCCCAGAAGTGCGCCACCGCCGCGGCGGTCTCCTCCGGGCGGTCGGTGTTCGGCGAGTGCTCGGCACCCTCGACGAGGGTCCGGCGGGCGCCCAGCCGTACCGCCATCGCGTCGAGCAGCGAGACGGGCCAGGTGTCGTCCCGGACGCCCGAGATCACATGCACCGCCGGCGGCGGGCACAGTGCCGCCAGCTCGTCCACCCGGTCCGGCTCGGTGCTCAGCCGGCGGCCGGTGGCCAGCAGCTGCGCGGGGTTGTGCAGCAGCCAGCGGTGGCGCAGGTCCTCCCGCGCGGCGCCCGTCTCCTCGGCGTCCTCCGGCGGGTCGAGGGCGCGCATGGCCTGCCACACCCCGTCCATGGTCATCACGGTGAGCGCACCGCTCAGCAGCCTGATCTTCTCCTGCTGCTCGGGGGCCACCCGGGCGGGCCCGGACGACATCAGGGTGAGCGTCAGGAACGGCTCCGGGTCGAGCAGTACCGCCGCGCGGGCGATCTGGCCGCCCAGCGAGTGCCCGAGCAGATGGACCCGCCCGGCCCCGAGGGCCTCCGCCTGCGCCAGGACGTCACGCGCCAACTCGTCCTGCTCGTACGCCTGTTGATCGGGCGGTCCGGGCGTCTCGTACTGCCCGCGGCCGTCCACGGCGACGGTCCGCCAGCCGGCGGCGGCGAGCGGTTCGAGCATCGCGATGAAGTCCTCCTTGGACCCGGTGTAGCCGGGCAGCAGGAGGGCCGTCCCCCGGGGCGCGGTGCCGTCGGCGGGCGCGGCGTCCAGGACGGCGAAGTCCCCGCGCGCGGTGCGGAGGGTACGGGCACGGGCGCAGGGCGGCGGGACGAACGTGGGCGGGCGGCTCATGGGACGAGGCTAGCGGGCCGCCCGGCGCGCGACCGGCGGCGACGCCGACAGGCCGACGGCCCCGCGCCCCGGTGCGGGGTGCGGGGCCGTCGGTCGTGCCGTTCGTGCCGGCCGTCAGCTCTCGGGCTGGGCGGCGGCGGCCTTCACCGTACGGCGCCGGCGGGGCGGGCCCTCGATGACCGGCTCGGGCGCCACGGGAACCTGCCGCGCGGCCGCCCTCGCGGTGCGGCGCCGGCGCGGATTCTCCTCGGTGGCCTCGGCCGTGGCGGGTGCCTCGACCGTGGTCGCGGTGGCCTTGCGGGTACGGCGGCGGGGCTTGTCCTCGGCGACCGGCGCGGCGGCCTCGGTCGCGGCGGGCGCCTCGGCGGCGGGTGCCTCGGCGGTGGCCGCGGTGGCCTTGCGGGTACGGCGGCGGGGCTTGGTCTCCGCGGCCGGCGCGGCGGCCTCGGGGGCCTCCGTCGCGGCCGGGGCCACCGGGGCGGCCTCGGCGACCGGAGCCGCCTCCGCCACCGGGGCGGCGGCGCCCGCGCGGGTGCGCGTCCGGCGGCGGCGCGGCGTCCGGGGCTCCGGGGCCTGCTCGGCCTCGGGCGCCTCGGGCGCGGGGGTCACCGGCGCGGCGGCCGCTCCCTCGGCACCGTCCGCCACCGGGGCGCCGCTCCGGGTGCGGCGGCGCTGACGCGGCGTACGCGTACGCGCCGGGCGCTCCTCCTCACGCTCCGGGCGCTCCGGGCGCCGGCCGCGCGCACCGCGCCCGCCGGTCTCGCCGAGGTCCTCGACCTCCTCCGCGTCCAGACCGGCCCGGGTCCGCTCGGCGCGGGGCAGGACACCCTTGGTGCCCTCCGGGATGTCCATCTCCGCGTACAGGTGCGGGGACGTCGAGTACGTCTCGACCGGGTCGTTGAAGTCCAGGCCCAGCGCCTTGTTGATCAGCTGCCAGCGCGGGATGTCGTCCCAGTCGACCAGCGTGACGGCGATGCCCTTCTTGCCGGCGCGGCCGGTGCGGCCGACCCGGTGGAGGAAGGTCTTCTCGTCCTCGGGCGACTGGTAGTTGATCACATGGGTGACGCCCTCGACGTCGATGCCGCGCGCGGCGACGTCGGTGCAGACGAGCACGTCGACCTTGCCGTTGCGGAAGGCGCGCAGCGCCTGCTCGCGGGCGCCCTGGCCGAGGTCGCCGTGGACCGCGCCGGAGGCGAAGCCGCGCCGCTCCAGCTGCTCGGCGATGTCGGCCGCCGTCCGCTTCGTACGGCAGAAGATCATCGCCAGGCCGCGGCCGCGCGCCTGGAGGATGCGCGCCACCATCTCCGGCTTGTCCATGGAGTGGGCGCGGTAGACGTGCTGCGCGATGTTGGCGACGGTCGCGCCCTCGTCGTCCGGCGCGGTGGCGCGGATGTGGGTGGGCTGCGACATGTAGCGGCGGGCCAGGCCGATGACGGCGCCCGGCATGGTCGCCGAGAACAGCATGGTCTGGCGGCGCACCGGAAGCATGTTGATGATCTTCTCGACGTCCGGCAGGAAGCCGAGGTCGAGCATCTCGTCGGCCTCGTCGAGGACGAGGGCCTTGACCTTGGACAGGTCCAGCTTGCGCTGGCCGGCCAGGTCCAGCAGGCGGCCGGGGGTGCCGACGATCACGTCGACGCCCTTCTTCAGGGCCTCGACCTGCGGCTCGTACGCCCGGCCGCCGTAGATGGCGAGGACACGGACGTTGCGGACCTTGCCGGCGGTCAGCAGGTCGTTGGTGACCTGGGTGCACAGCTCGCGGGTGGGGACGACCACCAGCGCCTGCGGGGCGTCGGTGAGCTGCTCGGGCGCGGCCCGGCCGGCCTCGACGTCCGCGGGGACCGTGACGCGCTCCAGCAGCGGCAGGCCGAAACCGAGGGTCTTGCCGGTGCCGGTCTTGGCCTGGCCGATGACGTCGGTGCCGGAGAGGGCGACTGGGAGGGTCATCTCCTGGATGGGGAACGGGGTCGTGATGCCGACGGCTTCGAGGGCCTCGGCCGTCTCGGGAAGGATCCCGAGCTCTCGGAAAGTCGTAGTCAGGGTGCTGCCTCTTCTGTGAGACGCGGCATGAGGCGAACGCTGGGGGTCTTACCGTGCCGGTAGCGGCCGGCCGCGGGTCGTCAAGACCACTGCCGGATGGCGCGGGACCACTGCCGTCGCTCGAGCGTCATACCGCTGAGGGCCCCTCACGTGCGGCTCTTCGCGCACGGAGGGCTGTCGGGTCGGAGCCGATCGGGCCACCGACCGGGCATCCTCATTCATGAGCCGGCCCACCGAGCACATCGCGTACATACGGACATGACTGATTACTCAGCAGGCGCAATACCACTGTACCCCGGATTCCCGCAGCCGTGTTGAGTCGATTCACAAGGAGGGGGAGGTCACAGTGGATGACCGGGGCCTTCGGAGGCGCGCCGGGCGGGCTATTGTGCGCTCCATGGAGACGCCTGACAACGCCACCGCCCCCGCCCCCGCCGACGCGGAACCCACCGGGATCGCCGCCCTGGACTGGGCCGCCGCGTCCGCCGAGCCCCAGTACCGCGCGGCGGTCGTGGACCTGCTCGGCGCGCTCGCGTACGGAGAGCTGGCGGCCTTCGAGCGGCTGGCGGAGGACGCGAAGCTGGCGCCCACGCTCGCCGACAAGGCGGAGCTGGCCAAGATGGCTTCGGCGGAGTTCCACCACTTCGAGCGGCTGCGCGACCGGCTGGCGGCGATCGACGCGGAGCCCACGGCAGCGATGGAGCCCTTCGCCCGGGCGCTGGACGACTTCCACCGCCAGACGGCGCCGTCCGACTGGCTGGAGGGCCTGGTCAAGGCGTACGTCGGCGACTCGATCGCCAGCGACTTCTACCGCGAGGTCGCGGTCCGGCTGGACTCCGACACGCGCGCGCTGGTGCTGGCGGTGCTGGACGACACCGGTCACGGGAACTTCGCCGTGGAGAAGGTACGGGCCGCCATCGAGGCCGACCCCCGGGTGGGCGGCCGGCTCGCGCTGTGGGCGCGCCGTCTGATGGGCGAGGCCCTGTCGCAGGCCCAGCGGGTGGTGGCGGAGCGGGACGCGCTGTCGACGATGCTGGTGGGCGGTGTCGCGGACGGGTTCGACCTGGCGGCGGTGGGCGAGATGTTCTCCCGTATCACCAAGGCGCACACCAAGCGCATGGCCGCGCTGGGCCTGGCCGCCTGACGGCCGCCCGGCGGACGGCGCGTCCGTGTGGGGCCCGGTCAGGTCCGCGCTAGGTCCGGTCAGGTCCGCGCCGGGTCCGGTCAGGTCCGCGCCGGGCCCGGTCAGGTCTGTGGCGCTCGGCGCAGGCGGCGCGCCGGGCGCAGCAGCAGGGACAGCACGACCGCCCCGACCGCGACGGCTCCCAGCAGGGTGCCCAGCGGATAGCCCGGGCCCAGTGCGGCATGGGTGATCAGCGCGCCGAACAGGGTGCCCAGCACTCCGGCGCCCAGGACCGTACGGCGGGACGGAAGCCGGTCGGCGAGCCGGTGGGCGGCCGCCCAGGACAGTGCGAAACCGAGCACGACGGAGCCGAGAGCTTCCCAGAACAAACGGATCACCTCGCGTGGGCGGGGCGGGCAAATCGGTCACATCCCGTCCTACCCGATGCCTGCGTGGCGCAATCCTGCTCCTGGGGCAGGGGAAAGGCCCGGCGGGGACATCCCCACCGGGCCTTCACGTCCTGCTTCGCGTCCTGCTCAGAGCGCCCCGAAGCCCACCCGGCGCGTCGCCGGCTCGCCGATCTCCACGTAGGCGATCCGGTCGGACGGCACCAGGACCTTGCGGCCCTTGTCGTCCGTCAGGCTGAGCAGCGGCGTCTTGCCGGCCAGTGCCTCGGCCACCGCGCGCTCCACCTCCTCGGCGGACTGCCCGCTCTCCAGAGCGATCTCCCGGGGCGCGTGCTGCACGCCGATCTTGACCTCCACGGCTATGTCCCTCCGAACGGTCAGCGTTGCGCGGTCGGCCGCGCCGTACGCTGCACACATTAGCCCGGGGAGGCGACCCCGATCACCCGTGGGACTCGGAGCCGTGCAGCGGGAAGCCGGCGATGCCCCGCCAGGCCAGCGAGGTCAGCAGCTGCACCGCCTTGTCGCGCGGGATCGCCGACTCGCTGGACAGCCAGTACCGCGCCACCACCTGCGAGACCCCGCCCAGGCCGACGGCCAGCAGCATCGATTCGTCCTTGGACAGCCCGGTGTCCTCGGCGATCACGTCCGAGATGGCCTCGGCGCACTGCAGCGACACCCGCTCCACGCGCTCGCGCACCGCGGGCTCGTTCGTCAGGTCCGACTCGAAGACGAGGCGGAAGGCGCCGCCCTCGTCCTCCACGTAGGCGAAGTAGGCGTCCATGGTGGCCGCCACGCGCAGCTTGTTCTCCGTGGTGGAGGCGAGCGCGGTGCGCACCGCCTGGAGCAGCGACTCGCAGTGCTGGTCCAGCAGGGCCAGGTACAGGTCCAGCTTCCCCGGGAAGTGCTGGTAGAGCACGGGCTTGCTGACGCCCGCGCGCTCCGCGATGTCGTCCATCGCGGCGGCGTGGTACCCCTGCGCCACGAACACTTCCTGGGCGGCGCCCAGGAGCTGGTTGCGTCGGGCTCGGCGCGGCAGGCGCGTGCCCCGCGGGCGCGCCGCCTCTGTCTGCTCGATGGCTGTCACGCCGCCTCCCAAAATCGATCCTTGCGCGCTGTGCGCCGCGCCCGCCATCGTACTTTTGGGTAACCCGGCTGTGCGCGGTGCGAGCGCAGAATTTCACGTACCGGACGGGCGGGGTAGCTGGATATTCAACGTTAAACCGACCAAATCAGCGGTAGTCGTCCTCGTCGGTCTCCACCACACGGGCCTGCTCGGCGGCGTCCGCGGGGTTGGCCACGGACGGGTCGATCCGGGTGAGCGGTTCGTCGGAGCGCTGCCGCAGCTCGGTGTGCTGCTCCGCGGCGTCCGCCTCGGGCGCCTCCTGGTCCTCCGGCGCGGTCGCCTCACCGTTCTCGGCTGCGAAGGTCTCCGGGTCGGTCGGGTCGACGGTCATGGGCTCCCTTTCCCTGGCTTCTGGCGGTGGGGGGTCGTCCACATCGGTGTGCCCTCGGTTACGAGCCTAGGAGGTACCCCTCTCCGGCGCTATGCGATCTGTGACGGCGAACACACCGGCCCGCGCGTGATCGTCTCGTAACATTGCCGCATGTCTTCGACCGAGCTGCCGGAATCCGTCGCCGCCGCCGCGGCGGGGCCGCGGGTGAGCGCCGTGCGGGTCGCGAAGGGGGAGCGGCTGCGCTGTGTGACGCTGCCCGGACTGACGCTGAACGTGCGCTACCGCCCCTCGGACCGCACCGGCCGCCCGCCCGCGCTGTACGTGCACGGCCTCGGAGGCTCCTCGCAGAACTGGTCGGCGCTGATGCCGCTGCTGGAGGACGTGGTCGACGGCGACGCGGTCGACCTGCCCGGCTTCGGCGACTCCCCGCCGCCCGACGACGGCAACTACTCGGTCACCGCGCACGCGCGCGCGGTGATCCGGCTGCTCGACGCCGGCGGGCGCGGGCCGGTGCACCTGATCTCCAACTCGCTGGGCGGCGCCGTCTGCACCCGTATCGCGGCCGTCCGCCCCGACCTCGTCCGTACGCTGACGCTGATCTCGCCCGCGCTGCCGGAGCTGCGCGCGCAGCGGGGCGCGTGGCCCACGGCGCTGATAGCGCTGCCCGGGGTCGCGTCCCTGTTCACCCGGCTCACCCGGGACTGGACGGCGGAGCAGCGGGTGCGCGGGGTCCTCTCCCTCTGCTACGGCGACCCCGGGCGGGTCACCGACGAGGGCTTCCGCAACGCGGTGGAGGAGATGGAGCGGCGGCTGAGCCTGCCGTACTTCTGGGACGCGATGGCCCGGTCCTCGCGCGGCATCGTCGACGCCTACACCCTGGGCGGCCAGCACGGGCTGTGGCGGCAGGCGGAGCGGGTGCTCGCGCCGACGCTGCTGGTGTACGGGGCGCGCGACCAGCTGGTGTCCTTCCGGATGGCGCGGAAGGCGGCGGCCGCCTTCCGCGAGTCCCGGCTGCTGACGCTCCCGGACGCGGGGCACGTGGCGATGATGGAGTACCCGGAGACGGTCGCCCAGGCCGTACGGGAGCTGATCACCGAGTACGACTCCAGGGGCGGCGGGGGCGGCACGGACGCCGGTACGGGCCGCGGTACGAGCGGCGGTACGGCCCGCGACCGCGGGCGTGACGGCGACGACGGCGACGGGGGCTGATCCGGGGCGTGGGACGACACAGTCGCAAAGGCCCCGTACCTCAGGGCGCGGAGCAGGCCACCGGGGCGGTGCGTGAGGACGCCCGCCCGGGGACCGGCCGCCGGCGCCGGAGCGCGGCGCCCCCGGCCGAACCGCAGCACCAGCAGCAGCCCCCGCGGCCCCAGCCGCCGGTGCGGGGCGGCCACCCCGAGCACCGCGAGCCGGGCGGCGGCTGGGGCGAGCCCGGCCGCTACGGCGACTGGCGCGGCGTACCGTCCCGCCCTCCCGGCAGGCCCGCCGGCCCCTCGGGCCCGCCCACCGGGGTGGGCGCGGGCGCCCGGATACCGGGGCCCCGCCGCGAGTACACCGAGGCGTTCGACGGCGCCCCGCACCCGCGCGAGGTGCCCGGCGCGGGGGAGGGCGACCAGCCGCCGCCGCAGAAGGACCGCACCGCGGGCGGCGGCCGGGGACGCACGGTCACCGGCATCGCGGCGGCGGCCGTCACCACCGTCCTCGCGGTGGTCGTGGCCGGCCAGGTCACCGGCGCCGGACCGGACGCCTCCGCGTCCCGCGCGCCGGGCGAGGCCGCGGGCCGGCCCGCCGACCCCGGTGCCGGCGCCGCTCCCGGCACCGGCGGCCGGTCCGACCGCTCCGACCAGCGCGCCGCCCCGCCGGGGGCCGCCCGCCCGGCCGCCCCGCCGACGTACGCGCAGCTGATGGCCAAGCCGTTCCCGCTCGACCCGAAGCTGAAGGGTCCCGGCGGCTTCGAGGTCGTGCCCGGCACCGACAAGGCGCCCGGCGCGGGCCAGAAGATCCGCTACCGCATCGACGTGGAGAAGGGCCTCGGCCTCGACCACGCCCTCTTCGCGCGCGCCGTGCACGAGACGCTGAACGACGACCGGAGCTGGGCGCACGGCGGCGCCATGACCTTCGAGCGGATCTCCAGCGGCGAGCCGGCCTTTGTGATCACCCTCGCCAGCCCGGGCACCACCGGCGTCTGGTGCGCCAAGTCCGGTCTCGACACGACGATCGACAACGTCTCGTGCGACTCGGCCGCCACCGACCGCGTGATGATCAACGCCTACCGGTGGGCGCAGGGCTCGGCGACGTACGGCCCCAAGGCGATGCTCACCTACCGGCAGATGCTGATCAACCACGAGGTGGGGCACCGGCTGGGCCACAACCACGTCAACTGCCGCACGCCCGGCGCGCTCGCTCCGGTGATGCAGCAGCAGACCAAGTCGCTGAAGGTCGAAGGCATCGCCTGCCGCCCCAACCCGTGGGTGTACCCCACCGGCTGACCCGGGCGGGCCGGGCCGTGGGGACGGCCGCGCGCCGCGCGCCCCCGGCGGGCGAAACGGGCGGTAGCGCGTCGAAACGCGACCTGCGCGCGAAAGTTACGAGCATTCACCCCTTCCGGTGGCGGGGGGGGCCCACCCCCGCCCCCCCCCCCCCCCCCCCCCCCCCCCGCCCCCCGCCCCGCGGCCCCCCCCCCCCCCCCCCCCGCCCCCCCCGCCCACGCTCGGGTGTGG
>NZ_JBIBVB010000003.1:0-366531 GCF_043079975.1 Streptomyces sp. NPDC015131 | reverse complement strand
GGGCGGCGCCCCCCCGCGCCCCGGGGGGCCCCCCGGGGGGGGGGGCGCGCCACCCCCCGCGGGGGCCGGGCGGGGGCCGCCCCCCCCCCCCGGGGGGGGGGCGCCCCCCCCCCGGCCCCCCCCGCCACCGGCATGTCCGCTTACGTTCTTCCCGCTGTGAGCCACCCGACCAACGGTGGCCGTGCACAAGGGAGATCGGAGGTGTACTCGTGCGGATCGGACTGCTCACGGAGGGCGGATACCCGTACACGACCGGAGAGTCCCGGCACTGGTGCGACCGGCTCGTGCGCGGGCTCGCGCGGCACACGTTCGACGTCTACGCGCTGAGCCGCAGCGCCCGCCAGGAGGACGCCGGCTGGGTACCGCTCCCGCCCCAGGTGCAGCGCGTGCGCACGGCCCCACTCTGGGGCCCCGAGGGCGACCGGCCCGACCGGCGCGGCGGGCGCACGTACGGACGGCGCGAGCGCCGGCGCTTCACCACCTGCTTCGCGGAGCTGGCCGCCGCCGTCTGCGGCTCGCCGGAGGACGGCCCCGACACCTTCGCCCAGGGCCTGTACGGGCTCGCCGACCTCGCCCGCGAGCACGGCGGCCTCTCCGCCGCCCTCCGCTCCGAGTCCGCCGTGCGCGTCCTGGAGTCCGCCTGCCGCGCCGGTGGTGCGCGCCGGGGCGTGCACGGCGCCACCGTCCCCGACCACCTCGCCTTCGCCGACCAGGTGGAGCGCGCCCTGCGCCCCCTCTCCCTCGACTGGTACGGCGAGGAGGGCCTCGGCGCGGCCGACCTCTGCCACGCCGCCTCCGGCGGGCCTGCCGCCCTGCCCGGACTGCTGGCCAAACGCTTCTTCGGCGTCCCGCTGCTGGTCACCGAGTACGGCGTCCAGCTGCGGGCGCACTACCTCGCCGCCGCCGGCGCACCGCTGAGCGGGCCGGTGCGCGCGCTGCTCGCCGCCTTCCACGGCCGCCTCGCCGGCGAGGTCTACCGGCAGGCCGCGCTGATCACACCGGGCAACGCCCACGCCCGCCGCTGGCAGGAGCGGTGCGGCGCCGACCGCGCCAAGCTGCGCACGGTCCACCCCGGCATGGACGCGGGCCGCTTCGCCGCGGTCGGCGAGGGCACCGACGGCGGCGACCCGGGCACCCTGGTGTGGCTGGGCCGGATCGAGCCGGCCAAGGACCTGGTGGGCCTGCTGCACGCCTTCGCCGAGGTGCGCGGGCAGTGGCCGGAGGCCCGGCTGCGGATCGTGTCCGCGGCGCCCGCCCGGGACGCCGAGGCCGCCGCGTACCGCGTGCACTGCGAGGCGCTGGCCGCCCAGCTCTTCCCCGACGAGGCCGCCCACGCGCACGCCGTCGGCGACAACCCGGTCTCCTTCGAGGACCTCGGCGGCCCCGGCGCGCCCAGCCTCGCCGACACCTACGCCGGGGCCGGGCTGGTGGTCCTCTCCAGCGTGGTCGAGGGCTTCCCGCTCCAGCTGGTCGAGGCGATGCTGTGCGGCCGGGCCACCGTGTCGACGGACGTGGGGGCGGTCGTGGAGGTCGTCGGCGGTACGGGGCTGGTCGTGCCCCCGCGCAATCCGCGGGCGCTCGCGGACGCCTGCCTGGCGCTGTTGCGCGACCCGGCGCGGCGCGAGCGGCTGGGCGCCGCCGCACGCGCCCGCGCACTGGAGCTGTTCACGGTGGAGCAGAACGTCGCGGCGTTCCACGGCCTCTACCTGGAGGTCCTCTCCCGGGCCCCGGTCCACCGGGACGCGGAGGGCGTCGGCGCCGACGGTGCGCCGCTGCCGTTCGCCCACCCGGCCGAGGCGTACGTGCCCGGCCACTGGACGGTCCGCGGCTCCGGGGCGACCACCCCGGCCTGGGCGGACGGCGGGGCCCCGGACGGGGACGCGGCGGACGTGCCGGTCGCGGTGGGTGCGCCCGCGGTGCCGCCCCCGGCCGCGGCGCCCGCGCCCGCCGCCGTGTCCGCGGTCGCGGGGAGGACGGACGGCCATGTCTGACGGACCCGCACCCACCCCCGCGTCCGGCCCCGCCCGGAGCCTCCCGGCCACCCGCGCGGAGGCGCTCCTCGCGGAGCCCGCGCTCGGCGCCGTACCCGGACCCGGGCCCGGACGCGCTGAAAGCGCAAGCGCCGGAAGCACCACAAGCACCGCAAGCGACGGACGCATCGGAAGCGCCGGACGCGCCGCAAGCGCCGCAAGCACCGCAAGCGACGGACGTGCTGGAAGCGCCGCTCCTCCGGTGACCGTCCGGCGCGGGCCCGCCGATCCCGTGAAGGCGCTGCTGCACCGGCACCGGGAGCTGTGCGAACGGGCGGTCGACCCACTGGAGATCGCCGCCGGACTGGAGGCGCACGGGGTCACCGACCGGACGGCCGCCCGCTTCCGGCACCGTGACGTCTTCTCGCTCGCCGAGGAGCTGTACGCGCGCGTGCCGCGCGAGGACGACACCGCCCGGTCCCGGACCGCCACCGCCCCGGCCGCCGCCGGGCGGGCCCCGGCGTGGAACGCCCGCGCCGTGCTCCTCGCCCTGCTGCCGGGCGCCCTGGCCGCGCTCGCCCTGGTCGCCGTCACCGTGACGGACGGGGTGCCGCGGGCCGCCGCCGGGGCGGGCGGCGCGCTCGCCGTGGCCGTGGCGCTCACCGCCGGCCGGCCCTCCGGCGGGCGCCCGGCGACCGGCACGCGCGTGTGCACCGCCTTCCTGCTGCTGTACGCCCTGTTCGGCGACGGGCTGCTGGAGCGGCTGCTCGCCGGCGGCCCGGACGGGACCTGGCCCCCCGAGGCGCCGGCGCTCCTCGGCCTGGCCCTCGCCGCCGCGCCCGCCGCCTGGTGCGCCCGGCTGTTCGCCGCCCGGGCGGCGGGAAGGCTCGACGGCAGCCGCGGCCTCGCGGACTTCGCGGCCCGGACCCGGCCCCTGCTCCTCGGTGTCACCGCCCTGTACGCCACCGCCCTGACCGCCCTGCTCACGCTGGTGGGGGCCGCCCTGGACCACGGCCCGCCCGGCGGGGGCGTCCTGGCCCTCGGCCTGCTGCTGTTCCTCGCCCGCCTGCTGACGCTGCACGGCTTCGGGGGTGCCGCCGCGGCCGGGCTCCTCGCCGCGTGCGCCACGGAGGGCCTCGCCCTGGCGACCGTCCCGGCCGGGCGGCTCCCCGGCCTCGGCGTCCTGGCCCGCCCCGCCGAGGCCCTCGTCACCGGCTGGGGCGCCGGGGCGGTCCCCACGCTGGCGTGCGGCGCCGCCGCGCTCGGCCTGCTGGTCCACGCCGGTGCCGTCCTCACCCGGGCCTCGGCCCACGCCGGGCCCGGCGGTCGCTGACGGCCCGGCCGCCCTCCCCGCCGTACACCCCTCCCGCCCTGACCGTCCGTCACCACCTCACCAGTCCCACCACCCTCACCACCCGCAAGGAGACAACGACCATGACCCTCCGAACCCCCGCACCCGCCGCCTCGCGCGAAGGGGGCGCGCGATGAGGGTGCTGCTGCTCGGCGCCAATGGATTCCTCGGGCGCTTCGTCGCCGACCGGCTGCTCGCCGACCCGGCCGTCCACCTGACCGCCCTCGGGCGCGGCGACGACGCCGACGTCCGCTTCGACCTCGCCGGCGGCAGCCCCGGGGCGCTCACCCGGTTCCTGGACGCCGTCCACCCCGGTGTCGTCATCAACTGCGCCGGGACCACCCGGGGCGGGGCCCGCGAGCTGACCCGGCACAACACCGTCTCCGTCGCCACCGTCTGCGAGGCGCTGCGCCGCAGCGGCTGCGGGGCCCGCCTGGTCCAGGTCGGCTGCGCCTCCGAGTACGGGCCCGCGCAGCCCGGCTCGTCCACCGCCGAGGACGCGGTGCCGCGCCCCGGCGGGCCGTACGGCGTGTCCAAACTGGCCGCCACCGAACTGGTGCTGGGCTCCGGCCTCGACGCAGTCGTCCTGCGGGTCTTCTCACCGGTCGGCCCCGGCACCCCCGCCGGGTCGCCGCTCGGCCGCCTCGCGGAGGCCATGCGGCGCGCCATGCAGACCGGGGACGGCGAGCTGAAGCTCGGCGGCCTGGGCGTGCAGCGCGACTTCGTCGACGTGCGCGACGTGGCGCGGGCCGTGCACGCCGCCTCCCTCTCCGCCGCGCAGGGCATCGTCAACATCGGTACGGGCCGGGCCGTACGCCTCCGGGACGCGGCGGCCGTCCTCGCCAGGGTCGCCGGGTACGCGGGCTCGCTGCACGAGCTGGACGCGCCCTCCCGGCCGCCGCTGCCCGCGGCGGGCGGCATGGCGTCGATCGTCGCCCAGCGCGGCGAGAGCGCCCCCGACCAGGCGGTGCCGCCGGTCCACCCCTACCCCGACGGCTGCGGCAGCTGGCAGCAGGCGGACGTGCGCACCGCCCGCGACCGGCTCGGCTGGCGGCCGCGGATCAACCTGGAGGAGTCCCTGGCGGACATCTGGATGGAGGCGGCGTGCCGCATCTGACCCGTCCGGACACGAGCCTCTCCGCGACCGGGGCGGAGCGGCTCGGGTTCGGTGTCCCCGGCTACGCGCACCCGCTGCTCGCCCCGGTCGAGTGGGCGGAGCTGACCCGCCCCGGGGCGCCGCTGCACTGGGCCGTCCTCAATGTTGCCGACGGCCCGGGCTCGCGGCCCGACCCGCACTGCCTGGAGGCGGCCGGCAGGCTGCGCAACGCGGGCGTGCGGGTGCTGGGCCACCTCGACCTGCGCCACGGCTCCCGCCCGTTCGCGGAGATCGTCTCCGACGCGCACCGCTTCCTCGACTGGTACCTGGTGGACGGCTACCTGCTGGACCGCTGCCCCACCGACCGGGCCGACCTCGCCGCCGTACGGAGGATCACGGCCACGCTGGAGGTGGTCCTGGAGCGCGCCGACGGCGGGCACCTGGTGCTGGGCCACGGCACGCACCCGTCCCCCGGGTACGCGGAGGCCGCCGACCAGCTGGTGACCTTCTCCGGTCCGTGGAGCGAGTACCGCTGGTCGCAGGCGCCGGAGTGGACCGCCGGACATCCTCCGGAGCGGTTCGTCCACCTCGTCCACGGGGTGCCGCGCACCCATCTCGACGAGGCGATGCGCATCGCCCGCTGGCAGGGCGCGGGGACGATCTTCTTCACCGACCGGCCCGGGGACGGCACCGGACAGAACAACCCATTCGCGGCCCTGCCCGGCTACTGGGACGAAATCGTCTCGCGGATCGGACCGGGTGTCTCGGAATGAGGAGGGCCGTGGCAGTGTTACGGAAGAACAACCGTACTGACTACCGACCAGCAGTATTGATGAGGTCTCCGTGTCGCTGCCACCCCTGGTCGAGCCGGCTGCCGAGCTCACCGTAGACGAGGTCCGCAGGTACTCCCGCCACCTGATCATCCCGGACGTCGGGATGGACGGGCAGAAGCGGCTCAAGAACGCCAAGGTGCTCTGTGTGGGCGCCGGCGGCCTCGGTTCGCCCGCCCTGATGTACCTGGCCGCGGCCGGGGTGGGCACCCTCGGCATCGTGGAGTTCGACGAGGTCGACGAGTCGAACCTCCAGCGCCAGATCATCCACAGCCAGTCCGACATCGGCCGCTCCAAGGCCGAGTCCGCCCGGGACAGCGTGCTGGGCATCAACCCGTATGTGAACGTGATCCTTCACGAGGAGCGGCTCGAGGCCGAGAACGTGATGGAGATCTTCGGCCAGTACGACCTGATCGTCGACGGCACGGACAACTTCGCCACGCGCTACCTGGTCAACGACGCGTGCGTGCTGCTGAACAAGCCGTACGTCTGGGGCTCGATCTACCGCTTCGACGGCCAGGCGTCGGTCTTCTGGTCCGAGTACGGCCCCTGCTACCGCTGCCTCTACCCCGAGCCCCCGCCGCCGGGCATGGTCCCCTCCTGCGCCGAGGGCGGCGTGCTGGGCGTGCTGTGCGCGTCCATCGGCTCGATCCAGGTCACCGAGGCGATCAAGGTCCTGGCCGGGGTGGGCGACCCGCTGGTCGGCCGGCTGATGATCTACGACGCCCTGGAGATGCAGTACCGCCAGGTGAAGGTCCGCAAGGACCCCGACTGCGCGGTCTGCGGCGAGAACCCGACCGTCACCGAGCTGATCGACTACGAGGCGTTCTGCGGTGTGGTGTCCGAGGAGGCCCAGGAGGCCGCGCTCGGTTCGACCATCACTCCCAGGCAGCTCAAGGAGTGGATCGACGGCGGCGAGAAGATCGACATCATCGACGTCCGGGAGCAGAACGAGTACGAGATCGTGGCGATCCCCGGCGCCCGCCTGATCCCCAAGAACGAGTTCCTCATGGGCAACGCCCTCCAGGACCTCCCGCAGGACCGGAAGATCGTCTTGCATTGCAAGACGGGTGTCCGCAGTGCGGAAGTCCTGGCGGTGCTGAAGTCGGCGGGCTTCGCCGACGCGGTGCACGTGGGCGGCGGCGTCATCGGCTGGGTCAACCAGATCGAGCCGGAGAAGCCGGTCTACTAGGACGGTGACGGAAGGGGGCCGGGCCCGGTGCGGGTCCGGCCCCTTCTGTCTGCGCCGCAGTTCCTGAAGAGGCACTCAGGAGCAGGTCGTCCCGTCCGCCGGGACCTTGCCGTCCAGCAGGTAGGCGTCCACGGTCTCCCGCACGCACGCGTTGCCCCCGGTGTAGGCCCCGTGCCCCTCACCCTTGTTGGTGAGCAGGACGCCCACGCCCTCACCCAGCTCGTCCGCCATCCTCTTGGCCCCCTCATAGGGTGTGGCCGAGTCCCCGGTGGTGCCGACGACCAGGATCGGCCCGGCTCCCGGGGCGCTCACCTCGGGCTCGGCGCTCTCGCCCTTCACCGGCCAGCCGGCGCACCAGCCCGCCGTGTCCCAGGCCATGAACTCCGCGAACGCCGGGGATATCCGGCGGAACTCCGGCAGCAGCGCCCTGGCGTCCGCCGCGGTGGGCCGGGTGCTGCTGTCCGCGCAGGAGATCGCCCGCTGGGAGTGCGCCTGGGTGCCGTACGTCCCGTCCGGGCGGCGGTCGTTGTAGACGTCGGCGAGCCGCAGCAGGGCGTCGCCCTTGCCGGCCGCGGCCTCCTCCAGGCCCTTGGTGAGGTACGGCCACATGCTCTCGGCGTACAGCGTCTGCGCGATGCCGGTGAGCGCGAGGCTCTGGGTGAGCTCGCGGCCGTCGGCGGTCGGCAGCGGCGCGGTGTCGAGCCGCTTCAGCAGCGCCGCCACGCGCGCGGTGCCCGCCCCGGCGTCCTCCCCGGTGGACGCGAAGTAGTTGTTCAGCGCCCGCTGGAAGCCGGTGGCCTGGTTGCGGGCGTGCCCGGCGGTGTCGGCCGTCGGGTCGACCACCGCGTCCAGCACGGTCCGGCCGACATGGCGCGGGAAGAGATGGGCGTACGTCGCGCCGAGCTGCGTCCCGTAGGAGAAGCCCAGGTAGTTGAGTCTGGCGTCGTCCAGGACGTGCCGGACCAGGTCCAGGTCCCGGGCGGCGTTGGTCGTCGTGACATGGGGGATGACCGCCCCGGACCGCTTGGCGCAGCCCGCGCCGAAGTCGGCGCCGTCCTTGAGGAAGGCGGCCTCCTCGGCGGGCGTGTCGGGCGTCATGTCGGTCCGCGCCAGCGACGCGGCCTGCTCCGCGCTGCTCCGGCAGACCACCCCGGCGCTGCGCCCGACCCCGCGCGGGTCGAAGCCCACCAGGTCGTACCGCGCGCCCAGCGTCCCGAACTGCTCGGCCGTCTCCGGCAGGCCGGTCACTCCGGAGGCCCCCGGGCCGCCGAAGTTGAACAGCAGCGAGCCGATCCTGCGGTCCTTGTCGCGGGCCTCCTTGCGGATCAGCGCCACGGGGATCGTCGCGCCGTCCGGCTTCGCGTAGTCGAGCGGCACCTTCACGCTCGCGCAGCGCCACTCCGGGCCGGGCCGCTCGCCGCCCTCGGGCGCCTCGCAGGCGCCCCAGTCCGGCTTCTGGCCGGTGAGCGCCGCCGGCAGCGAGGCCATCGCGGCGCCCTTGGAGGACCCGCCTCCGGCGCCCGCGCTCCCGCCGCCGTCACCGGTGCCGCTGTCGCATCCGGCGGCCACCCCGGCCACCAGCACCGCCGAGAGCGCCGCGGCGCCGGCCCGTACCCGCATGGACATCTGTGTCCCCCCAACTGTGGTGGCCGAACAGTCATCCTAGGGGCGGCCACCGACAGTGTGACGAGCACACGGTGTCACCGGATCACCGGCACACCGTCCCGGACTTCGGCACGGTGCCGTTCAGCAGGTAGGCGTCCACGGCCCGCTTCACGCACGCGCTGCCGCTGTTGTACGCGCCGTGGCCCTCGCCCTCGTACGTCAGCTCCACGCCCACGCCCTTCCCCAGGGCCGCCGCCATGGCCTTGGCGCCCGCGTACGGCGTGGCCGGGTCGCCGGTGTTGCCGATGACCAGGATCGGCGCCGAGCCGGGGGCGCTGACGTCCGGGTGCTCCCAGGTGCCGGGGACGGGCCACTGGTTGCAGCTGATCAGGCCCCAGCCGAGGAAGGAGCCGAAGACCGGGGACGCCTCGCGGAACCGGGGGAGCTTCGCCTTGGTCTCCGCCACGGAGAACCGGGCCTTGTCGTCCACGCAGTTGATGGCCGCGTTGGCCGCCTGGAGGTTGCTGTAGGAGCCGTTCTGGTCGCGGCCGTTCATGGAGTCCGACAGGGCGAGCAGCAGCCCGCCGTCACCGCCGTCCGCCTCGTCGAGGCCCTGCTCCAGATACGGCCAGTACTCCTTGGAGTACAGCGCCTGGGCGATGCCGTTGGTGGCCTGCGTCTGGGTGAGCTTGCGGTCCCCGATGCCGTTGATGGGCTTCTTGTCGAGCCGGGCGAGCAGGTCGGTGACGAACCGCTCGATCTCCGCCGGTGTGCTCCCGGGCAGCTTGCAGGCGTCGCCGCGGCGGACGCAGTCGGCGGCGAAGTTGTCCAGCGCCAGCTGGAAGCCCTTCGCCTGGCCGAGCGCCCCCTGCTCGGCGGTTCCATTGGGGTCGACGACCGCGTCGAAGACGGCCCGGCCGACGGTCTTGGGGAACAAGTGGGCGTACACGCCGCCCAGTTCGGTGCCGTAGGAGATGCCGAAGTAGTACAGCTCGGGGTCGCCGAGCACCTGGCGCATCAGGTCGAGGTCGCGGGCGGCGTTCTGGGTGCCGACGTACCGGAGTTCGTCGCCCGAGTTCTCCTCGCACGCCTCGGCGAACTTCTTCAGGCCGTTCTCGTACGCCTGCTCCTCGCGCGCGTCGTCGGGGGTCGAGTCGAGGGCGAAGAAGGCGTCCAGGGCGCGGTCGTCCTCGCACTCCACGCCCGCGCTGCGGCCGACGCCGCGCGGGTCGAAGCTGACCAGGTCGTAGCGGGTGCGCAGGGTCTCGTAGTCGCCGGCGAAGGAGGGCAGGGCGGTGATGCCGGAGCCGCCGGGGCCGCCGAAGTTGAAGATGAGCGAGCCGATCCGCTTCGCCGGGTCGGACGCCTTGGCCCGGATGAGCGCCAGCTCGATGGTCTCGCCGTCCGGGTCGGCGTAGTCCAGCGGCGCCTGCATGAAGGTGCACTCCCACTTGGTGCCGCCCGGCAGCGGGGAGGGCGCGGTGCCGCCGCCCTCCTGGAGGGTGGGCGCCTCGCACGGCTCCCAGGTCAGCTTCTGGGTGGCGAGGTTGTCCGGGCGGTCCGGGTCCTGCCCGGCGTCGCCGCCGCCCGAGCAGCCGGCGGCCAGCAGCACGGTGGCGGTCGCGGCGGCCAGCGCGGCGGCGGACCGGGTGACCGGGCGGCGCCCGCCGGGGCGGGAGGCGCGCGCGGCGGCTCGCCGTGGAGTGCGGAGGACGGCGGACCGGGCGGCGCGGTGGGTCATGCGTCCATGGTGCGCCCGCCGTCCGCCGGGCGCCCGCGCCCAGGTCCATGCGGGTGGCCGGGGCAGGGGCGCCGTACGGGCCCGGCGCCCCTGGTCTTCTAGAGCGCTTCCTTGCGGGTCAGGAAGTTGAAGGAGAACCACCCCGGCAGCACCGGCAGCCACAGCGTCATCAGGCGGTAGAGCAGCACCGCCGGCGTCGCCACCTCCAGCGTCATCCCGCCCACACCGACCAGGCCGGCGATCAGCGCGCCCTCGACGGCCCCGACGCCGCCCGGGGTGGGCGCCGCCGACCCCAGGGCGTTGCCCGCCAGGAACACCACGGCGAGGCTGGCGTAGCTGAGCGGCTGGGCCCCGTGCGAGAACGCCCGGATCGACGCGTCCAGGCAGAGCACGAACGCACCGGTCAGCAGCAGCATGCCGCCGATGCCGGTCAGCAGCTTCACCGGCCGCTGGAGCACGTCCAGCATGCGCGGCACCACACCGGCGAACAGCGACCGCAGCCGGGTGGAGACGAACTTGCGCATGGCCGGCACCGCCGTGACCACCAGCACCAGGACCGCCACGGTCAGCAGGCCGGCGATCACGGTCCTGGACGGGGTGAAGTCCTGGGTCTTCTCGGTGCCCGTCAGATAGCCGAAGGACAGCAGCAGCAGGATGTGCGCGCCCAGTCCGAACAGCTGCGAGGCACCCACGCTGGCCACCGCCAGGCCCGGCCGGACGCCCGAGCGCTGGAGGAACCGGGTGTTCAGCGCCACGCCCCCGACCGCCGCCGGGGCGACGATCTTGACGAACGACCCGGCGACCTGGGCGACCACCGTGCGCCCGAAGGAGACCCGTTCCGGTACGAAGCCGAGCAGGCTCATCGCGGCGGCGACGTAGCTGAGCGCGGAGAAGAACAGCGCCGCCGCGATCCAGGCCCAGTCGGCGTCGGCGATCGTGGACACCGACAGCGGCGCCTGGGCGATCTGCGAGAGCAGGAAGTAGATCGCGATGGCGCCCGCGATCAGGCTGATCAGCGTCCGCGGACGGATGCGCTCCAGCCGTACCGGCTCCACCGGCGCCTGCGGCCGGATCAGCAGCACCTGCTGCCGGATCAGGGCCAGCAGGTCCTCCTCCCGGGCCTCGTCCATCGCCTCGTCCAGGGCCCGCTTCTCGGCCTGCTTCTCGGCCCGTACCGCCTTGCGGTCGGCCCGCTTCTCCTTCTCGCTCTTGCCGGCGTCGTCGGCGTGGCCCTCCAGGCGCGCCTGCTTGGCCGCCTCCGACGCGGCCAGCACCGCCTCCCGCTCGCGCTGCGAGCGCTCCCGGGCGAGCCGGCGGAGCGTCGCGCGCGTGGAGCGGCTCAGCGCGATCGGCTGGAGCAGCGGCAGGCAGTCGGCGACCGCGTCCGGGCCGAGCACCTCCACCGCCGCGGCCACCGCGCGCTCCGCGCCCACCCGCAGGCCCAGGGTGGTGAGCAGCTGCGCGATGTCCATCCGCAGCACCAGGTCCCCGGCGGCGATCTCCCCGCCCCGGAGATCTGTGATGATCACTTTGCCGGAACGATCCACCAGGAGGGCGTCGCCGGTCAGCCTGCGGTGCGCGATCCGCCGCGACTGGAGCGCCTTCACCTGCTGCCAGGAGCCCCTGACCACCTGGTCGGTGATCTCCCCGTCGTCCAGCGCGTCCAGCGAACGGCCGCCCAGGTGCTCGTACACCAGCATCACGGCGTCCGGGCCCAGCTCGGAGGTGGCGATCAGCTTCGGGGCGTTGGCGCCGGCGGCGATCGCCGCGTACGCCAGCAGCGCCTCCTGCTCCAGGGCCTGGCGCAGCGACTGGAGGGAGCGCCGGGTGGTGATCCCGCGCAGCGTCAGCCGGCGCCACACCCGGTAGAAGAACCCCTGCGCCTGCTGCTCGCGGTCGACGACGGTGACGTCGAGCGGCGGGCCCTCCTCCAGGCTCACCAGATAGCGGCGGCCCCGGTCGCCGTGCTCGGCGGACTCCGGGAAGTCCTCGGCGCGCATCGCCGACACCGGGCGGAAGCCGACGTGCCGCAGCCCCGCCAGGAGCGTCTGACCGGTCGGCCGCACATTGGGGGAGCCGACCGCGTACAGCGTCCCGTAGGCGACGGTCCAGCCGATCAGCACGGTCAGGATGATGGAGAACGGCGTCGTGTAGTTGGCGACGAGCATCGCGAACGCGTCGAGCAGCAGCACCACCCACAGCGACACCCGCCAGCGCGGCCGGCGTGCCATCCCCACCGCGGTCATATAGGCGATGACGGGGGCGAGGTAGCCGTGGACCGGGTCGGACAGCCCGCCGTCCGCCTGGGGCTGCGTCAGCGCCTCCTGGATGGTGCCCGGGGCCGCCCTGGCGACCCACAGGTCGGTAGCCAGGGTGACGCCGTGCGCCAGTACGGCGGCGAGGACGCCGTCCGCGATGCGCAGCCCGTCCCTCTTGACCAGCCGTTCGATCGCGAAGGCCACCGGGACGAGCAGGACGGCGATGCTGGAGACGAGTCCGGCGACCTTGACGAAGACGTCGGGAGCCTGCCCCGTCCCCTTGCTGATGTCCTCCTCCAGCCCGGTGGTGGTGGCGTGGGCGAAGGCGGCGATGGCGATGACGACGCCGATCGCCAGGATGCCGATGAGCAGGCGCAGCAGGTCGGACGGCCGGTGCACGCGTGCGGCGAGCAGCGGCTCGTCACCGGAGACGCGGTCGATGTGCCTCTCCGCGTTCACGCATACCGTCTCCTTCGTCTCATTCTTCTCCATCGTCTCAGGAGGCCCCGAAGTGGTCTCCACCTCGGCCGGCCGCACATCCCGCCCCTTCGCCGTCTCTGTGTCCTGTTGATCTCGTATCACCGGTCACCGCCCGGAAGATGGTGGCATGACCGGGCGCCACCGGGGGCCATCAGGGTGCATTGCCCCCGTTGTCGGTGGTGTGGTGCAGGATGGTCCGGATGAGTATCGAGGAGTGCCCGGAGTACCCGGAGTACGCGGAGAGGGTGCTGGAAGTCGCCGAGCTGATCCCCGCCGGGCGGGTGATGACGTACGGGGACGTCGCCGAGTGGCTCGGCGAGGGCGGCCCCCGCCAGGTGGGGCGCGCGATGGCGCTCTACGGCGGCGCGGTGCCGTGGTGGCGCGTCGTCCGGGCCGACGGACGGCTCCTGCCGGGCGCCGAGCAGCGCGCCCTCGGCCACTACCGCGAGGAGGGCACCCCGCTGCGCGACGCGGCCCGCGCGGCCGGCGACCACCTGCCGCGGATCGACATGCGGCGGGCCCGCTGGGACGGCGGCGATGGCTCCGGTGGCGGCTCCGGCGGCGGAGGCCCCGGCGCGCGTGCGATGGCTCACAGGTGACAGCTTCCGCCATGCGGCGCCCGGCCGGGCGGGACGGGCACCGTCGGCACGACCGTACGGAGTACGCGTAACGTCGACCCGCACGGCGTGCCCGGCGCGGGTAGGCCCGGCGCACCCACCCAGCATCCTCAGCACCAGCACACCCACCAGGACCGGCGATCCACGTGAGCTCCTCCTCGACTACCACCGGGCGTACGCCATCTCGCGGGCGCACCCCGGGCGCGTACCGACTGGTGCGTACCCCGCCGGTTCCCGTGAGCCCCCCTCTCCTGGACGCATCCCAGCGTGCCGTGGTTGACCACGGCGGCGGACCGCTGCTGGTCCTGGCCGGGCCGGGCACCGGCAAGACCACCACCCTGGTCGAGGCGGTCGCCGCCCGGATCGCCGCCGGCGCCGACCCCGGGCGGATCCTCGTCCTCACCTTCAGCCGCGCCGCCGCCGTGGAGCTGCGCGACCGGATGGCCGCCCGCATCGGCGGCGAGCGCGCCCCGCAGGCCACCACGTTCCACTCGCTCTGCTACGCCCTGGTCCGCGCCCACCAAGACGCCGACCTCTTCTCCGAGCCGCTGCGGCTGCTGTCCGGCCCCGAGCAGGACCTCGCCGTGCGGGAGCTGCTGGCCGGCCAGCTCGACCTGGAACGGGACGGCCTCGCCCGCGTCCACTGGCCCGACGAGCTGCGGGCCTGCCTGACCACGCGCGGCTTCGCCGACGAGGTGCGCGCCGTGCTCGCCCGCTCCCGGGAGCTGGGCCTCGGCCCGCGCGCCCTGGCCGGCTTCGCGGCCCGCGCCGGGCGGCGCGACTGGTCGGCGGCGGCCGCGTTCCTCGCCGAGTACCTGGACGTCCTCGACATGCAGGGCGTGCTCGACTACGCCGAGCTGGTGCACCGGGCAGTGCTGCTGGCGGGGACGGCGGCGCTCCCGGAGTACGACGCCGTGTTCGTCGACGAGTACCAGGACACCGACCCGGCGCAGGTCCGGCTGCTGCGGGCGCTGGCGGGCGGCGGGCGGACGCTGTACGCGTTCGGCGACCCCGACCAGTCGATCTACGCCTTCCGGGGCGCCGACGTCAACGGCATCCTGGACTTCCCCGACACCTTCCGCCGCGCCGACGGCACCCCCGCGCCTGTCGCCGTGCTGACCACCTCCCGCCGCTCCGGCGCCGCCCTGCTCGCCGCCACCCGGCTGCTGACCAACCGGATGCCGCTGCCGCGCCTGCCCGCCGGCAAGGCCCGTGCGCACCGGGACCTGTCGGCCGTGCGGGACGGCGGCCGGGTCGAGGCGTACACCTACCCGACCCCCTCCACGGAGCTGGACAACATCGCGGACATCCTGCGCCGCGCCCACCTGGAGGACGGCGTCCCCTGGAACGACATGGCGGTCCTGGTCCGCGCGGGCGGGCGCACCCTGCCCACCCTGCGGCGGGCCCTGACCTCGGCGGGCGTGCCCGTGGAGGTCGACGGCGCCGACGTGGCACTGCGCCACGAGCCGGCGGTGGTCCCGCTGCTGTCCGCCCTGCGTGCGGTGGCGGCCCCGGCGGACGGGGGTGTGGCGGACGGCGCCGGCGCGGACGGTGGGGACGGTGGGTCCCCGGCGGACGGTGGGGACGGTGGGTCCCCGGCGGACGCTGAGGCCGGGTCCGCGGCGGACGCGGACGCGGTCTCCTCGTGGCTCGACACCGAGACCGCCATCGGCCTGCTCACCTCGCCCCTCGGCGGCATGGACGCCGCCGACCTGCGCCGCCTCGGGCGGGCGCTGCGGGACGAGGAGCGGGCGGGCGGCAACCGGGTCCCGCCGCCCTCCGACGTCCTGCTCGCCCGCGCCCTCGCCGAGCCCGAGCGCCTCGTCGCCCACGACCCGGCGCACGCGCGCGGGGCGCAGCGCCTCGGCGCCCTGCTGCGGCGCGCCCGCGAGCTGCTGGCGGGCGGCGGGACCGCCGAGGAGGCCCTGTGGCTGCTGTGGAACGGCACGCCCTGGCCCGCCCGCCTCCAGCGGGCCGCGCTCCGGGGCGGCGCGGCCGGCCGCAACGCCGACCGCGACCTGGACGCCGTGTGCGCCCTCTTCGACACCGCCGCCCGCGCCGAGGAGCGCACCGGCGGCCGGGGCGCCCTCAACTTCCTGGAGGAGCTGGACGCCCAGGACATCGCCGCCGACACCCTCTCCAAGCGGGTCGTCCGCCCCGAGGCGGTGCGCCTGATGACCGCCCACCGCGCCAAGGGCCTCGAATGGGGCCTGGTCGTCGTGGCCGGCGTACAGGAGGGGCTCTGGCCCGACCTGCGGCGCCGGGGCTCCCTGCTGGAGGCCGACCGCATCGGCCGTGACGGCATCGCCGAACCCCTCGCTCCCGGCGCCCTGCTCGCCGAGGAACGCCGCCTCTTCTACGTCGCCGCCACGCGCGCCCGCGACCGGCTGGTCGTCACCGCCGTCAAGGCGCCCGCCGACGACGGCGACCAGCCGTCCCGCTTCCTCACCGAGCTGGGGGCCGAGCCGAAGGACGTCACCGGCCGCCCCCGCCGCCCCCTGGCGGTCGCCGCGCTCGTCGCCGAGCTGCGCGCCACCACCGTCGACCCGGACGCCTCCCCGGCGCTGCGCGACGCCGCCGCCCGCCGGCTGGCCCGGCTCGCGGCCCTCACCGACGACGAGGGGCAGCCCCTCGTCCCGGCCGCCCACCCCTACCGGTGGTGGGGGCTGTACGAACCGACGCACTCCACCGAGCCGCTGCGCGACCGGGACCGCCCCGTGACGCTGTCCGGCAGCGCGCTGGACCAGCTCGCCAACACCTGCGCCCTGCAGTGGTTCCTGGGACGCGAGGTGAAGGCGGACGCGCCCGCCACCGCCGCCCAGGGCTTCGGCAACGTCGTCCACGTCCTCGCCGACGAGGTGGCCTCCGGCCGGACGCCCGCCGACCTCGCCGTCCTGATGGAACGGCTCGACTCCGTCTGGGACGCGCTGGCCTTCGACGCGCCCTGGAAGTCCGCCCAGGAGAAGGAGCACGCGCGCGTGGCGCTGGAGAGGTTCCTGCGCTGGCACGTCATGGACCGGAGCGGCCGGACCCCCGCCGCCACCGAGCACGACTTCGACGTGACGCTGGAGGCGGGGGAGTACCAGGTACGGATCCGGGGCTCCATGGACCGGGTCGAGGCCGACGAGCACGGCAGGGCGTACGTCGTCGACTTCAAGACCGGGAAGTCTTCCCCCACCGGGGACGAGGTCGCCCACCACCCGCAGCTCGCCGTCTACCAGCTCGCGGTGCGCGAGGGGGCCGTGGACGACGCCTTCGACGGGCGGCGCCCGGAGCCGGGCGGCGCCGAACTGGTCCACCTGCGGCAGGCGGCGCCCCAGCGGGAGGGCGGCGAACAGCTCCCCCGGGTGCAGGCCCAGGCGCCCCTCGACGGGGAGTGGGTCGGCGACCTGCTGGCCACCGCCGCCGGCCGCGTCCTGGACGAGCGCTTCACCCCGTCGGCCGGGAAGCACTGCGACCACTGCGCGTTCCGCGCCTCGTGCAGCGCCCGGCCCGAGGGCCGCCACATCGTGGAGTAGCGCCACACCGTGGAGCAGCCCGCCCGCCCCCTCGTACCGGGGGCCGCCGCGACGCGCGGCGAGAACTGTCAGTGGGGCCGGTTAGCCTCGTTGACCGTGACCACTCGCCTCACCGATCCCGAGCAGCTCAAGGAGCTCCTCGGGATCCCGTTCACCCCGGAGCAGACGGCCTGCATCACCGCGCCGCCCGCTCCGCAGGTGATCGTGGCCGGAGCCGGCTCCGGCAAGACGACGGTGATGGCCGCCCGCGTGGTCTGGCTGGTCGGCACCGGCCAGGTCGCCCCCGAGCAGGTCCTCGGCCTGACGTTCACCAACAAGGCCGCCGGCGAGCTGGCCGAGCGCGTCCGCAAGGCCCTGGTCCGCGCGGGCGTCACCGACCCCGACGCCATCGACCCGGACGACCCGCCCGGCGAGCCCCGCATCTCCACGTACCACGCCTTCGCCGGACAGCTCCTCACCGACCACGGCCTGCGCATCGGCCTGGAGCCCACCGCCCGCCTCCTCGCCGACGCCACCCGCTACCAGCTCGCCGCGCGCGTGCTGCGCGAGGCGCCCGGACCGTACCCGGCGCTGACCAAGTCGTTCCCCACCCTCGTCGGCGACCTCCTCGCGCTGGACGCGGAGCTGGCCGAGCACCTCGTGCGCCCCGCCGACCTCCTCCGCCACGACACCGGGCTGCTCGACACCCTCGCCGGCGCCCGCCTCAGCAACGCCGACCTGCGCAAGATCCCCGAGACCGCCGCCGCCCGCCGCGAGCTGACCGACCTCGTCGTCCGGTACCGCACGGCCAAGCGGGAGCGGGACCTGCTCGACTTCGGCGACCAGATCGCCCTCTCCGCCGAGCTGGCGCTCACCCGCCCCGAGGTCGGCGCGATCCTCCGGGACGAGTACCGGGTCGTCCTCCTCGACGAGTACCAGGACACCTCCGTCGCCCAGCGGCTGCTGCTGTCCGGCCTCTTCGGCGGCGGCTCCGGCCACCCCGTGACCGCCGTGGGCGACCCCTGCCAGGCGATCTACGGCTGGCGCGGCGCCTCCGTGGCCAACCTGGACGACTTCCCCGAGCACTTCCCGTACGCGGACGGCACCCCCGCCACCCGCTTCTCGCTCAGCGAGAACCGCCGCAGCGGCGGCCGGCTGCTGGACCTCGCCAACGGGCTGGCGGAGCCGCTGCGCGCCATGCACGCGGGCGTGGAGGCGCTGCGCCCGGCGCCCGGGGCCGAGCGCGACGGCACCGTCCGGATCGCCCTGCTGCCGACCCAGGCGGAGGAGATCGCCTGGCTCGCCGACTCCCTCGCCCATCTCGTCCGCACCGGCAAGGAGCCCGGCGACATCGCCGTCCTGTGCCGCACCGCGACCGACTTCGCACAGATCCAGGCCGCCCTGGTCGCCCGGGAGGTGCCCGTCGAGGTCGTGGGCCTGTCCGGGCTGCTCCACCTCCCGGAGGTCGCCGACCTGGTCGCCGTCTGCGAGGTCCTCCAGGACCCGGGGGCCAACGCCTCCCTGGTACGGCTGCTGACCGGCCCGCGCTGGCGGATCGGCGCCCGCGACCTGGCCCTGCTGGGCCGCCGCGCCCGGCTGCTGGTCCACCGCTCGCGGGACGACGGCGACGCGGACGCCGACGCGCGCCTGGCGGCGGCGGTCGAGGGCGTCGACCCGGCCGAGGTGGTGTCCCTGGCCGACGCCCTGGACACCTTCCTCGAACCGGCCGGGGCCGACGACGGGCTGCCCTTCTCCGGTGAGGCACGCGTGCGGTTCGCCCGCCTCGCCACCGAGCTGCGCGACCTGCGCCGCTCCCTGGCCGACCCGCTGATGGACGTCCTGCACCGCGTGCTGGCCGCCACCGGGCTGGAGGTGGAGCTGTCCGCCTCGCCGCACGCCCTGGCCGCCCGCCGCCGCGAGACCCTCTCCCTCTTCCTCGACACGGCGGCCGGTTTCGCCTCCCTGGACGGGGAGGCGACACTGCTGGCGTTCCTGGGCTTCCTGCGGACCGCCGCGCAGTACGAGAAGGGCCTGGACAATGCGCTGCCCGGCGGCGAGAACACCGTCAAGGTCCTCACCGCCCACAAGTCCAAGGGCCTGGAGTGGGACGTGGTCGCCGTCCCCGGCCTGGTCGCGTCCCAGTTCCCCAGCACCAGGGCCCGCGAGTCGTGGACCGCCCAGCCCCAGGTCCTCCCGCACCCGCTGCGCGGGGACGCCCCGACCCTGCCCGAGGTCGGGGAGTGGGACGCGAAGGGACTGAAGTCCTTCAAGGACGCCATGCGCGACCACCAGCACACCGAGGAGCTGCGCCTCGGCTATGTGACCTTCACCCGGCCCCGCAGCCTCCTGCTGGGGTCGGGGCACTGGTGGGGCCCCTCGCAGAAGCGCCCGCGCGGCCCGTCCCCGTTCCTGCACGCGCTGTACGACCACTGCGCGGCGGGCTCCGGCGAGATCGAGGCATGGGCGGACGCGCCGGAGGAGGGCGCCGAGAACCCGGCGCTCCGGGAGACCGGCGAGGACCTGGCCTGGCCGCTCCCGCTGGACGCCGACTCGCTGGCGCGCCGCCGCGCCGCCGCCGACAAGGTCATGGAGTACCTCGCCTCGCTGCCCGAGCAGGCCCCGGCGCCGTCCCGGCCGGACGTGCCGCGCCCGGACGCGCCGGGCCCGGACGAGGAGCCGTGGCCGGACGTAGAGCCCTGGGCTGACGGGGACGAGCCGTGGGCCGGGGACGAGCCGTGGCCGGACGACGAGCCGTGGCATGAGGACCCCGGGCACGCCGAGGACCCCGGGCGCGCCGAGGGCGAGGGTCACGAAGACCGCGCGGGCCACGGCGCCCGGGGGGAGGGGCACGCGCGCGTGCCCGGCCCGCGCCACGAGGAGCCTCCCGCCGGGGCGCGGGAGCGGCTGACGCCCGAGGAGGCCCGCGCCGCCGCGTCCTGGGACCGTGACCTGGACGCCCTCACCGGTGAGCTGCTGCGCGCCCGCGCCACCACCCGGGACGTCCTGCTGCCGCCGTCCCTGTCGGCCTCGCAGCTGCTGCGCCTGGCCGCCGACCCCGACGGGTTCGCCCAGGAGCTGGCCCGCCCCATGCCGCGCCCGCCGCAGCCCGCCGCCCGCCGCGGGACGCGGTTCCACGCGTGGGTGGAGGCCCGTTTCGAGGCGCTGCCGCTGCCGATGCTGGGCCCGGACGAGCTGCCCGGCGGGGAGGTGTTCGCCGGCGAGCCGGAGATCGCCGACGAGCGGGACCTCGCCGCGCTCAAGGAGGCGTTCGAGCGGACCGCGTACGCCCACCGCACCCCGTACCGGGTGGAGGAGCCGTTCCAGATCGTCCTGGCGGGCCGCGTCGTCCGGGGCCGGATCGACGCCGTCTACCACGACCCCGACAGCGGCACGTACGAGATCGTCGACTGGAAGACCAGCCGCTCGGGCACCGCCGATCCGCTCCAGCTCGCCGTCTACCGGCTCGCCTGGGCCGAGCGGCACGGGCTGCCGCCCGACGCGGTGGCGGCCGCCTTCGTGCACGTACGCACGGGGGAGGTCGAGCGCCCGGAGGGACTGCCGGGACGGGACGGGCTGGAGCGCGTCCTGCTCCTTGGGACGGCCTCCGGGGACGCCCCGGACGCCGGATAGGCTCGGGGGCATGAGCGACACCCCGGACAGCGCCGTCCAGACCGTACGCACGTACATAGATCGGCACCGCGCCGCCTTCCTCGACGACCTGGTCGAGTGGCTGCGCATCCCGTCCGTGTCGGCGCAGCCCGAGCACGCCCCCGACGTACGGCGCAGCGCCGAGTGGCTGGCGGCCAAGCTCGCCGCGACCGGCTTCCCGGTCGCCGAGGTCTGGGAGACGGACGGCGCCCCGGCGGTCTTCGCCGAGTGGCCCTCCGGGGACGAGGGAGCGCCCACGGTCCTGGTCTACGGCCACCACGACGTCCAGCCGGCGGCCCGCGAGGACGGCTGGGACACCGAGCCCTTCGAGCCGGTGATCCGCGGAAACCGGCTCCACGCGCGCGGGGCGGCCGACGACAAGGGCCAGGTCTTCTTCCACACCCTGGGTGTCCGGGCGCACCTCGCGCTGACCGGGCGCACCGCCCCCGCCGTGAACCTCAAGCTCCTCGTCGAGGGCGAGGAGGAGTCCGGCTCCCCGCACTTCCGGGCCCTGCTGGAGCGCCACCGCGAGCGGCTCGCCGCCGACGCCGTGGTCGTGTCCGACACCGGCATGTGGTCACCGGACACGCCCACCGTGTGCACCGGCATGCGGGGCGTCGCCGACTGCGAGATCGAGCTGTACGGGCCGGACCAGGACATCCACTCCGGATCCTTCGGCGGCGCCGTGCCGAACCCGGCCACCGTCGCCGGCCGCCTGGTCGCCGCGCTGCACGACGCGGACGAGCACGTCACCATCCCCGGCTTCTACGACGGTGTCGCCGCGCTCACCGACGCCGAGCGCGAGCTGATCGGGGAGCTGCCCTTCGACGAGGGCTCCTGGCTGGCCACCGCCAAGTCCCACGGGACGCTCGGCGAAGCCGGGTACTCCACGCTGGAGCGCGTCTGGGCCCGCCCGACCGCCGAGGTCAACGGCATCGGCGGCGGCTACCAGGGCCCCGGCGGCAAGACGATCGTCCCGTCCTCCGCGATGCTGAAGCTGTCGTTCCGGCTGGTGGCGGGCCAGGACCCGTACGCGCTCGAGGCGGCCGTGCGCGACTGGGTGGCCGCCCGCGTCCCGGACGGCATCCGGCACAAGGTGACCTTCGGGGCGCCCACCCGCCCCTGTCTGACGCCGCTCGACCATCCGGCCCTCCAGTCGGTCGTACGCTCGATGAGCCGGGCCTTCGACGGCGCGAAGATCCGCTTCACGCGCGAGGGCGGCTCCGGACCGGCCGCCGACCTCCAGGACGTGCTGGCCGCCCCGGTGCTGTTCCTCGGCATCTCCGTACCGTCCGACGGCTGGCACGCGCCGAACGAGAAGGTCGAGCTGGACCTGCTGTTCAAGGGCGTGGAGGCGACCGCCCACCTGTGGGGCGACCTGGCGGGCGCGCTGCGCTGAAGCCGTACGAGCCGTACACGCCGCACAGACACCCAGGAGAATCCGCCCACCGGGGGAGTTGGAAGCATCAGTGAGCATCATCAGTAACGAGTCCGGGCACCGGTCCGAGGCCGCGCCCCGGCCCGTCGGCCCGTCCCGGCCCGTCGCCACGTCCTCGCCGGCCGGCGCCTCCCGGTCGCTCGACCCGTCGCGCCCGATCGGGCTCACCGCGCCGAGCGGCATCGACCGCGCCGCCCACCACCGCCTCGACGAGGCGTGGCTGGCCGCGGCCTGGAGCCACCCGACGACCCGGGTCTTCGTGGTCTCCGGCGGCCAGGCCCTGATCGACGACACCCCCGACGGCCGTACGGAACTGGTGATGACGCCCGCCTTCGAGGCGCCCGTCACCGAGACCCACCGGTACTTCCTGGGGACGGACGCGGACGGCGTCCGCTACTTCGCGCTCCAGAAGGACTCCCTGCCGGGGCGCATGGACCAGTCGGCGCGCCCGGCCGGGCTGCGCGAGGCCGGCCTGCTGCTGTCCCCCAGGGACGCCGGGCTGCTGGTGCACGCGGTGGCCCTGGAGAACTGGCAGCGGCTCCACCGCTTCTGCTCGCGCTGCGGCGAGCGCACGGTGATCGCCGCGGCCGGCCACATCCGCCGCTGCCCCGCCTGCGGGGCCGAGCACTACCCGCGCACCGACCCGGCGGTGATCATGCTGGTGACGGACGAGCAGGACCGGGCGCTGCTGGGCCGGCAGGTCCACTGGCCGGAGGGCCGCTTCTCGACGCTCGCGGGCTTCGTGGAGCCCGGCGAGTCCATCGAGCAGTCGGTGGCCCGGGAGGTCTTCGAGGAGGCCGGGGTGACGGTCGGCGAGGTGGAGTACGTCGCCAGCCAGCCGTGGCCGTTCCCGTCGAGCCTGATGCTGGGCTTCATGGCACGGGCCACGTCCTCGGAGATCGAGGTCGACGGGGACGAGATCGAGGAGGCCCGCTGGTTCTCCCGGGACGAGCTGCGGGCCGCGTTCGAGTCCGGGGAGGTCCTGCCTCCGTACGGGATCTCGATCGCGGCCCGCCTGATCGAGCTCTGGTACGGCAAGCCGCTGCCGAAGCCCGGGAACGTGGCGTAGCGCCGGTCGCGCCGGTCAGGCGCCGATCTTCTGCTTGACCTGGGCCAGCGAGGGGTTCGTCAGGGTCGTCCCGTCCGCGAAGAGGACGGTCGGGACGGTCTGGTTGCCCCCGTTGGCCTTCTCCACGAACGCGGCCGACTCCGGGTCCTGCTCGATGTTGATCTCGGTGTACGCGATGCCCTCGCGGTCCATCTGGCTCTTCAGCCGCCGGCAGTAGCCGCACCAGGTCGTGCTGTACATCGTCAGGCTGCCCTGCATCGTTCGCGCTCCTCGGGAGGGATCGGGGGTCGGTGCCTGCGGGCACCAGCAGGCAGAACGTCCGGCGCGGCGCGACCATTCCCGCGGCACCGACGCGACCGCGCTCGACGGCATTAGTACGACCGCGCTGCCGGCCCTGTGGACAACCGTCACGGGGGCCTCCGGCGACCTGGCAGCATGGCAGGGTGACATCAGCAACGCACTCCACTCTCTTCCCGGGGACCCCGGGCGTGAGCCAGATCATGGCCCCGCCCGCGGACGCCGACGCGGTGCTCGACGGGCTGGACCCGGAGCAGCGCGAGGTGGCGACCGCCCTGCACGGTCCGGTGTGCGTGCTGGCGGGCGCCGGCACGGGCAAGACGCGCGCGATCACCCACCGGATCGCGTACGGCGTCCGCGCGGGCATCCTCCAGCCCGCCAGCGTGCTGGCCGTCACCTTCACCAACCGGGCCGCCGGCGAGATGCGCGGGCGGCTGCGCCAGCTCGGCGCGGGCGGCGTCCAGGCGCGCACCTTCCACTCGGCGGCGCTGCGCCAGCTCCAGTTCTTCTGGCCGAAAGTCGTCGGTGGCGACCTCCCCCGGCTGCTGGATCGCAAGGTCCAGCTGGTCGCCGACGCCGGCGCCCGCTGCCGGATCCGCCTCGACCGGAACGAGCTGCGCGACGTCACGAGCGAGATCGAGTGGGCCAAGGTCACCCAGACCGTCCCCGCCGACTATCCGGCCGCGGTCGCCAAGGCCCAGCGCGACGCCCCGCGCGACCCCGCCGAGATTGGCCAGATCTATGCCATGTACGAGCAGCTCAAGCGGGACCGGGGGACGATCGACTTCGAGGACGTCCTGCTGCTGACCGTCGGCATCCTCCAGGACCGGCACGACATCGCCGAGCGCATCCGCTCCCAGTACCAGCACTTCGTGGTGGACGAGTACCAGGACGTCTCGCCGCTCCAGCAGCGGCTGCTCGACCTGTGGCTCGGGGACCGCGACAGCCTCTGCGTGGTCGGCGACGCCAGCCAGACCATCTACTCCTTCACCGGCGCCACCCCCGACCACCTGCTGAACTTCCGCACCCGCCACCCCGGCGCCACCGTGGTGAAGCTGGTCCGCGACTACCGCTCCACGCCCCAGGTCGTCCACCTGGCCAACGGGCTGCTCGCCCAGGCCCGCGGCCGTGCCGCCGAGCACCGCCTGGAGCTGGTCTCCCAGCGCGACCCCGGCCCCCCGCCCGTCTTCACCGAGTACGGCGACGAGCCGGCCGAGGCGGAGGGCACCGCCCGCCGCATCCGGGACCTGATCGCCGCGGGCGTGCCCGCCGGTGAGATCGCCGTGCTCTACCGGATCAACGCCCAGTCGGAGGTCTACGAGCAGGCCCTCGCCGACGCGGGCGTGCCCTACCAGCTGCGCGGCGCCGAGCGGTTCTTCGAGCGCGCCGAGGTGCGGGAGGCGGGCGTCGCCCTGCGTGGCGCCGCCCGGGCCGGGGGCAACGACTCCCTGCTCGACGACGCCGAGGACCTGCCGGCGCAGGTGCGCGCCGTGCTGTCCACCAAGGGGTGGACGACCGAGCCGCCCACCGGTTCCGGAGCCGTCCGCGACCGCTGGGAGTCCCTGGCGGCCCTGGTGCGGCTCGCCGAGGACTTCGCCCGCGCCCGGCCGGGCGCCGGCCTCGGCGACCTGGTCGCCGAGCTGGACGAGCGGGCCGCCGCCCAGCACGCGCCGACCGTCCAGGGCGTCACCCTCGCCTCGCTGCACTCGGCGAAGGGCCTGGAGTGGGACGCGGTGTTCCTGGTCGGCCTGAGCGAGGGCACGATGCCGATCACCTACGCCAAGACCGAGGAGCAGATCGAGGAGGAGCGCCGCCTGCTGTACGTGGGGGTCACCCGCGCCCGGCTGCACCTCTCGCTGTCCTGGTCCCTCTCCCGATCCCCGGGCGGCCGCCCCTCGCGCCGGCCCTCCCGCTTCCTGTCCGGCCTGCGCCCCGGCTCGGCGGCGCCCGGGGGGCGGGCCGCGGCCGCGGGCGGCGGCATCGAGCGCAGCGCGGGCGGCCCGGCGGGGACCGCCTCCGCGCGGCGCGGGCGCCGGGGCCCGGCGCGGTGCCGGGTCTGCGGCGCCACCCTCACGGACGCCGGCGAGATGAAGCTGATGCGCTGCGAGGACTGCCCCTCCGACATGGACGAGGCGCTCTACGAGCGGCTGGTGGACTGGCGCTCCGAGCAGGCCCGCAGGCTCGGCCAGCCCGCGTGGTGCGTCTTCACCGACAAGACCCTGATGGCGATCGCCGAGGCCGCCCCGTCCCACGACGGGGAGCTGGCCCGCATCCCGGGCGTCGGCGTCCGCAAGCTCGGCCGCCACGGCGCCGATGTCCTCGCCATCTGCGCAGGCCAGGAGCCGGGCGGAGGGGCCGGCGAGGACTGATCCGAACTCGTCGAAAAAATAGTTTGCGCCCGCCCCGTCAAGCCCCATAGGTTCTTAACCACGGAAACGGCGGCTTCTCCGAAGCCCCGTCTTCGTGCTGTACTTGTCCGAATAGCGCGCGGGACCGGTTCCGACCGATCCCCACCCGAGACGCCGAGAGGAGGCGATTCCAGTGATCAGCATCAACAGCAGCTTCGTCAGCACCGCCAAAATGACCGATCGCGCGGTCGTCTCCGCCTGCACCCTCGGCCTCTCCGGTTCGTCGCTCCTCAGCTCCGGCATGCCCGGCTTCGCCGCCGTGCGTCCTGCCACCCTCCTGGCGGCTCCGGCCGTCCGGGAGCGCGCCGAGCGACCGACCGAGGCACTGGAAGCAGGAGTAGCAGCAGGCAAGGCCATCGCCTATGGCTTTGCGGCGGCGACCGGTGCCGAGACGAAGACGCAGAAGCAGCAGCACCACACGATGTGGGCCTTCCGTGGGCTCGAACCCTGGAGTGATCCAGCCTGATCCAGTGATCAGGCCGGCGCCTTCAGGGCCGCGGAACCCCACCCGGGATCCGCGGCCCTTCTGTTTTGCCCGAACGGGCGGAACGGCCCGAAGGAGCCTCGGGACGACGCAGTACCCGGTACCAGCCCACCGGCCGACCGGCCGGACCGACCAGACGAGGAAAAAGACACCGTGCAACTCGAAGCGCACGCCCCGTCCGTACCGCCTTCCGAAACGATCCCCCCGCCCGTCCCCACGGAGGACCCGACCTTGACCCCCCTCACCGCGCTCACCGCGCTCGACGACGCCATCGAGAACCTCGGCGTACCCGTACCGTGCCGTTCCTACGACCCCGAGGTCTTCTTCGCCGAGTCGCCGGCCGACGTCGAGTACGCCAAGTCCCTCTGCCGCACCTGCCCCCTCGTCGAGGCGTGCCTCGCCGGCGCCAAGGAGCGGCGTGAGCCGTGGGGCGTCTGGGGCGGTGAGCTCTTCGTCCAGGGCGTGGTCGTCGCCCGCAAGCGGCCCCGTGGCCGCCCGCGCAAGAACCCGGTCACGGCATGAACCTCCGGACCGGAACCATCGACCGCCCCCTCACGCACGATCCCCAGAAGCAGGCCCCGATGACCTCTTCCGCCAGCGAGCCGTCCGGCTCCGCGACCCCAGCCGTCACCACCATCGGCGCGACCGCCTCGCGTCAGAACAGGAACCGTGAGATGCAACTCATCCAAGAAGCCCTGGCTCGTGCCCATATGCACGACCGCATGCGGGAAGCCGACGCGGAGCGCCAGGCCATGCGCCTGGTGGCCGCCCGGCGCATGCAGCGCCGCGCCGAGCGCGTCTCGCTGCGTGCCCGCCGCGCGCTGGCCATGGCCGTCATGAACTAGTGCCGCACGTCCGGCACTGACGATGCGCGGGGACCGGTCCTCATGGGCCGGTCCCCGCGGTGCGTGGCGCACCGCCCGGGCCTCCCGGCGGAGTTATCGTCTCGTGGTGAACGAGCGGACTTCTCCCCCCTCGCGGCCGGACGCGCCGAGCGTGGTGTGCTCCCGGTGCGGCGCGACCGCCGACAGCCTCCCGGTGACCTGGACCTGCTCCGTGGAGAACGGCAGCCGCCTCTACTTCTGCGACGACTGCGCCCGTGCCCACCTCCGCGCCATCGAGAGCAGACTCGACTCCTCCTGGTGGTGACCCGGGCCGGCCCCGGAACGCCACGCGCCCGGAGCCGGGCGCGCGGCACCCGCCGGGTCAGACCCGCGCCGCCGCCGGAGCGGGATCGGCGTCGCCCTCCTCCGGCAGGAAGCCGGGCAGCCACTCCTCCAGCTCCTCCCGCAGCCGCACCGTGGCGTTCAGCTGGCACAGCACCCCGATGGTGCTCAGCGTCACCCGGTGGATCAGCAGGTACGACGGCGGAAGGTTGAGCTGCTTGCCCAACTGGTGCGCCGGGGAACGCGGATCGGCGATCCGGGCCGCCTGGCCCCGTATCCACTCCCGGGTGAAGGTGAACTCCCCGGCCCGCGCCGGCTCGATGATCGGCAGCAGGTACTCCAGCACCGCGTCCGGATCGAGCTCGATCGTCTCCTTGACGAAGCCCTCCTCGCGGAGCATGTCGTAGACCCCGTCCGCGTCGCCGTCCAGGGTCGTCCTCAGTGCCGCGCCGATGGTGTCCGGCAGACCACCGGGCAGCCGGTCCACCGTCCCGAAGTCCAGCACCCCCAGCCGCAGGCCCGCGGCACGGTCCTCGCCGCTCTCGCCGCTCTCGCCGTCCTGGCCGTCCCGGCCGTCCGGAGCGGGCAGCAGACGGAAGTTCCCGGGGTGCGGATCGGCGTGCAGCAGCCCCGTCCGGGCCGGCCCCGAGAAGAGGAACCGGGCCAGCAGCTGACCGGCGCGGTCCCGCTCCTCCTCCGTACCGTCCGCGATGACCTCCGACAGCGGCGTCCCGTCGATCCACTCCGTCACCAGCACCTGGTCGGACTGGTGCACCACGTCCGGCACCACCACGTCCGGATCGCCGGCGAACTCCTCGGCGTGCGCCCGCTGCGCCTCCGCCTCCAGCTCGTAGTCCAGCTCCTCGGCCACCCGGTCCCGCAGCTCCGCGATCAGCGGCTTGATGTCCATGCCCGGCATCAGCGGCCCCAGCAGCCGGGTGAACCGGCTCAGCTGCGCCAGGTCCGACAGCAGCGCCTCGCCCGCACCCGGATACTGCAGCTTCACCGCGACCTGCCGCCCGTCGTGCCACACCGCCCGGTGCACCTGGCCGATCGACGCGGCCGCCGAGGGCTTCTCGTCGAACTCCAGGAACAGCTCGCGCCACTCCTCGCCGAGCCGCTCCTCCAGCACCGCGTGCACCGTGCGCACCGGCATGGGCGGGGCGGCCTCCTGGAGCTTGGTCAGCGCCGCCCGGTAGGGCCCCGCTATCTCCTCGGGGAGCGCCGACTCGAAGACCGACATCGCCTGCCCGAGCTTCATCGCACCCCCCTTCAGCTCTCCCAGCACGCGGAACAACTGGTCCGCCGTGCGCTGCTGCAGCTCCTTGGCGACGATCTCCGCGGACTTGCCCCCGATCCGCTTGCCGAGACCCCATGTGGCGCGGCCGGCGAAGCCCAGAGGCAACGAGGCCAACTTGACGGTACGGGTGACCGCCTTCCGGGGAAGATCAGACATGCGCCCCTCCAAATCCCAGACTGCCGTGCCGCGTCTGCCAAGGGCGTCGCCTCGTCGGCCGCGGTTACCCAGCCATTGTGTCCTGCCCGCCCGCCGGCACCGAGGCGCGCGCCCCCTCCCCGCGCCCGCTCGCCCCGCAGGGGCAGTCCGCATGCGGCGGCATCCGCTCCGTGCGCCACTCCAGCAACGGCAGCGACACCTCCCAGCGGGCCCCCGTGCTCGTCGGCAGATCACCGTCCAGGAACGCGAGCGCGTGCGCCGCCGCGAGCCCCGCCACCGCCGCCGCCAGCCCCTGGTCGCACGGCGGCACCGCGCTCCGCCGCCCCGACCGCCACTGCGCCAGCATCCGGGGCCACGCCGGGTCCCGGTCGGACCGCTCCAGCTCGACGCACCCGGCGCACGCCGTGCCGCCCGGCAGCACCAGCGGGCCCACCACACCGGTCGCCTCGATCACCCCCGCGTACAGATGAGGGGTGCCCGTGGCCACCCAGCCCTCGGCGGGCACCGGATCGGGGGCGAAGGCCCCCAGCCCGTCCCGCGGAGCCACGACCACCAGGGACAGCCCCGGCTCCGAGCCCGCCGCCCGGGCCGTCCGGGGCACCCGCCCGCCCGGCGCCGACCGCCCCACCAGCCGCCGGGCCGCCGTGTCCCGCCGCTCACCCACCGCCTCCGCCGGCAACCCGCCGGGCGCCACGTCCCACGGCTCCACCCGATCACCGTCCAGCACCTCCACCCGGCCCACCCCCGACGACGACAGCAGCGCCGCGACACCCGCCCCGACCCGCCCCGCGCCCCGCACCTGCACCCGCGTCGCCCGCCGCGCGGCCAGCCGCCGCGCCGCCCCGCCCGGCTCGCGGTGGACCACCGACAGCGACGCCCGGTCGGCGAGCAGCCGCTCCCGCGCGCCGTCCTCCTCCCGCCACCCCGGCGGCCCCGGCCCGCCGGGCGGGTCACCGGCCGTCGCGTCCTCCAGCAGCCCCGCCCCGGCCAGCCGGTCCAGCAGCGCCTCCAGCCGCCCGTCGGGCAACCCGAGCGCCCTCGCCTCCTCCCGCAGCAGCTCCAGCCCCCGGGTGCCGTCGAACAGCCCGAGCAGCGCCCCCGTCACCGTGTCCACCGGCCCGAGCACCACCGCGTGCGCCGGAGCCGCCCCGAACTGCACCGTCTGGAGACTCCTCCAGGCGCGGCGCAGCGCGGGCTTCACCATCGGATGCATCTCCGCCTCCCCGAACCCTCGATCCCCGGCCTTCGATCCCCGAGCCCCGAGCCCCGGAGCCCCGAGCCCCGGAGCCCCGAGCCCCAGAACCCCGAGCCCCAGAACCCCGAGCCCCAGAACCCCGAGCCCCCGATCTCCGGGGCCCTCGATCGTCGATCCTCGATCCCGCGCCGATTCCCGCGATCTTCAGCGGTCTCCCGCGATCTCTCGTGATCTCCTGCGTCAGAATGCCCGGTCCCGCGACGAGCGGCGGAAAGTTGTCCACAGGGCGGCGCATTAATCGTTCAAATGGTGCAGGCTGTGGACGGATCACACGCCAGGCGTTCCGGAGGCGGGACTTCCCCCGCTGACAGCGGGTAACGTCGGGGCGTGCCCGCCGACCCACAGCGCAGACCCGCGAGCGACCCGCCCCGTGGCGCGGGGACGCGGGAGGTCGAGGTCCGCAGAAGTGCCCGGCGCAGCCGGACCGTCTCCGCCTACCGCGAGGGCGACCGGACCGTCGTCCTCATCCCCGCCCGGATGTCCGAGGCGGAGGAGCGGCGCTGGGTGACCATGATGCTGGACAAGCTCGCCGCCCAGGAGAGCAGGCGCACCCTCGGCGACACCGAGCTGGCGGAGCGGGCGGAGCGGCTGTCCGCCCAGTATTTCGAGGGCCACGCCCGGCCCACGTCCGTGCGATGGGTGACCAACCAGAACACCCGGTGGGGCTCGTGCACGCCCGCGGAGGGCAGCATCCGCCTCTCCCACCGCCTTCAGGGCATGCCCGAGTACGTCGTGGACTACGTCCTCGTCCACGAGCTGGCCCACCTTCTCGTCCCCGGACACGGCCCCCGGTTCTGGCGGCTGCTGGAGGCCTACCCGCGCACCGAGCGGGCCCGCGGCTACCTCGAGGGTGTCGTCGCGGCCGGCCGGCTGCCCCACCCGCCGACCGGTCGCGGACAGTGACGACCGCCCCCGGGTGACGCCGGAAGCCGGCAGCACCCGCCGGCGGCCGCCGGCAACCGTGGGATTCACCGATCCTGTACCGAAACCGTCCCGGCTTGGCTCATTGTCATCGCCAGCCGTTAGCCTGGCGCGACGTAATCGAAAATTCGGGATGGGGGACGGTCGTTACGCATGGCCAGGGAATTCCAACGGGGCCACAAGGCCAAGATCAGCGATCTCACACCCGGAACCGATCTGTACGTGGGCGTGCAGATCGCCGCGCCCGGGCTGACCTTCGACATCAGCTGCTTCGGCCTCGACGCCAACGAACAGCTCTCGGACGACCGCTACTTCATCTTCTTCAACCAGCCGAAGTCGCCCGAGGAGTCGATCCAGCTCCTCGGCGCGCAGGCCGGTGACACCGAGTCCTTCCGCGTCACGCTCGACCGCGTCCCGCCGCACATCCACAAGCTGTCCTTCACCGCGACGATCGACGGCGCGGGGCAGATGTCCCAGGTGGGACCCGGCTACCTCCGGATCGTCGCGGGCGGCGAGGAAGTGGCCCGGTACGCCTTCGACGGCTCGGAGTTCAGCACCGAGCGCGCGGTGATGCTCGGCGACTTCTACCTCAAGGACGTCTGGCGGTTCGCCGCCGTGGGCCAGGGCTTCGACGGCGGCCTTGAGGCGCTGCTGAAGAACTTCGGCGGCGAGGTCGCCGAGGAGGAGCAGGCCGCACCGCAGCCGCCGCAGGCGGCGGCACCGGCCTTCGCCCCGCCCCCGTTCGCCGCCCCGCAGGCTCCCGAGCCCGCGCCCGCGGCCCCCCAGGCGCCCCAGCCCGCGCCCTCGTTCGGTGCCCCGCCCGCGCCCGCGCCCGCGCCGCCCGTGCACACCGCGCCGACGCTCGCCGCGCCGCTCACCCCGGTCGCGCCGACGCCGCCCGCCCCGACGCCGGTTCCGCCGGCGCCGGCCGCCCCGTCCCCGTACAGCCAGCAGCCGCCGCACCAGCCGCCGCACCCGCACCAGCCCCACCAGCCGCAGTACGGGCAGGTCCCCGGGCAGACACCGCCGCCGGGCACCCCGCCCTACGGCCAGCAGCCCCCGGCCCCCGGCCCGTACGGGCAGCCGCAGTACGGCCAGCCGTACGGACAGCAGCCGGGCGTGCCCCAGGGCGGGATGCCGCACGGCGTGCCCCAGGGGGCGCCCCAGGGCGGCGCCGGGCTCACGGCCGCGCTCCAGAAGTACCGCGAGACCGCCACCGGCCAGCGCTGGACCCCGCAGAACCAGCAACTCATGCGGGTCGACCTGGCGATGGGCGGCACCCCCGTGCTGGCCCGCCAGGGCAGCATGGTCATGTACCAGGGCAAGGTCGACTTCGGCTACAAGGGCGCCGGATTCTCCGGCCGGGTCGTCGGCAATGCCACCGGCCAGGAGATGCAGCTGATGCGCTGCACCGGACGCGGCCAGGTGTTCCTCGCCGAGAACGGCGCCCATCTGCACCCCATCGAGCTCCAGGGCGACGGCATCTGCGTCTCCGCGGAGAACGTCCTCGCCTTCGACGAGTCGCTCCAGCACGAGGTGCGCCGGATCGAGGGCCACGGCATCCCCGGCGGCGCGCTGTTCACCATGCAGTTCCAGGGCACCGGCACGGTCGTCGTGAAGACCCACGGCGTCCCGGTCGTGCTGCCCGTCACGCCGACGACCTTTGCCGACTGCAACGCCGTCGTCGCCTGGTCGTCCGCCTCCCAGGTGATCCTCTCCAGCCAGGTCCGGCTGCGCCGCAACGCCTACCCCGGCCACAGCGGGGAGACCGTGAACCTCCAGTTCCGGGGCGCCCCCGGCAACTTCATCGTCGTCCAGCCCTACGAGGTCTGAGGGAGCCCGAACCATGACCCAGCAACTCGCGGGCTTCGCCCCGACCCCCGTCGCGGCCAGGATGGAGAACCACGGCCGCCACATGCTCAAGGTGGCCATGGCCTCCGGCCAGGACCTCTACGCCCGGACCGGCTCCGTCGTGTCCTACGAGGGCTTCGTCCAGTACGAGCCCAACCCGCCCGCCGTCCGCCAGATCGCCTCCCAGTGGGTGACCGGCGAGGGCGCCCCCGTCATGAAGTGCTCCGGGGACGGCCTGCTGTACCTCGCGGACTACGGCGCCGACGTCGTGGTGATCAACCTCGACAACGACGCGCTGTCCGTGAACGGCACCAATGTGCTGGCCTTCGACGCCCACCTCCAGTGGGGTGCCGAACGGGTCAAGGGCATGGCCAAGTTCGCCGGACAGGGCCTGTGGAACGTCCAGTTCGCCGGCGCCGGCTGGGTCGCCCTGACCTCGCGCGGCACGCCGATCGTCGTCGACTGCGGCCGGGGCGAGGACGAGACGTACGTCGACCCCGACGCGCTCGTCGCCTGGTCGCCCGCGCTCAAGATCAAGGGCAAGCGCAGCTTCAAGGCCTCCTCCCTGATCGGGCGGGGCAGCGGAGAGGCGTACCAGATGGCCTTCTCGGGACAGGGCATCGTCGTCGTACAGCCGAGCGAGGACAGCACGGACCGCCTGCGGATCCGGGGCTGAGGGGGAGCGAGAACACACCATGCAGAGCCCGCTTTTCAGCCACACCGAACAGCAGAGCCAGGAGCGGTACGCCGTGCAGAACCCGCAGCTCCTGCGGGTCGCCCTCACCGGCCACGACGACGTCCTCGCCCGCAAGGGCGCCATGGTCGCGTACCAGGGGCTCATCGACTTCGACGGCGAGTACCAGAACAACAGCCAGCGCCGCGCCCGCGCCAACACCGGTGAGGGCCTGGACCTGATGCGCTGCTCCGGGCAGGGGACCGTGTACTTCGCCAACCTGGCGCAGTACATCCACGTCGTGGACGTGGACCAGGAGGGCCTCACCGTGGACAGCGCCTATGTCCTGGCGCTGGACTCCACCCTGCACACCGAGGTGATCGCCGTGGACAGCCAGTACGGTATCTCCGGCTCCGGCAAGTACCAGCTGAACATCTCCGGCCGGGGCAAGGTGGCCCTGATGACGTCCGGCCAGCCGCTGATGATGCACATCACGCCCGACAAGTACGTCAATGTGGACGCCGACGCGATCGTCGCCTGGTCCACGGCGCTGCGCGTCCAGATGCAGGCCCAGACGCACTCGTCCAACGTCCGCCGCCGCCGGGGCAGCACCGGCGAGGGCTGGGAGCTGAGCTTCCTCGGCGAGGGCTTCGCGCTGGTCCAGCCCAGCGAGGTCATGCCCCCGCAGAACGCGCAGATCGGCCAGGGCGTCGGCGCGCAGTTCGGCGTCGGCCAGCAGGGCGCGCGCGCCCAGAACCAGAACAACGCCTGGAACTGATCCGGGTACGGGTAAGGGGCGGTCGCCATGGCGACCGCCCCTTACCCGTGGGCCCGTGGGCCGCGCACCCGTGCGTCAGAGCGACGCGCGAGCCGCTTCCACCAGCCGTACCACCGACGCGTCGGCCACGGCCGGCACCTCGTCGTACCCGAACCAGCGCAGGTCCAGCGACTCGTCGCTGATCGCCGCCACCGCGTCCGGCGGCGCGACCGCCACGTACTGCACGTCCAGGTGCCAGTGGCAGGGCGCCGGGATGGGGTGCCGGTCCAGCCGGGCAGGGCCGCCCGCCAGGAGCGTCAGGCCGCCGATCCCGGACTCCTCCGTCGCCTCGCGCAGCGCCGCCCCGGCGACCGTCTCGTCACCCGGCTCGCAGTGGCCGCCCATCTGCAGCCACATGTTCAGCTTCCGGTGCAGGGTCAGCAGCACCCGGCCGCGGCCCGGGTCGACCACCAGGGCGCTGGCCGTCAGGTGCCCGGACCCGCACGCCTTCCACATGCCGTCCGGGTGGGCGGCCAGGTGGTCGAGGTAGACCCGGCGCAGCTCCGCCTGGTCCCCGGACCCTTCGTACCCCTTCAGGACGAGGGTGGCGTCGTCGTGCAGGCTCACCGGTCGGACTCGTCCTGACCCTCGCCCTTGTCCTGCTCGCCGCGCCGGTCGTCCGGCTCGTCGCTCCCGGTCCGCTCGCCGCCCTGGCCGCGCTTGCCGCCGGCGGCCTCGCCCAGCATCTTGTCCAGCTCGGAGAAGTCCAGGTGCTCGCGGTGGACGAAGCCGTCCGGGTCGTCCAGGTCGGACGCGGTCGGCAGCATGTCCGGGTGCTCCCACAGACCGTCGCGGCCGTCCACCCCGCGCGCGTCCGTGAGCGACGCCCACAGCCGCGAGGCGTCCCGCAGCCGGCGCGGCCGCAGCTCCAGCCCGATCAGCGTGGCGAAGGTCTGCTCGGCCGGGCCGCCCGAGGCGCGCCGCCGGCGCAGCGTCTCACGCAGCGCGTCGGCCGAGGTCAGCCGGGTCTTGGCGGCCTCGTGCACCACCGCGTCCACCCAGCCCTCGACCAGCGCCAGCGCCGTCTCCAGGCGGGCCAGCGCGGCCTTCTGCTCCGGCGTGTCCTCCGGCTGGAACATGCCCTGCTGAAGGGCCTCCTGCAGCTGCTCCGGGTTGGACGGGTCGAGCCCGCCGACCGCGTCCTCCAGCTTGCTGGTGTCGACCTTGATCCCGCGCGCATACCCCTCGACCGCGCCGAACAGGTGCGAGCGCAGCCACGGCACATGCGCGAAGAGCCGCTGGTGGGCGGCCTCCCGCAGGGCCAGGTACAGCCGCACCTCGTCCTGCGCCACGCCCAGGTCCTTGCCGAAGGCCGCCATGTTCAGCGGGAGCAGCGCGGCCTTCCCCGCCGGGCCCAGCGGCAGACCGACATCGGTCGAGCCGACCACCTCACCGGCCAGGACGCCCACGGCCTGCCCGATCTGCTGGCCGAACATGGCGCCGCCCATGGAGCGCATCATGCCGATCAGCGGGCCCGCCATGGCCTGCATCTCCTCGGGCAGGACGTCGCCCATCGCCGCGCCGACCTGCTCGGCGACCGGGTCGACCAGCTGCTGCCAGGCCGGCAGCGTCGCCTCGACCCACTCCGCGCGGCTCCACGCCACCGCCGTGCTCGCGCCCGAGGGCAGCGACGTCACGCCGTCCAGCCACAGGTCGGCCAGGCGCACGGCCTCCTCGACCGCGGCCCGCTCGGCCGGGCCGACGCTGGCGTCCTTGGTGCCGTCGGACGTGCCCTGCGCGACCGTCTGGCGGGCGATCTGCTTGGCCATGTCCCAGTTGACGGGACCGCCCTCGTAGCTCAGCATCTGGCCGAGCTGCTGGAAGGCCGCCCCCAGGTCCGTGGGGTTCAGGGACCCGAACATCGCGGCGAACGGATTGTCGGCGCCCCCCGGCATGCCCGGCATGCCGCCGAACCCGAACGGGTCGCCACCGGCACCCTTGCCACCTTCGGCAGGTCCCTTCTTCTTGCCCTCGTCGCCGTCCTCCGGCTCCTCCGGCGGAAGGCCGAATCCGAATGGGGTGTCACTCACGGGGTTCCTCGGCTCGTAGGGCCGCCGGCTTCCTGCCGGCGGCGGCTGCCCGACAACACCACCAGCGTAGACATCCGAACCGGATACGGGCTCGGTGCTCCACCGGCTCATGGCCTGCGGCAGGATGGACGCCACCTGGTACGTACGCGTCATACACGTACGTACTGAAGACAACCGCTGGAGACGCCCGGTGAGTTCCCCAGATCCGCAGGTTCGCCCGACGCAGAGCACCGAAGTTCGCCAGGGGCGAAACAGCCCGCCCCCGTCCGCAGGCCGCGGCCCCGTCGTCGCGGTCACCGGTGCCGCGTCCGGCATCGGAGACCTGCTCGTCCGGCGCCTGGCCGCGTCGGAGGAGGTCAAGCAGCTCATCGCCATCGACGAGCGCAGGGGCGAGGTCTCCGAGGCGCAGTGGCACATCCTCGACGTACGGGACCCGGCCATCGCCGAGAAGCTGCGCGGCGCCGACGTCGTGGTGCACCTCGCGCTCGATCTCGACCTGGAGACCGACGCGGCCGCCCGTACCGCCTACAACGTCCGCGGGACGCAGACCGTGCTCACCGCGGCGGCCGCCGCGGGCGTGCACCGGGTGGTGCTGTGCACCTCCGCCATGGTGTACGGAGCACTCCCCGACAACGACATCCCGCTCTCGGAGGACGCCGAGCTGCGGGCCACCGCCGAGGCCACCGGCGTGGGCGACCTGCTGGAGATCGAACGGCTCGCGCGCCGGGCGCCCCGCGCGCACCCCGGCCTGAACGTCACCGTCGTGCGCCCCGCCCTGCTGGTGGGCGGCACGGACACCGCGCTGACGCGCTACTTCGAGTCGCCCCGGCTGCTGGTGGTCGCCGGATCCCGGCCCGCCTGGCAGTTCTGCCACGTCGAGGACCTGGTCAGCGCGCTGGAGTACGCGGCCCTGGAGAAGGTCGAGGGCGAGTTCGCGGTCGGCTGCGACGGCTGGCTGGAGCAGGAGGAGGTCGAGGAGCTCAGCGGGATCCGCCGCATGGAGCTGCCCTCCGCGGTGGCCCTCGGCGCGGCGGCCCGGCTCCACAGGATCGGGCTCACCCCGTCACCGGCCGGGGACCTCGCCTACACGATGCACCCGTGGGTGGTCAGCGTCGGGCGGCTGCACGACGCGGGCTGGCGGCCGGAGTGGACCAACGAGGAGGTCCTCGCCGCGCTGCTGGAGGAGGTCGAGGGCCGCCACACGGTCGCCGGCCGCCGTCTGGGCCGCAAGGACGCCACCGCCGCGGGCGCCGCGGGCGCGACGGTCGCCCTCCTCGGCACGGCCGCGCTGGTCCGCCGCGCCCGCAAGCGCCGGGGCCTGTAGCGGCCGGCGTCGTAGGAGGCTCCAACGCGCGCGTGGCCGGGCCGGTCGAAAACGCTATTCCGGGATGTCCGCGGCGTGCGGCACGATGGCTGCATGGCACCCACGTACGACCACCCCGGCGAGCGGGCCGCGGCGGACCCGATCCGGCTGCTGGCGATCCGTGACACACCGCTCTCCCTCGACGAGGTCTTCCGGGCGGTCGGCGACGACGCCGCCGGCGGCACGGCCCTCTTCGTGGGCACCGTGCGCAACCACGACGGGGGCGCCGACGTCGACGCCCTCGGGTACTCCAGCCACCCCACGGCCGAGGCGGAGCTGCGCCGGGTCGCCGAGAAGGTCGTCGCCGACCACCCGGTCCGCGCCCTCGCCGCCGTCCACCGGGTGGGCGACCTGGCCGTCGGCGATCTCGCGGTGGTCGTCGCCGTGTCCTGCCCGCACCGCGCGGAAGCCTTCGCCGCGTGCCGGAAGCTGATCGACGACCTCAAGCACGAGGTGCCGATCTGGAAGCACCAGCGCTTCTCCGACGGCACCGAGGAGTGGGTGGGCGCCTGCTGAGCGCGCCCATCCCGGCCCGGACCGTTCCGTACGGTGGGCAGGCGTCCGATTTGCGTAACCGGACCCCGGGCACGAGCGTTGATACGGCGGATGGTTAATCTGCTGATCAGTCAGTGCGTCGAGCTCATGGGGATGGGAGGTCGCGATGGCCGTTCTCGCCTGGTTGATGATTCCGCTCTTCGCCGCCATCGGTGCGGCGATATGGGGCGGCTGGGCCTCTCGGGACCGTACGACCGGCGACGTGGCCGAGCTGGCGGGCTATGCGCGCTTCCGCGAGGTGATGGAGAAGTCCCACTCCGGTGGCGGTACCGCCTGACGCCCCCGGGCCCCGGACGGCCCGGCCCCGGGAGTGCACGGACGGGCGCGTCCCGTACTGTCGTTCCATGCCACGCCGCACCGCGACGATGCTCGCCTCGACCCTCGTCCTCATCGCGCTGCTCTGCGCGGGAGTCTTCTTCCGGGTGCCCTACGCGGAGATGAGCCCGGGACCGACGGTCAACACGCTCGGCGAGGCCGACGGCGAACCGGTGCTCCAGATCTCCGGCCACAAGACCTACCCCGCCTCCGGGCACCTCAACATGACCACGGTCAGGGTCACCGGTGCGGACTACAGGATGAACCTGGTCGAGGCGGTCTACGGATGGCTCTCCCACGACAGCGTCGTGGTGCCGCACGACACGCTCTATCCGAACGGCAAGACCGAGGAGGAGTCGACCCAGGAGAACGCCGAGGAGTTCAGCCAGTCCCAGGAGAGCGCCAAGACCGCCGCCCTGACCCAGCTGGGCATCCCCGTCGCCTCCCGTGTGGTCGTCTCGTCCGTCCAGAAGGACAGCCCCGCCGAGGGCACCCTGCACGCGGGCGACGTCATCAAGGCCGTGGACGGTACGGCGGTCAAGGCGCCCGAGGACGTGGCGAAGCTGGTCACCCGGCACAAGCCCACCGAGAAGGTCGTCTTCACCATCGTCCCCGCCAAGGAGGCCGCCGCGGCCGAGAAGGCCGGCCGGGCGCCCGCCACGACCGAGCGGATCACCCTCACCACCCGGACGTCCGACGAGGGCGACCGGGCGATCGTCGGCATCCAGGCCGGGACCGACCACACCTTCCCGTTCCACATCGACATCAAGCTCGCCGACGTCGGCGGGCCCAGCGCCGGGCTGATGTTCTCGCTGGGCATCGTCGACAAGCTGACCCCGGGCGACCTGACCGGCGGCTCGTTCGTCGCCGGCACCGGCACCATCGACGACAAGGGCAAGGTCGGCCCCATCGGCGGCATCGACATGAAGCTGGTGGGCGCCCGCAACGCCGGTGCCCGCTACTTCCTGACCCCCGCCGACAACTGCGCCGCCGCCGCGTCGGACACCCCCGACGGGCTCACCCTGGTCAGGGTGGACACGATCAAGGACGCGGTGTCCTCGCTGGAGAAGATCCGCAAGGGCGTCACCACCGGCCTGCCGAGCTGCTCCGCGGGCCGCTGACCCGCGGAGCGCAGCGCCGGCCGGACTGCCGCGTCAGGACTCGAATGTGGCCGCCAGTGCCTCGGCCAGGCCCGGGACGAGGTCCGAGCCGGTGAGGACCTCGGTGGGGGAGTCCTTCTCCCGCAGCCGCAGCGCCGACTCACGGGCGCCGTCGCGCAGCACCGCCACCGTCATGCGCACCTCCTGCCGGTCCGGGTGGGCGGCGACCCAGGAGGCCAGGCCCGCCTCGTCCAGGCCCTCCGGGACGGACGCCTCGGCGGACGGCGGGAGCATCAGCCGCTCCACCGTCATGGCGCAGCCCGCCACGGCGTCCGGCCAGGCGATGGTGCCGAGGAACTCGTCGAGCGGCCGGCCGGCCGGGATCTCGTCCTGCTCGATCGGGGTGAGCGGTGCGGCGGCCTCGCCGTCGTCGAGCCCGAGCTGGGCGGCGAGCCCCGGCTCCTGCGTGCGCAGCCGCGCGGTGTCGACGAGGGCGAAGAGCCGGGCCGGCTGGTCCCAGCCCAGGCCGGAGGCGTACTCGTCGATCTCGAGCACCGCGCGGGTCAGCGGGCCGGCGGCCATCGGGGGCCCCGAGGGGGAAACGTTGGACATGGGCAATATCCTGCCTCCTTTCGACCCGGAGACGGGAACTGGGTAAAGCCTCAGTAAGTTCTACCAGTGGGCTCTGCCATCACTGGGCCTGTTTCACCACACGACCGCGAACTCGAGGGGCGCACGTTGGCTTTCCAGATGCCGGACCGCGGCGGAGGCCCGACCGGGCCACGGATCAGAGTCGGCCGGCCCTCCCGGCGGGCCCGCACCCTGCTCATGACACTGGGCGTGCTGGCCGTGCTGGCCATGCTCTTCGTCATGTTCGCCGGGTTCTGGACGGACTGGCTCTGGTACCGGTCCGTCGACTACTCGTCCGTCTTCACCACGACCCTGTGGACCAAGATCGGACTGTTCGCCGTCTTCGGCCTGCTGATGGCCCTGGCGGTAGGACTGAACATCTGGCTCGCGCACCGGCTGCGCCCGCCGCTCAGCGCCATGTCGCTGGAGCAGCAGAGCCTGGACCGCTACCGGATGGGCCTGGCCCCGTACAAGAAGTGGGTGCTGCTGGCGATCACGGCCCTGGTCGGCCTGATCGCCGGTGCCTCGGCCTCCGGCCAGTGGCGCACCTGGCTGATGTGGGTCAACGGCGTGCCCTTCGGGCAGAAGGACCCGCAGTTCGGCCTCGACGTGTCGTTCTTCGCGTTCGACCTGCCGTGGTACCGGTTCCTGCTCGGCTTCGGCTTCGCCGCGACCGTGCTGTCCCTGATCGCCGCCGCCCTGACGCACTACCTGTACGGCGGGCTGCGGGTCACCAGCCCCGGCGCGCGTGCGACCGCCGCGGCGACCGGGCACCTGTCCGTCCTGCTCGGCGTCTTCGTCTCGCTGAAGGCCGTCGCGTACTGGCTCGACCGGTACGGCCTGGCGGTCAAGTCCAGCGACTTCAAGGCGACGGGCAACTGGACGGGCCTGCGGTACGTGGACGCCAACGCCTACCTGCCGGCGAAGACCATCCTCTTCTGCATCGCCGCGATCTGCGCCGTGCTGTTCTTCGCGACGCTCTGGCGCCGCACCTGGCAGCTCCCGGTGATCGGCTTCGGCCTGATGGTCCTGTCGGCGATCCTGATCGGCGGGCTCTACCCGGCGATCGTGCAGAAGTTCCAGGTCCAGCCGAACGAGCAGGCCAAGGAAGCGCCGTACATCGAGAAGAACATCGAGGCGACCCGCAAGGCGTACGACATCGACCGGACGAAGGCGGAGAACTACTCCGGCAAGTCCACGGTCAAGGCGAAGGACAAGCTGCGGGCGGACTCCGACGCGGCCGCCAGCTACCGGCTCGTCGACCCCAACATCGTGTCGCCGACCTTCCAGCAGCTGGAGCAGCGGCGGAAGTACTACCAGTTCCCGACCACGCTCGACGTCGACCGGTACCAGGGCAAGGACACGGTCATCGGTCTGCGTGAGCTGAACATCAAGGGCATCCCGAAGCGGAACTGGATCAACGACCACTTCACGTACACCCACGGTTATGGCGCGATCATGGCCACGGGCACGGCGACGGACGCCAACGGCTCCCCGATCTTCACCGAGTCCGGGCTGCCGACCACCGGCCAGACCCCCAAGTACGAGCAGCGGATCTACTACGGCGAGAAGACCGAGCAGTACTCGATCGTCGGCGGGCCGCAGAAGGAGCTCGACTACGAGGAGAACGGCGAGAAGACCACCAGCTACAAGGGCAAGAGCGGGGTCAACCTCTCCAACACCTTCAACCGGGCCGCGTACGCGGTGGCGTTCAGCGAGCCGCAGATCCTGTACTCCGGCGCCATCGGTGACGGTTCCCGGATCCTCTACAACCGCACGCCCAAGCAGCGGGTGGAGGCGGTCGCGCCCTGGCTGACCATCGACGGCGACGCCTACCCGGCGGTGATCGACGGCCGCATCCAGTGGATCGTGGACGCCTACACCACCACCAACGGCTACCCGTACGCGTCCCGTACGACGCTGGGGGACACCACCACGGACTCGCTCACGGCCAACAACCAGACGCGTGCGGTGGTCGCCCAGCAGAACCAGGTCAACTACATCCGCAACTCGGTGAAGGCCACCGTCGACGCGTACGACGGCACGGTCAAGCTGTACCAGTGGGACACCGAGGACCCGGTCCTCAAGACCTGGATGAAGGCGTTCCCCGGCACGGTCGAGCCCAAGAGCGCCATCAAGGCCGACCTGCGCGAGCACCTGCGCTACCCGCAGGACATGTTCAAGGTCCAGCGCGAGCTGCTGACCCGCTACCACGTGCAGAACGCCGCCCAGTTCTACAGCGGCAGTGACGCCTGGCAGGTGCCGGACGACCCGACCAACAAGAACGGCAACGCGGTTCCGCCGTACTACCTGAGCCTGAAGATGCCGGGGGAGACGCAGCAGCAGTTCTCGCTGACGACGACCTTCACCCCCAACGGCCGGCCCAACCTGGGTGCCTTCATGGCGGTCGACGCCGACGCCAACAGCAAGGACTACGGCAAGATCAGACTCCTGAGGGTCACTTCGGACGTGCCGGGACCGGCGCAGGTGCAGAACAAGCTCAACAGCCTGCCCTCCGTCGCCCAGTTCGTCCGCGACCTCAAGGGCGCCGACTCCGACATCCAGTACGGCAACCTGCTGACGGTGCCGCTGGACGGCGGCTTCCTGTACGTGGAGCCGATCTACGCACAGGGCCGCAACGCGCTCTATCCGCTGCTGCGGAAGGTCGCCGTGTCGTACGTGGACGCGGACCAGCCGGCGGGCGACACCACCAAGGACACCACGGTGTTCGAGGACACCCTCGCCCAGGCGCTGAACACGGTGTTCGGCGTGGACGGCGAGACGCCCACCACACCGCCGCCGAGCGACCCGACCAAGCCGCCGCCCACCGGCGAGGCCGCGCTCGCGGCCGCCATCGCCGACGCGCAGAAGGCGTTCGCGGACAGTGAGGCGGCGCTGAAGAAGGGCGACTGGACGGCCTACGGCAAGGCGCAGGACGAACTGGCGGCGGCCCTGCAGCGGGTCGCCGACGCGGACGCCCAGCGCAAGGCCGACGGCGGGAAGAACGCCGACAAGCCCGCGGCCGGTGCGGAGAAGCCCCCGGCCGGTGAGGCCGAGCCCGCCCCGGCAGGCTGACTCCGGTCCTCCCGCCCGCCCCTCACCGGGCGGGCGGGAGGCACCCCCGCGCCGTGATACGGTGGTGACACAACGACGCGGGGTGGAGCAGCTCGGTAGCTCGCTGGGCTCATAACCCAGAGGTCGCAGGTTCAAATCCTGTCCCCGCTACGAAAAGCAAAAGCCCGGATCCCTCAGGATCCGGGCTTTTGTCATGCCGTCGGGGGGCGGCGGAAGAAGGGGCGGGGCCGGTGTGAAGAACGGCCCTGACGGGGGCAGTTGAGGTGCAACGTGTTTGACTTGTCTCCCTGTGGGCATGTCGACAAAACGCTGAAGTGACCTCACTGGCTGCGGTATACCAGGTGTACGCGGGTAGCAGGTGGTGCGACGATGAAAATTATGGGGGACAGGGCAACTCTGTTGGAGACAGGGCGGTTTGTGCAGCGGCACGCCGATAGCGCCGCAGATGTGATGAGCGCTGCCATGGAGTCCACCGCCATGGACAGCGCCGGTACCGGTGACGCCGTCGAGATCGTGGAGATCGAGGAGCGTCACCGCCGCGCCGCCGAGAGCGGTGACACCGCCGCCATGAGCGTCCTCGGCGCGCTGCTGCTGCGCCGGGGCGACCTGGACGCCGCCGAGCCCTACCTCCGTGCCGCCACCGCGGAGGGCGACCGCGCCGCCGCCAACAACCTGGGCGTCCTGCTGCACCAGCGCGGATACACCGACGAGGCCGCCGGCTGGTGGCGGATCGCCGCCGTCGCCGGTTCGGCCGCCGCCGCCCACGCTTTGGGCCGCCACTACCGCGAGCGCGGCGACGAGCCGGCGGCCGAGTACTGGCTGCGCCAGTCCGCCGAGCAGGGCCACGCCCTCGGCGCGTACGCCCTCGCCGACCTGCTGGAGCACCGCAGCGACGTCGGCGCCGAGCGGTGGCTGCGCGCCGCCGCCGAGCAGGGGCACCGGGAGGCCGCGTACCGGCTGGCCCGCGCCCTGGAGCGCGCCGAGCGCGCCCGTACCCCTGCCGCCGAGGAGACCACCGTCCCCGGCCCGGCCAGCGGAACCCGCCACGCCATCGTCCCCGGCCCCTCCACCGGGACCCGCCACCCGGCCGGCACCACCGGCCCGGCGACCGGCGCCGCCCCCTCCGGCGAGACGGCCGAGCAGTGGTACCGGCAGGCCGCCGCCCGCGGCCACCGCCGCGCCGCACTGCACCTCGGGGCCATCCTCGAACGGCGCGGCGAGCTGAAGGAGGCCGGCCGCTGGTACCTGACGTCCGCCAAGGACGGCGAGTCCCGCGCCGCCTGCGCGCTGGGCTTCCTGCTCCGTGACGCGGGCGACGAGGACAGCGCCGCCGTGTGGTGGCTGCGCGCCGCGCAGGACGGCGACGGCAACGCCGCCAACGCGCTGGGCGCCCTGCACGCCGCCCGCGGCGAGCACCAGACGGCCGAGCGCTGGTACCGCGCGGCCACCGACGCGGGCGACGTCAACGGCGCGTACAACCTGGGCCTGCTGTTCGCCGCCCAGAACCGGATCGCCCAGGCCGAGCAGTGGTACCGCCGCGCCGCCTACGCGGGGCACCGCGAGGCCGCCAACGCGCTGGCGATCCTGCTCCTCCAGAGCGGCGACCCCAAGGGCGCCGAGCCGTGGTTCTCCAAGGCGGCCGAGGCGGGCAGCGTGGACGCCGCCTTCAACCTGGGCATCCTGCACGCGGGCCGGGACGACGACGCGACGGCGCTGAGCTGGTACGAGCGGGCGGCGGCGGCCGGGCACACCGAGGCGGCGCTCCAGGTGGGCATCGCCCGCCTCCGGGACGGCGACGAGCAGGAGGCCGAGCGCCATCTGCGGTGCGCGGCGGGCGGCGGCAGCGCCGAGGCCGCCTTCCGCCTCGCCACCGTGCTCGACGCCCGCCAGGCGCCGGCCGGGCCGCCGGCGCTCGGCGAGCCGCAGGCCCCCAAGAGCGAGTGCGAGGAGTGGTACGAGCGGGCCGCCGAGCAGGGGCACCGCCGGGCGCAGGTCCGGGTCGGCATGCTGGCCGCCGCCCGCGGGGACAGCGCCGAGGCGGCCCGCTGGTACCGCGAGGCCGCCGAGGCGGGCAGCCGCAACGGCGCCTTCAACCTGGGCCTGCTGCTCGCCCGGGACGGCAACGAGCGGGAGGCGTCGCTGTGGTGGACCCGCGCCGCGCGGGCGGGCCACGGCCGGGCCGCCCTCCGGCTGGCGCTGCTGGCCGCCCGCCGGGGCGAGCTGTCCGAGGGGCGCCGCTGGTGCGCGCGCGCCGTGGAGCTGGGCCCCGCCGAGGTCGCCGAGCGGGCCGCCCGGCTCAGCGAGGCGCTGCACCAGGAGCTCACCGCGTAACCGCGTAACCGCGTAACCGCTGAACCGTGTCACGGGGCCGGGGCCGGGGGCGCGCACGCGCGCGTGTCAGGTGGTTGCTGCAACGAATTTGCGCCCGTCGGAACCGTCCCGTAAGGTGGTGTTCACCGACGCGGGGTGGAGCAGCTCGGTAGCTCGCTGGGCTCATAACCCAGAGGTCGCAGGTTCAAATCCTGTCCCCGCTACTGAAACCGAAGGCCCGGATCCAGCAGGATCCGGGCCTTCGGCGTACCCATACCTTTTGCGTCACACACGACTGTGCCCCCGCCGCGATCGCGGCGGGGGCACAGTGACGTCGGGTGCCGGCTCAGGCGGAGGCGCAGGCGGGGCACACGCCCCGGTAGGTGACCTCGACGTCCGAGACGGTGAAGCCGAAGCGCTCGGCGGACGGCAGGTCCGCGAGCGGGTCGCCCGTCGGGTGCACGTCGCGGATGGCTCCGCACCGGGCGCACACCAGGTGGTGGTGCGGGCGGTGGGCGTTGGGGTCGTACCGCTTGGCGCGGCGGTCCGTGGAGACCTCCAGGACCTCGCCCAGCGTCACCAGCTCACCCAGCGTGTTGTAGACGGTCGCCCGGGAGATCTCGGGGAGCCGCTCCACGGCGCGCGCGTGCACCTCGTCGGCGGTCAGGTGTACGTGGTCCCCGTCGAGGACCTCGGCCACGACACGTCGCTGGGCGGTCATCCGCCAGCCGCGTCCACGCAGTCGTTCCAACAGGTCACTCATGAGAACCAGCCTAACAGCAGGGGACCCAAGTCCCGAATCGGTGTGACTCTGGAAGCAGGCTTGACTTAGACAATGTCCATTGTAGGATCGGCTACGGCAGAAGCCAAGGGACAGGACGTGCTGGACATGGCAGGACACACGCAGGAGGCGCACGTGACGCAGGGACCGCTCACCACGGAGGCCGGCGCGCCGGTCGCCGACAACCAGAACAGCGAGACCGCGGGTGCCGGTGGTCCCGTTCTGGTCCAGGACCAGCTGCTGATGGAGAAGCTCGCGCACTTCAACCGCGAGCGCATCCCGGAGCGAGTGGTCCACGCGCGCGGCGCCGGTGCGTACGGCACCTTCACGGTGACCGCGGACGTCACCCGGTACACCCGGGCGAACTTCCTCTCCGAGGTCGGCAAGCAGACGGAAACGTTCCTGCGCTTCTCGACCGTGGCGGGCAACCTCGGCGCGGCGGACGCCGTCCGCGACCCGCGCGGCTTCGCGCTGAAGTTCTACACCGAAGAGGGCAACTACGACCTCGTCGGCAACAACACCCCGGTGTTCTTCATCAAGGACGCCATCAAGTTCCCCGACTTCATCCACACCCAGAAGCGCGACCCGTACACCGGCTCCCAGGAGGCGGACAACGTCTGGGACTTCTGGGGCCTGTCGCCCGAGTCGACCCACCAGGTGACCTGGCTGTTCGGTGACCGCGGCATCCCGGCGAGCTACCGCCACATGGACGGCTTCGGTTCCCACACCTTCCAGTGGAACAACGAGGCCGGCGAGGTCTTCTGGGTCAAGTACCACTTCAAGACCGACCAGGGCATCAAGTGCCTCACCCAGGACGAGGCCAACCGGCTCGCCGGTGAGGACCCCGACTCCCACCAGCGCGACCTGCGCGAGGCCATCGAGCGCGGCGACTTCCCGACGTGGACCGTCGGCGTGCAGATCATGCCCGCCGCCGAGGCCGCGACGTACCGCTTCAACCCGTTCGACCTCACCAAGGTGTGGCCGCACGCGGACTACCCGGTCATCGAGATCGGCAAGCTGGAGCTGAACCGCAACCCGCAGAACGTCTTCGCGGAGGTCGAGCAGTCGATCTTCTCCCCGGCGCACTTCGTGCCGGGCATCGGCCCCTCGCCCGACAAGATGCTCCAGGGCCGTCTCTTCGCGTACGGCGACGCCCACCGCTACCGCGTCGGCATCAACGCCGACCACCTGCCGGTGAACCGCCCGCACGCCACCGAGGCGCGGACCAACAGCCGGGACGGCTTCCTCTACGACGGCCGCCACGCGGGCGCCAAGAACTACGAGCCCAACAGCTTCGGCGGCCCGAACCAGACCGGCCGCCCGCTGTGGCAGCCGGTCGCGGTCACCGGTCTGACCGGTGACCACGAGGCGCCCGTCCACGCCGAGGACAACGACTTCGTCCAGGCGGGGAACCTCTACCGCCTGATGACGGAGGAGGAGAAGGAGCGCCTGATCGCCAACCTGTCCGGCTTCATCGCCAAGGTCTCGCGCGACGACATCGCCGAGCGCGCGATCAACAACTTCCGCCAGGCGGACGAGGACTACGGCAAGCGGCTGGAGGCCGCGGTCCAGGCCCTGCGCGGCTGAACAGCACTGGATCGCTTGTCGTAAGAGGAAGGCCGGCTCCCGTCGCGGGGGCCGGCCTTCCGGCACGTCCGCTCCCCGGGCCGGCCTTCCGGCCTGTCCGCTCCCGGGGCCGGCCCGATCCGGACAGGAGGGCCTAGCCCGCCGCCAGGGTGGCCTCCCGCAGCCGCACCGGTGCCCAGCAGCGGATGATGTCGCGCACCGAGACGATGCCCACCGGCCCGTCGCCCTCCAGGACGATCAGATGCCGGAAGCCGCCGTGCGCCATGGCCTGGGCGGCCTCGGCCAGCGTCCAGTCGGGCGCGGCGAAGACGACGTCGGTGGTGGTGTGCGCGCCGGCCGTCTCCAGGTCCGGGTTCTGGCCGGACCCCACCGAGACGAGGATGTCCCGCTCGGTGAGGATGCCGACGCCGCTGGTGTCGTGGTCGAGGACGACGGCCGCGCCGACGCGGCGCGCCGCCATCAGCGCCGCCGCCTGGCGAAGCGTATGGGCCGGGCCGATGGTGAGGACGACGGTGCTCATGGCGTCACGAACGAGCATGGACGGACCACCTCCTTGGCGAACCCCTCCATGAGAAGGGATTCACAAGTGCACAAATGGGGGGACTGTCAGAGTGGCAGCCCGCCCGACCGGCGACAAGGGGTGTGCATCACCTGGCGCGCACGCGCCACTACGCGGGGTCAGCCCCGGTTCAGGTGCTCCAGCAGCTCGTCGTGCAGCACCCCGTTGGACGCCGCCGCGTTGCCGCCGTGCGGCCCGGGCGTCCCGTCGAGGGCGGTGTACGTGCCACCCGCCTCCTGGACCACGATCGCCGGTGCGGCCATGTCCCACAGCGACAGCTCCGGCTCGGCGCAGATGTCGACCGACCCCTCCGCCACCATCATGTACGGCCAGAAGTCGCCATAGGCGCGGGTCCGCCAGCACGCGCGCGTGAGGTCGAGGAAGCCGTCCAGCCGCCCCTGCTCCTCCCAGCCGCTCAGCGAGGAGTACGCGAACGAGGCGTCCGCCAGCCGCGACACCCGCGACACCTGGATCCGCGTCGCCGACGTCAGGCTGCGGCCCGTGTACGCGCCCGCCCCCTTCGCCGCCCACCAGCGGCGGCCCAGCGCGGGCGCCGACACCACGCCCACCACCGGCTGGAAGCCGCCCGGACCCGCCTCCATCAGCGCGATCAGGGTCGCCCACACCGGCACACCACGCACATAGTTCTTGGTGCCGTCGATCGGGTCGATCACCCAGCGGCGCGGACCGGTGCCCTCGACCCCGTACTCCTCGCCGAGGATCGCGTCACGCGGGCGTGCCCGCTGCAACTGGCCCCGGATCAGCTCCTCGGCGGATTTGTCCGCCTCGCTCACCGGCGTCATGTCCGGCTTCGTCTCGACCTTCAGGTCCAGGGCGCGGAACCGGTCCATGGTGGCGGCGTCGGCGGCGTCCGCGAGGACATGGGCAAGACGCAGATCATCGTGGTAGTCGGCCATGCGCCCGACTCTATCCCGGTCCGGCAAGGGGTCCTGCGGCGCCTCTTGACAGCCCCCGGCCCCCTGTCGACCCTGAGCGCGGAGCCGGAGCGACGGCCTGGGAGGCGACGATGCCCACCGCGCGGGACGCACTGCTGGACGCCGCCGCCACCGCGCTCGGGGAGCTGCCCTGGCCGGCGGTCCGGATGGTCGACGTGGCCTCGGCGGCGGGCGTCTCGCGGCAGACGCTCTACCACGAGTTCGGCGGCAAGGAGGGGCTCGCCCGCGCCCTGGCGCACCGGGAGGCGGACGCCTATCTGCGCGGCGTGGACCGGGTCCTGCGCGCCCCGGCGGACGCCCCCGCGCGCCTCGCCGCCCTCGCCGAGTGGACCGTCGCGCGGGCCGCCGCCCGCCCCCTGCTGCGCGCGCTGCTCACCGGCTGCTGGGACGACCGGCTGCCCGCCCCGCGCCGCGCCCCCTCCCGCACCCGGGCCCCGGCCGGCCCGGCGGCGGCGCGGCGCCGCGCCGGCACCGGGCCGCCGCCCGCCCCCGGGGACCTGCTGGCGGCGGTACGGGACCGGGTGCGCGCCGCGCTCGCGCGGAGCGGGGACGACCCCGGCCGGGAGGTGTGCGACTTGGCGGTGCGGCTGGTCCTCTCGTACGTCGTCGCCCCCGGCCCGTGCGGAGCGGGCGCGGCGCTGCGCGACGCCCTCGGGGCCCTGGCCGCCCTCAGTGCGACGAGCCCGACAGCTGGAGACCGATGACGCCCACGATCACCAGCGTGATCGAGATGATCTTCAGGACGGACACCAGGTCGCCGAGGAAGACCATCCCGTAGATCGCCGTCCCCGCCGCGCCGATCCCGGTCCACACCGCGTACGCCGGGCCGATGTCCAGCTTCCGCAGCGACAGGGTCAGCAGGCCGAAGCTGCCGAGCGCGAAGCACGCGAACGCGACCGTCGGCCACAGGCGCGTGAAACCGTGCGAGAGCTTGAGGCAGACCGCGAACCCGGTCTCCAGGAACCCGGCGACAATCACCAGCAGCCACGCCATCGTCAGTGCCTCCCGCGTCGGTGACCTCGGTGACCTCGGTGACGGCGCGGTGAGTGATGCCGGTGACCGCGGGATGTCACTCGGTGCGATTATGCACTTACCGGTCGGAAGCATCCGCGAACGAGCGCCACGCGTCGCCCCGGCCGCACCCCGCGTGCGCCCGGGGCGGGGGCCGCCTCAGTCGCCCTCGCGTCGCTCCCGGGTGGCCAGCAGCCGCCGCAGCGAGAACAACCGGGCCGGGTCGGCGTGCCCCTCGGCCACCCAGGCGTCCAGCCCGCAGTCCGGCTCGTCGTGGCTGCACGCGCGCGGACACGCCTCCGTACCCGGCTCCAGGTCCGGGAAGGCGTGGATGACCCGCGAGGGGTCCACATGGTGCAGCCCGAAGGACCGGACGCCCGGAGTGTCGATCACCCACCCCTCCGCGCGGTCCAGCGGCAGCGCCAGCGCCGAGGTGGTGGTGTGCCGGCCCCGGCCGGTCACCGCGTTGACGTCACCGGTGAGCCGCCGCCTCTCCTCCGGCACCAGCGCGTTGACCAGCGTCGTCTTGCCGACGCCCGAGTGGCCCACGAACGCGGTGGTGCGGCCCGCCAGGTGCTCGCGCACCCGGTCGGCGGCGGTGTGCCCGTCGTACAGCTCGTCCTTGGTCGTCACCACGTACGGGATGTCGAGCGCGCCGTACAGCTCCAGCAGCTTCTCCGGCGGGGCGAGGTCCGACTTGGTGAGCACCAGCAGCGGCTCCAGGCCGCCGTCGAAGGCCGCGACCAGGCAGCGGTCGATCAGCCGGGGGCGCGGCTCGGGGTCGGCGAGGGCGGTGACGATGGCGAGCTGGTCGGCGTTGGCGACGACCACCCGTTCGTACGGATCGTCGTCGTCGGCGGTGCGCCGCAGCACCGAACCGCGCTGCTCGATGCGGACGATCCGCGCCAGCGTGTCCTTCCGGCCGGACAGGTCGCCCACCAGGGACACCCGGTCGCCGACCACCGCCGCCTTGCGGCCCAGCTCGCGGGCCTTCATCGCCAGGACCACCCGCTCCTCCACCAGACAGGTCAGCCGGCCGCGGTCCACGGTCAGGACCATGCCCTCCGCGGCGTCCTCGTGCTTGGGGCGGATGTTGGTGCGCGGCCGGTTGCCCTTGCGGTTGGGCCGGGAGCGGATGTCGTCCTCGTCGGTGTGCTTGCCGTAGCGGCGCATGTCGTCAGGCCTCGAGCATTCCGGTCCACATCTGCGGGAAGCCCGGCAGGGTCTTGGCCGTGGTGGCGACGTTCTCGATCTCGACACCCGGTACGGCCAGGCCGATCACCGACCCGGCCGTCGCCATCCGGTGGTCGTCGTACGTGTGGAAGACGCCGCCGTGCAGCGGGCGGGGGCGGATGTGCAGCCCGTCCGCGGTCTCCGTGACGTCACCGCCCAGCTCGTTGATCTCCTTGGTGAGCGCCGCCAGCCGGTCCGTCTCGTGCAGCCGCAGGTGGGCCACACCGCGCAGCGTCGAGGGGGAGTCGGCGAGCGCGGCGACGGCCGCGATGCCGGGGGTCAGCTCGCCGACCTCGCCGAGGTCCACGTCGATGCCGTGGATCCGGCCCGTGCCGGTGAAGGTGAGGCCCTCCTCGGTCAGCCCGCAGGAGCCACCCATCTCGGTGAAGATCTCCCGCAGCGCGTCACCGGGCTGGGTGGTCCGCGCGGGCCAGTCCGGGACGGTGACCCGGCCGCCGGTGACCAGCGCCGCGGCCAGGAACGGCTGCGCGTTGGACAGGTCGGGCTCGATGGTCAGGTCGCGGCCCAGCAGCGCCGACGGGGAGACCCGCCACACGTTGGGCTCGCCGCCCGTCTCCGGCTCGTCGACCTGGGCGCCGACCGCCCGCAGCATGTCGACCGTCATCCGGATGTGCGGCATCGACGGCAGCCGGGCGCCGGTGTGCCGCACCTCCACGCCCTGGTTGAAGCGCGGCGCCGACAGCAGCAGGGCGCTGACGAACTGCGAGGACGACGAGGCGTCGATCTCGACCGGGCCGCCCTCCAGCGCCCCCGCCCCGTGCACCGTCATCGGCAGCGCGCCCCGCGCGTCGTCGTCGATCCGGGCGCCCAGCACGCGCAGGGCGTCGATCACCCCGTGCAGCGGCCGCTCGTAGGAGCGCGGGTCGCCGTCGAAGCGGACCGGTCCGGTGGCGAGCGCCGCGACCGGCGGCAGGAAGCGCATGACCGTGCCCGCGTTGCCCACGTCCACCGTGGCGGGGCCGTGGAGGCCCGCCGGGATGACCCGCCACCGCTCGCCGGTGCCGTCCGGGCCCACGCCCTCCTCGATGCCGACACCCAGGGTGCGCAGGGCCTCCGCCATCAGCAGGGTGTCGCGCGAGCGCAGCGGGTGGCGCAGCCAGCCGGGCTCCGAGGCGAGCGCGGCGAGCACCAGGGCCCGGTTGGTGACCGACTTGGACCCGGGCACGGTGACGGTCGCGTCCACGGCTCCCGTCGCGTACGGGGCCGGCCAGAGATCGAGCTGTGCGGGGGTTTCGGTCATGCCCCTCACTTTAATAGGGGCGGATGGTCACGGCCGATCACAGCCCGAGCAGCCAGCGCCCCCCGCCGATCAGCGAGCAGAGGGTGACGGCGTGGAAGAAGAACAGCCACAGTGCCGCCGGGACGTGCGTGAGCCGGGAGAGCTGGTCCGCGTCCGAGTCCGGCGCACCCCCGTGGCGGCGCTTCGCCTGGAGCTCGAACACCGGCCGTACCCCGCCGAGCAGCAGGAACCACACCGCGCTGTACGCGAACGCCGACTGCACGTCCGGCTCCGTCAGCCACGACACCAGCACGAACGCGGCGCCCGTCAGGATCACCGTGAGCGCCCCGTAGGCGTTGCGGATCATCACCAGCATCGCCAGCAGCAGCGCGGTGGCGATCCACAGCAGCAGGGTGACCCGGTGGGCGGCCAGCAGCCAGGCGCCGCCCAGGCCGAGCAGCGAGGGCGCGGTGTAGCCGGCGGCGGCGGTCAGGATCATGCCCAGTCCGGTGGGCCTGCCCCGGCTGACGGTGAGGCCGCTGGTGTCCGAGTGGAGCCGGATGCCGTCGAGGCGGCGGCCGGTGAGCAGGGCGACCAGCCCGTGGCCGCCCTCGTGGGCGATGGTCACCGCGTTGCGCGCGAGCCGCCACACCCGGTGCGGGACGGTCACCGCCAGTGCGGCGACGGCGGTGACGACGACGAGCCACAGGTCCGGGGCGGGCTGGGTACCGAGCAGATCGGTGCTGGCCATTTCTCGGACGGCTCCTCGTGGTGTCGGTGGCGCGTGGCAGGCTGGGCAAGTATGTGCGGACGATATGCGGCGAGCCGTAGGCCCGAGGATCTGACCGGACTCTTCCAGATCGAGAAGTGGGAGCCGGAGGAGACCCTGGCCCCCGACTGGAACGTGGCCCCCACCAAGGAGGTCCACGCGGTCCTCGAACGCCCTCTCAAGGACAAGGACGCGGATCCCGACCGTCCGGTTCGGCAGCTGCGCGTCCTCAAGTGGGGCCTGGTGCCGTCCTGGGCGAAGACGCCGGAGGGCGCCGCCCGGATGATCAACGCCCGCGCGGAGACCGTCCCCGACAAGCCCGCCTTCCGCCGCGCCTTCGCCCAGCGCCGCTGCATCCTGCCCGCCGACGGCTATTACGAGTGGGTGACCGGCGCCGCCGAGCGGCAGCTGGAGGAGCAGGGCAAGAAGAAGCGCGCCCGCAAGCAGCCGTACTTCGTCACCCCCGCCGACGGTTCCGTCTTCGCCATGGCCGGGCTGTACGAGTTCTGGCGCGACCCCACCCTGCCGCCCGAGCACCCGGGGGCCTGGTGGGCCACCTGCTCGGTGATCACCACGGAGGCCGACAAGGAGCCGCTGGGGGTCGCCCCCGAGGAGGGCCCGCACTCACTGGCCGACATCCACCCCCGGATGCCGCTGATGCTGACCCCCGACCGGTGGGACGCCTGGCTGGACCCCTCCCGCACCGACCCCGACGACCTCCGCTCCCTGCTGACCCCGCCGCCCGCGGGCCTGATGCGCGCCTACCCGGTGGCCACCTCCGTCAGCAACGTCCGCAACAACGGCCCCGAGCTGCTGGAGGAGATCGCCGCCCCCGAGGAGGGAACGCTCTTCTGACCCCCGCACAGGGCAGGATGGCCCGGTGACCACCACCGACACCGTCCCGACCGGCCTCGGGGACGCCCGCATCACCTGGTACGAGCCCGGGGGCGGCGCCGCCCGGCTCGTGCTGGCCCTCGGCCACGGCGCGGGCGGCGGCGTCGAGGCCCGCGACCTCCGCGCAATCGCCGCCGCCCTCCCCGCCACCGGGGTGACCGTGGCCCTCGTCGAGCAGCCCTGGCGGGTGGCCGGCAAGAAGCTGGCCCCCGCGCCCAAGCGGCTGGACGAGGGCTGGCGCGACCTGTGGCCCGCGCTCCGCGCCGCCGGCCCGCCGGTGGTGGCCGGCGGCCGCAGCGCCGGCGCCCGGGTGGCCTGCCGCACCGCGGCGGAGCTGGGCGCCCGCGCCGTGCTCGCGCTGTCGTTCCCGCTCCACCCGCCGGGCCGGCCGGAGAAGTCCCGGGCGGACGAGCTGCTCGGCGCCGGGGTGCCCACGCTGGTCGTCCAGGGCGGCAGCGACCCGTTCGGCGCCCCGGCCGAGTTCCCCCCGGGCGGCCACGAGCTGGTGGAGGTGCCCTTCGGCGACCACGGGTTCGCCGTGCCCGGACGGGCGCCGCTCACCCAGGAGGACGCGCTGAAGGTGATCACCGACGCGGTCGCCGCCTGGGCGGACACCCTCACCGGCTGACGCGGCCACCGCGCGCCCGCCCCGCGCCTCGCGCGCCCCGGCGGGAATGCCGGGCGGCCCGTCCGGTGTTGTAGGGGCGTCGGTGAGAAACAGAGCCAGGAGAGGGAGTCCGTCGCATGGGTTCGACCATCTGCCCGAGCCGGTCGCAGGCAGCCGCCGAGCAGGCCTGGACCGTGCTGCCCGCGGCCAGGACCGCGCCCGGCCTGACCAGCCGCACCCCGGGTGGAAAGAATCGGAAGGACCTGTCCCCGGAAGGTCGACTATTCTCCGATTCGAGCGGGTCCGCACTCGGTCTCGCCGCCGAAGCGCTGGAGGAGGTGGGTCCGGTCACTGGGACCGACACAGGGACCGACGACGGCCACGAGGAGACGACCGCCGAGCGCAACGCGCGCTTCGAGCGGGACGCGCTGGAGTTCCTCGACCAGATGTACTCGGCCGCCCTGCGCATGACGCGCAACCCCGCCGACGCCGAGGACCTGGTGCAGGAGACCTACGCCAAGGCGTACGGGTCCTTCCACCAGTTCCGCGAGGGCACCAACCTCAAGGCCTGGCTGTACCGGATCCTCACCAACACCTTCATCAACTCGTACCGCAAGAAGCAGCGCGAGCCCCAGCGCAGCGCGGCCGAGGAGATCGAGGACTGGCAGCTCGCCCGCGCCGAGTCCCACATGTCCACCGGCCTGCGGTCCGCCGAGTCCCAGGCGCTGGACCACCTGCCCGACTCCGATGTGAAGGAGGCCCTCCAGGCGATCCCGGAGGAGTTCCGCATCGCGGTCTACCTGGCGGATGTCGAGGGCTTTGCGTACAAGGAGATCGCGGACATCATGGGTACACCCATCGGTACGGTGATGTCCCGACTGCACCGTGGCCGTCGCCAGTTGCGCGGCATGCTCGAGGACTACGCCCGCGAACGCGGGCTCGTTCCCGCGGGCGCCGGAGAGTCGTCGAACAACGGGAAAGGCTCGGGCTCATGAGCTGCGGAGAGCCGCACGAGACGGATTGCTCGGAGGTCCTGGACCACCTCTACGAGTTCCTCGACCACGAGATGCCCGACAGCGACTGCACCAAGTTCGAGGTGCACTTCGAGGAGTGCTCCCCGTGCCTGGAGAAGTACGGGCTGGAGCAGGCCGTGAAGAAGCTGGTCAAGCGGTGCTGCGGACACGATGACGTCCCCTCCGACCTGCGGGCCAAGGTCATGGGCCGGATCGAGCTGATCCGGTCGGGCGAGGCCGTGCCGGACCACGACATCACCGCCGCCACCCAGGAGTGAACCCGCCGGGGCCCCGAGGCCCCGGCGGCCCCTTTCCACGCCCCCGCAGGCCCCCGGCGGGCCGCCCCCGCGGCTGCCCCGGGCCGGTGCCTGCGGATCATCCCGTACCGCGCACGCGTACGACGGATCTGCCGGGGAAGGCGCGGTCCACGCGGACGGGGCGCCCTCGCGCTCCGGACCGGGCGAGCCCGGACGGCGGGCGGCTCCCTCACCCGAACGGGGCGGGGCCGCGCGCCATCGTCCTCGCCCCGGGCCGCGTCGCCGGGTCGGCCCCTGGGTAACCCATGGGTAATGAGCGGGCGTGCGACCCGGCATGGTTGGATGCGAACAAGAGGGTGTCCGGGGGCAGAGACCTTCAGCGACCGGCAGACCGGCAGGCGGGAAACGTGAGGATCTTCGGGAAGGTACGGCATCGGCCCTCCGCCTCGTGGCGGCAGGCCACCGACCGCGCGTTCACGCTGATCGGGGACGGGCGGTACGAGGACGCGGGCGCGCTGCTGACCCGTGCGGCGGACCTGGAGCCCTGGCTCTCCGAGTCCTGGTTCAACCTGGCCCTGCTGCACAAGTTCCGGCACGACTGGGAGCAGGCGCGCACCGCGGGCCTGCGGGCGGTCGCGCTGCTCGACAAGGAGACCGGGGCCCCCGACTGGTGGAACGTCGGGATCGCCGCCACCGCGCTCCAGGACTGGCCGCTGGCCCGCCGCGCCTGGCAGGCGTACGGGCTGAAGGTGCCCGGGGCGGCCGCCGCGGGCGGTGAGCCGACCGGGATGGAGCTGGGCAGCGCCGCCGTACGGCTGTCGCCGGAGGGCGAGGCCGAGGTGGTGTGGGGCCGCCGGCTGGACCCCGCGCGGATCGAGGTGCTGTCCATCCCGCTGCCGTCCTCGGGGCGGCGCTGGGGCGAGGTCGTGCTGCACGACGGGGTGCCCAACGGCGAGCGGACGACCTCGGCGGGGCACAGCTTCCCGGTGTTCGACGAGATCGAGCTGTGGGCGCCGTCGCCGGTGCCGACCTGGGTGGTGCTGCTGGAGGCGGCCACCGAGGACGACCGGGACGCGCTGGAACGGCTGGCGGCCGAGGCGGGCTTCGCGGCGGAGGACTGGTCGTCGTCGGTGCGGCTGCTGTGCCGGGCTTGCTCGGAGTCGCGGATGCCCAGCGCCGAGGGCGAGGGCGAGCACCTGGACCCGCACGACCACAGCGAGCCGGGCCACCCCGGGCCGCTGGGGCACCGGTCGCCCGGCGAGCTGTGGGTGCCGGAGCGGGAGTGCGGCATCGCCGCGCCCGCCGGGCTGGTGCGGGGCCTGCTGGACGGCTGGGTGGCGGACAGCCCGGACAGCCGTGAGTGGCGGGATCTCGAGGAAGTCTGCTGAGCCTGGCCGTAGGCTGTACGGGCACAACGCGCGCGTGCGGAACGGCACGGGGCGGCATCAGGTACCAGGGAAAGGCGCAGAGGCGGACATGGCGCAGCAGGAGACGGCTCAGCAGGTCGACGACGAGGGTTTCGTCGTCGACACGGAGGACTGCGAGGAGCGCGAGCGCGCGTACCGCGAGCGCGGCACCTCGCGCCCCATCACGGTGGTCGGCAACCCGGTGCTGCACAAGGAGTGCAAGGACGTCACCGAGTTCGACGGTGAACTGGCCCGGCTGATCGACGACATGTTCGCCAGCCAGCGCACCGCCGAGGGCGTCGGCCTGGCCGCCAACCAGATCGGTGTCGACCTGAAGGTCTTCGTCTACGACTGCCCGGACGACGAGGGCGTGCGGCACACCGGCGTCGTGTGCAACCCGGTGCTGGAAGACCTGCCGGCCGACCGGCGGGTGCTCGACGACTCCAACGAGGGCTGCCTGTCCGTCCCGACGGCGTACGCCTCGCTGGCCCGGCCCGACTACGCGGTGGTGCGCGGCCAGGACGCGCAGGGCAACCCCATCAAGGTGCGTGGCACCGGGTACTTCGCCCGCTGCCTCCAGCACGAGACGGACCACCTGTACGGGTACCTCTACATCGACCGGCTCTCCAAGCGGGAGCGCAAGGACGCGCTGAAGCAGATGGCCGAGGGCACCCCGCGCTACCCGGTCGTGCCCAACGACTGAGCGCCCGGCCCGCCGAAGGCCCCGTTCCGGTGACCGGGACGGGGCCTTCGCGTGGCCGCCATTGGGCGGACGAATGACGTTCCCCGCCGCCCTGTTGACGCGCGTCGACGGATCCGGCCAGGCTCGGGGGCAGTCGCCCACCGGATGGAGGCCCGATGTCGGGACGGATCGCACGACTCCTGCTCTCGCTTGTCATGCTCACGTCTACCGCCGTGGTGGGGGTGGTCGCCACCGCCGGCACCGCCCACGCCGACGGCTGCCACACCTGGTCGCGCACCCTCTCCCAGGGCGCGTCCGGCGCCGACGTCACCCAGCTCCAGATCCGGGTCGCCGGCTACCCCGGAACCGGCGGCGTCCTCGCCGTGGACGGGCAGTACGGCCCCGCCACCACCGCGGCGGTCAAGCGCTTCCAGGCCGCGTACGGGCTCCCCGCCGACGGCGTGGCCGGGCCGGCGACCTTCGCCAGGATCTACGCCCTCCAGGACGACGACTGCACACCCGTCCACTTCTCCTACGCCGAACTCAACGACTGCAACACCACCTGGGCCGGCGGGGCCGTCAGCGCCGCCGCCGCCAAGTCCAACGCCCTGCGCACCATGTGGAAGCTGGAGGCCCTGCGCCACGCGCTCGGCGACCGGCCCATCACCGTCACCAGCGGCTTCCGCTCCCACGCCTGCAACGACGCGGTCGGCGGGGCGTCCGGCAGCCGCCATCTGTACGGGGACGCCGCCGACCTGGGCGCCGGGCCGCACTCGCTGTGCCGCCTCGCCCAGCAGGCCCGCGACCACGGCTTCAACGGCATCCTCGGCCCGGGCTACCCCGGACACGGCGACCACACCCACCTCGACCACCGGGCGAGCCGCTTCTGGTCCGCGTCCGGCTGCGGCATCTGAGACGCCGGGGGCCCCGCACCCCCCCCGGGAAGGGGAGGTACGGGGCCCACGGCACACCAACCGTCACACGGGACGGCTCAGAACTCCTCGTCGAAGTCGACCGAGCCCTCCACGGCCACCTGGTAGGCGGACGGACGGCGCTCGAAGAAGTTCGTCAGCTCCTGGACGCCCTGCAGCTCCATGAACGAGAACGGGTTCTCCGAGCCGTACACCGGCGCGAAGCCCAGGCGGGTCAGGCGCTGGTCCGCGACGCACTCCAGGTACTGGCGCATCGACTCGGTGTTCATGCCCGGCAGGCCGTCACCGCACAGGTCGCGGCCGAACTGCAGCTCCGCCTCGACGGCCTCCTTCAGCATGTCGGTGACCTGCTGCTGGAGCGCGTCGTCGAACAGCTCCGGCTCCTCCTTGCGGACGGTGTCCACGACCTCGAACGCGAAGTTCATGTGCATCGTCTCGTCGCGGAACACCCAGTTGGTGCCGGTCGCCAGGCCGTGCAGCAGGCCCCGGGACCGGAACCAGTACACATAGGCGAACGCCCCGTAGAAGAACAGGCCCTCGATGCACGCGGCGAAGCAGATCAGGTTCAGCAGGAAGCGGCGGCGGTCGGCCTTCGTCTCCAGCCGGTCGATCTTCTCGACCGAGTCCATCCAGCGGAAGCAGAACTGCGCCTTCTCACGGATGGAGGGGATGTTCTCCACCGCCGCGAAGGCCGCAGCGCGGTCCTCCGGGTCGGGCAGGTAGGTGTCCAGCAGCGTCAGATAGAACTGGACGTGCACGGCCTCCTCGAACAGCTGCCGGCTCAGGTAGAGCCGCGCCTCGGGGGAGTTGATGTGCTTGTACAGCGTCAGCACCAGGTTGTTCGCCACGATCGAGTCGCCGGTGGCGAAGAACGCCACCAGACGGCCGATCAGGTGCTGCTCGCCCGGCGTCAGCTTGGCCAGGTCCGCGACGTCCGAGTGGAGGTCGACCTCCTCCACCGTCCAGGTGTTCTTGATGGCGTCCCGGTAGCGCTCGTAGAAGTCCGGGTAGCGCATCGGGCGCAGGGTCAGCTCGAAGCCCGGGTCGAGCAGGTTCTTCTCGGTGGAGCTCATTACTGGCATGCCTCGCAGGACTCGGGGTTTTCCAGGGAGCAGGCGACCGCGTCCTCCGTGGTCACCTGCGCGGGTACGGGGGCGGTCGCCCGGGCGGCGGCACGGGCGATCCGGGTCGCCGGGCGCGACCGCAGGTAGTACGTCGTCTTCAGACCCTGCTTCCAGGCGTACGCGTACATCGACGACAGCTTGCCGATGGTGGGCGTCTCCAGGAACAGGTTCAGCGACTGCGACTGGTCCAGGAACGGCGTCCGGGCGGCGGCCATGTCGATCAGGCCGCGCTGCGGGATCTCCCACGCCGTGCGGTACAGCTCGCGCACCTCGGCCGGGATCCAGGTGAAGCCCTGCACCGAGCCGCTGTTCTCGCGCAGCGCCTCACGGGTCTGGGCGTCCCACACGCCGAGCCGCTTCAGCTCGTCCACCAGGTAGGAGTTGACCTGGAGGAACTCGCCCGACAGCGTCTCGCGCTTGAAGAGGTTGGACACCTGCGGCTCGATGCACTCGTACACGCCCGCGATCGAGGCGATCGTCGCGGTCGGGGCGATCGCCAGCAGCAGCGAGTTGCGCATGCCCACGGAGGCGATCCGGGCGCGCAGCGCGTCCCAGCGCTCCGGCCAGGTCAGCTCCACGTCGTAGTGGTCGGGGTGCAGCACCCCGCGGGCCGCCCGGGTCTTCTCCCACGCGGGCAGCGGACCGTGCCGCTCGGCGAGGTCGGCGGACGCCTCGTACGCCGCGAGCATGATCCGCTCGGCGATCCGCGTCGACAGCGCACGCGCCTCGGGGGAGTCGAACGGCAGCTTCAGCTGGAAGAAGACGTCCTGGAGGCCCATCGCGCCCAGGCCCACCGGCCGCCAGTTGGAGTTGGAGCGCCCGGCCTGCTCGGTCGGGTAGAAGTTGATGTCGACGACCCGGTCCAGGAACGTGACGGCCGTACGGACCGTGGCGTCCAGCCGCTCCCAGTCGATCGAATCGCCGGCCACGAACGCGCCCAGGTTCACCGACCCCAGGTTGCAGACGGCCGTCTCCCCGTCGTCCGTGACCTCCAGGATCTCGGTGCACAGGTTCGAGGAGTGGACCGTGTGGCCCTTCTCGGCGGTCTGGTTGGCCGTGCGGTTGGAGGCGTCCTTGAAGGTCATCCAGCCGTTGCCGGTCTGCGCCAGGGTGCGCATCATCCGGCCGTACAGCTCACGCGCCGGCATCGTCTTGCGGGCCAGGCCCCTGGCCTCGGCGGCCCGGTAGGCGGCGTCGAACTCCTCGCCCCACAGGTCCACCAGCTCCGGCACGTCGGACGGCGAGAACAGCGACCACGTGGCGTCGGCGTTCACCCGGCGCATGAACTCGTCCGGGATCCAGTGCGCCAGGTTGAGGTTGTGCGTACGCCGCGCGTCCTCACCGGTGTTGTCGCGCAGCTCCAGGAACTCCTCGATGTCGGCGTGCCACGTCTCCAGGTAGACGGCCGCGGCGCCCTTGCGCCGGCCGCCCTGGTTCACGGCCGCGACGGAGGCGTCCAGCGTCTTGAGGAACGGCACGATGCCGTTGGAGTGCCCGTTGGTGCCCCGGATCAGCGAACCGCGCGCCCGGATGCGGGAGTACGACAGGCCGATGCCGCCCGCGTGCTTCGACAGCCGCGCCACCTGGTGGTAGCGGTCGTAGATGGAGTCCAGCTCGTCCAGCGGGGAGTCCAGCAGGTAGCACGACGACATCTGCGGGTGCCGGGTGCCGGAGTTGAACAGGGTGGGGGAGGAGGGCAGGTAGTCCAGCCGGCTCATCAGCCGGTACAGCGCCTCGACCTCGTCCAGCGCCCGCACCGAGTCGTCCTCGGCCAGACCTGCGGCCACGCGCAGCATGAAGTGCTGGGGGGTCTCGATCACCTTGCGGGTGATGGGGTGGCGCAGCAGGTAGCGCGAGTAGAGCGTCCGCAGGCCGAAGTAACCGAACCGGTCGTCCCCGTCGAGGTCGATGGTGGCGTCCATGCGGTCCGCGTGCAGCTCGACGAATGCGGCTGTGCGGTCCGCGATCAGGCCCTCGCGGTGCCCCACGGCCACCGACGCCGAGAACGACACCGAGCCCTGGCTCGCCGCCTCTTCGGCGATGGTCCGGGTCAGCAGCCGCGCCGCGAGCCGGGAGTAGGCGGGGTCCTCCGAGATGAGACCCGCGGCCGCCTCGGTGGCGAGCTCGCGCAGCTCGGCCTCGTCCGAACCGGCGTGCCGGCCGCGCAGCGCGGCGGCGGCGACCCGGCCGGGGTCGGTGTCGGGAAGATCGGCCGTGAGGTCGGTCAGGGTCCGCAGCAGTGCGGTCCCGGGGCCGTCGCTCTCGATCGCTGAAACCGGATCGGCTGGCGCGATGGTCACGTGGAGGCTCTCCCTCGCTCGGCTCGGGGCCATCGCGAGCGGGGGCGGGGAAGCGGGCGCGCCCGGGCACGGGGGCGCGAAGCACCGCGTCCACCGGCCTGCTCCGCGAGGCCCGGACGTCTGGGCACCCGGGCCGGACGGTCCGGGCGCGCTGTCGGCAGGTCATCGGACTCGTAACGTGTACGAAGGCACGCCAACACACCGTTGCGGGACAGTTCCGGATTTCCACCGGATTCCCCTGCGGCGACAGCGAGGACGAGCATACATGTGGGGGGCGCCCGTTGAGGCACCCCCCACATGTTGTGTCGGTCGACGTGTCAGAGGGACAGGCCGTACGTGCGGAGCGTCACCCCCGGAGCGGGCTCCCAGTCCCGTTCCGGGGTACGGACGAACCCCAGCCGCTCCACGACGCGGTGGGCCGCCCGCATGGACTGCCGCGACGACAGCACCAGCCGCCGGCACCCCTCCTGTGCCCGCGCCCGCTCGACACATGCACGTACGAGCGCCTCTCCCGCGCCCCGTCCCCGCGCCTCCCGGGCCACCGCCAGCATCCGCAGCTCGGCCTCCCCGGCGCCGGCCAGACCGGCCTCGCCGGCCCACCCGGCGCCGCCCCCCGCGCCCCGGGCGGTGCCGTCCGGCTCCGCGCCCCGGGCGGTGCCGTCCGCGACGAAGGTCACCCCGCCCAGGACCCGCCCGTCCTCGCCCACCGCGACCAGCACCTCCGCCGCGGCTGCCCGGCCGGCCACGTCCCGCAGCCCGATCAGGTGCTCGTCGCTCTCCCCGAAGGCCAGCAGCCCGTCGTCGAGGTACGCCCCGGCCGTGACCTCGGCGAGCGCCCCGTGTTCCTCCGGCCGTACCGGCCTGATGGTGATGTCCATGGTGCGAGTGTGGTGCGGCACGGCGACGGGCCGCCGTATTTCCGTCCCCGGAAACACGGCGGCCCGTCCCACGGTCACCCGCTCAGCAGCGGTGTCCGCTCAGCGGCGCCCGTTCAGCAGCGCCCGCTCAGCAGCAGCGGAACCCGTCGCGGGGGTCCGCCTCCCGCGCGTCGGTGCGCCGGCGCTCGAACTCGCGCCGGGTCAGCACCTCGCAGCCCGGGTCGTGCGCGCGGGCGTGGGCGACGTACCGGTCGTACGTGGCCTCGCCGGACACCTCGCGGACGTACCAGCGCACCCAGCGGGCGGCACGCCGCAGCCGGCCGCCCGGACCGGTGGCGGGCACCGCGGCGCTCATCGCGCGCCGGTCCCGGCGGGCGTCCCCCCGCCGCTCCCGCCGTCCCGGTCCCGGCCGGCACCCGCCGGCACGCCGCCCTCGGGGCCGACCCCGGCGGCGGCCAGCTCGGCCTTCTCCTCGGCCGTCGGGAACAGCCCGGCGGGGGCGACGAGCCGGGACTCGGTGTACGGGGTCTCCGACAGCCGCACCTCTCCGGGCCGGGAGACGGCCCGGTAGCAGACCCGGCCCGCGTCGGCGATCACCACCACGATCAGCAGGGCGAACAGCGCCGACAGGACGCCGTCGACCGTGGAGTTGGTGACGACGGTGTGCATGTCGTCCATCGACTTGGCGGGGGCGAGCACCTGGCCGGCGTCGATGCCCTCCTGGTACTTGTCCCGCTGGGCGAAGAAGCCGACCCGGGGATCGGCCGAGAAGATCTTCTGCCAGCTCGCGGTGAGCGTGACCGCCACGTCCCAGGCCAGCGGCACGGCCGTCACCCAGGCCCACTTCAGCCGCCCGGACTTGACGAGCAGGGTGGTGCAGACCGCCAGCGCCACGGCGGCCAGCAGCTGGTTGGCGATGCCGAACAGCGGGAAGAGCTGGTTGATCCCGCCCAGCGGGTCGTGCACACCGACCCAGAGGAAGTAGCCCCAGCCGCCGACGACGACCGCGCTGGCGAACCAGACGCCCGGCTTCCAGCTCACCTGCTTGAAGGGCTTGTAGACGTTGCCGAGGGTGTCCTGGAGCATGAAGCGGCCCACGCGGGTGCCGGCGTCCAGCGTCGTCAGGATGAACAGCGCCTCGAACATGATGGCGAAGTGGTACCAGAACGCCTTCATCGTGGCGCCGCCGAACACCGCCGAGAAGATCTCCGACATGCCGAGCGCGAAGGTCGGCGCGCCGCCGGTGCGGGAGAGCAGCGACGCCTCCTCGACGTCGGCCGCCGCCTGGGCGAGCTGGTCGGGGGAGATGGTGAAGCCGAAGTTGGAGACGGCCTCGGCGGCGGACTGCACGGTGGTGCCGACCACACCGGGCGGCGAGTTGACGGCGAAGAACAGACCGGGGTCGATGATGCAGGCCGCGATCATCGCCATCACGGCGACGAACGACTCGGTGAGCATGGACCCGTACCCGATCATCCGGATCTGGGTCTCCTTCTGGACCATCTTCGGGGTGGTGCCCGAGGAGACCAGGGCGTGGAAGCCGGACAGGGCGCCGCACGCGATGGTGATGAAGACGAACGGGAACATCGACCCGGCGAAGACCGGGCCGTCGCCGCGGCTGGCGAACTCGGTGACGGCCGGCATCTTCAGCGTCGGCAGGGCGAGGAAGACGCCCAGGGCGAGCAGCGCGATCGTCCCGACCTTCATGAAGGTGGAGAGGTAGTCGCGCGGCGCCAGCAGCAGCCACACCGGCAGCACGGAGGCGAGGAAGCCGTACCCGACCATCCAGATGACCAGGGTGCCCGGCTCCAGGGTGAAGGTGTCGGCGAGCGAGGACTCGGCGACCCAGCCGCCCGCCACGATGGCGAGGAGCAGCAGGGCGACGCCGATGACCGACACCTCGGTGACCCGGCCGGGGCGCAGCACCCGCAGGTAGACGCCCATGAAGAGGGCGATGGGGATGGTCATGCCGATGGAGAAGACGCCCCACGGCGAGTGCGCCAGGGCGTTGACGATGACCAGCGCCAGCACCGCCAGCAGGATGATCATGATGGCGAAGACCGCGACCAGCGCGGCGGCGCCGCCGAAGGGGCCGATCTCGTCCCGTGCCATCTGGCCGAGCGAACGGCCGTCGCGGCGGGTGGAGAAGAACAGCGTCACCATGTCCTGGACGGCGCCGGCGAAGATGACGCCGACGATGATCCAGATCGTGCCCGGCAGATAGCCCATCTGCGCGGCGAGCACGGGTCCGACGAGCGGCCCGGCGCCGGCGACCGCGGCGAAGTGGTGTCCGAAGAGCACCCGGCGGTCGGTGGGGTGGAAGTCGACACCGTTGTCGAGCCGTTCGGCCGGGGTCGCCCGGGTCTTGTCGACCTTGAGCACCCGGTGGGCGATGAAGCGGGAGTAGAAGCGGTACGCGATGGCGTACGAGCCCAGCGCCGCCGCGAGCATCCAGGCGGCGGAGATCTCCTCGCCCCGGGAGAGGGCGAGCACGGCCCAGCCGGCCGCCCCGGCCAGCGCCACGAGCGACCAGAGGACGATCGACCGCGGGGCGAGCCCCGTGCGCGGTGGGTTGGGTGGTGCCGACGGCTCTGGCATGGTGCACGTCCCCTCGCTGATCACCTGTAATGCGCAGGAAATCTAGGGGAGTGCCTCGCGCAGCGTCACCCCCCGTCCGCATATCGGTACGGCAACGCTTTCGCGACGAGGGCCCGCCGGGCCGCGGGCTCAGCCGTTGGGGCGCTTCAGGCGGGCCACGAACTTGTAGCGGTCGCCCCGGTAGACCGACCGCACCCACTCCACCGGCTCGCCGTTCCCGTCCAGCGAGTGGCGGGAGAGCATCAGCATCGGCAGGCCCACGTCCGTACCGAGCAGCCCGGCCTCCCGGGGGGTGGCCAGCGAGGTCTCGATGGTCTCCTCGGCCTCGGCGAGGTGGACGTCGTACACCTCGGCGAGCGCGGTGTAGAGGGAGGTGTACTTGACCAGGGAACGGCGCAGCGCCGGGAAGCGCTTGGCCGACAGGTGGGTGGTCTCGATGGCCATCGGCTCGCCGCTGGCCAGCCGGAGCCGCTCGATGCGCAGCACCCGGCCGCCGGGCGAGATGTCGAGCAGCCCGGCGAGGGTGTCGTCGGCCGTCACGTACCCGATGTCCAGCAGCTGCGAGGTGGGCTCCAGGCCCTGGGCGCGCATGTCCTCGGTGTACGAGGTGAGCTGGAGGGCCTGCGAGACCTTGGGCTTGGCGACGAAGGTGCCCTTGCCCTGGATGCGCTCCAGCCGCCCTTCGACGACCAGTTCCTGGAGGGCCTGGCGCACGGTGGTGCGGGAGGTGTCGAACTCGGCGGCGAGCGTGCGCTCCGGCGGGACCGGGGTGCCGGGGGGCATCGTCTCGGTCATGTCCAGCAGGTGCCGCTTGAGGCGGTAGTACTTGGGCACGCGCGCGGTGCGGGTGGCTGCCCCGCCCTCGGTCTCGGTGCCGCCCCCGTCCGTGGCCATGGCCCGCCTTCCCGACTCCTGTGCTGTTGCCGTCACCGGCTCCTCCGTCCCTTGCGGCTCACATGGTGGCACGGACCGGTCACGGGTCGTCGCCCTCCCTCAGGTGTCGGTCCGGTAACGGACCCGACTGCCCTTCTTATACACCCTTGACACCCCTAAAGGTCTAGGCCAAGCTCCGGGTTACTGGTCTAAACCACTAAAGACCAGGTCCCAGTCCCACGGGCAGCACGGGCAGTTACACCGGCATGGCTTCGCGGTGGGGGCAGGGTTTGCAGGCATCCCTGAGGAGGGTGGCGTGAAGCGCAGGCTCATCGCGGCGATCGGTGTCGCGGGCATGATGGTCGGTACCGCCGCGTGTGGCTCGGACGACGGCAAGGGGGGCGGCTCCGACGCGGGCGGCAACAAGACGCTCACCGTCTGGGTCATGGACGGTTCGGCTCCCGACGCCTGGATCAAGAACGTCAACAAGGAGTTCGAGGCCAAGCACAAGGGCGTCAAGGTCAAGGTCGAGATCCAGCAGTGGAACGGCATCCAGGAGAAGGTCACCACGGCCCTCTCCGAGGACACCCCGCCGGACGTCATCGAGCTGGGCAACACCCAGACCGCCGGTTACGCCGCCACGGGCGGGCTCGCCGACCTCACCGAGGACAAGGCCAAGCTCGGCGCCGACGGCTGGAACAAGGGCATGCTCGCCTCCAACGAGCTGGACGGCAAGCTCTACTCCGCCCCCTGGTACGCCGCCAACCGCGTCGTCATCTACGACAAGGCCGCCTTCAAGAAGGCGGGGGTGACCCCGCCGAAGACCCGCGCCGAGTGGATCGCCGGACTGAAGAAGCTCAAGGCGTCCGACGCCAAGACCCAGCCCATCTACCTGCCGGGCCAGAGCTGGTACGTCTACGCCGGCTTCGTCTGGGACGAGGGCGGCGACCTCGCGGTCAAGGACGGCGACAAGTGGAAGGGCAACCTGTCCTCCCCCGAGGCCGCGGCCGCCATGAACTTCTACAAGGAGCTGCAGTCGTACTCGACCGCTCCCAAGGACAAGGACGAGGCGACCCCGCAGCAGTCCACCGACATCGTCCCCAAGGGCGGCGTCGCGTCCTGGATCGGCCTCGGCTGGGAGGCCGGCGGCGCGATCGAGGCCATGAAGAAGGCCGGCAAGACCGCCGACTTCGGCTACTTCCCCGTCCCCGGCAAGACCGCCGACAAGCCCGGCTCGGTCTTCTTCGGCGGCTCGAACCTCGCGGTGTCCGAGCGCTCGCAGAACAAGGACCTGGCCAAGGAGTGGCTGGCGCTGGCCGCCGGCAAGACGCACATGGCCAAGTACGCCGAGGCCACCCAGGGCGCGCTGCTCCCGAACAACGACGCGGCCCAGTTCACCCCGGCCGCCGGTTCGTTCGCCGAGGCGATGGCCAAGGCCGCGTCCGTCGGCCGGATCACCCCGGTCACCCCGGGCTGGGCGAACGTCGAGACCGCGCCCAACCCGATCAAGGACTACATGACCAAGGTGCTCAAGGGCGGGGACCCGAAGTCGGCCGGCGAGGCCGCCGACAAGGTGATCACCGAGCGCGTCAACCAGCAGTAGTCGCCGCCGCCGCGGGCCGCCCCAGGGGTGCGGCCCGCGGCACGCGCACGAGCCACCCGGTGGTGCGGCCGAGACCCCGCGCCGGCCGCACCACCGGGGCCCATCACCCGGTCAGCAGAGAACCGCGAGGAAGAAGACCATGACCGTGGACTCCCAGGGAGCGGTGAGCACCGCTCCCGCGGACGCGCCCGGGAGCGCGGTGGGGGCGTCGAAGACCCCGCCGCCCCCGTCCGGCACGAAGAACGTCCTCCCCCCTCCTCGCGGCAGACGCTCCCTGCCCCGCGGGGTGCTGCCCTACCTGCTGATCGGCCCCGCCGTCCTGTCGATGGCCGTGCTGCTGCTCTATCCGCTGATCCGCAATGTGATCCTCTCCTTCCAGCAGGTGGGCCGCCGGGAGCTGATCACCCGCAAGCCGGAGTGGATCGGCGCCGAGAACTACACCGAGCTGCTGAGCGACTCGGCGTTCTGGACCGTGGTGGTCCGCAGCGTCGTGTTCACCGCCGTCAACGTGCTCCTGATCATGACGATCGGCACCCTGATCGGCCTGCTGCTGAACCGGCTCGGCACCCGTATGCGGCTCGTCCTGTCGCTGTCGCTGATGCTCGCCTGGGCCATGCCGATCGTCGCCTCCGTCACCGTCTTCCGGTGGCTGTTCGACGAGCAGTTCGGCGTCGTCAACTGGCTGCTGCGCACGCTCGGCTTCTCCGGCTACGAGCAGCACAACTGGTTCGAGACCGGCTTCTCCACCCTCGTGATCGTGATGATCCTGCTGGTGTGGGGCTCCATCCCGTTCGTCGCGCTCAACATGTACGCCGCCCTCACCACCGTCGGCACCGAGCTGTACGAGGCCGCCAAGATGGACGGCGCGAGCGGCTGGCGCACCTTCTGGTCGGTGGTCTTCCCCAACCTCAAGCCGTTCTTCCTGATCACCACGTTCCTGGAGATCATCTGGATCTTCAAGGCGTTCGCCCAGGTGTACGCGATGAACATGGGCGGCCCCGACCGGGGCTCCGAGACCCTGCCCGTCTTCGCCTACATCGAGGGCCAGGGCCAGTTCCACTACGGGGTCGCCGCCGCCATCTCCGTACTGACCATCGTGATGCTGATCGCGGCCATGTCCTTCTACTTCCGCCTGATCCTGAAGCAGGAGGAGGAGCAGTGAGCACCGTCCCCGCCCCCACCGCGACCACCACCGCGCCCCCGGCCACCGCCACCGCCGCCCCCGGCGGCGCCCGGCCGCCGCAGGTTCTGCGCCGGAGGAAGCCGCTGACGGCCGCCGCGGTCGCCAAGAACCTCACCGCGCTCGTCCTCGCCGTGCTGTTCGTCTTCCCGGTCTACTGGATGATCAGCTCGTCGCTGAAGCCGCAGTCCGAGATCCTCAGCAAGGACCCGGTCTTCCTCTTCGTCCCGACGTTCGAGAACTACCCGACGGCCACCGGCGTCGACCTGTTCTGGACGTACGTGGCCAACAGCCTCACCGTCACGATCGGCGCCGTGCTCCTCGCCCTGGTCGTCGCCCTCGCGGCGAGCTTCGCCATCGCCCGGATGAAGTTCCGCGGGCGCAAGGGGCTGGTGCTGGGCGTGATGATGGCGCAGATGGCCCCCTGGGAGGTCATGGTCATCGTGATGTACATGATCGCCCGGGACGGCGACATGCTGAACAGCGTCCCGCTGCTCACCGCGATCTACTTCGTCATGGTGCTGCCCTTCACCATCTGGACCCTGCGCGGCTTCATCGCCGCCGTCCCGGTCGAGCTGGAGGAGGCCGCCCAGATCGACGGCTGCACCCGCGGCCAGGCGTTCCGCAAGGTGATCTTCCCGCTGCTGGCGCCCGGCCTGATGTCGACCTCGCTCTTCGGCTTCATCACCGCCTGGAACGAGTTCGCGATGGTGCTGATCCTCAACAAGGAGAAGAGCGCGCAGACCCTGCCCCTGTGGCTGACGCAGTTCCAGACCGCGTTCGGCAGCGACTGGGGCGCCACCATGGCCGCCTCCTCGCTGTTCGCGCTGCCGGTCCTCATCGTCTTCCTCTTCCTCCAGCGCCGGGCCGTCGGCGGCATGACCGCCGGCGCAGTGAAGGGATAACGGCACCCCATGACGACTCTCGTACGCGGCGCCTCCCCGACCCTGGTCAGGGACGCGCTCACCGTCCTCCAGCCGGGCTTCACCGGCACCACCGCGCCCGGCTGGCTGCTGCGGCGCATCGGCGAGGGCCTCACCTCGGTGGGCCTGTTCGGGCGCAACATCACCTCCGACGAGCAGCTGACCGCGCTCACCGCCCGGCTGCGCGCCGAGCGGGACGACGTCCTCGTCGCCATCGACGAGGAGGGCGGCGACGTCACCCGGCTGGAAGTGCGCACCGGGTCCTCCTTCCCCGGCAACCTGGCGCTGGGCACCGTCGACGACCCCGCCCTCACCCGGGCCGTGGCCGCCGAGCTGGGGCGCCGGCTGGCCGCCTGCGGGGTCGACTTCAACTGGGCGCCGTCCGCGGACGTCAACTCCGACCCGGACAACCCCGTCATCGGCGTACGGTCCTTCGGCGCCGACCCCGACCTGGCCGCCCGCCACACCGTGGCCTACGTCGAGGGGCTCCAGTCCGCCGGGGTCGCCGCCTGCACCAAGCACTTCCCCGGGCACGGCGACACCAACGTCGACTCCCACCACGCGATGCCGCGCGTCGATGTGGACCTCGCCACACTGCACAGCCGTGAGCTGGTGCCTTTCCGCGCCGCCATCGCCGCGGGTTCCAAATCGGTGATGAGCGCGCATATCCTTCTCCCTGCGCTCGACCCGGACCTTCCGGCGACCCTGAGCCCGCGGATCCTCACCGGTCTGCTGCGCCGGGAGCTGGGCTACGAGGGCCTGATCGTCACCGACGGCATGGAGATGCAGGCCATCGCCTCGACGTACGGGATCGAGCGCGGCTCCGTCCTCGCGCTCGCGGCGGGCGCCGACGCCATCTGCGTCGGCGGCGGCCTGGCGGACGAGGAGACCGTACTGCGGCTGCGCGACGCGCTGGTCGACGCGGTACGGACCGGTGAACTGCCCGAGGAGCGGCTGGCCGACGCGGCGGCGCGTGTGCGCGCCCTGGCGTCGTGGACCCGGTCGCACCGGGCCGGGGGGGACCGGACGGGGCCGGGCGCGGCTTCAGAGGAGGGGACCGCGCCCGGCACCGGCATCGGCCTGGTGGCCGCCCGGCGGGCGCTGACCGTCACCGGCGCGCCCGGGCCGCTGACCGGCCCCGCCCATGTCGCCGCCTTCACCCCGGTCGCCAACATCGCGGTCGGCGACGAGACCCCCTGGGGCCTCGGCCCGGAACTGGCGCGTCGCCTGCCGGGCACCACCACCGGCTCCTACGCCTCCGACGCGGCCGTGGAGCGGGTGCTGCGGGACGCGGGGGAGCGGACGGTCGTGGCCGTCGTCCGGGACGCCCACCGCCACCCGTGGATGGCGGCCGCGCTGGACGCGCTGCTGGCGGCCCGCCCGGACACGGTGGTCGTCGAGATGGGCGTGAGCCAGGCGCCCGCCCGGGGCGCGCTGCACATCGCCACGCACGGGGCCGCGCGGGTCTGCGGGGTCGCGGCGGCGGAGGTGCTCACCGGGGCGTGACCCGGCGCACAGCGGTACGACGAGGGGGGCCGGGTCCACCAGGACCCGGCCCCCCTTTCTCGTACCCGCGACCGGCTGTGCGAGAGCTACAGGCCCTGCCAGTGCGGCTTGTTGGCGTAGGTGTGGCGGAAGTAGTCCGCCAGCTTCAGCTTGGACGCCGCCGCCTCGTCCACCACGACCGTGGCGTGCGGGTGCAGCTGGAGCGCCGAGGCCGGTACGAGGGCGGCGACCGGGCCCTCGACGGTCTGCGCCACCGCCTCGGCCTTGCCCTCGCCGGTGGCCAGCAGGACCAGGTGCCGGGCCTCCAGGATGGTGCCGATGCCCTGGGTGATCACATGGTGGGGCACCTGCTCGATGTCGCCCCCGAAGAAGCGCGCGTTGTCCACGCGGGTCTGCTCGGTGAGCGTCTTGATCCGGGTGCGGGAGGCGAGCGAGGAGCACGGCTCGTTGAACCCGATGTGCCCGTCGGTGCCGATGCCGAGGATCTGGAGGTCCACCCCGCCCGCCTCGGCCAGCGCCCTGTCGTACGCCTTGCACGCCGCCTGCACGTCCTCGGCCGCGCCGTCGGGGCCCAGGAAGGCGTCGGGGTCCAGCCCCAGCGGCTCGACGACCTGGCGCAGCACCACGGACCGGTACGACTCGGGGTGCCCGGCCGGCAGCCCCACGTACTCGTCGAGCTGGGCCACCCGGGCGCGGGAGACGTCCACGGCGCCCGCCCGCACCTTCGCGGTCAGCGCCTCGTAGATGGGCACCGGGGTGGACCCGGTGGCCACGCCGAGCAGCGCGCCGGGCTTGCGGCGCAGCAGGCCGGCGACGGCCTCGGCGATCAGCTCGCCGCCTGCCTGGGCGTCCTGGACGATGACAACTTCCACGGAGGGCCTGCCGATCTCAGAGAACGTATGTGGTATAGACCAATCTAGCAGAATGAGCCTGCCCTGCGGAGGCTTCCCGGGTACCCCCGCGGGCGGGTGAATCGCCCGTGAACGGGCGCGGTCCGGCGGTGTGCGCGGGGGAGAGGAGGGGGCGGGGCGGCCCCGGAAAAACCCGCGGGCCGCGGCGCCGGGACGGGACCCTCAGCCCGTCCGGCACCGCAGCCCGGAGCTGCCCGGCCGGCGGGTGTGCGGTCCCGCGGCCGTGGGGAGGACTCGGCGCAGTCAGGGCAGAGAGCGCCGGGTACCTCGATCCGTCCTCCTGTGCGGGGAGGGCGGAGGTCTTCTGTTTCTGTCGGTCATTGTGGACTAGACCAATCTGGTCTGTCCATGCCGCCGCCACGGGGGCCGGCGGCACCGTCCGGAGGGGACGGCGGGCGATCGATGATCCATCGTCCGTACCCATCCTCTCTCACCCACCGGAAGAACACCAGATTCAGGCACGCGGGTACGCTCGCACATGTGCCCTCCATGAACGATCTCGTACGCCAGCACACCGCCCTCAGCGAGTCCGACCTCGAGTGGCTCCACCTGCTGGTCTCGGAGTGGCAGCTGCTCTCCGACCTGTCCTTCGCCGACCTGGTGCTCTGGGTGCCCACCCTCGACGGTACGCGTTACGTCTCCGTCGCGCAGATGCGGCCCAACACCGGGCCCACCTCCTACCAGGACGACATGGTCGGCCACCTGGTCCCGCGCGGCCGGCGCCCGCTGCTGGACGCGGCGCTCGACGAGGGCCGGATCGTGCGCGAGGGCGACCCGGAGTGGCGCGAGGAGGTCCCGGTACGGGTCGAGTCCATCCCCGTACGCCGGGAAGGGCGCGTCCTCGGCGTCATCGCCCGCAACACCAACCTGCTCACCGTCCGCACCCCCAGCCGGCTGGAGCTGACCTACCTCCAGTCCGCCTCCGACCTGGCCCAGATGATCGCGGCCGGCACCTTCCCCTTCCCCGGCCAGCAGGTCGACATGGACGCCTCGCCGCGCGCCGGCGACGGACTGATCCGGCTCGACGCGGACGGCGTCGTCCAGTACGCCTCGCCCAACGCCCTCTCCGCCTACCACCGCCTCGGCCTCGCCGCCGACCTGGTCGGCCAGCACCTCGGCCAGATCACCGCCGAACTCGCCCCCTCCCGGGGCCCGGTGGACGAGGCCCTGGTCAAACTGGCCAGCGGCTACGCCCCGCGCGAGGCGGAGGTCGAGGGCAACGGCGGCGTCATCCAGCTGCGCGCCATCCCGCTCAAGCCCAAGGGCCCCCGGATCGGCTCCCTGGTCCTGCTCCGCGACGTCACCGAACTGCGGCGGCGCGAACGCGAGTTGATCACCAAGGACGCCACCATCCGGGAGATCCACCACCGGGTGAAGAACAACCTCCAGACCGTCGCCGCGCTGCTGCGCCTCCAGGCCCGCCGGATGGACTCCGACCGGGGCCGGGAGGCGCTCAACGAGGCGGTCCGGCGCGTCGGCTCCATCGCCATCGTCCATGAGACGCTCTCCCAGAACCTGGACGAGCGCGTCGAGTTCGACGAGATCGCCGACCGGGTGATCTCCATGGTCGCGGAGATCTCGCCCGGCAAGGTCACCTGCCGCCGCAACGGCCGCTTCGGCATCCTCGACGCCGAGGTCGCCACCCCGCTCTCGATGGTCCTCACCGAGATCCTCCAGAACGCCCTGGAACACGCCTTCGCCCCCGGCGAGCAGGGCACCGTCGAGGTCTCCGCCGTGCGCGGCGACGCCCGCGCCCGGGACGCCCGGCTGCTGATCACCGTCCAGGACGACGGCCGGGGACTGCCCGAGGGCTTCGACGCCCAGCGCGCCGGCAACCTCGGCCTGCAGATCGTACGGACCCTGGTGGAGGGGGAGTTGGGCGGCACCTTCGACATGCAGCCCGCCGCAGAACGGGGCACCCGGGTGGTCCTCGACATCCCCGTACCCGCCCGGAAGTAGCGCCGGCCCCCGGGCGCGCGGCCCCGCGCACAGCAGCGAGCCCCGGACCGTGGAAGACGGTCCGGGGCTCGAACGCTATGGGTTACTGCTGCGCGCTGCGGCTCGGGAGGCGGGTGGGTGCGTACACGCTGTACGCGCCGCCTGGCTCAGGCTCGTAGCGGTGGCGTCGCTCAGGCGCTGGCGTTGCGCGCCCGGTTGCGGGCGGCGCGGCGCTTCATGGCGCGACGCTCGTCCTCGCTGAGGCCACCCCAGACGCCGGAGTCCTGACCGGACTCGAGCGCCCACTGCAGGCACTGCTCCATGACGGGGCAGCGACGGCAGACAGCCTTGGCTTCCTCGATCTGCAGCAGCGCAGGACCGGTGTTGCCGATGGGGAAGAACAGCTCGGGGTCTTCCTCACGACAAACGGCGTTGTGACGCCAGTCCATGGCTGCTACCTCTCCTTGGTGTTGCATGCAGGTTGCTTGTGAATGTGAACGCTTTCACGAATCCCTCAACAAGTGAAGGGCCGACCGCCAGAAGAACTGGTGTGGTCCTGGATTTGAGGAGGGGTTCTGGCTCTCACTGGAGGCCGGTCTTGCGGGCCGTCCCGATCGCCATGTAGAGATTCGCAAACCTCGGCGGCGGATACAACCCCTTCCGGAAAGTTTTTTTTGATTCCTCGGTGTCGGGTAGGTCACAGCCGTACTTCTATGGGGTGGACCCTGGCCCATACGTTCGAGATAAAGGACTGAAGGCCCTTCCACTCACACAATCACACGCAGTGCACGGCGAACGCCTGTGAACGTCACGCTGCTGCGCAGACCCAGGTGGTCGCCGTCCATCTGGAAGGGCAGCGGCGCCTTCGAATGCAAGGTGAAGTCGGTCAGGTCGTGCAGGGCGAGGGCGTGCTTGCCCTGGGGTCCGCGCTCGGGGCTGGAGGTCAGCAGCTGGGTGGCGACGCGCGCCACCGACACGGTCGACAGCCGGTCCAGCGCGAGCACGTCCAGCGCGGTGTCGAAGGACGCGTCCGGCGACGCGTACACCGGGCGATTGCCCAGGTAGGTCCAGGGAGCGGTGTTGCAGACTATGGACAGCGACAGGTCGTGCACCGGGTCGTGCCCCGGCCGCTCCAGGGTGATCACCCCGTGTCTGCGGCGCGGCTCGTCCAGGAACTGGCGCACCGCCTGCCGGATGTAGAGCGCGTGCGTCGACCGCTTGCCGCGCTCCCGCTGCTGCTCGACCCGGCCGATCACCCCCGCATCGAACCCGAAACCGGCACAGAACGTGAACCACCGGGACGGTACGGCCTCGTCCTCGGTGCCGGGCGTGCCCGCCGCCAGCCCGAGGCCCACGGTGCGGTCGCGGCGCTCCCGCAGCGCGTCCAGCAGGGCACCGGTCGCCTCCACGGCGTCGTTCGGCAGGCCCAGGGCACGGGCGAACACATTGGTGGAGCCGCCCGGCACGACCGCCAGGTGCGGCAGCCGGTCCGGATCTGGCCCGTGGTGCAGCAGCCCGTTGACGACCTCGTTGACGGTGCCGTCCCCGCCGAGGGCGACGACCAGCTCGATGTCCCGCGACTCGGCCGCCCGGCGCGCCAGGTCCCGGGCGTGGCCCCGGTGGGCGGTCGTCACCGCCTCCAGCTTCATCTCGCTGGCCAGCGCGTGGATCAGCACGTCGCGGGTGCGGGCACTGGTGGTGGTGGCTGCCGGATTGACCACGAGGAGTGCGCGCATGCCCGCCAGGTTACCTACCGCGCGGTACCCGGCGAAGCGGATGCCCGTCCCCGTCCACGGGCTGGACGGGCCCGCCGGTTACCCTGCGGGGGTGAGCAGTACGGACCAGACCCCCGCCGGCACCACCCCGCCCGCCCCGCGCCCCGCCCGGGTCACCGCCGCCGCGGCGGTCACCGGCCTGGAGGCGCTCGCGCTGCTCGCCGGAGGGGTCTATGTGCTCGTGACGAGTCTCACGGGCCGGCCCGACGACCTGACCCAGGCCCTCACCGGCGGCGCCACGCTCCTCGCCCTCGGCCTGATCCCGCTGGTGGCCGCGCGGGGCCTGCTGCGCTGCCGCGGCTGGAGCCGGGGCCCGGCGATCATCACGCACCTGATGGCCCTGCCGGTCGCCTGGACGCTGCTCCAGGCGTCGAGCGCCGCCATCCCGGCCGGCATCGCCCTGGCCGCCGCGGCGGTGGCCGGGCTGGTGCTGCTGCTGCACCCGGTGACGACGAGCGCCCTCGGCATCCGCGGCCGGGGCTAGGGCCTTTCGTTCGGATCAGGCTGGATCAGTGAGCGGGGTCTGGTGCGTGCAGATGCAAGGCGGAGGAGGGAGCCACTGCGGAGCATTGGCGACCGACGACAACGCCGCAGATGTGCGTGCCAGGGCACGCGAGCCCAGCAAGATCCGAACGACAGGCCCTGGCTCACCGGGAGCGGCCGGGTCACTCCTCGACGAGGAGCTTCTCGCGCAGCTGCGCGAGCGTACGGGCCAGCAGCCGGGAGACGTGCATCTGCGAGATGCCGACCTCCTGCGCGATCTGCGACTGGGTCATGTTCCCGAAGAACCGCAGCAGCAGGATCCGCTTCTCGCGCGGCGGGAGGTCCTCCAGCAGCGGCTTGAGGGACTCGCGGTACTCCACGCCCTCCAGGGCCTCGTCCTCGGCCCCCAGGGTGTCCGCGACGGCCGGGGACTCGTCGTCGGTGTCGGGCACGTCCAGCGAGAGCGTGGAGTACGCGTTCGCCGACTCCAGGCCCTCCAGGACCTCCTCCTCCGAGATGCCGAGCCGCTCGGCCAGCTCGTGCACCGTCGGCGAGCGGCCGTGCGTCTGGGACAGCTCGGCGGTGGCCGTCGTCAGCGACAGGCGCAGCTCCTGGAGCCGGCGCGGCACCCGCACCGCCCACCCCTTGTCCCGGAAGTGGCGCTTGATCTCGCCCACCACCGTGGGGGTGGCGTAGGTCGAGAACTCCACCCCGCGGTCCGGGTCGAAGCGGTCCACCGACTTGATCAGGCCGATGGTGGCGACCTGCGTCAGGTCGTCCAGCGGCTCCCCGCGGTTGCGGAAGCGGCGTGCGAGGTGCTCCACCAGCGGCAGGTGCATCCGCACGAGCCGGTTGCGCAGCTCGGCCCGCTCCGGAGAGCCGTCCGGCAGCGCCCGCAACTCGACGAACAGCGCCTTCGCGCCACTGCGGTCGTTCGGATCGTGGTGGTTTCGCTGCTGCTCGTTCATCCGGTCCGCCCGCTCTTCCAAAAGACCGTCCACCGGGTGCGGCCGCGCCTGCTGTTCCGGGATCGAGCTCAGTGCCCGCGGGCCGCGCTCCTCGTCTCGCACCGGACCGTCCCCGTTCCTCACGCCGGCCCGGGTCCCGCGCCGCGCTGTTTGTACAGGCTGATGGAGACCGTCCGGTCGTCGGCGACGGACGAGTCGACCTTGCCGGCCAGTGCCGAGAGCACCGTCCAGGCGAACGTGTCCCGCTCCGGCGCCCTGCCGTCCGTGGTGGGCGCCGAGACCGTGACGTCCAGGGAGTCGTCGACGAGGCGGAACACACAGCTCAGCACCGAGCCGGGCACCGCCTGCTGGAGCAGGATGGCGCACGCCTCGTCGACCGCGATGCGCAAGTCCTCGATCTCGTCGAGGGTGAAGTCCAAACGCGCCGCGAGACCGGCCGTGGCCGTACGCAGCACGGACAGGTAGGCACCCGCAGCGGGCAGCCGGACTTCCACGAAGTCCTGGGTCCCGGGCTCGCCTGCGATCTGGGACACCCTCACCTCCAAGGTGGCACAAGCTCTTTCGGGGCTCCGGAAGGGGCTGTCCTCCCCGGAGCCGTGTGGTACGCAGGTATGCGTGGTCCGCGGTGACGCTATCGCGATCCATGGTGCCGTGTCGCCAGGACCCCCGGCCCACGACTGTCACTCATGGTAAGCACATGAGTACGCTCAGTGGCTAGAGGTCTGCGGGGCCCAATCGCGAGAAACCGGCGGAGGGTTGACGTACCCAGACGTCACACGATCGAACCGTCGACGAAGCACCAACGCCAATTCTCCCCCCGCTCGTGGGTCCGGATCACCGGGTGCCCGGTGTCCTCGAAGTGCCGCGTGGCGTGCCGGCCCGCCGAGGAGTCGCAGCAGCCGACATGGCCGCACTCCAGGCACAGCCGGAGCTGGACCGGGTGCGTCCCGTCGGCCGCGCACTCCGGGCAGGTCGCCGACAGCGGGGCGGGCTCGGGCCGGGGCAGTTCGATCACGTGCGGACACTCGCGCATGATGGCCAGGTTAACGGGCGCTGCGCGGGTGAGAGCGGGGAGACGATGGACACACTGTCGCTGGTGGCGCTGGTCGCGGCGAGTGCCGCGATCGCGGGGCTGGCCCGCAGGACGCCGGTGCCGGCGCCCCTGCTGCTGGTGGCGGCCGGTCTGGCCGCCTCGTACGTCCCGGGCGTGCCCGACTACACGCTGGACCCGCACATCGTGCTGCCGCTGGTGCTGCCGCCACTGCTGCACACCGCCGCGCTGGAGTCGTCCTACCTCGACCTGCGCGCCAACATCCGGCCCGTCGCGCTGCTGTCGGTGGGCTATGTGCTCTTCGCGACGCTCGCCGTCGGCTGGCTCGCCCACCTGATGGTGCCGGACCTGCCCCTGACCGCCGCCCTCGTCCTGGGCGCCGTGGTCGCGCCGCCGGACGCGGTGGCCGCCACCGCCATCGCCCGCCGGCTCGGGCTGCCCGGCCGGATCACCACCATCCTGCAGGGCGAGTCCCTGGTGAACGACGCCACCGCGATCACCGCGTACAAGGTGGCGCTCGCCGCGGCCGTCGGCGAGGGGGTCAGCTGGGCGGGCGGGATCACCGAGTTCGCCGTCGCCGCGCTCGGCGGGATCGGCGTCGGCCTGGTCCTCATGGTCCCGATCCACTGGCTGCGCCGGACCCTGCGCGAGCCGATGCTCCAGAACACCCTCTCGCTGCTCATCCCGTTCGTCGCCTACGCGGCCGCCGAGCACGTCCACGCCTCCGGGGTCCTCGCCGTCGTCGTGGTGGCGCTGTACCTGGGCCACCGCTCCTGGCAGGTCGACTTCGCCACCCGCCTCCAGGAGGAGGCCGTCTGGAAGATGGTCGCCTTCCTGCTGGAGACCTCCGTCTTCGCGCTGATCGGGCTCCAGCTGCCCCATGTGGTGCGCGAGCTGGGGGACTACGGCACCGGGGAGGCCGCCCTGTACGCGGCCGGGGTCTTCGCCGCGGTCGTGGTGGTGCGGTTCGTCTGGGTCTTCCCGGCCACCTACCTGCCGCGCGCCCTGTCCCGGCGGGTGCGGGAGCGGGAACCGGGCGTCACCTGGACCTCGCCGGTGATCGTCGGCTGGGCCGGCATGCGGGGCGTGGTGTCGCTGGCGATCGCCTTCTCCATCCCGGTGGCCACCGCGGGGGAGGCGTTCCCGGCGCGGAACCTGGTGCTGTTCCTGACCTTCACCACCGTGATCGGCACCCTGGTGGTGCAGGGCCTCACCCTGCCGCCGCTGATCCGGGCCCTGAAGCTGCCCGGGCGGGACGCCCGCGCCGAGACCCTGGCCGAGGCGCAGGCGCAGAGCGAGGCGTCCCGGGCGGCCGAGCAGCGCCTGGAGGAGCTGCTCGCGGACGAGCGGAACACCCTGCCCGGGCCCCTCGCCGACCGGCTGCGGACCGTGCTGGAGCGGCGCCGCAACGCGGTGTGGGAGCGGCTGGGCGCCGCCAACCCGGTCACCGGGGAGTCGGCGGACGACACCTACCGGAGGCTGGCGCGGGAGATGATCGAGGCCGAGCGCGAGGTGTTCGTCCGGCTGCGGGACGAGCGGCGCATCGACGACGAGATGATGCGCACCCTGCTGCGCCGGCTGGACCTGGAGGAGGCCGCCGCCTACCGGGAGGCGGCGGACGGCTGACCCCCGGGGGCTGCCGTCGGTACGTGGTGTCACCCGGCTCCTGGGCCCCGGCCCGGCTCTCAGGCCCCGGCGCGGCCCGGCTCCGGGCGGCCGGTGATCACGGCGGCGAGGGCCGTGCCGGGCGGGAAGGCGCCCTCGCGGGCCGGGGCGACGAGTCCGTACAGCAACTTGGCGACATATATGCGCTCGATGGCGAGTCCGTGCCGCGCCTCGAAGTCCTGGGCGAACGCCTCCAGCTCCGGCGGCACGCGCGCGTAGCCCCCGAAGTGGAACCGCTCGTCCAGACTCCAGTCGCCCGCCGGCCCGCCGAAGGCCGCCTCCTGGAGGTCCCGTACGGCACCGCCCAGGAAGCCGCCCCTCAGCACGGGCACGCCCAGCGCCCGGCGGCCCGCGCCCAGGCCCGCCGCCAGACCGGCCAGGGTGCCGCCCGTACCGCAGGCGACCGCCGCCACGTCCGCGCCCTGCGCGCGCAGCTCCCGCCCCAGCCCGGCGCAGCCGCGTACCGCCAGGGCGTTGCTGCCGCCCTCGGGCACCACGAAGCTGTCCGGCGGGGCCTGCCGCAGCAGCCGCTCCAGCACCGCCGGGTCGTCCTTCGCCCGGTACGTGGCGCGGTCCACGTACAGCAGCCGCATCCCGTCCGCCGCGCAGGCCGCCAGCGACGGGTTCGGCGGCCGGCCGGCCAGCTCCTCGCCGCGCACCACCCCGGTGGTGGGGAAGCCCAGCAGCCGGCCGGCGGCGGCCGTGGCGCGGAGGTGGTTGGAGTACGCGCCGCCGAAGGTGAGCACCGGCCGCCCGGCCGCGGCGGCGAGGCTGGGCGCCAGCTTGCGCCACTTGTTGCCCGGCAGGTCCGGGTGGATCAGGTCGTCGCGCTTGAGTAGCAGCCGTACGCCGTGCCGGGTGAAGCGCTCGTCCTCGGCCGGCTCCAGGGGGGAGGGGAGCCGGGGCCGGAGGCGGGACAGGTCGAGCGCGTTCACCCGGCCATTGTCTACTTCAGCCGCTCCGCGACGCGTGCCCGCATCGACGCCATGGAGAAGCCGCGCGGGTCGACCTTGCCCGGCTGCCACTCCAGGTGGCCGATGACGGAGCGGGCGGTCCAGCCGTGCCTCCGGCAGATCGCCGCCGCCGCCTTCTCGATGGCCAGCAGCTGCGCCTCGGGCCACGGGTCCCTGCCGTCGCCGAGGTTCTCGCACTCGAAGCCGTAGAAGTGGGTGTTGCCGTCGACGTTGGCCTGGTTGTCGTGGGGGAGCGCCTTCTCGGCGATCACGGCGCGCAGGACGTCGCGGTCGCCCTTCCCGGCGTGGTTGGCCCTGCCGTACCCGACGAGGTGGACGGTGCCGTCCTTGGTGATCACGCCGTGGCAGAGGGGGCCGGGGAGGCCGGGCCGGCCCTCCCGGCAGAGCCGGACCGTGTGGTCGCTGCCCTCGGTCACGGTGTGGTGGATCATCACCCCGTGGACCGGCCCCCAGGGGCCCTTGTGGTTGCGGTTGTGGGTGCGCCAGTCGCCGACCCCGACGACGGTGAGGCCCTCGTCGCGCAGCGCGTCGAGAAGGCCGTTCGCGGACATGGGTGGGGCCACGCCGCCTCCTTCTGGTTGTGCCTGAGCCCGTTCTACCCAGGGAGTACGCGGCGGCGGCGCGGTCGGCTCATGTTCGGACGGCGTGCGAGCCGATCCGGACAACCGCCGCCCGGGGCACCGGGCGCATCGTGAGCCGGCGAACCGGTGGCGAACCCCAGGGCATGCCCCGCCCGGTGATGATCCATTCTCGCTCGTTTGTGTAATGGCGGGAACACGCAACGTGCTGAAAGGCTTTTCCTCCGAAGGTCAGACCATGATCGAGAGGGATGTTCATGTCGGTCGGTTCGGTTGGCGAGGAAACCCGCACGGAGCAGCAGGCGTCACCGCAGCAGAGTCTCGGTACCGCCGCCGCGCGGAACCTGGCGACCACCACCAAGTCGGTTCCGCAGATGCAGGAGATCACCTCCCGGTGGCTGCTGCGGATGCTTCCGTGGGTGCAGGTGCAGGGCGGTACCTACCGGGTCAACCGGCGGCTCAGCTACTCGGTGGGCGACGGGCGTGTGACGTTCGTCCAGACCGGGGCGCGGGTCGCCGTGATCCCCAACGAGCTGCGGGAGCTGCCCGCCCTGCGCTCGTACGAGGACGACACGGCGCTCGCCGAGCTCGCCGACCGGTGCGCGCAGCGGGAGTTCGCCGCCGGTGAGGTCATCGTCGAGGCGGGCACCGCGACCGACCGCGTGTTCCTCCTGGCGCACGGCCGGGTCGAGCAGGTCGGCACCGGCCCGTACGGCGACGAGGCGGTGCTCGGGGTCCTCGCCGACGGGGCGTACTTCGGCGACGCCTGCCTGGCCGACCGGGACGCCACCTGGGAGTGGACGGCCCGCGCCGCCACCGCCTGCACCGTGCTGGAGCTGACCCGGGCCGACGTGACGAACCTCGCGGACCGCGCCGAGTCGCTCGCGGAGCACCTGTCCGCGCTGGCGTCCCTGCCGCACCAGCGCACCAACGCGCACGGCGAGAAGGCCATCGACCTGTCGGCCGGCCATGTCGGCGAGGCCGTCGTCCCGCATACCTACGTCGACTACGAGGCCGCCCCGCGCGAGTACGAACTGAGCGTCGCGCAGACCGTGCTGAAGGTGCACAGCCGGGTCGCCGACCTCTACAACCAGCCGATGAACCAGACCGAGCAGCAGTTGCGGCTCACGGTCGAGGCGCTGCGCGAGCGCCAGGAGCACGAGCTCATCAACAACCGGGAGTTCGGCCTCCTCGCCAACTGCGACTACGGGCAGCGGCTCCAGCCGCACGACGGCGTGCCCAGCCCCGACGACATGGACGAGCTGCTCTCGCGCCGCCGGGGCAACAAGATGTTCCTCGCCCACCCGCGCGCCATCGCCGCGTTCGGCCGCGAGTGCAACAGGCGGGGCATCGTCCCCGGCTCGGTCGACGTCGGCGGCCACCAGATCCCCGCCTGGCGCGGGGTGCCGATCTTCCCGTGCAGCAAGATCCCGGTCACCGAGGCCCGCACGACCTCCATCCTCTGCATGCGCACCGGCGAGGACGAGCAGGGCGTCATCGGCCTCCACCAGACCGGCCTGCCGGACGAGATCGAGCCCAGCCTGTCGGTCCGCTTCATGGGCATCGACGAGCAGGCGATCATCTCCTACCTGGTCACCGCCTACTACTCGGCGGCGATCCTCGTCCCGGACGCCCTCGGCGTCCTGGAGAACGTGGAAGTCAGCCGCTGGCGCTGACGCCCCGGCAGGTGGCGGACGGCGGGGCGGGGGGCGGTCATTCCGGTGCGGCTCCTGCCGGTACCGCTCCTCGCGGTACGGCTCCCTCCGGGCCGCGCGGCGCCCCGCCGGCCGCCACCCGCCCGAGGCGCTCCGCCGTACGTCACCCAGGGAAGCGATGTGACCACCACCACCCGCACCACGACGGCCGGCGGCCCGGGGGCCTCGGTGCTCCTCGACCGCACCCGGACCGTCGTCACACCCCAGCTGCGCTCCACCGTGGAGACCCTGCCCGGCACCATACGCCGGGTCGCCATGTACCACTTCGGCTGGGAGCACCCCGACGGCACGCCCGCCACCGGGCAGCCGGGCAAGGCGATCCGGCCCGCGCTCGTGCTCGCCGCGGCGCGGGCCCTCGGTGGCGACCCGCGCACCGCCGTCCGCGCGGCGGCGGCGGTCGAGCTCGCCCACAACTTCACCCTGCTCCACGACGACATCGTCGACGAGGACCCCACGCGCCGCAGCCGGCCCACCGCCTGGACGGTCTTCGGCATCCCGGACGCCCTGATGGCCGGCGACGCCATGCTCGCCCTCGCGGTGCGCCTGCTGGCCGAGGACGGCCACCCGGCGTCGGCCGCCGCCGTGGCCCGGCTGTCCGCCTGCGTGATCGAGCTGTGCGCGGGCCAGCAGGCGGACTGCGCCCTGGAGGGACGGCCGCCCCGGGAGGTGTCGCTGGACGAGTGCCTCGCGATGGCGACCGCCAAGACCGGGGCGCTGCTGGGCTGTTCCTGCGCGCTGGGCGCGCTGTACGCGGGAGCCGGTGAGGCCGAGGTCGCGGCGCTGGACGCGTTCGGCAGGGAGGCGGGGCTGGCGTTCCAGCTCATCGACGACCTGATCGGCATCTGGGGCGATCCGCGCCGTACCGGCAAGCCCGCCGGGGCCGACCTGGTCGCCCACAAGAAGTCGCTGCCGGTGGTCGCCGCGCTCGGCTCGGGCACGGACGCCGGTGAGGAGCTGGCGAAGCTGTACGAACAGCCCCTGCTGGACGGTGACGCCGTGCGGCGCGCGGCGGACGCGGTCGAGCGGGCCGGGGCGCGCGACTGGGCGCAGGCGGAGGCGGCGGACCGGATGGCGCGGGCGGTGCAGCAGCTCTCCCGGGCGGTCCCTGACCTGGCGGCGGCCGGGGACTTGCTCGCGCTGGCGGAGTTCGTGACGCGGCGTACGACGTAACCCTGGGGCGCGGAGGGGCGCGGCGGGGCCGACCGGGCGGGCGCTCCGGCTCATCCCCGCCCGCCCACCGGCCCCGGCCTCAGCCCTCGGGGACGATCCGGTCCACCACGGTCTCCACGATCCGGTCCAGCTCCGCCTCGGGGAGCACTCCGGGCAGGGTGACGTGCTCCAGCAGTACGCCGGTCATGGCGAGGTACAGCACCAGCACGGTGTCCGTGTCGCCCGGCAGGCCCGCCTCCAGGTGGAAGCGGACGTTCTCGTCCAGCTGCTCGCGCACCGCGCGGGTCAGCCGGTCCCGGAGCGCGGGTCGCCGGGTGGCTTCGAGGCGCAGTTCCAGCATGGCGAGATACCCGGTGCGCTCCGCCTCGATGCGCTGCACCAGCCACACCATCAGCGAGCGGACCAGCTCACGGCTGGGTGCGGGGCGCATCGCCGCGTCCACCGACTCGGGTGCCGGGACCATCCGCGCGGTGATGCGCGAGCCGGACTGGGTGAGCAGGTCGTCGCGGTTGGCGAAGTAGTTGGACGCGGTGCCCGCCGGGACGCCGGCCCGGGCGTCCACGGCCCGGAAGGTCAGCCCCCGGGCCCCCTCGCTCGCCAGGACGTCGATCGCGGCGTCCAGCAGCGTCGTTCTGCGTTCCGGATTCCTCGCCATCCGGCGGCCTCCTCGATAAGGGCTTGCACAACCACTACACCTGGAGCACTATAGCTGTCCTGGTTGGCGGGCGTCAGTAGAGGCGCCCACCGCACCCACGACACACCGACTTCCGGGGGAAACGCATGCGCAAGCTCACCTACTTCGTCGCCTGTTCGCTCGACGGTTTCATCGGCGACCCGGCCGGCGACGCCAACTCCTTCATGTCGCTGGTGTCCGGCGACTTCCTGGAGTTCCTCACCACCGAGTACCCGGACACGATCTCGCAGGAGGGCCGCAGGATCCTGGGCATCGCCGACGCGCCGAACAAGCGGTTCGACGCGGTCGTCCAGGGGCGCGGCAGCTACCAGCTCGGACTGGACGCCGGCATGCCGAGCCCGTACGGCCACCTGCGCGAGTTCGTCGCCTCCCGCAGCATCGAGAAGTCCCCGCACCCCAACGTGGAGATCATCGCCGAGGACCTCGTCGGCCGGATCCGCGCACTCAAGGCCGAGGACAGCGCGTACGACATCTGGCTGTGCGGCGGCTCGGAGATCGCGGGACAGCTGGCCGACGAGGTCGACGAGCTGGTGATCAAGACGTACCCGCAGGTCTACGGCTCCGGCATGCCGATGTTCGGCTCCGGTTTCGCGATCCACGACTACGGCCTCGACGCCGTCCGCGCCTTCGACAACGGCGTGGTCGTGCGCTGGTACAGCCGGAAGCGCTGACACGGGCCGCGGGCCGGCCGCCACCCGTCGCGCCCGGGCCGGGTCCGCTCCACGGTGACCTGCCGCACGTCGGAGGCGGTCCTACCGCTACAGTCCGCGCCATGTCATCGGAGTCGACGGAAGTCTGGACCGGCTGGTACCGGGACCGCCGCGGTGCGGAAGCGATCGTGATCACGGCGGACGGGCGGCGGATCGCCACCCGCGTCAGGGGCGTGGAGTACGCGGGCGCCCGCCTGGACGCGCTGCGCGCGGCCGAGGAGAACGGCGGCCTGCCGCCGGCCGGGTGCGTCATGGAGTGGGACCTGCCGCTGCCGGTCCACACCGACGACGGCACCCAACAGGCCACGCTCAGTTGCCTGTTGGCGCTGGGTGAAGCCCTGTCCGACGGCTCACCCGACCGAGTGGATCTTCAGCTCACCCTGCACTGGTGCGGTGCGGCGTACGAGTCGGGCCTGGCCGGCGGCGACTTCGGCCAGGCCCTCGACCGCATCCGGCGCCAGCTCCCGCCCGGCAGCCGGCTGGGCCGCACGGTGCTGGAGGGGGCCGGGGCGACCACCGCCTGACGGCCCGGGGGGCCGGACGCGGCTCACGTCCGGCCCCCCGGCCCCCCGTCCCGTACGGTCGTACGGTCTCGTACGGTCGTCGTCCTCCCGGCTAGGAGACCTTGGCCGTGGCCGCCGCCAGGCCGTAGCGCCACAGCGCGTCCACCCGGGCGCGCTCCTGCGCGTTCGGCTGGGCGTTCTGGCAGGACGGGCCGGGGCCGCCGCCCGACATCAGCTCGCTGCACGGCCCGGAGTAGCGGTCGGGCAGTCCGAGCACATGGCCGGTCTCGTGGGCGGTGACCCGGGTGGAGTTGTACGTCTGGTTCTGCCGGTAGTCCAGGAAGATGTAGCCCCGGCCGTGACCGTCGGTGCTGGCGTACGAGCCCCGCGAGTCATTGCCCTCGTAGTACCGGAAGTCCGGGTTGCTGCCCTCCTGGAGCTTCACATTGCTGACCGAGCTGTTCCAGATCTGGGTGGAGCGGGCTATCTGGGTGCGGAAGCTCGGCGCGCTCGCGGCCGAGTAGACGACCGTGACGGCCTGCGCGCCGGGGTTGGCCGCGCGCTTCTCGGCGACCGACTCCATGACGGCCTCGAAGAAGGCCCGGTTGGCCTGGGCGTTCTCGGCGGAACCGGCGTACGCCGAGTAGGCGGCGGGTGCCGGCGCGGGCGCGGCGGCCGGGGCGGCGACGGCGCTGGTGGCCGGCACGGCGGCGAGGGCGGCGGCGATGCCCAGGGCGGCGGCCAGCACGGACTTGGGGTGTCTCATGGGGGGCTCCTCGTGATCCGGAACGGCTGGGTGGGCCGTTCGGTTGGGGAGAGTGTGGGGGAGCCGGCCACCGGTACGGATGATGCCAAGGGGCGATAGAACCGGTGCATCACGTTACTCAACTCCCCTGCCGTCTCTGGTGGTACGACGGTCAACCGTCCTACTCTCGGCTCATGGAGCTGGAGGTGAGACACCTGCGGGCGCTGTGCGCCATCGCCGACACGGGCAGCCTCCACAAGGCCGCCCGTCAGCTCGGCGTCAGCCAGCCGTCCCTGACGACCCAGCTGCGGCGGATCGAACACGCCCTGGGCGCCGAGCTGTTCGCCCGGGAACGGACCGGCTGCCGGCCCACCCCGCTGGGGCACGCCGTCCTCAGCCGCGCCCGCCCGCTGGTCGCCCAGATGGCCGTGCTCGTCACCGAGACCCGGGCCGCCGCCGCCCGCGCCGACGGTGCCCGGCTGCGCCTCGGCTCCACCGCCAGCCGCGCGCTCGCCGGCTGGCTGCGCCGGCTGCGGGACCGGCTGCCCGGCACCGACATCACGCTCCACATGGACGTCTCGGCGGGCGCCCTGCTGCGGGCACTGGCCGCCGGGCAGCTCGACGTGGCGTTCGTGCACGAGGTGGAGGGCTGCCCCCTGCGCGTGCCCGAGGGGCTGGAGCGGCGCGTGCTGGTGGAGCGGGAGCCGCAGTTCATCTCCATGGCGCGGGACCACCCGGCGGCCGGCGCGCCCGTGGTGGAGCTCGCCGACCTGGCGCGGGACCGCTGGATCGTCGACCCCAACGTGGACGGCGAGTGGGACGGGCTGCGCCGGATGCTCGGGGCGGCCGGGATCGACCCGCCGGTCCTGCACGGCGACTACCACACCGCCGCCTCGCTCATCGTGGCCGGCGAGGTGGTGGCGCCGTGCCAGCCGACGTCCGGCCCGCGGGACGACATGGCCATCCGGCCGTTACGGGGCGACCCGCTGGCGGTGCGGCTGCTGCTCTACAGCCGCCCCGGGACGGGCGCCGACGCGGCGTACACGGAAGCGGCGTACACCGACCTCGCCGCCGCGTACCGCGAGGCGGCGCTGCGCACCACGGCGTACCGGCAGTGGCTGCTGCGCCACGGCAGCCCGCTGGCCGCCCGCGCGGCCTGACCCCGCCGCCCCCGCTGCCCCCGGCGCCCTTCGCTACCCCTTGAGCGCGTCCAGCGTGTCCCGGGTGTCCGCCTCCAGCATCGCCCTGACCTCCTGCGGGGCCGGGGGCGTCACCTTCTCCTCGGGGCTACCGCCGTACCAGTTCCAGCTCATCTCGAAGGTGAACCAGCCGTCCCGCACCGCCAGCGTCATGCCCGCGAGCGTCGTTCCGCCCAGCGCGCCCTTGTCCCCGCCGCGGCGCTCGGTGACCAGGTACGCCTCGTCGCCGAACCCGTCGACCTTCTCCGTCTCGTAGGTGTAGTTCTTGTCCGACCGGTCCTCGTTGGAGAGCTGGAGCGAGGCGAACTCGCCCGCCGGGTCGGTGGTCTTGTGCCACTCGGCTCGTGTGGTGACGTAGAGGCTGAGGTACGAGTCCTCACCGGCCCTGGGGTCCTCCAGGTCGGTGTTGCAGTAGCTCTGGTCGATGGCCTTCTGCTGCGAGGCGAAGCCGTTGTCCGCGCCGGCGTCCTCCTTCACCACGCGGTACCGCTTGCCGAAGGCGTCCAGCGAGGTCTTCTCGCACAGCGCCTCCTGGTACCGGTGCCCCCCGAACTCGGCCCGGGCGCCGCCGAGCGTGCCGGTGGCGAACAGCGCCCCCGCCCACACCGCGGACGCCACCACGACGCCCCCGAGCCCCCACACCCACCCGGGCACGCCCCTGCGCCCCCCGCCGCCGCCCCCCGCGACGGGCGGCTGCTGCACCGGCGGCGGAGGCACCGGCTGGGCGTACGGATTGGGCTGCTGGGGCGGTATGTACGGGGAGGGACTCTGCTGATACGGACCGGGTGTCGACATACCGGCAATCTACCGCCGCCCGCGCGCCCAACTCCCCGCAGGCCAGGGCCCACGCGCGAGTGCGGCCACACGAAGAACCGCACCCGGTCCCCCGGGGCCGCAGTGATCGGCGGCCCGGGGGCGGGTGCGGTCCGGGTGGGGGCGCCGGCCGTGGTGTGCGGGTCAGGCCCCCTGGCGGGGCGTCACGCCTTCTTGGTCTCCCAGAAGATCTTGTCGACCTGCGCGATGTAGTCCAGCGCCTTCTGGCCCGTCGCCGGGTCCTTCGAGCCCTTCGCGGCCGACAGCGACTTCAGCGTGTCGTTGATGAGCTGGTGCAGCTCCGGGTACTTCTCGAAGTGCGGCGGCTTGAAGTAGTCGCTCCACAGGACGGAGACGTGGTGCTTGGCGAGCTCCGCGCGCTCCTCCTTGATCGTGGTCGCACGGGCCTGGAAGTGGGCGTCGTCGTTGGCCGCCATCTTCTCCTGGATGGCCTTGACCGACTCGGCCTCGATACGGGCCTGGGCCGGGTCGTAGACACCGCAGGGGAGGTCGCAGTGCGCGCTGACCTTCACCTTCGGGGCAAACAGGCGGGAGAGCATTGAGCCGTCCTTCCTCGTGATCGTCTTCTCAGGTGGGACATTACTCCCTGACGGACGGCTTTTCGCGGGTGCCCCCGTGGGCTTAGGACAAAAGTCCGGGGTGACCATGGGGCTCGTGGAGGAAGGTCCGGCACGGGACGGTGAGGGCCCAGCGAGGGGCCGGGAGGTGTGGGCCGGATGACGGAGCAGGGGCCGCTCGGGCACGAGCGCGGGCCGCGGGTGCCGTTCGGGATCGCCGAGGTGACGGGCCCGTCGATGGTGCCCACGCTGCACCACGGGGACCAGCTGCTGGTGCACTACGGCGCGCCGCTGCGGCCGGGGGACGTCGCCGTGCTGCGCCATCCGCTGCAGCAGGACCTGCTGATCGTGAAGCGGCTGGTCGAGCTGCGGGACGGCGGCTGGTGGGTGCTCGGCGACAACCGGTCCGCCGAGGCCGTGGACAGCCGCGCCTTCGGGCCCGTACCGCCCGACATGGTCCTGGGACGGGTGCGGGCGCGGTACCGGGGGATACGGCCCGGGCGTCAGCGGTCGGTCGGGGTGGTGCTCTCCTGGCTGGTGTCGGCGGTGCGGCCGGTGCTCGCGGACCGCTCGCTCTCCAGGCGCTTCCGGGCCCGGTAGGCGGCGACGTTCGCCCGGGTCGCGCAGCGGTCGGAGCAGTAGCGGCGGGAGCGGTTGGTGGAGGTGTCGAGGTAGGCGTTGCGGCAGGGGGCGGCCTGGCACAGCCCGAGCCGGTCGGCGCCGAACGAGGTGAGGTGGAAGGCGAGGCCCATCGCCGCGATCGCGGCGTACCCGGCGGTGGCGTTGGACGGGTGGTCGGCGAGGTGCATGTGCCAGCGCGGCCGGCCCTCGTCGTCCAGGAAGTCATGGCCGGAGATCTGCGGGCTGACGGGGAACTCCAGCAGCAGCGAGTTGAGCAGGTCCACGGCCCCGGTGTGGTCGCCCGCGTCGGCCGCCGTGAAGACGGCGCGCAGCCGCGCCCGTACCGCGCGGAAGCGGGTGACGTCCGCGTCGGCGGCCCGGCGCGCCATCTGGGACGCCTCGCCGAAGAGGTCGCGCACCGCCTCCACCGAGGTCAGCGTGTCCTTGTTGCGTGCCGGCTCCTCGGTGTTCACCAGACGTACGGCGTAATCCGAGTAAGAGGCCAGTTCCACTTGTAGTCCTTACGGCGACGGTCTAGGGTCAGAGCACTGACTGGTAAGAGACGAGTCTCATACGAGGGTATTACGGAGGGCTGGGTCGTGGGGACGGAGACGACGAGCACGGGCACCGACTGGCGGGCCTGGCAGGAGAGCTGGGACCGGCAGCAGGAGTGGTACATGCCCGACCGCGAGGAGCGGTTCCGGGTGATGCTCGACATGGTCGAGGCGTTCACCGGGCCCGCGCCGAGGGTCCTCGACCTCGCGTGCGGTACGGGAAGTATCACGAAGCGGCTCTTCGACCGGTTCCCGGACGCCGTCAGCACCGGGGTCGACCTCGACCCCGCGCTCCTCGCCATCGCCGAGGGGTACTTCGCCGGCGACCGGCGGGTGACCTTCGTCCGGGCCGACCTCACCGACCCGCACTGGACGAGCGCGCTGCCGTACGACACGTACGACGCCGTGCTCACCGCCACCGCCCTGCACTGGCTGCACACCGAACCGCTGGCCACGCTGTACGGGCAGCTCGGCGGGCTCGTCCGGGAGGGCGGCGTCCTGATGAACGCCGACCACATGCCCGACCCGGCCACGCCCCGGATCAACGCCGCCGAGCGCGCCCACCGGCACGCCGTGATGGACCGCGCCAGGGCCGCCGGCGCCCTCGACTGGGCCGCCTGGTTGGAGCTGGCCGCCCAGGACCCGGTGCTGGCCGCGCCGACCGCCGAGCGGTTCGCCATCTACGGCGAGCACGCGGACGGCGACACCCCGCCGCCCGAGTGGCACGCGAGCACCCTGCGCGCGGCGGGCTTCGCCGAGGCGAGGACGGTGTGGTCGTCGCCGTCGGACGCGCTGGTGCTGGCGGTGAAGTAGCCGCGTACGAAGGAAGGGGCGGTACGGGGAATCCCGTACCGCCCCTTCCGCGCGTTCTACAGCACCTTGGACAGGAACGCCTTCGTCCGGTCCTGCTGCGGGTTGGTCAGGACGTCACGCGGGTGGCCCGACTCGACCACCACACCGCCGTCCATGAACACCAGCGAGTCGCCGACCCCACGGGCGAAGCCCATCTCGTGCGTGACCACGACCATGGTCATGCCCGACTCGGCCAGGTCCCGCATCACGTCCAGCACGTCGCCCACCAGCTCCGGGTCGAGCGCCGACGTCGGCTCGTCGAAGAGCATCAGCTTCGGCTCCATCGCCAGCGCGCGGGCGATCGCCACGCGCTGCTGCTGGCCGCCGGAGAGCTGGGAGGGGTAGTTGCCGGACTTGTCGCCCAGCCCCACCCGGTCCAGCAGCTTCAGCGCCCGCTCGCGGGCCACCGCCCTGGACTCGCCCTTGACCTGGACCGGGGCCTCCATGACGTTCTCGACGGCCGTCATGTGCGGGAACAGGTTGAAGCGCTGGAAGACCATGCCGATGTCACGGCGCTTGAGCGCGACCTCGCTGTCCTTCAGCTCGTAGAGCTTGTCGCCCTTCTGGCGGTAGCCCACCAGCTCGCCGTCGACGTACAGCCGTCCGGCGTTGACCTTCTCCAGGTGGTTGATGCACCGCAGGAAGGTCGACTTGCCGGAACCGGAGGGACCGATGAGGCAGAACACCTCGCCGGGCGCCACCTCCAGGTCGATCCCCTTGAGGATGTGGGCCGCGCCGTAGGACTTGTGGACGCCCTCGGCCTTCACCATGGCGGTCGTCATCGCGCCACCTCCGGGCGTCGCAGGGTCGACAGATTGGCCTTGACCTTCTGCCATGGGGTCTGGGGGAGGTCGCGCAGCGAGCCTCGGGCGTAGCGGCGCTCCAGGTAGTACTGGCCGACGCTGAAGATGCTGGTCAGCGTCAGGTACCAGAAGGAGGCCACGAAGAGCATCTCCATCACCGCGTACGTGCGGCCGGAGATGATCTGCGCGCTGCGGAGCAGGTCGGGGTACGAGACCACGGCCACCAGCGACGAGGTCTTCAGCAGGTTGATGAACTCGTTGCCCGTCGGCGGGATGATCACCCGCATCGCCTGCGGGAGCACGACCCGGCGCATGGTCTGCGTCTGGGTCATGCCCAGCGCGTGCGCGGCCTCGGTCTGGCCCTGGTCGACCGACTGGATGCCGGCGCGGACGATCTCCGCCATGTAGGCGCCCTCGTTGAGGCCCAGTCCGAGCAGCGCCACGACCAGCGGGGTCATGACGTCCGTCATCTCGTCCTTGTAGATGAACGGGATCTCGAAGATCGGGAAGATCAGCGACAGGCTGTACCAGAGCAGCAGCTGGACGTAGACCGGGGTGCCCCGGAAGAACCAGATGAACAGCCAGGAGACACCGCCGGTCACCGGGTTCTTCGACATCCGCATCACGGCGAGCACGACACCGAGCACCAGGCCGATGACCATCGAGATCACGCTGATCATCAGCGTCCGGCCCGCGCCCGCGAGGATGTTGCCGTCGGTGATGTAGTCGCCGACCGTCGCCCAGCGGACGTTGCCGCCCGCGAAGGCGGAGACCAGCCAGACCAGGACCGCGAGGACGAGCGCGCCGCTGAGGTAGCGCCCGTAGTGCCGGACGGGTATCGCCCGGATCGGCTCGGCGGCGCCGCCGCCCTCCTTGGCGACGCGGGGCGTGCCGCCGCTGCCGCCGGCGTCCCCGGCGTCCGCCTTCTTGGTGAGGGTGGCCGCGGGGGCGGCGCCGGCGGGCTCGGCCGCCTTGGCCGTGGCGGCTCCGGCTCCGGTGCCGCCGTCGGCGGTCTTGGCCGTGGCGGGCACGGCGTCCTGCGGGCCCGCCTGCGCCGGTACGGCCGCCGGCACAGCGTCCTGCGGGTCCGTCTGCGCCGGTACGGTCGCCGGCTCGGCGTCCTGCGGAGCGGTGACCGCCTCGACGGCCTCGGCCGCGGCGGCGGCCGTGGCGGTGGCGTCGGTGGCCTCGGCCGCCTTGGCCTCGGCCGCCTTGGTGGTGGCCGTCTTCCGTCCGGCCGGGGCCTTCTTGGCGGTGGCCGCCGTGCCGGACGCCGCCTTGCGCGGGGTGGCGGCGGTCTTCTTGGCGGCCGCCGTCTTGCGGGGGGTGGCCGCCTTCTTGGCCGCCGCCTTCCTCGGGGTCGAGGACTTCTTCGCGGCCGGCTTGCCGTTGCCGCTGCCGGCCCCCGCGGGGGTGCCGGTGCCGGACTCCCCGGACGGTGAGCCGGAGGATTCCGGGGTGTGCTTCTCAGTCACGATGACTGCCTTTCACAGAGCGGGTGGATCACTTGCCGCCGTTGATGACGGCCTTGTCGATCGCGCTCTGCGAGGCGCCCCACTTGTCCAGGATCTTCTGGTACGTACCGTCGGCGATGATCGCGTCCATCGCCTCCTTGACGGCGTCGCGCAGCTGCGTGTTGCCCTTGTCCACGGCGATGCCGAAGGGGCCCGCGTCGACCGGCTCGCCGGCGACCTCGAACGCCTTGCCCGCGTCCGCGGTCTTGGCCACGTGCACGGCGACCGGGTAGTCGTTCAGGTCGGCGTCCGCACCACCCGACTTCACCCGCACCTGCGCCTCGGCGTCGGTGTCCGGGGTCTCGATGGCGATCTTGGCCTTGCCGTCCTTCTCGCACTTCGCGGACTGCGCCTTGGCGGCGTCCGCGTACGTCGTGCCGAGCTGGACCGCGACCTTCTTGCCGCACAGGTCGTCGAGGGTCTTGATGCCCTTCGGGTTGCCCTTCTTGACCAGGATCGCGGTGCCGGACTGGAAGTAGTCGACGAAGTCGACGCCCTTGCCGGTCTTCTTGCCCTCGTCCAGGCCCTGCTGGCGGTCCTTGTTGTCGGTCATGCCGGACATCACGAGGTCGACGCGGCCCGAGTAGAGCGAACCGACCAGGCCGTCGAACTTGCCGTTCTCGAACTGGAACGTCACACCCAGCTTCTTGCCGAGCGCCTCACCGATCTCCGGGTCTATGCCGACGATCTTGTTGCCGTCCATGGACTCCATGGGGGCGTAGGCGGCGTCCGTGCCGACCTTGACGACACCGGACTTCTGGTACTTCTCCGGCAGCTTCGCGAAGAGCGGGGCCTTGCTGCCCTGGGAGACGGCGCCCGAGTCCTTGGCCTTGCCGGCCTCGGTCTGGTCACCGCAGGCGGTCAGCAGCATGGAGCCGGCGACCGCGATCGCGGCGACCGCGGCTGTCCGGGACGTCCGGAGCGTCCGCGCGGCGGTCGTACAGCGGGTGGTGCTTGCGGTCATGGTCGGGTTCCTCCGGCGGGTGAGGGAGTTGCCAAGCGGTCGCGCACGCACCATCGGGTGTCGCGACTGCGTGTGATTAGCGGCATCTTGCCATTCGGACTAGCCCGAATAGGGGGCCTCGCATGTCAAAATCGGATAACGGGAGACCCCCGAACCCCAACAGGCCGGTACATCAGGGCCGGACCTCTTGCGGGGTTGCCTTCTGACCGCCGGAAAATCTCCGGTTGATCTCGTCATTCGGACGCGATTGCGGCCGCGAAACGGACCGCGTGCTGACTTGTCCCGAAATTCCGCGATGAGTCGTGTGACCGGACCCACGCCCCGGCGGGGGTCGAGGCTCATATGAGATACCGACTCGTCGTCGGAGCGGTCCGTCCGGTAAGAAGGATCCTTACACCCCTCATCCGGGGCTCAGGGCGCGTGTGCGGCGCGCCCGACGCGTGCGTACCTCCCCTGCACGGGCGGGCCAACCACCCGGCGCAGGCACGGACGCGGTGCCCGCCCACCCCTCCTCAACCAGGAGTGGCCACCCTCGAACGAAATGACTTAAGGGGTCAACAAATGGCAGCGGAGATCGTCAATCCTCGCAGCGACAGTGAGAACGGCACCGACGGTGCCGACGAGCCCTTCGATCCGGCGTTCGCGCTGCATCGGGGCGGCAAGATGGCCGTCCAGGCGACGGTTCCCATCCGGGACAAGGACGACCTGTCCCTCGCGTACACCCCCGGCGTCGCCAAGGTGTGCAGCGCCATCGCCGAGCAGCCCGAGCTCGTGCACGACTACACCTGGAAGTCCCAGGTCGTCGCCGTCGTGACGGACGGTACGGCCGTGCTGGGACTCGGTGACATCGGCCCGGAGGCGTCCCTCCCGGTCATGGAGGGGAAGGCGATCCTCTTCAAGCAGTTCGGCGGCGTGGACGCGGTGCCGATCGCGCTCGCCACTACCGACACCGACGAGATCGTCGACACCGTCGTCCGCCTCGCCCCCTCCTTCGGCGGCGTGAACCTGGAGGACATCTCGGCCCCCCGGTGCTTCGAGATCGAGCGCAAGCTCCAGGAGCGGCTGGACATCCCGGTCTTCCACGACGACCAGCACGGCACCGCCGTGGTCACCCTGGCCGCCCTGCGCAACGCCGCCAAGCTCACCGGCCGCGGCCTCGGCGACCTGCGCGCCGTGATCTCCGGCGCGGGTGCCGCCGGTGTGGCCATCGCCAAGTTCCTGCTGGAGGCCGGCCTCGGCGACGTGGCGGTCGCGGACCGCAAGGGCATCGTCAGCCGCGACCGCGAGGACCTCACCCCGGTCAAGCGCGAGCTGGCCGAGCTGACCAACCGCGCGGGCCTCTCCGGCTCCCTGGAGAGCGCGCTGGCCGGCGCGGACGTCTTTATCGGCGTCTCCGGCGGTACGGTGCCGGAGCCGGCGGTCGCGTCGATGGCGCCGAACGCCTTCGTCTTCGCGATGGCCAACCCCAACCCGGAGGTCCACCCCGACGTCGCGCACAAGTACGCGTCGGTCGTGGCCACCGGCCGGTCGGACTACCCGAACCAGATCAACAACGTGCTCGCGTTCCCCGGCATCTTCGCCGGTGCCCTCCAGGTCCGGGCGTCCCGGATCACCGAGGGCATGAAGATCGCCGCCGCCAACGCGCTCGCGGACGTCGTCGGCGACCAGCTCGCCGCCGACTACGTGATCCCCTCGCCGTTCGACGAGCGGGTCGCCCCGGCGGTCACCGCCGCCGTGGCCGCCGCCGCGCGCGCCGAGGGCGTCGCCCGCCGCTGACCCGGGCGCCCGCCGCCGCCGGCCCGGCCGGCGGCCGGCGGCCCCGGTGCGGTCGGGCCGTCCGGTGCCGGTGCGGTCGGTGCCGGTACGGCCGGTCAAGGCTCCGCCGAGGGCCCCGTCCCGCCTCCCCCGCCCGGGGAGCGGGACGGGGCCCTTGGACTTTCCCCCCGGGGCCTTGGACCGCCCGCCGGATGTTCGCCGCCGCTCTTCCGGAGGTTCACACGGGCCTGCTGTGATGCACCGCGCCGAGCCGCGTCCACCGCGCGGCAGCCGCCCACAGCCACAGGAGGCGCGTGTGAACCTGGTCGTCAACGGAGACGCCGAGAGCGGTCCCGGAGGTACCGCCGAGCCCGTCGGGACCGTCACCGGCTGGCGGGTCGTGCAGGGCGCGCCCGCCCTCGTCGCGTACACCCTCGGCGGGGGCTACCCCACCACCTCCGACCCCGGCCCCGCACGGCGCGGGAGCCGCTTCTTCTCCGGCGGGAACGCGCCGCGCACCGCCCTCCTCCAGGACGTCGCCCTGCCCTCCGGCGGGGCCACCGGCCACGCGGCCGTCGACGCGGGCCGGGTGCGGTACGCGCTGAGCGCCTGGCTCGGCGGCTACGCGACGCAGGACGACGGCGCCCGGCTGTCGGTGGAGTTCCGCGACGGACGCGGGACCCCCGTCGCCCTCAGCGTGCTCGGGCCGGTGACGGCGGCGGAGCGCAAGGGGCGTACGGGGCTGCTGGAGCGCACCGCCGGGGCACTCGTACCGCCCGGCGCCCGCACCGCGCGCCTGCTGCTCGTCCTCACCCGTACCGGCACCGGCACGTCGAACGACGGCTACGCGGACGGCATCTCGCTCACGCTCACGGGGGTACCGCAGTGACGCTCGACCGACGCAACCTGCTCAAGGCCGCCGGCGCCGCCGGGGCGCTCAACGTGGTGTGGCCGCTCAGCGCGGGGCTCTCCCCGGCCCGCGCCCGCGAGGCCGCCGAGGCGCTGGGCGCCGCGTACGACCCGGCCCCCTTCACGCTCGGCGTGGCCTCCGGCGACCCGCAGCCCACGAGCGTGGTGCTGTGGACGCGCCTCGCCCCCGAGCCCCTCGCGGCCGAGCAGGCGCTGCCCGAGGTCGTCGAGGTCGGCTGGGTGGTCGCCGAGGACCAGGCGCTGAGCCGGGTCGTGGCCCGGGGCACGGCGCCCGCCTCCGCGACGCTCGGGCACAGCGTCCACGTACCCGTCGGCGGGCTGAGCGCAGGGCGCCCCTACTGGTACGCCTTCACCGCCCTGGGGAAAACCAGCCGCACCGGCCGGACGAGGACCGCCCCGGCCGGCAGCGTGCCGCGCGTCCGCTTCGCCGCCGCCAACTGCCAGGCGTTCCACGACGGCTTCTACGCCGCCCACCGGGGCATCGCCCGCGAGAACGTCGACTTCGTCGTCCACCTCGGCGACTACATCTACGAGCACGGCCCGGTCGGCGGCGACCACGTCCGCGACCACGAGGGGCCCGCGGTGCTCACCCTCGCCGACTACCGCCGCCGCCACGCCCTCTACAAGGGCGACGCCTCCCTGCGCGAGGCCCACGCCGCCCACCCCTGGTTCCTCACCTGGGACGACCACGAGGTCGCCAACGACTACAGCGGTACGGGCGGCGGGGCGCCGTTCCTGCAGCGGCGGGCCGCGGCGTACCAGGCGTGGTACGAGAACATGCCGCACCGCGACGGCGGCGAGTCCGCGCTGCCGGACCCCGTCATCCACCGCACCCGCCGCTGGGGCGACCTGCTGGAGCTGACCGTCCTCGACCTGCGCTCGTACCGCTCGGCGCAGAACCTCGCCCACGGGACCATCCTGGGCGCGGAGCAGAAGTCCTGGCTGCGGACCGGCATCGACCGGGCGCCCGACTCCTGGCACGTGTGGGCCAACTCGATCATGCTGAGCCAGCTCCGGGCCCGGCCGGGCGGCCCGTACATGTTCACCGACCAGTGGGACGGCTTCCTCGCCGAGCGCAAGGAGGTGCTGGGGCACGTCCACGCCGCCGGGCTGGAGGACCTCGTGGTCATCACCGGCGACTGGCACTCGGCGTTCGTCGACGACGTCCGGGTGGACTTCGACGACACCTCCTCGCCGCTGGTCGGTACGGAGTTCACGGCCCACTCGGTGACCTCGGGCGCGTACTCCGCCGACTGGAACGCGGCCAACGGCCCCGTCATGGGCCGGGCGAACCCGCACCTGAAGTACTTCGAGGGCAACCGGTACGGCTACGACGTCTACGAGGTCACCCCGGAGCGGTTCAGCGCCCACATGCGGGTGATCGCCGACCGCCGCGACCCGGTCTCGCCGGTCACCACCCTGACCACGTTCCACGTGGACCGGGGGAAGGCCGGGTCGTACGAGGACCCGGCCACCAGGAACAGCCCCGCCCAGTGGCGCCGGGACTGACACCCCGCCGGTGCCCGTCGTCCCGGTGCGCGGTACGCCCGCGCACCGGGACGCGCACCAGGATTGTCACGCCCGCCCCTTGATGGACCGTCAGCTCCTCTGATGGGCTCCTCCGGCACCGCACACCACCCGCCGAGCCGGAGGTCCCCATGCGTGCCCTCGCCCCCGCCCTCGCTCTCGTCCTCGCCGCGCTCACGGCCGCCCCGCCCGCGGCCGGGGCGGCGCCCGCGCCCCCGGTGCCCGCGCCCGCCGGGTCCGCCGCCGCGGCGCCCGGCATCCCCCGCCTCACCGACGACCGCGGCCGGGTCCTCACCCTGCGCGGCTGGAACGTGGAGGACAAGACCCACCGCGGCGACGCGGCGCTCTCCGCCATCACCGAGCGGCACTTCCGCGACCTGCGCGCCCAGGGCTTCAACTTCGCCCGGCTGCTGGTCTTCTGGGACGACCTGGAGCCGGTGCGCGGCCGGTACAGCGAGGCGTACCTCCGCAAGATCGAACGGATCCTCGACTGGGCCGCGCGGCACCGCGTCCGGGTGCTGATCGACGCCCACCAGGACGTCTTCGGGCCCGCCTTCGGCCACCGGGGCATCCCCGCGTGGGCCACCCGGACCGACGGGCTGCCCTTCACCCCGCACCCGGACGACTGGTTCGCCGAGTACTTCGAGCCCGCCGTGCAGCGCGCTTTCACCCACCTGTACGAGGACGAGGACCTCCGCCGCGCCCAGGCCCGCATGTGGCGGGTGCTCGCCGCCCGGCTGGGGGACCACCCGGCGGTGTTCGGCTACGACCTCGTCAACGAGCCCATGGGGGAGCTGCGCCCGGGCGAGGACCTGCCCGCGGCCGCCCGGCGGATCGAGCGCGAGCACCTCACCCCGATGTACAACCGGCTCGCGGACGCGGTGCGTTCGGTCGACGACGACAGCTGGCTCTTCGTCGAGCCGACCCCGATCGTGGGGGAGGGTGTCCCGACCGGCCTGGGCCGGATCGAGGACCCGAAGGTCGTCTACGCCCCGCACTTCTACAACACGGCCATGGAGGCCGGCGCGGACTACGACCCGTCGGCGGGCTGGATCGAGGCGTACGAGGCGGCGGTGACGGTCTACCCGGCGCGGTACCGGGTGCCGGTCGTGGTGGGGGAGTGGGGCCCGCTGAACAACTCCCTCCCTCACATGGGCCGCTTCTACCGCGAGGCGCTCGCCTCGCTGAACCGCTACAGCTCCGGCTGGGCCGGCTATGTGTGGTGCTACGGCGGCGGCTACTGCGCGGTGGACGCCACCGGCGCCTGGCGCACCAACAAGGAGCAGACGGCCGCCCCGTACGCGGAGGCGGTCGCGGGGCGGGTGGTCGAGCAGAGCCCGTACCGGCTCGTGTACGTCGCCGGGCGCGGCGGGACGACCGACATCGCCCTCCCGCGCGTCCCCGGCGGCTGGCGCGTCACGCTCGAAGGCCGTGCCCGGCTGCTCCCGGGCACGCCCGGCCGGGCCAGGGTCGTCGCGGTGCCGGGCGCCCGGGTCACGGTGACGGTGGCCCGGGCTGTCAACCTCCGTTGACATCGGACGCCTGTCAACGTAAGTTGACACCATGACCGAAGCGACCGATCTCGCCGCGCGCGCCGGCGACCGCGACCCCCGGGTGGGGCTGCGGGCCGTCGCCGCGCTGCGCCGGCTGCTGGAGCAGCTGGAAGCCGTACAAGTCCGCAGCGCCCGGGCCCAGGGCTGGTCCTGGCAGGAGATCGCCGCCGAGCTGGGTGTCAGCCGGCAGGCCGTGCACAAGAAGTACGGGAGGCATTGATGTTCGAGCGGTTCACCACCGGGGCCCGGGACGTGGTCAAGGGGGCGGTCGGCCACGCCGAGCGGGCGGACGCCGGCTCCGTCACCGAGGAGCACCTCCTGCTCGCCCTGCTGGACCTGGAGGGCACCCCCTCGGCGGCGGCCCTCGCCGCGCTGGGGGTCACCGCCCGGCGCGCCTCCGTGGAGGCGGCCCTCGCGGACGCCCGGCGGCGCGGCGGCATGACCCGGGCGGACGCGGACGCGCTGGCGGACCTGGGCATCGACGTGACGGAGGTCGTCTCCCGGGTCGAGGCCGTGCACGGGGCGGGCGCCCTCGCGGGCGACCGGAGGGCGAAGCGGTGGTGGTCGGGCCACCGCCCCTTCACCCGGCCGGCGAAGGACGTGCTGGAGCGGTCGCTCCGGGTCGCCCTCGGGCGCGGCGACCGCCACATCGGCGACCAGCACCTCCTGCTCGCCCTGGCGGCCCGCCCCGGCGTGGTCGCGGACGTCCTGGCCGACCACGGGGCGACGTACACGGCCCTGGAGCGCGCGCTCCCGGGCGGCACCGGTACGGGCGGGGCGGCGGCGGCCGGCTGACGCACCCCGGGCCCCGCCCCGTACCGCCCCGGTTCAGCTCCCGGTTCAGTCCCGGGGGCCCCGGAGCAGGGCCGTGATGCGGGCCGCCGCGGTGGCGAGGTGGTCCCGGGCCTCCCCGAGCTGGGCGCCGGTGACGCCGTGGTCGCGGGCCGCGTCGCGCACATCGTCCCGGAACCGGTCCAGCAGGCGCTCCAGGTCGCGGGCCGGGTCCGTGGACGTCCCCTCGGCGGTGGCCCACTCGGGGGCCTCCGCCGGCCCGGGCTTCACGAACGGCGGCCGGGGCGCCGACGGCGCCGTACCGTTCCCGGCGGCCCCACCGCCGCCCACGCCGCCGCCGAACAGGCCGCCCAGCCCGCCCAGTCCGCCGAGCCGGCCGGCGAGGTCGGACAGGCCGTCGGCCCCCAGCACCTGCGCCTGGACCTGCTGCATCAGCCGCTGCACCTCCAGCCGCGCCTTCTCCTGGGCCTCCTTGGCCTGCCGGCGCGCCGCCCGGGCGTCCTCGCGGGCGCGCCGGGACTCGTCCCTGGCCCGGCGCGCCTGGTCCTTCCATTCGTCCTTGGCCCGCCGCCAGGCGGCCCAGTCCTCGTCCTCCGGCGGCGTCCGGCGGGACTCGCCCGCCGCCGCCCGCATCTCGCTGCGCAGGTTACCGGCCGCGCCGCGGACGTCGTCGCGGATCTCGGCGGCCAGCTCGGAGACCGAGTCGCGGATCTCCAGCTCCAGGTCGGCCAGTTCACCGCTGCGGTCGGCCAGTTCGGCGCGCCCGGCGTCGGTGATCGAGTACACCTTCCGCCCGCCCTCGGTGGCGTGGGTGACCAGGCCCTCGGCCTCCAGCTTGGCCAGGCGGGGGTAGACGGTGCCGGCCGAGGGCGCGTACAGGCCCTGGAAGCGCTCCTCCAGGAGGCGGATCACCTCGTAGCCGTGGCGCGGCGCCTCGTCGAGGAGCTTCAGCAGGTACAGGCGGAGGCGGCCGTGCGCGAAGACGGGGGGCATGTCAGAGCACCTTTCCGGTGGGGGCTTCCGCCGGCCTGCGGAGCAGCGCGATGGAGCCGGAGACGGTCGCGGCCCGCAGGGTGCCCCTGCCGTCGCCGAGCGTCCCCGTGATCTTCTTGGCGCCCCACTGTCCGCTCACCCGCAGGCCGTCGAAGGCGCTGGAGACGGCGCCGCCCATGGTGTTGGCCTCGACCTGGGCGTGCGCGGGGTGCGGCAGCCGGACGGCGACCTCGCCCGACACGGTGGTGAGCCGGACGTCGGCCGGCTCCCCGGCGGGGTCGAGGTCGAGGAGCATGTCGCCGCTGACCGTCTCGGCCCGCACCGAGGTGCCGGTCCCGTCGACCACCGTGAGGTCGCCCGAGACGGAGGTGAAGCGCAGCGGGCCGGTGACGGCCTGGGCCTCCACGTTCCCGGAGACCGTCTCGGCGCGGACCTCGCCGGACAGGCCGACGAGCGTGGTGTCGCCGGTGACGCCGCGCACCTCCGTACGCCCCCGGACGCCCGACACGACGGCCCCGGCGCCCACCACGCCGACCTCCACCCGCGCGCCGGCCGGGACGACGAGCGACACGACCGCGCTGCGGCGCCGGCCCTTGGCGTCGAGCCAGTCGAGGAAGCCCTGCCAGGGCAGGTCCTCGTACCCGACGGTGAGGTCGGAGCCCTGCCGGGTGACCACCAGCGGCGGGCCCTCCACCTCGGTGATCTCCAGACGGGCGGGGCCGGGGTCGTCGGTGCCCACGACGTTCACGGTGCCGCCGACGAGGCGGACGTGGACGGCCGTGAGGGGGTCGTCGTCGAAGGTCAGCTTCGTCGGCTCGGTGACGGACCACTCGGGCATGGGGCCTCCCTGGGACATGGCGCGACACGCAACATATCGCGTCTCCATGAGAGACACGATATATCGCGGCTACCTCGCGTCAAGCAGGGCGTCACATCCGTCCGGAATGAGCGAATTGCCCTAGCGTATGGCGCATGAACGCGACTCTCCCCGGTGCGCTGCTCCTCTGCCGGGCCGACACCACCGCCGTACGGCCCCCGGCACTGCTGCTGCGCGAGCGGATGCTGCTCACCCCGGCGGGGCCCGACTGGAGCGCGCTCGTCCCCGAGGGCAGACCGTGGCAGGAGGGGTACGAACCGGTCGACCGCGTCGTCGCGGGATGGGCCGCCGCCCTGGCCGTCGGCGTGCCGTGGCCGGCCCTCGCCCTGTGGTGGGACGCCGACCGGGCCGGCTGCGTCCTCGCCACCGGCTTCCGCCGCCCCGTGGGCTACACCTGGCTCGCGGACGGCACGCCCGTCGGCGTGGACGAGGCCATGCACACCCTCGCCACCCGGCTGGGGCTCGACCCCGTCCTCGACGTCCGCGACCTGGAGCCCCTCACACGCCCCGACCCCGAGGCCGACGCCGCGGCCCGCCTCCGGGGCCTCGCGGCGGTGCTCGCCCGGCACGGCCTCACCCTGCCGCCGGGCCTCGCCCCCGGGGAGCCGGCCGCCCTGCTGTGGGCCGCCGCCGAGACCCGGGCGGCACAGGAACTCCCCCGCCACGGCCGCCTCGACGCCGTACGCGCCGAACTGGACGCCGTCGAGGACGGCCCCCTCGGCCCCTGGATGCGCGGCCCCCGCGCCCGCGCCGCCGCCACCGCCCAGCTCGCGGCCGGCGTCCCGCTGCTCGCCTGGGCCCTGGCCCGCCGCAGCGCCGGCTGGGCGACGGCCGCCGCGCTGCTGATCGCCCAGGGCGCGCTCGGCCTCACCTACGACCGCCTGCGCACCCGGGCCCGGGGCTGACTACTCGTCCTCGTCCTCGTCGTCCAGCCGCGCCAGCCAGGTGGCCAGCCGCTCGACGGGAACCTCGAAGTCGGGGTTGAGGTCGACGAACGTGCGCAGCTGCTCGGCGAGCCACTCGAAGGTGACCTCCTCCTCGCCGCGCCGCTTCTCCAGCTCCTCGATGCCACGATCGGTGAAGTACAAGACGTGCTCCATGGGTGAAGTCAGGACGGTGCACCCGCCAGGATAGGCACTGCGGACACGCCGCGGGCCCGGCCCCGCGCGGTGCGGAACCGGGCCCCCGTGGGTCGTGCGGTCAGGCGTCGAAGACCTCGTTGACCAGCTGGACCTGCTCGGCCTGGTGGCGCTTGGCCGAGCCGACCGCCGGCGACGAGCCGTGCGGCCGCGAGATACGGCGCAGGCGCTCGCCGTGCGGGATGTCGGCGCCGACCGCCAGGTCGAGGTGGTCGATCAGGTTGAGCGCGATGAACGGCCAGGCACCCTGGTTCGCCGGCTCCTCCTGGGCCCACAGGTACTTCTCGGCGTTCGGGTACTTGGAGATCTCGGCCTGCAGCTCCGCACCCGGCAGCGGGTACAGGCGCTCCAGCCGGATGATCGCCGTGTCCGTGACACCGCGCTTGACCCGCTCGGCCTCCAGGTCGTAGTAGACCTTGCCGGAGCAGAAGACGACCTTGCGGACCGCGTTCGCGTCCACCGAGTCGTCACCGATCACCGGGCGGAACCCGCCGGTGGTGAACTCCTCCGCCTTCGACGCGGCGGCCTTCAGCCGCAGCATCGACTTCGGGGTGAAGACGACCAGCGGCTTGTGGTGCGGGTTGTGCACCTGCCACCGCAGGAGGTGGAAGTAGTTCGACGGCAGGGTCGGCATGGCAACCGTCATGTTGTTCTGCGCGCACAGCTGGAGGAAGCGCTCCGGGCGGGCCGAGGAGTGGTCCGGGCCCTGGCCCTCGTAGCCGTGCGGCAGCAGCAGCGTGACGCCGGAGGTCTGGCCCCACTTCTGCTCGGCCGAGGAGATGAACTCGTCCACCACCGTCTGCGCGCCGTTGACGAAGTCGCCGAACTGGGCCTCCCACATCACCAGCGACTCGGGCCGCGCCAGCGAGTAGCCGTACTCGAAGCCCATCGCCGCGTACTCGCTGAGCAGCGAGTCGTAGACGTTGTAGCGGGCCTGGTCCTCGGAGAGGTACTGCAGCGGGGTGTAGTCCTCGCCGGTCTCCTGGTCCACCAGCACCGCGTGGCGCTGGCCGAAGGTGCCGCGGCGGGTGTCCTGGCCGGCGAGCCGGACCGGGGTGCCCTCCATCAGCAGCGAGCCGATGGCGAGGGTCTCGCCCATGCCCCAGTCGATGGTGCCGTCATCGACGGAGGCGGCGCGGCGCTGGAGCTGCGGCATCAGGCGCGGGTGCACCTTGACGCGGTCGGGGATGTTGACCTGCGACTCGGCGATCCGCTTCACGACCTCCTGGGAGATCCCGGTGGTGACGGAGACCGGGAACTCGGCCTGCGCCTCCGGGCTGCTCGCCGGGCCGGGCTGCGAGGTGGCCTCGCGGACCTCCGCGAACACCTTCTCCAGCTGCCCCTGGAAGTCCTGGAGCGCCTGCTCCGCCTCCTCCAGCGTGATGTCGCCGCGACCGATCAGCGACTCGGTGTACAGCTTGCGCACCGAGCGCTTCTTGTCGATCAGGTTGTACATCTGCGGGTTGGTGAACTGCGGGTTGTCGCCCTCGTTGTGCCCGCGGCGGCGGTAGCAGATGAGGTCGATCACGACGTCCTTGTTGAACGTCTGGCGGAACTCGAAGGCCAGGCGCGCCACCCGCACCACGGCCTCGGGGTCGTCGCCGTTCACATGGAAGATCGGCGCCTCGATCATGCGGGCCACGTCGGTCGCGTACATCGAGGAGCGCGACGACTCCGGGGCGGCGGTGAAGCCGACCTGGTTGTTGATGACGATGTGGACCGTGCCGCCGGTGCGGTAGCCGCGCAGCTGCGACATGTTGAGCGTCTCGGCGACGACGCCCTGGCCCGCGAAGGCCGCGTCGCCGTGCAGGGCGACGGGCAGGACGGTGAAGTCCGTGCCGCCCTTGTTGATGACGTCCTGCTTGGCGCGGACGACACCCTCGACGACCGGGTCGACCGCCTCCAGGTGCGAGGGGTTGGCGACCAGCGAGACCTTGATCTGCTCGCCGTCCAGGCCGGTGAAGGTGCCCTCGGCGCCCAGGTGGTACTTCACGTCGCCGGAGCCGTGCATCGACTTCGGGTCGAGGTTGCCCTCGAACTCGCGGAAGATCTGCGCGTACGACTTGCCGACGATGTTCGCCAGGACGTTGAGCCGGCCGCGGTGGGCCATACCGATGACGACCTCGTCCAGGCGCGACTCGGCCGCCGAGTCGATGACCGCGTCCAGCAGCGGGATGACGGACTCGCCGCCCTCCAGCGAGAACCGCTTCTGGCCGACGTACTTGGTCTGCAGGAACGTCTCGAACGCCTCCGCGGCGTTCAGCCGGCGCAGGATGCGCAGCTGCTCCTCGCGCTCCGGCTTGGAGTGCGGGCGCTCGACGCGGTCCTGGATCCACTTGCGCTGCTTGGGGTCCTGGATGTGCATGAACTCGATGCCGGTGGTGCGGCAGTACGAGTCGCGCAGCACGCCCAGGATGTCGCGCAGCTTCATCATGGACTTGCCGCCGAAGCCGCCGACGGCGAACTCCCGCTCCAGGTCCCAGAGCGTCAGGCCGTGCTCGGTGATGTCCAGGTCAGGGTGCTTGCGCTGGCGGTACTCCAGCGGGTCGGTGTCGGCCATGACGTGGCCGCGGACCCGGTAGGAGTGGATCAGCTCGAAGACCCGCGCGGCCTTGGTGACGTCGTCGTCGTGCGAGGCGTCGATGTCCTTGAACCAGCGGACCGGCTCGTAGGGGATGCGCAGCGACTCGAAGATGTCGTCGTAGAAGCCGTCCTCGCCGAGGAGGAGGTTCGACACGATCCGGAGGAACTCGCCGGACGCGGCGCCCTGGATGACCCGGTGGTCGTACGTCGAGGTGAGGGTCATCACCTTGGAGATGCCCAGCTTGTTCAGGGTGTCCTGCGAGGTGCCCTGGAACTCGGCCGGGTAGTCCATCGAGCCGACGCCCATGATGACCGACTGCCCGGGCATCAGACGCGGCACGGAGTGGACGGTGCCGAGGCCGCCGGGGTTGGTCAGCGAGACGGTGACGCCGGTGAAGTCGTCCATCGTCAGCTTGTTGTTCCGGGCGCGGCGGACGATGTCCTCGTACGCCTGCCAGAACTCGAAGAAGCCGAGCGTCTCGGCCTTCTTGATGCCGGCGACGACCAGCTGGCGCTCACCGTTCGGCTTGACCAGGTCGATCGCCAGGCCGAAGTTCACGTGCTCCGGCTTGACCAGGACCGGCTTGCCGTCCTTCTCGCCGTACGAGTGGTTCATCGACGGCATGGCCTTGATGGCCTGCACCATCGCGTACCCGATCAGGTGCGTGAAGGAGATCTTCCCGCCGCGGGCGCGCTTGAGGTGGTTGTTGATGACGATCCGGTTGTCGAACAGCAGCTTCACCGGGACGGCGCGGACCGAGGTGGCGGTCGGCAGCTCCAGCGAGGCGTTCATGTTCTTGGCGACCGCGGCGGCCGGGCCGCGCAGCGGCACGTACTCGGGGCCGGCCGGGGCCTCGCCCGAGGGGGCGGCCTTGGCGGCGGGCTTCGCGGCGGCCGGCTTCGCCGGGGCGGCGGCCTGCGCGGCGGCGGGCTTCGCCGGGGCGGGCGCGGCGGCCCGGTCCTGCGCGGGCGCCTTGGCGGCGGGGGCCGGGGCGGCCTGGGCGGGAGCAGCGGCCTGTGCGGGTGCCGCTGCTGCCGGCTGCGCCGGGGACGGGGCCTGGGCCGGGGCGGCGGGCGCGGTGCCCGCGGCCCCCGCGGCCACGGAACCCTCGCCCGCGGGCTTGTCCGCCGAGCCGGACGCGGAGCCCGGCTTGTAGTCGGCGAAGAAGTCCCACCAGGCACGGTCGACCGAATTCGGGTCCTGGAGGTACTGCTGGTAGATCTCGTCGACGAGCCACTCATTGGCACCGAACGCGGAGGCGGGGTCCGAAGGACCCTGCCCGTCCCGGTCGGTCGAGAGACGTGAGTTACTGGGGGACTGAGACGACACGGCGGCAACCGCCCTCTTCCGCTTCACAAGGTGATGGACAGCGGAAATAAAGGCTACGCCTCCCCGGCCGGGACGTGCAGGCCGGGCATGCCATCGTCGCGTAGATCACATCCGGGGACGTGTTTCGGCGCTGGAAATGGCGGGAAACAAGCGTGGTTGCCTTGAGAATGGGTACACGGCAGCCCGCGGTGGCCCGGGCATCCGCGCAGGTGGCGCGGGTCACCGGTCGCCTTCGCTCAGCTGTGCCCACGGGCGGGCCGGCGGGCCCACCCGGAGATACGCAGAACGTGCGCTTCCGGTTCGAACCCTACGTCAACCCCGCGGCTGGGGGATCCCTGGAAGAGTGACCTGGATCCGGCAGCCGCGTGCGGATTCGGCCACGCCGATGCGCCCGCCGTGCAGATCGACCGCCCAGCGGGCGATCGCCAGGCCCAGGCCCGTACCGCCGTCACCGCCCGGGCCGTGCGGCGAGGCGACCCCGCCCCGGTTGAACCGCTCGAACACCTTGTGCCGCTCCGACTCCGGAATGCCCGGCCCCTCGTCCACGACCTCCAGGTCCAGCGACTCCGGCTGCCGCCCGCGCCGCGCGCGCACCGTGACCCGGCCGTGCGGCGGGGAGTGCTTCACCGCGTTGTCGATCAGATTGGCCACCACCTGGTGCAGCCGTTCGCTGTCGGCGTGAGCGGTCAGCTCCGGCGGCGACACATCGAGGTGCAGGTGCACATCGGTACGGGTGTGGTTGCCGGAGCCCGAGCTGAGCCCGCGCTGCGAGGCGGCCAGGTTCGCCTCCTTCAGCACCCCCGACAGGTACGGCCACACCTCGAAGCGCCGCGACCGGAGCGGCACGACACCGTTGTCCAGCCGGGACAGGTCCAGCAGCGTCTCCACCAGCCGGCCCAGCCGCTCGATCTGCTTCAGCGCCGTGCGCATCGTCTCGGGATCGGCGGCGGACACCCCGTCCACCACGTTCTCCAGCACCGCCCGCAGCGCGGCGATCGGGGTGCGCAGCTCGTGCGAGACATTCGCCACCAGCTCCTTGCGGTGCCGGTCCACCGCCTCCAGATCGTCCGCCATGCGGTTGATCGTGGAGGCCAGGTCGCCCAGCTCGTCCCGCCGGCCCGCGCCGCGCACCCGGCGGGTGTAGTCGCCGTGCGAGATGGCCTTCGCCACCGTGTTCATCTCGTCCAGCGGCGCGGTCAGGCCGTGCGCCACGAACTGGGTGATCAGCAGCGTGGCGATCACCGAGAAGACGGTGATGAACCGCAGCTCGGTCTCCGTGCGCAGGGCCACCATCAGCAGGCCGGTCGTGATGAAGACCGAGACGACGACGAGCGTGCCCAGTTTGGTCTTGATCGAGACGGAGATCGAGATCCTGCGCAGCCGGGACCGGAGCCTTCTCATGGCGCGGGCGTCTCCAGCGCGTACCCGACGCCGTGGACGGTCCGGATCCGCTCGGCGCCGATCTTCCGGCGCAGCGCCTTGATGTGGCTGTCGACGGTCCGGGTGCCCGACGCGTCCGCCCAGTCCCAGACCTCCGCCAGCAGCTGCTCGCGGGAGAGCACCGCGCGGGGCGTGTTCGCCAGGCAGACCAGCAGGTCGAACTCGGTGGGCGTCAGGTGGACGTCCTCGCCCTTGACCCGGACCCGCCGCTGCGCGTGGTCGATCTCCAGCTCGCCGAGGCGCAGGATGCCGCTGCGGGGCGTGACGGCGGCCAGTGTGGCCCGCTCCACCCGCCGCAGCAGGACGTGCACCCGGGCCGCCAGCTCCCGCATCGAGAACGGCTTGGTCATGTAGTCGTCGGCGCCGACCCCGAGGCCGACCAGCATGTCGGTCTCGTCGTCGCGGGCCGTCAGCATCAGCACCGGCACCGGCCGCTGGGCCTGCACCCGGCGGCACACCTCCAGGCCGTCGAAGCCCGGCAGCATGATGTCGAGCACCATGAGGTCGGGCTGCCACGCCTCGGCGGCGTCCACCGCCGACGGGCCGTCGGTGGCCGTCTGCACCAGGAAGCCCTCGGCCCGCAACCGGGCGGAGATGGCCTCGACGATGGTGGTGTCGTCCTCGACGACCAGCACGCGGCGCTGTGTGCCCGGCGCGACCGCCGTGCCGTTGTGGCTGGTGTGTGTCTGCTCCATCGCCCCGCCCCTGTCGCGTCCTGCGCGAGCGTGTAGATCCGTGTGTTCGGTCAGCAGCGTAAAGGCACCGACCGCGTCCCGGCTACGCAGGGCGAACGGCGAGGTGAACCACGTCCGGTACGCCCCGGGCAACCGGGACTTCTTCGGTTCTTACCCCGCTGAACCCGGCATTCCGCAATGACTCTTCGAAATCGGTGGAGGGCTGGGCGGACCAGACGGCGAGCACACCGCCGGGGTTGAGCCGCGCCGCGCAGGCGGCCAGACCGGCCGGCGAGTAGAGGCTGTCGTTGTCCTCCGTGACCGTCCAGCCGGGCCCGTTGTCGATGTCGAGGCAGAGCGCGTCGAAGGTGTCGGGGGAGCTGCGGACGTACTCGACCAGGTCGCCGTGGACCAGCACGGTGCGCGGGTCGGCCAGCGCCTCGCCGGAGATCCGGGCGAGCGGCCCGGAGCGGTGCCAGTCGATGACGGCCTCCTCGCGCTCGACCACCGCGATCCGCCCCCAGGCAGGCTCGGCGGCGGCGTGCGCCAGCGAGAATCCCACCCCGAGCCCGCCGACGAGCACGGCCGGGTGCGGCCGGGCGCCGAGCGCCCGGAGCGCCGCGTCGATCAGCAGCCGCTCGGACCGGCCGTCGGAGGTGTCCATCAGGAAGGTGCCGTTGGCGATGATCTCGAAGTCCTCGCCCCGGCGCCTCAGCACCACCTCGCCGTGGGGCCCCTCCCGGCGGTCGAGCGTCTCGGGCGCATCCGGTGTCCCGGGCGTCCCCGGCGCGGGCGCCACGGGCGCCACGGGCGGGTCGAAGGGCGGTGGGGTCCCCGGTGTCGTCACAGCCATGGCGCTCAGCGTAGCGAGGGCCCGGGAGCGGGGCGCGGGAGTTCCGGGACGCGGGACGGCGGGCCCGGGTTGACCACTGTGACGCAGGTCATGGACGTGCGCGGGCATGATCGCGTTGGCTGGGGCAGGCATGGACCGGGGGCGGGTACGGGGGTTCGTCGGCGACAGGGAAGGGCGGCCTCGCGTGCACCAGCTCCGGACGCGCGGTACCGGGAACGGCGCCGGGCCGCTGGACGGCATCCCCCGTCAGCGCGCCCCGCGGTGCGCGGGCGTGCGCCCCGCCGCGCCCGCCGGGCGGGCGCCGGGGCGGCGATGGCGGCCGGAGCGGCTGCTGCCCACCCCCGGCGGGACGCCCTTCACGTTCGGTTACGCCCTGGTGCTGCTCGCCACCTCGCTGTACGCCGAGTACGGCGACCCCGCGACCGTCACCTCGCTGCTGCACGCCTCCAGCACGGACGTGGACAACCTGTCGCGCACCCCGCTGCTGGTGCTGGTGGCGAGCGCGCTGTGGGTGGCGGGCGGCCTCTTCTCGCCGTACGCGATCGGCTTCGTCTTCGTCCTCACCGCGCTGGAGCGCCGGATCGGGGCGTGGCGGACGGCGGGGGTGTTCCTGCTGGGGCACGTGGTCGCCACGCTCGCCACCGAGATACCCGTCGGGCTCGCGGTGCTGGCCGGGCACCTGCCGGACACCTCCCTGCACCGGCTGGACTACGGGATCAGCTTCGGGCTGCTGGCGTCGGTCGGCGCCCTGGCCGGGCTGCTGAGCCCGGTGCCGCGCGCCCTGGTGCTGGCCTGGGTGTCGGTGATGCTCCTTCAGGACCTGCTCGCCTTCGAGGACCCGCTCACCAATTGGGGCCACCCGCTGGCGCTGCTCGTCGGTGTCGCCTGCGGGCCGCTGCTGCGCCGCCGGACGGTCCGGCGCGGCTGAGGCGGGCGCCGGCCGGTCCGGATTCGGCCATTGGTCTACTACTTCGCGCGCCACGAGGCGGTCTGCGGGGGTTTCTCCACCCCATATAAGGACAAAGCGTGCATATTTGCTCACGCCTTGTTCACCGACGCCGTGGCTGCCGGGTGCCGGCGCCCGTCGAGCGGACCAGTGGATCGAAGGAGACACACGCAGCATGAAGACCATGAGCAGCACCCTGAGGCGACTGGCCGTCCCGGCCCTGGTCGCGGGCCTGGCCCTCCCCGTCGTCCTCGCGTCGCCGGCGACGTCCGCCGAGCCGGGTGCCACGGTGACCCGCTACAGCGGGGTCGTCACCCTCAACGCCCGTACCGGTGTGGAGAACAGGGTCACCTACACCGCCAACGCGGCCCGCGAGCTGGTGGTGCGCGACACCTCCGGCCTGAAGGTCGGCCCCGGCTGCCGCCGCGTCGGGACCGACGGCACCTCCGCCGTCTGCGGCTCGCTCTCCGCCGTCACCCAGGTCCGGGCGATGCTCCGGGACCGCAACGACGTGGTGCGGGTCGGCGTGGCCGAGGCCAGCGTCATCGACGCGGGCAACGGCCGGGACCTCGTCCAGACCGGCGCGGCCAACGACACCATCAACGTCCGTGACGGCGAGGGCGGCGACCGCGTGGAGACCTGCGGTGGCGGCACCAACGACACGTTCTTCGCCGACGCCGCCGACGTCATCCCGATGACCTGCGAGAACCGCTTCTTCGGGTAGGCGTCCCCGGCGCCGGTACGCGCCGAGCCCGCCGCTCCGGCCCGGGAGGGCGCCCGCACAGGGCCGCTCCCGGGCCGGAGCGTTTGCGCAGGGGCCGCGTGCGGCGGGACACGCGCGGGCGCGGGTCAGGGGCGCGGGTCAGGGGCGTGGCGCCTTCACGCCGTGCGCCACCCGGTACTCCTCCGCCAGCCACGGCCCCAGGCCGTCGATCAGCGCGGCCAGCACCGCCCGGTCCGCGTCCCCGGGCCGGCGGCCCACCGCCACGGCCGTACGCATCTGCTCCGCCCGCTCCGGGTGGTACGCGGCGAACACCTCCGCCATCTCCTCCAGCTCGCCCGCCCAGTCCCCGAAGCGCGGCATCACCAGCGTGAAACCGGTCCGCACCAGGTGCCGCCCCACCCCGCGCGCCAGCCGGGCCAGTTCGGCGTCCGTCCCGGCCGCGGCCAGCCGGCGGCGCCAGCGCGGCAGGCGGAGGTGGAGGTCGCCGTTGGTCTCGCGGGCGAGCAGCGAGGTGGGCCGGTACCGGGGCAGCCGCCCGGCGAGATCCTCGCCCAGCAGCGGGGTGCACAGGCAGGCCACGAAGAAGCCCAGGTCGTACCGCTCCCGCTCGCTCAGCAGCGTGGGCACGCCGAACAGGAGCGCGCTCGCCCCGTCGATCACGTCGAAGCGCCCGTCCAGCTCGGCCTCCAGGGCGGCGGCGGCCGCCCGGTCCTCCTCCGCCGGCTCCTCGCACAGCGCGATCAGCAGGTCCAGGTCGGAGACCCCGGGCACCGCGGTGCCGCGCGGAATGCTCCCGTACAGACAGGCGCTGTGCAGACGGCCGGGCGCGAACGCCCCGCCGGTCAGCTCCCGCGCCGCGGCCACCACCGGCGCGAACGCCTCCGGTACGCGGTCGAGCGCACCCTCGCGGGCCAGGGTTCCGTCCTCGTTCGGCATGCGCCCACTGTGCCCCGCCACAGGGCCCGGTGATGATCGCTCAGAGCGAACAGTGCGCGGGGAACACCCGGGCAGTCATGAGCATTGAGTCAGTACAGCTCAACTTGACTGCCGAAGGGGAGATCATGGCTTCGACGTCCTCACCGCTCACCCTGCCCGTGCTGCCGCTCGACGACGAGGTCGTGCTGCCCGGGATGGTGGTGCCGCTGGACCTGTCCGACACCGAGGTGCGCGCCGCCGTGGAGGCCGCCCAGGCCGCCGCGCGGTCCTCGGGGGCGCAGGGCAAGCCCCAGGTGCTGCTGGTGCCGCGCGTCGACGGGACATACGCGGGCACCGGCGTGCTCGGCACCGTCGAGCAGGTCGGGCGGCTCTCCGACGGCGACCCCGGCGCGCTGATCCGGGGCCGCGGCCGGGTGAGGATCGGCGCCGGGACCACCGGGCCCGGTGCCGCGCTCTGGGTCGAGGGGACCGCCGTCGAGGAGTCGGTGCCCGACCCGCTGCCCGGCGCGGTCGCCGAACTGGTCAAGGAGTACAAGGCGCTGGCCACCAGCTGGCTCAAGAAGCGCGGCGCCTGGCAGGTCGTGGACCGGGTCCAGCAGATCGACGGGGTGTCCGCGCTCGCCGACAACAGCGGCTACTCGCCCTTCCTGACGGTGACCCAGAAGGTGGAGCTGCTGGAGACCGAGGACCCGGTCGCCCGGCTGCGGCTCGCCACCGAGCAGCTGCGCGAGCACCTCGCCGAGCAGGACGTCGCCGAGTCCATCGCCAAGGACGTCCAGGAGGGCGTCGACAAGCAGCAGCGGGAGTTCCTGCTGCGCCGCCAGCTCGACGCCGTGCGCAAGGAGCTGCGCGAGCTCAACGGCGAGGGCGAGGGCGAGGAGTCCGACGACTACCGCGCCCGCGTCGAGGCCGCCGATCTCCCGGAGAAGGTGCGCGAGGCCGCGCTCAAGGAGGTCGACAAGCTGGAGCGCTCCAGCGACCAGAACCCGGAGACCGCCTGGATCCGCACCTGGCTCGACACGGTCCTCGACATGCCGTGGAACACCCGCGACGAGGACGGGTACGACATCCGTGCCGCCAAGGAGATCCTCGACGCCGAGCACGCGGGCCTGGAGGACGTCAAGGAGCGCATCACCGAGTACCTCGCGGTGCGCAAGCGGCGCGCCGACCGGGGCCTGGGCGTCGTCGGCGGGCGGCGCGGCGGCGCGGTGCTCGCGCTGGTCGGCCCGCCCGGGGTCGGCAAGACGTCGCTGGGCACCTCGGTCGCCCACGCCATGGGCCGGAAGTTCGTCCGGGTCGCCCTCGGCGGCGTACGCGACGAGGCGGAGATCCGCGGCCACCGGCGGACGTACGTGGGCGCCATGCCGGGCCGCATCGTGCGGGCCATCAAGGAGGCCGGGTCCATGAACCCGGTGGTGCTGCTCGACGAGATCGACAAGGTCGGCTCCGACTTCCGGGGCGACCCGGCGGCGGCGCTGCTGGAGGTCCTCGACCCGGCGCAGAACCACACCTTCCGCGACCACTACCTGGAGGTCGAACTCGACCTGTCCGACGTGGTGTTCCTGGCCACCGCCAACGTCCTGGAGGCCATCCCCGAGGCCCTGCTCGACCGGATGGAGCTGGTGCGCCTCGACGGCTACACCGAGGACGAGAAGGTGGTCATCGCCCGCGACCACCTGGTCCCGCGCCAGCTGGAGCGGGCCGGCCTGGCGGAGGGCGAGGTGACGCTCGACGAGTCGGCGCTGCGCAGGCTCGCCGGCGAGTACACCCGCGAGGCGGGCGTACGGAACCTGGAGCGTTCGGTCGCCCGGCTGCTGCGCAAGGTCGCCGCCCAGAGCGAACTGGGCGAGCGGGAGCTGCCGTTCACCGTCGGCGGCGACGACCTGCGCGCCCTGATCGGCCGGCCCCACCATGTGCCCGAGTCCGCCCAGGACCCGGCCGAGCGCCGCACCTCGGTGCCCGGCGTCGCCACCGGGCTCGCGGTCACCGGCGCGGGCGGCGACGTGCTGTTCGTGGAGGCGTCGCTGGCCGACCCGGAGACCGGCGCGGCGGGGCTGACGCTCACCGGCCAGCTTGGTGACGTGATGAAGGAGTCCGCGCAGATCGCGCTGAGCTTCCTGCGGTCGCACGGCGCCGAGCTGGAGCTGCCCGTCACCGGCCTCAAGGACCGGGGCGTGCACATCCACTTCCCGGCCGGCGCGGTGCCCAAGGACGGCCCCAGCGCGGGCATCACCATGACGACGGCGCTCGCCTCCCTGCTGTCGGGCCGCCTGGTCCGTACGGACGTCGCGATGACCGGCGAGGTGTCGCTGACCGGGCGGGTGCTGCCGATCGGCGGCGTCAAGCAGAAGCTGCTGGCCGCGCACCGGGCGGGGATCACCACGGTGGTCATCCCCAAGCGGAACGAGGCGGACCTGGACGACGTCCCCGCCGAGATCCTCGACGGGCTGGAGGTCCACGCGGTCACCGACGTCCGCCAGGTGCTGGAGCTGGCGCTCGCCCCGGCGACCACGGAGGTCCCGCTGGCCGCCTGACCCCCGCCGCCCCGCCCGCCCGTCCGCCCGTTCCCGCCGCCCGTTCCGATCCGGGACGGGCGGCGGGGCGGGCGGCGGGGCCGCGGCTTCAGCTGCCGGAGGCGCGTACCGCCTCGTCGTACAGCGCCCGGGCCGTGGCGCCGAAGAGGACCGCCGTGGACTCCCGGTCGGTCTCCCCGCCGCTCAGGACGCCGATCAGCCGGCCGCCGGCCAGCCACGGGCTGCCGCTGGTGCCGTCGAAGAAGCCGTCGCACTCCATCACCACGGAGCCGGCCAGGTCCGGGTCCTCGCGGGTGTCCGTGGTGCACGCGACGGGCCCGTCGGACGGGTTGCGGTCCCGGTTGGGGTAGCCGGTCACCGTCACGCGCCGCCGCGGCCCCGACGTCCACTCCGGCCGCGCCGCGCCCACCACGTCCTGCACCGCCCGCCCCCGGGCGTCCGGCTCCACCACCAGGAACGCGACGTCATGGGCGTCCGCGTCGTCCCCGGCCGCCCGCCAGGCGTCGTCCACCCGCACCGCGCGGACCTTCCACGTGCCGTACGGGGCGGGCCGGGCCGCCCGGCCCCGGTACCCGGGCGCGAACGAGAACCCGGTGGCGGCCGAGCCGTCCCCGTACACGCAGTGCGCGGCCGTGGCGACGACGTTGCCGCGCGGGCTGTCGACCACGCTCGCGGTGCACCAGTGGCCGTCCTCGCCGAGGAGCACCCCGACCCACGGCAGCCCGGCGGACGGCACCGCCGACCGCTGCGGCGCCGGGCGCGCCGGGGGCGGCCCGCTCGCCCCGGCGTCCCGGCCGGGGGCGGCCCGGGGCGCGCCCCCGCAGCCGGTGAGGGCCGCCAGGGCGGTGACGACGGCGACGGCCGGCAGTGTCCTCCTGCGCATACCGCCCATCCTCACCCCTCGCCCCGGGGCGCCGCGGGCCGCCCCGTCACCCGTCCAGCCAGCCGCGCGACGACGCCCGCGCCCCCGCCTGGAACCGGGTCCGCGCGCCCAGCGACTCCAGCAGCAGGCTGATCCGCCGCCGGGCGGTGTGCACATGGACGCCCAGCCGGCGGGCTATCGCCTCGTCCTTGTGGCCCGCCGCGAGCAGCTCCAGCAGCTCCCGCTGCGCCCCCGGCAGGCCGCCCCCACCCGGCGCGCCGTCCCCGCCGTCCCCCTCGCCCAGCGGCGCGGCCCGCTCCCACACCGCCTCGAACAGCGGGAGCAGCGCCCCGCACAGCAGCGCGTCCCCGATCACCAGCGCGGCCGCCCGGGGCCCGGCCGCGTCCGCCGGGGGCAGCAGCGTGACGCGCCGGTCCACCGCGACGAGCCGGGCCGGGACGTCCGGGGCGACGCGCAGCAGCAGCCCGCGCCCCACCAGGCCGGTCAGCGCGCGGACCCGCCCGGGGTCGGCGAGCCCGGCCCGGTCCAGCACCGCCCGCACCCGTACGCCCCGGGCCAGCAGCGACTCGACGTCCAGCGCGGTGAAGGGCGGCCGGTCGAGCACCACCACCTCCCGCTCCGCGCCGTCGAGGAGCCGCGCGGCCCGCTCGGCGATGTCCCGGGGGCCGGTCACCACCTCGACGCGGCCCCCCTCGCCGCCGGGCGCGGCGGTGTCCTCCGCCAGCCGGTCCGCCGCCAGCCGCAGCCGGGCCAACTCGGCCGAGCGCAGGTGCAGTTCGGCCTGGCGGCGGTGGATGAGCGTACGGATGGCGGCGGCGGGTGCGGCAGGGTGCGGAAGGGCGTCACGTTCACCGCGAGGGTCGGGCGGCCGGGCGAAACCGTGCTCGACGAGCCGGTCCAGCGCCGCGTCCAGCCGCTCGCGCGGCAGGTCCAGCAGTCGCGCCAACTCGTCCGCCCCGTCCGCCTGTTCCTTCAGCAGCGCCTCATAGGCGCGCTCCTCGGTCCTGCCCAGGCCGAGAGTGGTCAGTTCTCCCTGGATCATGCGTGGGATTCTCACTCCGCCTTCACAGGACACACAAGTGTGCGTGTCCACTTCTCAACGCTCCCGGTCCATTGCCGCACCGCAGCCCCAGCTATTGCATGGCCATGACCACCTGAACGGCTGACCAGCACGTGGGAGGGATACGGACTGTGCGCGAACCCAGCACGCCCGACACGCAATCGGTGAGATCCGGCATACGGGCCACGGCCCGCGCGGCGGCCCTGCTCGCCGCCGCCGGGCTCCTCATCACCGCGGTTCCGGCCTCGGCGGCGACCCCGCCGGCCGCGGAACCGCCCGCCGACGTCATCCCGGGGGCGCGCACCGCGACCCCCGCGCTCGTCGACGGCATCCGGGAGGCGGCGGACGCGAAGGCGAGCCCGGCGGACGCGGCGCGGGGACACCTGGCCGCCAAGGAGAGCCGGTACAAGATCGCCGAACCGGGGCGCGATCTCGCCCCCGTACAGACCCTGAAGCGCGGCACCGAGGAGACCGTACGGCTCCAGCAGAAGCACAAGGGCGTGCCGGTCCTCGGCGGGCAGTACGTGGTGCGCATGGAGCACAAGGGCGGCGAACGGGTCGTCACCGGCACCTCGGGCAAGTACTTCACCGGCCTCACCACCGGCGTGACCCCGGCCGTCTCCGAGGCGACCGCCGTCCGGCGCGCCGTCGCCGCGACCCAGGCGCGGCTCGGCGGGCACCGGCTGGCGCTCACCGACGCGCGGCGCGCCGCCGAGCGCGAGCAGCCGCTGCGCGGCACCGCCGGCGGCCTGGTGGTCGTCCCGCGCGGCGAGGGCGTGCTGACCCACCACATCACCGTGCGCGGCACCCACCCGGCGACCGGCGCCCCCGTGCTCCAGCACGTGTACGTCGACGCCCGGGCCGGGTTCCCGGTGCTCCAGTACAGCGGCATCAAGACGATCGCCCCGGACCAGGACGCCACCGGCACCCCGCCGAAGGCCGCGGCGGACGGCGACCCCGCCCCGCACCCCGGCACCACCGGCAGCGGCACCCTCCTCGACGGCACCACGGTCGACCTGGGGGTGCGCAAGGCGGCCGACGACCGGTACGTGCTGGCCGACCACGCCCGGATGGCCGCGAGCAGCAAGAACGCCCTCACCACCTGGGACGCCCGCGACAAGGACGTCTACGAGGTGCTCGGCGGCTGGCCCGCCGGCCTGAAGGAGTTCTCCTCGCCGACCGCCCGGTTCGGCCAGGACGCCACCGACTCCGGCGCCGTCGACGCCCACTGGGCGGCCGGCCAGGTCTACGACTACTACAAGGAGCGCCACGGCCGGGACGGCCTCGACGGCCGCGGCTCGGCGGTGAACTCCCTGGTCGGCGTCACCCAGTTCGGCATGCCGTACGTCAACGCCTTCTGGGACGGCACCAAGATGGTGTACGGCTCCGGCGACTCCGACTACAAGCCGCTCTCGGCCGACCTCGACGTCGTCGGCCACGAGATGACGCACGGCGTCGTCGAGAACAGCGCCAACCTGGTGTACGCGGGCCAGTCCGGCGCCCTCAACGAGGCCGTCGCCGACTACTTCGGCAACGCCATCGACGTCACCGAGTCCGGCATCGCGATGGACCACCCGGACGCGGGCCTGATCGGCGAGGACCTCTGCCGCACCTCGGCGCCCCGCGTCTGCGCGCTGCGCGACCTCAACGACGGCGCCACCACCTCCCGGAGCTTCCTCGGCGCCACCTTCGCCACCGACAACGGCGGCGTCCACCTCAACTCCACCATCTTCTCCGGCGCCCTGTGGGACATGCGCCAGGACCTCGGAGCCGAGACGGCCGACCGGATCGTCTACAAGGCGCTGACCGAGTACATGACCCCGCTGGACGGCTTCACCGACGGCCGCAACGCGGTCCTCGCCGCGGCGAAGGACCTGGGCGTCACCGGGCAGCGGCTCGCCACCGTCAAGCGCTCCTTCAACGCCCACGGCGTGGTCCCCGGCTGGGAGCAGGCCCTCGGCGTCGACTCCGACGAGCTGTTCGGGAAGCTGAACGTGACCGGCACCTCGGTGCAGGCGGGCGGCGGCTGGTGGACGGCCGCCAAGTCCAACGACGACGGCACCGAGCCGTACTCCGTCTACGCCGGCCGCGCGGACGGCAAGGGCGCCCCCAAGCTCATCAGCCCCAACGACGGCCGCTACCACGTCAACCCGGCCACCGACGGCAAGACCGTCGTCTGGGCGGCCTACGGGCCGGCCAGCGTGGACGTGCTGTCCCGGCCGCTCGCGGGCGGGCCCATCAAGAAGCTGCACTCGTCCACCAGTGACGACGTCGCCGGGCTGCGCGTCGAGAACGGCGTCACCGTCTTCGAGACGCTCGGCTTCTTCACCCGCCACGTCGTCCACCTGCGCCCGGGCGACACCGCGCCCACCTACGTGGACGGCAACAGCGACGAGGTCCTCACCGCGCTCCCGTCCATCGCCCACGGCAGGATCGCCTACGCCAAGCTCTACCCGGAGGGCGGCGACTACCGGCTCGGAGTGGAGATCCTCGACCTGAAGACCGGGAAGAAGACCCTGACCGAGCGGCTCGACGAGCCGCAGACCCTCGGGCAGACCGGCATCAACGGCAGCCACGTCTTCTGGCTCACCGAGCAGGACGCCACCGACGACGGCCAGATGGGCATCCGCCGCGCCAACCTCGACGGCACCGGCGCGTACGACATCAGCCCCGAGCACAAGCCGGGCGCGCTGATCGCCTCCGACCTGACCGTCTCGGAGACCGCCGTCACGGTCAACGCGACCCTGCCGGACACCGCGTACCGCAACGAGACGCTGCCGAAGAACTGGCAGTTCACCACCGACGGCTCCCGCCAGGAGCGGGTCTCCTGCAACCGCGGCGAGCAGCTCTCCCCGGCGGCCGTCTCGGGCACCCAGGTCGTCTGGATCGACGGCACCACGGGCTGGACGAACCTCGTCACCCGCACCCGCCCCGCCGGCCGCTGCGCCTGACACCCCTCGCGGCACCAGCCCCCCGGCGCCCCGGCGCCGGGGGGCTCCACGCGGCGCGGCCGGCCGCGCCCGTCACGTGCGAAATACTGGACCCGCCGAGCCGGGACACGCGTACGAGGGGTGCTGAGGTGCAGGAAAGCCGTACGGGCGGTGACGCGCCGACCGACGAGGGCCGGGGCGGAGACCCGGCCGGGGACCACGAGTTCCTCGCCCTGGAACGGGAACTGGCGGTCTTCCTGCGCCGCGCCCGCGCCTCGTCCGGGGAGATGGCCCGCCAGGTCCACCCCGAGCTGGAGCCCGCCGCCTACGGCCTGCTCGTCCGCCTGGAGGAGGCCGGCACCCAGCGCGCCACCGAACTGGCCGGGTACTTCGGCGTCGGCAAGGCCACCATGAGCCGCCAGCTGCGCGCCCTGGAGGACCTCGGACTGGTGGCCCGCGCCCCCGACCCCGCGGACGGGCGTGCCTCCCTGGTGCGGCTCACCGACGAGGGCCGCGGCCGGTTCCGGCGGGTGCGCGACGCCCGCCGCGCCCGCTATGTGCGCAAGATGGCCGGCTGGGACCGCGCCGAAGTGGCCGAGCTGGCCCGGCTGCTGCACCGGCTCAACACCTCCGACGAGGGCTGACACCGCGCGCGGGCGGGCTCTTTGCGTGGCCCACAGGAGTTCTTTGCGAACTCCACAACGGCCCGCCGGTGGCCGGAAGTGCCCCTTCCCCTTCATCATCGACCGATGATCAAAAACGCACTCGGCGCCGTCCTCGCGGGCGCCGCCCTCCTCGCCACAGCCACCCCCGCCGCCCCGGGCGCCGCCCCGGAGGCGCGGTGGGAGCGGGTGGGCGACGGCATCACCTCCGGCATCAGCGGCCTCGCCGTCGCCGGGGTCCGCCACGGGACGGCCGACCTGCTCGCCGTACGCGACAACAAGAAGCCCGGCGAGAACCGGCTGGTGGCCCTGCGCCACCGGCCCGGCGACCGCACCTGGCAGCGGCCGGTGGCCTGGGCCGGGGCGCAGCCGGTGGACCTGGAGGCGATCGACGCCGTCCCCGGCCGCCCCCACGAGTACGTCGCCCTGTCCAGCGCGGGGACCGCGTACCGCCTCCACTGGGACGGGGACCACGCGCGCGTGCTGGCCGCCTTCCCGGTCCCCGGCATCGCGGCCGGCGACAACTACGAGGGCTTCGCCCTGGCCCCCGCGCGGGGCGGGAGGCTCCTCGCGGTGTGGGCCGACCGGGGCCAGGACGACCGCCCGGCGACCCTGTCCGCCGCCGCCTGGGACCCGCGCGACAACACCTTCGGCCCGCGCACCTCCGCGGAGTTCCGCGTGCCCTACCCGGCTGCGGACGTCCGGCACGTCTCCGACGTGGAGGTCTCCCCGTCCGGCCGGGTGACCGTCTCCTCGGCGTCCGACCCGGGCGACGACGGCCCCTACGACTCGGCCCTCTACGACGCGGGCCGGGTGGCGGCCGGCCCCGGCGACCGGGTCCGGCTGACCGCCGGCCGCGCCCCACGCCGGCTCGCCACCTTCCCCGGCCACAAGATCGAGGCCCTGGCGTGCCTGCCCGGCTCCCGCGCGGGTGTCGTCGGCACGGATGACGAGAACGCGGGCGGCTCGCTCGCCGCCACGGACGCCTGCCGCCCCTGACCGGGTGCGGGCCGGGGGGTTCCCCGGTCGGCCGGGTGCGGCCCGGGGGCCGAGGGCGGCGCCCTCACAGCTCGACGTGGACCACCGTCGCGTCGTCGTGCCGCTTCCAGCGGTACGCGTACGAGGGCGACGCCTCCAGCTCCCGGACCCGGGCGATCAGCCCGCGCGGGCCCTCCTTGGCCACCACCGCGCAGCAGTCCGCCCAGTCGCCCCTGCCGAAGACCTCCGTCCAGCGGGTCGCCCCGTCCGTCAGGGCGACCAGCGCGCGCACCTCGGCCGCCGGGACCCGGCCGGTGACCGCCCGCGCGGCCACCGACGGGTCGGCCGCCGCGGTGAAGAAGCCGCCCTCCTTGTTCCGCACGGTGGTGTCGGCGATCTCGTGCGACGCCAGCGAACCGGGCGGCAGCCGGTCGAGCCGGTCGTCCACCACCGCCCGTACCGCCCCCTCCGGCGACCGGAGCAGCAGCACCGAGTCGGCCAGCACCAGGTACTCGACGTCCACGGCGTCCCAGCGCGCCATGACCACCGTCGCCTGCGGCGTACGGATGTGAGAAAGGTCACAGCTGTCGCGGTGAACATCCGCGGTGCGCCGGATTGCGTCCGCCAGGATCCCGGCCAGCGTCAGATCCGGGCGAGAAGCGGACAGTTCGGTCAGCGCGCCGCCCAGTCGGGCGGTGAACCAGGGCACCGAGTGCACACAACCGTCGTCGTCGACCGGCGGGGTGACCCCGTCCAGCACCACCAGCGCCCCGCCCTGGCCGGACGCGGGAACGACCACCGACGCCCAGTCCTCGTTGGGGCGTTCCGGCGCACCGGGGACGGAGGAGATCTCGGTCTGCATGCGCCCAGTCTGCATGACTTCTTCACCGCGCCAACGAATGGCGGGAACACCCCTGTACGGGCAGGTCACGGGCGGGCCGGCGCCCGGGCGAGCGCCGGAAGCGGACCCTCCGCGCCGGTGCGGGCGGGCATCCTGCCAAAGCGGCGGTCGATCTTTCAACCCGTCCCCCCGCGCGCCCGCCGGACGGGGGACCGCACGAGTTGTTCGCCAACTCCGGAGTGTTGTTCACTCGTTCGGGTGGCGGAGTGGCCGACGTACGTCCCCCTCAACAGCAGCCTGGGAAGGTCGAGAGCCGTACCAGGGGTTGAGGGGCTGATCGCAGACGTGACCGGTCGTCACCTCTGTCTCATGGGCGGACGAGTTCAAGAATGCGAGCACCGGTGCAGAAGCGCAGTGAGACTCCCGGCGACCCCCAGGCACCGGGCGGCCGCCGCGTACGCGTACGCAGCCGGCTCGTCATCGGCGTCGCCCTGGTCGGTATCACCGTCCTCGGGGCGGGCGCCCCGGCCGTCCTCACCGCCTCCGGCGAACTCAACGACTCCCAGCGGCTGGTCACCCTCGCCGAGCTGAACCGGCAGGCCGTCACCCTCGCCCACTCCCTCGCCGACGAGCGCGACGAGGCCACCACCTACATCGCCGCCGGCCGCGACCGGAAGGCCGGCCCCGGCATCGGCGCCGCCCACCGGGCCCGCGTCGACCGGCAGATCGACGAGATCCGCGCCGACGCCCCCGCCGACCTCCGCCGCGACCTGGCCGGCCTCTCCGCCGTCCGGCGCTCCGCCCTCACCGGCAAGGGCACCGCCCTGGAGGCCCACCGGGCCTACACCGAGATCATCACCGCCCTCCAGGCCCTGTCCGCCGAACTGGCCGACAAGACCCCCGCCCGCGCCGCCGAGGCGGGCGCCGGCACCCGGGCCCTCACCGAACTGGGCCACGCCGTCGACCAGGCGTCCGCCACCCGCGGCCTGCTGCTCGGGGCGCTCGCCGTCCCCGCCTCCAAGGACGCCGAACCGGTCTACGACCCGCTCACCGGCCGCTACGTCACCCCCGAGGACCCGGCCGGCGACGCCGCCGACCGCACCCGCGACGCGCTGAGCGCCGCCGCCCAGGTGTCCCGCGTCCGCGAACAGGCCGCCCTCGCCGACTTCGACCAGGCCGCCCCGCCCGACGCCCGCGACTCCCTCGCCGCCACGGTCACCGGCCCCGAGGTCAAGAGCGCCGAGACCTCCCTCGCCCGCCTCACCGACCGGCCCGAACTGTCCGAGGCCGAACGGGAGACCGACCCGGCCAGGCTCCGCGCGGCCCTCACCGCCCGCGTCGAGCAGATGCGGGGCGTCGAGTCCTCCCTCGCCACCGCCGAGGTGCGCCGCATGGAGCGGCTGCGCGACGACGACGTCACCGCGCTCGAACTGAGCATCGCCGTCCTCGGCGGCTGCCTCATCGTCGCGATCGCCGTCTCCACCGCCGTCGCCCGCACCCTCACCCGCCCGCTCGCCGTCCTGCGCATCGGCGCCGCCCGGCTCGCGGAGGCCCCCGAGACCGAGGAGCCGGTCCGCTTCACCGGCCGCAACGACGAGTTCGCCCAGGTCGTACGCTCCCTCAACACCCTGCACGGCACGGTGCGCGACCTCGGCGCCCGCGCTGCCCGGCTGGAGGCCGAGAAGACCGGCGCCACCGCCGACCGCGAGGCCCTCACCGCCGAACTCGCCGCCCGCCGCGCCGAGCTGCGCGACCGGACCGCCGAGACCGTCGCCCAGCTGGAGGCCCTGCGGGGCAGCGTCACCCACACCTTCGTCAACCTCTCCCTGCGCACCCTGGGCCTCGTCGAACGGCAGCTCGCCGTCATCGAGAAGCTGGAGGAGCGGGAGCAGGACCCGGAGCGGCTCGCCACCCTGTTCAAGCTCGACCACATGGCCACCGTCATGCGCCGGCACAGCGAGAACCTCCTGGTGCTCGCCGGCCACGAGCACGGCCACACCCACCAGGGCCCGGTCCCGCTGGTCGACGTGGCGCGCGCCGCCGTCAGCGAGATCGAGCGCTACGAGCGGGTCACCATCCAGTCGCTGCCGCCGCACGCCTACGTCGCCGGGTTCGCCGCCGACGACCTGAGCCACCTCCTCGCCGAACTGCTGGAGAACGCCACGTCGTTCTCGCCGCCGGACGCCAAGGTCCGGCTGTCCGGCTGGACGCTGGAGAGCGGCGAGGTGATGCTCTCCGTCGAGGACGAGGGCATAGGGATGACCGAGGGCCGGCTCGACGAGCTGAACGCCCGCCTGGCGGACGCCGACCCGGACCCGGACACCGCCGCGGACACCGACGGCGAGGGCCTCGGCCTGCGCGTGACCGCGCTGCTCGCGGCGCGGCACGGGGTGCGGGTCCAGCTGCGGGACCAGAAGCAGGGCGGGGTGACGGCGGTCGCCGTGCTCCCGCCGAGCCTGCTGCCCAAGGCCCCGCCCGTCTCCGCGCCGCCGTCCGTGGACCTCGCCGGTACGGCCCCGGCGCTGACCCTGCCCGGGTCGGTCGCCGAGGCCAACTCCAACACCCTGCCGGGTGCCAGGACCGCCGCCGACCCCCTGGTGGCCGCGGCGGAGGCCGCCCTGCGGGCCGCCCCGGCGGAGCCCGTACAGGAGCCTGTACAGGAGTCCGGACAGGAGCCTGTACAGGAGTCCGTACAGCAGCCCGAGACGGCCCCGGACGCCGAGACGGCCCCGGACCCGGAGACGGCTCCGGAGACGGCCGCCCCGGACGCCGAGACCGCGCCCGACGCCGAGACCGCGCCCGACGCGGAGAGCGGCCCCGGGGCGGGCGGGGACACCGGCGCGCCCGCCGGACCCGAGACCACCCTCCAGGTCCGCGCCCCCCGCGCCCCCGAGCCCGAGCCGGAGGCGCACACCCGCGCCGACGAGACCGCGGCCGAGCCCGCCGAGCCCCGCGACCGGGAGCCCAAGTGGGAGCGGGTGACCGACAAGGGGCTGCCCAAGCGGACGCCCAAGGTCGTGGAGCCCTCCGCCCCGCGCGCCGAGCGCACCGGCGGCATCGACGCCGAGGCGCTGCGGCGCCGGCTCGGCGGCTTCCACCAGGGCGCCAAGGACGGCCGCCGCGACGCCGAGGCCGAGATCGGGGCAGGGGACGCGGAGGGCACCGCGCGGACCGGCGCGGGGGACGGCACGGCACGGACCGAGGACGTACGCACCGAAGAGACGGGGGACACAGTCGAGGAGGCACGGAGTTGAGTGCGAGGACCGGCAGTACCACCGGCACGGCGGCGTTCGGCCTGAGCAGCGAGGCGAAGAACCTGCACTGGCTGCTCGGCAACCTGGTCGAGGAGGTGCCAGGAGTCCGGTCCGTCGCGGTCGTCTCGTCCGACGGACTGCTGCTGCTCTCCTCCGACCCGGCCGGCCGGGGGAGCGGCGAGCCGGCCGGGCCGGCCCGGTCCGACGGACCGCGTGGCGCCGCGGCCGACCTCGCCACGATCGTCTCCGGCATCGGCAGCCTCACCATCGGCGCCGCCAAGCTCATGGACGGCGGCGGCGTCAAGCAGACCATGGTCGCCATGGAGGAGGGCAGCGTCTTCGTCATGTCCATCAGCGACGGCTCCCTCCTCGGCGTGCACGCCACGCCGGACTGCGACATGAGCGTCGTCGCGTACCACATGGCGCTCTTCGTCGGCCGCGCCGGACACGTGCTCACGCCCGAACTCCGCAGCGAGCTGCGCAAGTCGATGGAGAGTGCCGTATGACGTCCGTGTCCGCCGCCGGCCGGCTGCCGGTCCGGGGTGGCGGGCGCCGTCCCGCCCGCGTCCGGCCCTACTCGCTCACCGGCGGGCGCACCCGCTTCGGCCACGTCCTGCTCGTCGAGACGTTCGTCGCGGCGCTGGAGGCCCCCGAGGAGCGCAAGGAGCTGGCGAACGGCGGCGCCGGGCCCCGCGTCATGCCGGAGATGCGGGCCATCGTGGAGATCTGCCGCCGCATGCGGACGGTCGCCGAGATCTCCGCCCTGCTGAAGATGCCGCTGGGCGTGGTCCGGGTGCTGCTCAGCGACCTGGCCGACCAGGGGAGGATCCGCGTGTACGGCACCGGTCACGGCACCGGCCAGCCCGACCGCGCACTGCTCGAAAGGGTGCTGAGTGGCCTCCGCCGTCTCTGAGATGTCCATACCGCGGGACGAGGCCGAGGCGCAGGCGTGGCAGCTCGACCACACCCGCGCCCCCATCGCCACCAAGGTGGTGGTCGCGGGCGGCTTCGGCGTCGGCAAGACCACCTTCGTCGGCTCGGTCTCCGAGATCACCCCGCTGCGCACCGAGGCGCTGATGACCAGCGCCAGCGAGGACACCGACGACCTCTCCGCCACGCCCGACAAGCTGACCACCACCGTCGCCATGGACTTCGGGCGCATCACGCTCGACGACGACCTCGTGCTGTACCTCTTCGGTACGCCGGGCCAGAAGCGCTTCTGGTTCATGTGGGACGACCTGGTGCGCGGCGCGATCGGCGCGATCGTCATGGCCGACACCCGGCGGCTGACCGACTGCTTCCCGGCGCTCGACTACTTCGAGAGCTGCGGACTGCCCTACATCGTGGCGGTCAACCACTTCGAGGGGACCGAGCTGTTCGAGGCCGAGGACGTGCGCGAGGCGCTCACCGTGCCCAAGGACGTACCGATCGTGATCATGGACGCCCGGAAGCGGATCACGGTGGTCGACTCCCTGCTGGCGCTCGTCGCCCGCGCCCTCGAAACCACCCCCGAGTGAAGAAAGAGACCCCTCGATGCGGAAGATACTCGTCGTCGGAGCCGGGCAGTCCGGACTCCAGCTCGCCCTCGGACTCCAGTCCCGGGGGTACGAGGTCACCCTGATGTCCAACCGCACGGCGGACGAGATCCGGGCCGGCCGGGTGATGTCCACGCAGTGCATGTTCCACACGGCGCTCCAGCACGAGCGGGACCTCGGCATCAACTTCTGGGAGTCCCAGGCGCCCCGCATCGAGGGCCTCGGCGTCTCGGTCGGCGCGCCCGACGGCTCGCGCCCCGTCGACTGGGTCGGCAGGCTCGACGGGTACGCCCAGTCCGTCGACCAGCGCGTGAAGATGGCCGGCTGGATGGAGACCTTCGCCCAGCGCGGCGGCCAGCTGGTGATCCACGGGGCGGCCGTCTCCGACCTGGACTACTTCTCCCGCACCTACGACCTGGTGCTGGTCTCCGCCGGCAAGGGCGAGCTGGTGTCGATGTTCGGCCGGGACGCCGCCCGCTCCCCGTACCGCGAGCCGCAGCGCGCGCTGGCCGTCGCGTACGTCCACGGGCTCGGCCCGCGCCCCGAGCACCCGGACTTCGACGCGGTCCGCTGCAACCTGGTGCCGGGCGTGGGCGAGCTGTTCGTGATGCCGACCCTCACCACCAGCGGCCGGGCCGACATCCTTTTCTGGGAGGGCATCCCCGGCGGCCCGCTGGACGTCTTCCAGGGCGTCAAGGACCCCCGCGAGCACCTGGCGCTGACGCTGGAGCTGATGGAGCGGTACACGCCCTGGGAGTACGCGCGGGCCACCAAGGTCGAGCTGACGGACGCGGGCGGCACCCTCGCCGGCCGCTACGCCCCCACCGTCCGCAACCCGGTCGGCCGGCTCCCCGGCGGCGGCCTGGTCCTCGGTGTCGCCGACGTCGTGGTGGCCAACGACCCGATCACCGGCCAGGGATCCAACTCGGCGTCCAAGTGCGCGGCGTCGTACCTGTCGTCCATCGTGGAGCACGGCGACCGGCCGTTCGACGAGACCTGGATGCGGGGGACCTTCGACCGCTACTGGGACACCGCCCAGCACGTCACCAAGTGGACCAACGCGATGCTGGGCGTCCCGCCGGAGCACGTGCTGAACCTCATCGGCGCCGCCGGCGGCCTCCAGCCCGTCGCCGACCGGTTCGCCAACGGCTTCAACGACCCGGCCGACTTCGAGAACTTCTTCTACGACCCGGAGAAGACCGCCGCCTACCTGGCCTCGGTCTCCGGGGCCTGAGAACGCCCCTGCGCCGGAGGGCGGTTCCCCCGGGGGGCCGCCCTCCGGGGTGCCGCCGTCCCGCCCGTACGGGCGCGGACCGCGAGGCCCGCCGAGGCGATGACCGCGAGGCCGCCGAGGAGCGTGGGCCAGGTGATCCGCTCGCCCAGGAAGAGCGCCGCCCAGCCGATGGTGAGGACCGGCTGGACCAGCTGGATCTGGCTCACCCGCGCCATGGGGCCGATGGCGAGGCCCCGGTACCAGGCGAAAAAGCCGAGGAACATGCTGACCACCCCGAGGTAGCCGAACGCCGCCCACTGGACCGGGGTGCCGGTGGGGGGACTCTGCCACACGGCGAGACCCGCGAGCGCGGCCATCACCGGGGCCGAGAGCACCAGCGCCCAGGAGATCGTCTGCCAGGCGCCCAGCTCCCGGGCGAGCAGGCCGCCCTCGGCGTACCCCAACCCGGCCGCGAGGACGGCGGCGATCAGGAGCAGGTCCGGCCACCCCGGGGCGCCGAGGCCGCCGCCCCGCACGGAGGCGAAGCAGACCGCGGCCACCGCGCCCACGCCCGCGGCGACCCAGAACGGGACCGGCGGGCGCTCCCGGCCGCGGAGCACGGCCAGGACCGCGGTGGCGGCGGGCAGCAGCGCGATCACCACGGCGCTGTGACCGGCCGACGCGGTGGAGAGGGCGTACGAGGTCAGGAGCGGGAAGCCGGCGACCACCCCGCCCGCCACCACCGCGAGCCGGGCCCACTGCGCTCCCCGGGGCAGCCGCTGCCGGGTGGCGGCCAGCGCCAGGGCGGCCAGCACGGCGGCGATCACCGCCCGGCCGGCGCCCACGAAAAGCGGGGACATCCCGCCGCCCGCCACGGCCGCCTTGGTGAAGGGCACGGTGAAGGAGAACGCGGCGACCCCCAGCAGACCCCAGCCGAGGCCGGCGCGCGAGGCGCGCGACGCGGCCGGCCGGCCCGCCGCACCGGAGGGCCGGGACGGCGGCGATAGCACTGGAGCATCCGGAACGGTAGCGCTACTCTGTATCGTCATGAACAACGATAGCAGTGCGCGGATCGCCACCGAACTGGGGGAGTGGGCCGCCACCGCCGCCCCGGGCACGCGGCTGCCGTCCACCCGGGCCCTGGTCGCCCGGTACGGGGCCGGTCCGGTCACCGTGCAGAAGGCGCTGCGCACCCTGGCGGCCCGGGGGCTCGTCGAGAGCCGGCCCGGGGTGGGGACCTTCGTCCGGGCCGCCGTCCGCACGGCCCGCCCGCACGACTACGGATGGCAGACCGCCGCACTCGGATCGCCGCCCCACCGGCTGCCCGGGACCTCCACCGCGCTGCGGACCTTCCCCAACGACGTGATCGCCCTGCACTCCGGCTACCCCGACCGGGAGCTGCTGCCCGAACGCCTGGTCCGCGCCGCCTTCACCCGCGCGGCCCGGGGCGACGCCGCCGTCAACCGTCCCCCCGCCGCCGGGCTCCCCGAGCTGCAGTCCTGGTTCGCCGGCGAGCTGGGCGCCGCGACGCCCGCCGGGCTCACCCCGCCGTCACCGGCCGACGTCGTCGTCTTCCCCGGCAGCCAGAGCGGACTGAGCACCGCCTTCCGCGCCCTCGTCGGCGCGGGCCGGCCGCTGCTGGTGGAGTCGCCCACCTACTGGGGCGCCCTCCTCGCCGCCGGGCTCACCGGTGTCCGGCTCGTCCCCGTCCCCAGCGGACCGGACGGCCCCGACCCCGCCGAGCTGGCCCGGGCGTTCCGGCTGACCGGCGCGCGGGCCTTCTACGCCCAGCCCAACTACGCCAACCCCACCGGTGCCCAGTGGTCCCCCGACCTCGCCGGCCGGGTCCTCGACACCGTGCGCGACCACGGCGCCTTCCTCATCGAGGACGACTGGGCACGCGACTTCGGCATCGACACCGACCCCGTACCGCTCGCCGTCCGCGACGACGGCGGGCACGTCGTCCACCTCCGGTCCCTCACCAAGAGCGTCGCCCCGGCCGTCCGCATCGCCGCCATCACCGCGCGCGGCCCCGCCCGGGAGCGCATCCTCGCCGACGCCCGGGCCGAGGCCATGTACGTCAGCGGCATGCTCCAGGCCGTCGCGCTCGACGTCGTCACCCAGCCCGCCTGGCGCACCCACCTGCGCGGCCTGCGCCGGCAGCTCGCCGCCCGCCGCGACCTCCTCGTCGCCGCCCTCCACGAGCACGCCCCCGCCGCCCGCGTCGAGGCCGTCCCGAGGGGCGGGCTCAACCTCTGGGTGCGGCTGCCCGACACCACCGACGTGCCGCGCCTCGTCCGGGACTGCGAGGACGCCGGGGTGATCGTCGCCCCCGGCACCGAGTGGTTCCCCGCCGAACCGGCCGGCGCCTACCTCCGGCTCAACTACTCCGGGCCCAACCCCGGCGCCTTCCCGGACGGCGCGCGCGCCCTCGGCGAGGCGCTCGCCCGGCAGGACCGGGCGTAGCCGCCCCGGGCCTCACCCCGCGTCATTGCCCCCGTCCGGGCCGTCCGCCGCGTGCGGCGGGAGCGCCGGCGGGGTGTACGCGGGCAGCGGCCGGGCCCCGGGGTCGGGCCGGACGGCGCCCAGGAGCGGATTGGCGGCGATGGGGGAGACCTTGACCCGGGCGCCGGGACGCGGCGCCTGGATCACCAGGCCGTCCCCCAGGTAGATCGCCACATGGGTGGCCTTCGGGAAGTAGAGCACCAGGTCACCGGGGCGCAGGGAGCGCAGCGGCACCTTCGGCAGGGTGCGCCACTGCTCCTGGCTGGTACGGGGCACGGCGCGCCCCGCCCGCTCCCACGCCCGGGAGGTCAGCCCCGAGCAGTCGAAGGACTCCGGGCCCTCGGCGCCCCACGCGTACGGCTTGCCGATCTGGTCGGCGGCGTACTCCAGGGCCTCCATGCCCTCCCCGGACGGCGCCCGGGCGCCCTCCAGCTCACCGGTGGCGAGCAGGTCCCGCTGCGCCCGCGCGGTCTCGGCCTCCTCCAGCGCGGTGATCTCCCCGGCCTCCTCGTCGGACAGCCCGGCGAGGGTCGCCTCCACCTCCTTCAGCCGGGCCGTGACGTCGTCGCGGGCCTGCTTCTGCCGGGCGGCGAGCGTCTGTTCGCGGTCCAGCGCCCTGCGGGACGCCGTCGCCAGCCGGTCCGCCTGCTTCTCGCCCCGCTGCAGCCGGGCCACCGTCGCGGCCTGCTCGCGCACCGCGCGCCGGAGCACTTGGTGCTGGTCGAGGGCGTGTTCGGGGTCGCGGGCGAGCAGCAGGCGCAGGGCGGAGGAGAAGTCGGTGCGCCCCTGGTACTGCGCGCGAGCCAGCCGCCCGGCCTCCAGCCTGCTGCGGGCGAGGTCGTCCCGGGTGCGGGTGAGGTCGCCGGTGAGCCGCCTGGTCTCGGCGGTGAGCGCCTTGAGCTGCTCCTCGGTGGCGTTGTACGTCTCGGTCGCCTCCTCCGCCTGCCGGTACAGCGTCCGGAGCCGGCCGAGCATCGCCGGTACGGTGGCCGCCTCCGGCGCCGGGGCGCCCTCGGTGTCCCCGGTGTCCCCGCTGTCTCCGGCGCCCCCGCCCTCTTCCGGGGCGGGCTCCCAGGGCTCCGTCTCCGTTTCCGGCTCCGTCTCCGGCTCCTCCCAGGACTCCGGTGCCTGGGTGCCGGGCGGTACGGGCGGCTCGGGGACGGCCGTCGCGGGCGCGGCGGGCAGGGTGGCCAGCAGGGCGGACGCACAGACGGCCCGCAGCAGTCTTCCTGACATGCCATCACCTCCGCCCCCATGGTGCGGCCGGAAATGGTATGACAAGCGTATGACGTGCCTGATGCGGTGGTACGTCCGGGAACGGTCACCCGTCCTGGCTACTCCACCGGCGGCCGAGTTGCTCCACCGACGCCTGGTTATTCCACCGGCAGCGCGTAGAACGTCCGGCCCCGGCGGACGACCACCGCGCCCGGCCCCGCCGCCAGGACGCCGTACCCCGCCGCCGTCTCCCCGCCGCCCGGCGCCCGGGCCCCGGCGTCCTGGAACTTCCACAGCCGCCGCCCGTCGGCCGCCGCGAACGCGGTGACCTGCGCCCCGTCCGCCGCCAGCACCACCCGGCCGCCCGCCCCCGGGGTCACCTCCGGCACGTCACCGCCCGCCGCCTCGGTGCCGCGCCGCCAGCGCGCCCGGCCGGTCGCCGGATCGACCGCGTACACCGTCTGGGAGCGGTCGGCGACGAACAGCGCCCCGCCCTCCACCCGCGCCCGCCCGAAGTCCGCCCCGCCCGCCAGCCGCCACAACGGCCTGCGCGTGGCGGTGTCGAAGGCGTGCAGTCCGCCCGGGGCCGCCGTGAACAGCCGCCCCGACCCGTCCCCGGCCACCGCGCCGCCCGGCCGTGCCGCGCCGAAGGGGCGGAACCACCGGCGCGCGCCGGTCGCCCGGTCGTGCGCGTAGAAGATCGCCAGTCCCTTCGCCGCCTTGACCTGAGCGCCCGTCAGCGACCGGGGGTCCTGGCGCACGACGAGCATGTCCGGCCGCAGCGCCAGCACCTCGAGGGCGGGCACGTACGGCGGGCGCCCGTTGGGGACCTGGACCCGCCACAGCTCCCGGGCCCGCCCGACGTCGTACGCGACCAGGTAGGTGCGGGTGGCGAGCGTCCCGGTGAACCAGACGACCGGGCCCGCCTGTCCGGCGACCGACGCCGGGCGGAGCCCGCCGGCCAGCGGCAGCCGCGCCCGGGTGGTGCCGTCGTCCGGGTCCAGCAGCCGCAGCCCGTCCGCGCCGAGCACCAGCAGCCGGTCGCCGTCCATCGCCACGGCCGGCCGCGCCGAGGCGGCGTCGGCGCGCTGCCAGAGCCGCCGGCCGGTCGCCAGGTCGACGGCCGTGGTGTGGGCGTCGGTGGTGAGCACCAGGGCGCGGTCCCGCCAGACCGTCGCGTGCAGCGAGGCGCGGGCGGTCGCCGGATGGCTGTACGCCCAGTGCGGCCGGGGCGGCACCCCCGCGACGGCCGGGCGCGGACGGGCGGCGGGCTTGGCGTCCGGCCGCCGCTCCTCCGCCTCGCCGGACGCGAACGCCAGGACCCCGCCGGCCCCGAGGACCGCGCCGGTGACACCGGCGGCCAGCCCGGTGAACAGGCCGCGCCGCGACACCCCCGCCGCTCTCGGCGCGGGCACCCGGGCGGCCCGGGCGGGCACCGGCAGCGCGGGCGCCGCGACCGGGACGGGGAGAGCGGGGGCGTGCGCGGGCACCGGCAGCGCGGGCGCCGGGGGCTGCTCGCCGACCGGCGGGACGGGCGGCAGGAGCACCTCGGGCCGGCGCGGCGCGACCAGCCGCGCGGTGGCCGGCTCCCGCCGCGTCTGCCGCCCCACGCGCACGGTGCGCCCGTCGCCGTCATCGTCGCTGTTGGCGGGCTCGTCCTGGTGCGGCTCGTCCTCGGGCTCGTGCCCGTCGGGTACGGCTACGGGTCCGGGGGCGCCGTCGCCCCCGCCGTCCCGTGCGGCCAGCTCCGCCACCCGCTCCGCCCGCTCGTCGAGCGCGGCGCGCAGCCGGTCCGGGAGCCAGCCGCCGCGCGCGAGGGCCGCCGCGCCCTCCAGGGCCAGGGCGGCGGCGACCTCCCCGGCCCCGGGGCGGTCCTCCGGCGACTTGGCCAGGCAGCGGGCGATCAGCGGGCGGACGCCCTCCGGGACGGCGCCCAGGGCCGGTTCGGCGTCCGCGATGGCCGCCGCGTCCGCCAGCGGCGGGGTGCCCGTCGCGGCGTACGCCAGCAGCAGCCCCAGGACGAACACATCGGCGGGCGGGCCGGGTTCGTGCCCGGCGGCCTGCTCGGGGGTGAGGTAGCCGAGCCGTACCGACACCTGGCCGCCCGCCCGCGCCTCGGCCGCCTCGGCGGCGCCCAGCGCCCCGAAGGCGGTCAGCCGCGGCCCGTCGCCCGCCAGCAGCACCGTCCCCGGGGCCAGCCCGTGCAGCACCGCGCCGGTCGCGTGGACCCGCGACAGCGTCTCCGCCACCCCGGCGCCCAGCACCCGCAGCGCCCGCTCCGGCAGCGGCCCGGCCAGCGCGACCGCCTCGCCCAGGGACAGCGCCGGGACCCAGGGCGTCGCCGTCCACAGCGGCGGGCGCTCCACCGCCGACCCCAGCACCTCCGGGACCCAGCCGCCCGCCAGCCGCTCCGCCGTGAGCGCCTCGGCGGCGAACCGGCGCCGGTACGCGGGCAGTTCCGCCAGCCCCGCCGGGGCGACGGTCACCACCACCGGCGTGCCCTCACCGTCCCGGCCCAGGTACCGCACCGCGCCGGCCGACTCCCGCAGCCGCGCCAGCACGGTGTACGGCCCGCAGGCACGGGGGTCGCCGTCCCGCAGCGGGGCGATCGGCTGGAGCGGCGGCGACGGTTCCATACGGCGGTTCCCCCTCGGGCGGCGGCGCGAATGCCCGTGATCCTACGACCTCGGTGACCACGGCCACTTCAGCTCGCGCCGCTCGCGGCCCTCGGGGGCGTACTCGTACTTCCAGCCGCGCTGGAGCCCCAGGCGCCTGGTGTGGCCGGCGGGGACGCGGCGGTAGGCGTGGACGGCCGGCGGGCCGCCGTCCTCGGCCGGCACCGGGACGGTGTACCACTTGGGCGGATGGCCGGTGGGGCCGGTCAGGACCGGCAGGACCCGCCCGTCCAGGGGGCCGCCGTAGAAGGGGGTGTTCTCGCTTCGCACCCGCCCAGTGTCACAGCAGGTGCGCGCCGTCGCCCACCACGGGCAGGACCCGGCGCGCCAGGGTGCCCACCGGGCCCTCGGGCGTCTCGCGGGACAGCAGGGCGGCCACCGCGCCCGCCGTCTGCTCGTCGGTCGCGGCGGTCGCCGTCAGCAGCGCGACCAGGTGGTCCACCAGCCAGGAGCGCAGCTCGGCGGCGGGCGGCTGCTTGCCCTCGTCCAGCCAGATGAGGGACGCCGCCTCCACCGCCGCGATCCAGGTGCGCACCATCATCCGCAGCCGGGGCCCGGGGTGCGCCACGCCCAGGTGCAGCAGGACCTGTTCGGCCGCCGCCCGGCGCACCTCGTCCACGATCGCGCCCGTCCGGGAGGTCTCCGCGACGCTGCCGCCCTGGAGCAGCGCGCTGAAGCCGGCGTCGTGCCCGTCCACGAACGCCAGGTAGCGGTCGAGGACCCGGGTGAGCCGCTCGGTGGGCGGGCCCACGGCGGGCTCCGCGAAGCACAGCTCCAGCGCGTCGGCGGCGGACCGCAGCGCGGCCTCGTACAACTCCTGTTTGCCGCCCGCGAAGTAGCGGTAGACGAGCGGGCGCGAGACACCGGCCGCCTCGGCGACGTCGTCGAGCGACACGTCCTCCGGGGCCCGGTGCGCGAAGAGCGAGAGGGCGACGCCGAGGAGCTGCGTGCGGCGCTCCTCGACGCTGAGCCGTCGGTACGCGGGTGCGGGCGTCGCGGCACTGGTCATGCCCGCAGCGTAACTCCGTGCCACCGTGCGCGGTGCGGGGCTTCAGGCGAGGAGGCCGGAACTCTTCCAGAGCCTGCGCCCCACGCCCCGCAGCACCCCGATCTCGTCCAGGAAGTCGGTCAGCCGGCGGGCGCCGGACTGCATCACCTCCCGGCGGTGGCCGCTGGCCCGGACCTGGGCCACGGCCTCCCGCCGGTCGAGGCCGACGTTCTCGTACACCTGGGGGTTGACGAAGCAGACGGAGAAGACCCGCGCCGCCTCGCCGCAGCTCACCCGGGTCAGCTCCTGCTCCCAGCGCGGGGCGGTGACCATCTGGCGGCGCAGCTCCTCGCGCGCGTACCGGACGTGCCGGGCCTCCTCCACCACATGGATACGGGTGACGCCGCGCACCAGCGACTGGACCCGCTCGTCGGGGAAGGTCAGCCGCTGCATCCAGTCGAGGATCTCCTCGCCCAGCAGCGTCGCCGCGAACGAACCGGGCGTGGTGGACACGGTCTTCAGGACCCGCGCCAGGTTGTGGTAGACGCGCGGCACCCGGTACGCCGGGGCGCCGCCCCGCTGGATCATCCTGGCGAACATCATCGAGTGCCGGCACTCGTCGGCTATCTCCGTGAGCGCGTACCGGACATGGTTGCTGGTGACCGACTTGTCGTAGATGTGCCGCACCAGCAGCTGCATCAGGATGATCTCGAACCAGATGCCCAGCGAGGCGAGCGACGCGGCCTCGTGCCGGGCCAGGTCCATCCGCTGCTCCTCGGACATCCGCCGCCACAGCGGGGTGTCGTAGAGCGAGACCAGCTCCGGCGGCCAGAACCACTTGCCGTCCTCCAGCGGCGCGTCCCAGTCCAGCTCCTTGTCGGGGTCGAAGGAGTGCTTGGCGGACGACTCCAGCAGGCGGGCGGCGACCTGCTCGCGGTCCCGGAGCGGGCCGAGCGCGTCACGGAGCAGACGGATGTCGCGTTCGCGTTCGGGCACGGTCGTCATCTGCGGAGCACCTCACGCTGTTGGCGTTACTGGGGGTCATCCCTTATAAGACTGCGTGTCAGCAAGAGCGTCAATCCCCTGTGCCCGACTTGTTGACCCGGCGTCTACCAACGTGTGAGCCTGCCAACCATCCGTCCGCGCACAGGCGAAGGAGCCTCACGTGTCGACGCACCCTCTCTACAGCAAGGATCCGGGAGACCCTACCTGGCAGGTGCCCGCCTCCGGATCGGCCCGCTTCAGCTGGGAGTACGACGACGGCCGCGACCGGCTGCTCGCCCTCTACCAGAAGGGCAAGGACAAGCAGTGGGACGGCGCCCGGCGCATCGACTGGGACCTGGAGGTCGACCCGTACGACCCCCTCGGCACCCCCGACGAGGTGCTCACCCTGTACGGGACGCGGCACTGGGCGAGGATGACCGACAAGGACAAGGCCGACCTGCGCCGGCACTACGCCTCCTGGCAGTTCAGCCAGTTCCTCCACGGCGAGCAGGGCGCGATGATCTGCGCCGCCCGCATCGTGGAGTCCGTCCCCGACATGGACGCCAAGTTCTACTCCGCCACCCAGACCATGGACGAGGCGCGGCACGCCGAGATCTACGGCCGCTTCCTGCACGAGAAGATCGGGATGCTCTACCCGATCAACGACAACCTCCAGGGCCTGCTGGGCGACACCCTCCGCGACTCCCGCTGGGACATGCCCTACCTCGGCATGCAGGTCCTCATCGAGGGCCTCGCGCTCGCCGCGTTCGGCATGATCCGCGACACCACCGACAAGCCGCTGCCCAAGCAGATCCTCGCGTATGTGATGCAGGACGAGGCCCGGCACGTCGCCTTCGGCCGCATGGCGCTGCGCGACTACTACCGGCAGCTCACCGACGCCGAACTGCGCGAGCGCGAGGAGTTCGTCATCGAGGGCTGCTACCTGATGCGCGACCGGCTGCGCGGCGTGGAGGTGCTGGAGAACTTCGGCATCTCGAAGAAGGAGGCCGCCGAGTTCACCGAGGAGTCCGAGTTCCTGCGGCTCTTCCGCAAGCTGCTCTTCAGCCGGATCGTCCCCTGCGTCAAGGACATCGGCCTCTGGGGCGAACGGCTCCAGAAGGCGTACGTCGACATGGGCGTCTTCGAGCTGGGCGACTCCAGCCTCGACCTGCTGATGACCCAGGACGAGGAGATCGCCGAGCGGCTCGACCGCGAGCGCTTCGCGGCCGAGGAGGCCGAACGCGTCGCCGAGGTGACGGAGGCGATCGCCGAGGGGGAGACGGAGAAGGGCGCGGAGGCGGGGGCGGATGCGGAGGCGGAGGCGTCGCGGTCGTGAGGCGGACCGGTCGCAGTCGTGAGGCGGGGTGGTGGGGTGGCCGGGTCGGGGGCCGGTCGCCGTGACGTAGCCTGACCGCCATGAGCATGCCGCCTCCGCCCCCGCAGCAACCCGGCCCCCAGGGCCCCTACCCGGGCCCGAACCCCGGCCCGTACCAGGGGCCGAACCCGGGTCAGGGTCCGTACCAGGGCGGGCAGCCCGGCGGGTACGGGCAGCCGGGCGGGTACGGGCAGCCCGGCCCGTACGGGCAACCCGGCGGGTACGGGCAGCCGCATCCGTACGGGCAGCAGCCCGGCGTCCCGCAGCAGTACCCCGGTCCCGGCCCCGCCCCCTACGGCGCCCCGCCGCCGCGCCCCAGGCGCACCGGGCTGATCATCGGCCTGAGCGCCGGGGGGCTCGTGCTGCTCGGCTGCCTCGCCTACGGCGTCTCGATGCTCGGCGGGAGCGACGCGCCCTTCCCGGCGGCCACGCACAAGCTCGTCGTCCCCGAGACCCTCGTCGGCGGCGAGTACACCCTCGCCCAGGACATGTCCGGCACCGAGGGCAAGAAGGTGCTGGACCAGAGCGACAGCTCCGACATCCGCACCGACGGCGCCGCCGTCGCCCAGTACACCGCCCAGAAGGACGGCGAGGTCAAGGTGATGGTCGTCTCCGGCCTCTACGGCCAGGTCAAGGAGCCGGACCAGCAGCGGAAGGCGATGCTCCGGGGCGCGGGCACCGCGAAGAACGCCAGGATCGAGACCCCGGCGAAGGACGTGACGCCCGCCGGGTCGGACGTCACCGTCGAGTGCCAGGTGCTCAGCAACACCGAGGCCGGCCAGGCGGTGACCTTCCCCATGTGCGCCGTGGGCGACGGCAACACCATCCTCTCGGTCGCCGTCGTCGACGCGACGCCGGTCACCGGCGGCTCCGGGAACACCGACCTCGACGCGGCGGCCGCGCTGACCCTGAAGGTCCGCTCGGAGATGCGCGAGGCGATCGGCTGACGCCGGGGCGGCATTGGATGCGGGGGGCGCGGGTGCGCGCGGGGCTCACGGGTTCAGGCGCTCCGCCTCGCGGCGGGCCTCCTCGCGCAGGGCCGCCGCCATCACCGCCCGGGCGACCGGCGCCGCGCTGTCGCCGCCGCTGATGTCCCGCCGTACCGCCGAGGCGTCCTCCACCACCACCGCCACGGCCACCGCCGGCCGCCCCGCGTCCGCCGCCTGCGCCCAGCCGATGAACCACGCGTAGGGCGTGCCGATGTTGCTCACCCCGTGCTGCGCCGTGCCGGTCTTGCCGCCCACCCGCGCCCCCGGGATCGCCGCGTTGCCGCCCGAGCCGCCCTCCACGGCGTCCACCATCAGCTGCTGGAGCCGCAGCGCCGTCGGCGGCAGCATCGCCTGCCGGTAGGTGCGCCGCACATGCTGCGCCACCGTGCCGCCGCCCGCCGTCGTCGTCCGCTCCACCAGGTACGGATGGGCGATCTCACCGCCGTTGGCCACCGCCGCCGCCACCATCGCCATCTGGAGCGGAGTGGCCCGGGTGTCGTACTGGCCGATGGCCGACAGCGCCAGCCGGTCCGTGGTCAGCTCCGTGTCGAAGTTGGACCGGGCCACCGGCGACGGCACCCTCAGCGCAGCGTCGTTGAAGCCGAACCGCCCCACCGCCTCCGCCATCCCCGCCGCCCCCACCCTCACCCCCAGGTGGGCCATCACCGTGTTGCACGACCAGCGGATCGCGTACGCCAGCGAAGCCCTGCCGCACCCCTTCGCCTCGTTGGGCAGCACCGTGCGCGTGCCCGGCAGCAGATACGGCTCGGGGGCGTCCGTCGGGGCGTTCACATCCGTGACGACCCCGGCGTCCATCGCCGCCGCCGCCGTCACGATCTTGAACGTCGACCCCGGCGGATACGTCTGCCGCAGCGCCCGGTTGAGCATCGGCTGGTCCGGCGCCGCGTTCAGCCGCCGCCACGCCGCCGCCACCTCGCGCCCGGTCCCCGACAGCAGGCCCGGGTCGTACGAGGGGCTGCTCACCAGCGCCAGGATGCGCCCGCTGGACGGCTCCACCGCCGCCACCGCGCCGCGCCGCCCGGCCAGCCCCTCGTACGCCACCCGCTGCAGCGGCTCCCGCACCGTGGTGACGACGTCACCCCCCGGCGGCCGGGCCCGGCCCGCGTCGTGCAGGAACGGGAAGGGCACCAGCATCGGGCTGGAGCCCGACAGCACGGGGTCCTCGGCGTGCTCCAGCAGCGTCGTGCCGTACGTCTGCGAGGAGTGCCCGGTCACCGGGGCGTACAGCGGCCCCTCGGCGTACGTGCGTTCATGGCGCAGCTGCTCCCCGGTGTCCCGGGACCCGGTGACCGGCGCCCCGTCCACCAGGATGTCGCCGCGAGGCTCGGCGTAACGGGCCAGCACCGGGCGCCGGTTCGCCGGGTTCGCGTCCAGCTCGGGCGCCTGGACCAGCTGGACGCGCACCGCGTTCACCAGCAGCGCGGCCAGCAGCAGCAGGCACAGCGCGGCGGCGTGCCGGATGCAGGGGATCACCGCACCTCCTCCAGGGCCGGGGCGGTCGCCCCGGGGCCGGCGCCGCCGGGCTCGGGGGCGCGGGCCCGGTCGCTCAGCCGGATCAGCAGCGCCACGATGATCCAGTTGGTGACGACCGACGAGCCGCCCTGGGCCAGGAACGGCATGGCCATCCCGGTCAGCGGGATCAGCCCCATCACCCCGCCCGCGATGACGAACACCTGCAGGGCCGGGATCGACGAGAGCCCGGTCGCCAGCAGCCGGCCGAACGGGTCGCGCAGCGCCAGCCCCGCCCCGAAGCCGCGCGCCACCAGCAGCGCGTACAGCAGGAACACCGCCGTCAGCCCGGCCAGCCCCAGCTCCTCGCCCGCCGTCGCCAGGATGAAGTCGGACTTCGCGGCGAAGCCGATCAGCACCGAGTCCCCGAGCCCCAGCCCCGTCCCCATCACCCCGCCGGCCGCGAACGCGAACAGCGACTGGGCGAGCTGACCGGGGCCCCGGCCCGCCTCGATCGACGCGAAGGGGTGCAGCCAGTCCTCGACCCGGTTGTTGACGTGCGGCTCCAGGCTCCCGACCACGAACGCCCCGGCGGCGGCGAGCAGCAGCCCCACGGCCACCCAGCCGGTGCGGCCGGTGGCGACGTACAGCAGGATGACGAACAGCCCGAAGAACAGCAGCGAGGTGCCGAGGTCCCGCTCCAGGACCAGCACCCCCACGCTCACCAGCCAGATCGCCACGACCGGACCCAGGACCCGCCCGGTGGGCAGCTGCACCCGCCACACCCGGCGCCCCGCGTACGCCAGGGCGTGGCGGTTGGCGGCGAGGTACGCCGCGAAGAACACGGCCAGCAGGATCTTGGCGAACTCCCCGGGCTGGAACGACAGTCCGCCGATCCGGATCCAGATCTTCGCCCCGTTGACGGCCGGGAAGAAGATCGGCACCAGCAGCAGGAGCAGCGCGGCGGTGACCGAGACGTACGCGTACCCCTGGAGCGTCCGGTGGTCGCGCAGCAGCACGACCACCGCGATGAAGAGCGCCACGCCCAGCGTGGACCACACCAGCTGGGTCGGGGCCGCGTGGTCGGCGGGGGTCTCCAGGTCGAGGCGGTAGATCAGGACCAGCCCGAGGCCGTTGAGCAGGACCGCGATGGGCAGCAGCAGCGGGTCGGCGTACGGGGCGCGCAGCCGGACCGCGAGGTGCGCGAGGAGGGCCAGCAGCCCGAGCCCCGCGCCGTACGCGGCGGCGTCGGGCGGCACGGCGCCGGCGCGGGCGAGGCCGACGTCGATGTAGCCGAGCACGGAGATGAGGACGGCACCGAGGAGGAGGCAGAACTCGACGCCCCGTCGCCTGGTCGTCCTCGTCGCGGTCATGCCCCGCAACGTAGCAAGCACTGTCCGTGATGTCGGATCTGACACGTTTCGCCCCGCTGGCACGACGCCCCCGGGCGCGGGGCGGCGCCCCCGCCGGTCCCCCGTTGTGGGCAATCGTCCCGCAGGGCGATGGGGGTCCCCCCTGCTCGAGCGAAGCCGAGAGCTTGGGGGAGGGTGGGCACAACGCACCCGGGGCGGCGCCCTACCCGTTCCGTTGTGGGCATTCGTCCCGCAGGGCGGGACGGGTGGGCACAACGGACCGGGGCGGTGCCCGTTCCAGGGTGCGCCCCCGGGCGGTGCACCCCGGTGGGGGTGGGGCGGGGCCCCTCCGGGCTCGCCTCCTCGCGGTCGGCGGGTTGCCCGACCGGTCCGGTGACCGTGCGACGCCGCCGATCCGCTGCGGGGGCGACCCTGCACGGCCCCACCCCGGCGCGTCGCCGACTGCGGGACGGTGGTGGGAGGGGCGCGGCCCTATGCCGGTGCGTCGCCTACTGCGGGCCGGTGGGGGGTCCCTCACGCAGCGTGAGCCGTGCCTCCGCGCCGCCCTCCGGGGCGTTGACGAACCGCAGCTCCGCCCCCAGCACCTCCGCCTGGCCCACCGCGATCGTCAGGCCCAGCCCGTGGCCCTTGCTGCCGCTCTCCGTACGGAACCGCTGCGGCCCGTGCTCCAGCAGGTACGCCGGGAACCCCGGCCCGTGGTCGCGGACCGTCACCACCGGGCCGTCCACCACCAGCGCCACCGGCGGTCGGCCGTGCTTGTGGGCGTTGGCCACCAGATTGCCCAGCACCCGTTCCAGCCGCCGCCGGTCGGTCTCCACGCGCGCGTCCCGGACGATCCGTACCTCCGTGTCCGTGCCCGACGCCCGCACCACCCGCTCGGCCAGCGGGCCCAGCTCGTACACGTCGAGGTCCACCTCCTCGGTGCGCGCGTCCAGCCGGGAGATCTCCAGCAGGTCCTCGGTCAGCGCCCGCATCGCCCGCACCCGGTCGCGGACCATCTCCGCGGGCCGGCCCGGCGGCAGCAGCTCCGCCGCGGCGGTCAGCCCGGTCAGCGGGGTGCGCAGCTCGTGCGCCACGTCCGCGGTGAACCGCTGCTCGCTCAGCAGCTTGCCCTGGAGGCTGGACGCCATCGTGTCCAGCGCGCCCGACACCGTGGCGACCTCGTCCTCGGGGTGCGCCGGGTCCCGGGTGCGCGGGTCGTTGACCCGGGCGTCCAGGTCGCCGGCGCTGATCCGCCGCGCCACCTGCGCCGTCAGGTGCAGCCGCCGCGTCACCCGGGTCACCGCCAGCGAGCCGACCAGCAGGGTCGCCCCGATCGCCAGCACCGAGGACCCGAGGATCGCCTTGTCCAGCCCGCTGATCGTAGACGCGCTCAGCGAGTAGTCGACCCGCACGGCCAGCGCCCGCCCGTCCGCCGGGCCGGCCGCCCACATGGTGGCCCGGCCGCCGGAGTCGGCCACGACGGTGCCGCGCTCGCCCCGTACCGCCAGGGCGCGCAGGGCCGGCGGGATGCCGGCCGGGTCGACGCCCGCGTACGGCGGCAGCGGCTCGCCCGCCTCGTACGCGGTGGTCACCTCCTCCAGCCGGTCGAGGGCCTTCTCCCGGGCGGTGTCCACGGTCTGCCGGGTCACCGACACATGCACCAGGGCGCCCAGCAGGGCGGCCAGGGCGCAGCACATCACCGTGATGAAGAGCCCGGCCTTCCAGGTGAGGGTCGCCGTCCAGGCGGGCAGCCGGACGCGCCGCATCACCCACCGCCCGAGGGGGAGGGCTCCGGCGGTACGGGCTTCACCCGGACGATCTCGTCCCGCGCCGGCAGCATGGTCCGCTGCTGCCCGTCCCAGGACCACACCGTGCGGTACTCGTAGCCGGGGATGCCCGCGGAGACGACCCGGACCATCAGGTCCCGCCCGGCGAGCTGCACCCCGACGACCTGGTCCACGGTCGACATGATCCGGGTCAGGCCGCCCTTCTCCGGCATGTACACCCGCAGCCCGATCTGCTGGTCGGGCATCTTGATGCCCACGATCAGCTCGTCCTTGCCGTCGCCGGTGAGGTCCCGGTAGTACGGCGTCATCACCGGGCACTCCCGGGGCGTCCGGGCGCACGCGCGGATCTTCGCCGCCGTCTCCGCGTACATCCCGTCCGGGCCGCTGTACTCGTCGGGGTGCGCCGCCACCTCGGCGGCGACCACCGCGACCGGGTCGACCCGGTGGACGTCACCGCCGGGCACCGCCACGCCGGGCACCCGCTCGGTGTCGCTCTCGCCGTAGTCGTACGGGGGCGAGGTCACCGGCGGCAGGTCGGGCCAGAGCCGGACCGGTCCGACGGCCGTGGGGGTGGGGCCCGCGCTGGTCAGCTCGCCCGCCTCGCCGCAGCCCGCCAGCAGCAGCGCGGCCACCGCCGTCGCGGGCAGCAGCGCCGCGCGGACGGCCGGGCGGTGCGGACTCACGGTGCTCCTGGTGCTCCAGCCGGCGCGGCGGCCGGGGTCGGGACGGACGCACCCACCCTATTCGGACGGAAGTCCCTTTTGTCGAGCCGGGTCACCGCACCCGGGGCGCCTCGGCGAGCATCCGGTCCGCCTGGTCCCGGCCGATCCGCTCCTCGGCGCCGCAGAACGCGCACTGGGTGACGTACGACGTGGAGACCGGGAACAGCGGCACGAAGAACAGCGTGAACTTCGTCGTCCGCCTCCGCAGCGCGTGCGCGGCCGGGTTGCCGCACCGGCCGCACACCAGCGTCAGCACCGCGAGCTGCCGGAGGTACCCCTTCGTCCCGAAGATGATCATCGCGTGTCCTCCGTCAGTGCCCGCCTGCACAGGGCCAGCAGCTTCTCGTCCTGGTGGACGTCGTGGTCCCCCACGGCGCCCTCCGAGGCGTTGTGGCGCCGCGCGCGGGCCAGCTCCGCGCGCAGCAGCGCGGCCATCCCGTCCGGCGGGGACGCCAGCTCCGCCACGCACCCGGCGATCTCCACGCGCGTGTGCCGGTTCTCCCTCCAGGCTCCCACCAGCACCGGCAGGGCCGCCCCGGCGTCGCCCGTCGTCCGGCACAGCGCCACCGCCGCGTCCACCCGCAGCCACAGCGCGGGCGCCGCCAGGCACGCCCGCAGCTCCGGCTCCGCCGCCGACGCCGCCCGCCCCATCGCGCCCGCCGCCCGCGCCGCCTCCCGCCGCTGGGCCGCGTCCGGCGACCGCAGCCGGGCCCGCAGCCCCGGCAGCACGGCCCCGGCGTCGCCCTCCACCGCCCACAGCGCCCGCGCCGCCGACGCCGCCACCACCGCCGAAGCGTCGCCCAGCAGCGCCCGCACCTCCTCCGCCGCCCCGCGCGCCGCCGGGCCGAAGGCGGCCAGCGCCCGCAGCGACGACTCCACCAGCCACTCCCGCCGGAACGCCGGCGCCCCGCGCAGCACCCGCAGCACCTCCGGCAGCGCCTCCACCGCCTCCAGGTGCGCCAGCGCCCGCAGCAGCGGCCCGGCCTCCTCACCCAGCTCCTCGTCCAGCGGCAGCCCGGCCAGCCGGCGGCGCAGCGCCGGCACCAGCGGGCGGGCGGCCGGGCCCAGGTGCCCGACGGCGTACCCCAGGCGGCCGTCCAGCCCGGGCTGCTCCAGGGCGTGCGCCAGCGCCGGCACGGCCCGGGCGTCACCGGTACGGGTGAGCGCCAGCAGCGCGTTGCCCATCCCGAACCGGCCGTCCGACCGCACCGGCGCCCACGGGGCCGGGTCGGCCGCCACCCGGGCGGCCAGCGCGTCCGCCGCCGGACGGGCCACCTCGAACAGGCCCTCCAGCCAGGCCACCGCGGCCTCCCGCAGCCGCGGCTCGGGCTCGGCGAGCTGCTCCCCGGCCAGCCGGACCACCTCGTCGTACGCCCCCCGCCAGGTCCGCACCAGGCCGCCGCACATCCACACCGCGTCCGCCCGCTGGTCCCGGTCGGGGCTGCGCAACTGGGCGCAGATCAGCGCGATCCGGTCCTCGACCCGGTCGTCCAGCGCGCCGTGCAGGGTGCGCAGCAGGTCGTCGGCCCACGCCGCGCCGCGCCCGGCGCGCTGCTCCTCGCGCAGCTCCCGCACCCGGCCCAGCAGGGCGGGCGCGCCGGGGCGCGGGTCGAGGAAGTCGGGGAGGTCGGGCATGCCGGGCGGCGGTTCGGGAAGCTCGGTCAGCTCCGCGAGGACCCCGAGGTCGGTCAGGTCGGGCAGCCGGTCCACGCCGGGGAAGCCCTGGCGGGCGCCCGCCGTCGGGGCGGCCTCCCGCAGCTCGGCCAGCAGGCCGGTGACGGTCACCACGACGTCCGAGGGCAGCCGGGCGGGGGCGCACCGGGCGAGCTGGGTCAGCGCCGCGAGGCGCAGCGCCGGGTCCTGGGCGGCGCCCATCAGCCAGCCGAGCCAGTCGGTGATCTCGTCGCGCAGCGACTCGTACCGCAGCGCGATCCGGCCCACCGCCTCCACCAGCGCCAGCCGCACCTCCGTGTCCGTCTCGACGGTCAGCCGCTCCCGCAGCAGCACCAGCACGCGCGCGGGGTCGCCGTGCAGCGAGGCGAGCGCGCCCGGGGCGGCGAGCCGCACCTCCCGGTCGCGGTCGGCGACGAGGCCGAGGAAGACGTCGGCGCCGGCCGCGACGGCGGCGGCGGCCATGGCGTAGTTCGCCGCGTCCTCGAAGTCCTCGTCCTCCGGGTCCAGTTCGTCCAGCCCCTCGTCGCCGCCGAGGTCGATGCCGCCGATGCTGGTCAGCAGCTCGACGAGGCAGCCGCGGTCCTGCACCTCGGGCGCGGCCACCAGCTCCAGCAGGAAGGGGATGCAGGCGAGCGTCGAGTCGTACACGTCGCCCTGGTGGTGCACCGCGCCATACATGCCGTCCAGCGCCACCTCCCGCTCCACCGGGTCGGGAGAGGCGAGCCCGCGCAGCAGCCCGGGCACGTCGTCCGCCGGTCCGTAGGCATGGCCCAGCGAGGCCCAGTCCACCTCGTCGATCCCCGTGAACATGCCGTCCCTCCCCGCAGACCACTGCACTTGGGGGCAATAGTGCACCACAGGTGCGGTGGCCGTGCCCCGGCAATCGGACACCCCCGCGGACCCCTCTCCCCGGTCTCTTGCCCCGCCGGGGCACGGCTGTTCCCATGGGCGTGGGGGTGATGGGGCATGCCCGCACTGAAGGTCGTACCGGTGCGCCCGGGCGGGCGCGGCCGGCTGCGCGTCAGCCTGCCGGACGGCCGGGACGTCGCCTGGTACGACCCCGGTGCCGGCCGGATCAGCCTGCTGTACGGGGAGTACGAGGACGCCGTCCTCGCCGCGCTCGCGCCGTACGTCACCGGACGGGTCACCGTCGGGCCGCCGCCCGTTCCCACCGCCTCCGACCTGGCCCGCCTGGCCCTCCACCCCGACGACGACCTGGCTCCCAACCGCCCCGGCGAGGCCCTGCTCGGGGCGCTCGGCGACGGCCGCGGGGACCGGCCGCCGCGCCGGTTCGGCCTGCCGGACCCGCGCCTGGCCGAGCTGTCCGCCCAGCAGCGGGTCGGCGACGCGCTCGACGCGCTGGCGGCGGCGGGCTGGCGGGTCCTGCACTGCGTGCCGCTGCCGGGGGCGGCCCTGATCGACCATGTGGCGATCGGCCCCGGCGGGGTGTTCGCGGTGCGCACCCTGGCCGCGCGGGGCCGCCGGGTCCGGGTCGCCGGCCCGTCGGTCGCCGTCGGCCGCGCGGAGCCCCGCCCCGGGGTGCGCGCGGTGCTGCGGGACGCCGACCGGGCGGCGCACGCCCTGGCCGCGGCGGTGCGCCCGGTCCTCGCCGTCGCCGGGCCGGGCCGCCTGGAGGTGCGCTCCGGCACCGCCGGGCTCCGGGTGCTGCGGGAAGGCGAGATCCCGTCCCTGGGGCGGCTCGGAGGTGTCCTGAAACCGGCGGACGTGGAGACCCTGTACGCCCTGGCCCGGGACCGCCGCACCTGGACGGCCGTCTGACGGCCGTCTAGGGGATGTCCTTCAGCCGCAGCACGGTCGTCACGGTGTGGCGGGTGGAGCCGGTGGCGACCTCCGCGGTGAGGTCCGGCGGCACGGACCGGTAGGTCACCTCGCCGAGCCCGACCGCGACGGCGGTGCCCTCCTCGCCGGGGGGCAGGGCGGCGAGGGCGCCGCCCGCGCGGGCGCGCAGGGCGGGCGGCAGGGGGCTGGAGACCACCGGGGTGTCGTCGTCGGGGAGGACCAGCACCAGGGACGCCGGCCGCTCCCGGGCGCCGGTGAAGCCGACGACCACGGCGTCCCGGGTGTCGGTGTGCCGCAGCTTGCTCCACGCGCGCGTGCCCGCCTTGTAGGGCTGGTCCAGGCGCTTGACGACCAGCCCCTCCACCCCGATCGCGGGCAGCGTCTCGTACCAGGTGGCGGCCAGCTCGGGGTCGGTGGTCATGGGGACGGGCTGGATCGGCGGGCCGAGCCCCGCCAGCAGCTCGACCAGCCGTTCGCGGCGCACCGCGTACCGCCGGGGCCGCAGGTCGGCGCCGTCCGCCGCGAGCAGGTCGAAGGCGGCGTACGAGGCGGGGAGCCGGCGCGCCAGACCGGGCGCCCGGCCGGGGGTGGCGGCGGCCCGGCCCTGGACGGCGGCGAAGTCGATCCGCCCCTCGCGCCAGACGACCACCTCCCCGTCGAGGACCGTGCCGCCGGGCAGCGCCCGTGCCGCCTCCGCGAGGTCCGGGAAGGCGGTGGTGACGATCCGCCCCGAGCGGGCCTGGAGGACCACCCCGCCGGGCTCCCGGAAGATCACCATCCGGTGGCCGTCGAACTTGGGCTCGTACGCCAGTCCCGCCTCGCGCGGCAGCGCGGCCACCGTCCGTGCGAGGGCCACCTTCACGGGCGGGCGGGGCATCACGGCAGCGGTCCCGCCCGGTCCGGGTCCAGCAGCGGCGCCAGCAGGTCCCCGTGCGCGGCGAGGCGGGGGGCCATGTCGGCGAGGAGGAAGGCGAGCCGGGCCGGTTCGCCGCAGGACTCGACCTCCTCCCAGGTCACGGGCGCCGACACGGACGGCTCGCGGCGGGCGCGCAGGGTGTAGGGGGCGGCGGTGGTCTTGGCGGCGTTGTTCTGGCTGTGGTCGACGAAGACCTTGCCGGGCCGCAGCGCCTTGGCCATCCGGTGCACCACCAGCTCGGGCAGTTCCTCCTCGGCCTCGACGGCGAGCTGCCTCGCGTAGGACTGGACCCGTTCGGAGGGTGCCGGCCGCAGCGGTACGTACAGGTGGAGGCCCTTGGCGCCGGAGGTCTTGGCGTACGCCTCCAGGCCGTCGGCGGCGAGCCGGTCCCGCAGCCAGCGGGCGACCCGGCAGCACTCGACGACGGTGGCGGGCGCGCCGGGGTCGAGGTCGAGGACCAGCCGGTCGGCCCGGGCGGGCGCGTCGGCGAGCCACTGCGGGGTGTGGAACTCCACGACCAGGTTGGCGGCCCACATCAGGGAGGGGAGGTCCTGGACCATCACCTGGTGGGCGTTCTTGTCGTCCGAGCGGGGGACGGGGGCGGCTTTCACCCAGGAGGGCGTGCCGGGCGGGGGGTTCTTGGTGAAGAACAGCTGGCCGTCGGGCCCGTCGGGGTAGCGCAGGAAGGACAGCGGGCGGCCCCGGAGGTGGGGGAGGAGGTGGGGGGCGACGGTGGCGTAGTAGTGCAGGATCTCGCCCTTGGTGGTCCCGGTGGCGGGATGGATGACCTTCTCCAGGTTGCTGAGCGGCAGTCGCCGCCCCTCCACCTCCGTGATCGGCGTCATACCATGAGAATCCCATGATTCTGGACGAAAGGGATGAATCGTGCGATCCATCTGGAATGGCGCCATCTCGTTCGGTCTGGTCAGCATCCCCATCAAGCTGGTGAACGCGACCGAGAACCGGTCCATCTCCTTCCGCCAGATCCACACCGAGGACGGCGGCCGGATCCGCTACCGCAAGGTGTGCGAGCTGGACGGCGAGGAGGTGACCGGCGACGAGATCGGCAAGGCGTACGAAGAGGCCGACGGGACCATGATCCCGATCACCGACGAGGACCTCGCCGCGCTGCCGCTGCCGACCGCCAAGACGATCGAGATCGTCGCCTTCGTCCCGGCGTCCCAGATCGACCCCCTCCAGATCGACGCGGCCTACTACCTGTCCGCCAACGGCGTGCCGGCCGCCAAGCCCTACACCCTGCTGCGCGAGGCCCTCAAGCGCAGCGAGCGCGTCGCCATCGCCAAGTTCGCGCTGCGCGGACGCGAGCGGCTGGGCATGCTGCGCGTCGTCGACGACGTCATCGCCATGCACGGGCTGCTGTGGCCCGACGAGATCCGCCGCCCCGAGGGCGTCGCCCCGGACACCTCGGTGACCGTCCGTGACGCCGAACTCGACCTGGCGGACGCCCTGATGGACACCCTGGGCGAGGTCGACATCGAGTCGCTCCACGACGACTACCGGGCGGCCGTCGAGGAGCTGATCGCCGCCAAGGCGGAGGGCGCCGAGGCCCCCGCGCCCCGGGAGGAGAAGCCCGGCGGCCAGGTCATCGACCTGATGGCCGCGCTGGAGAGCAGCGTACGGGCGGCCCGCGAGGCCCGCGGCGAGGACGAGCAGGACGCCTCCGTCCACGAGCTGCCCGCCCGCAAGAAGGCCCCCGCGCGCTCCGCGCCCGCCTCGCCCAAGGAGAGCGGCGCCAAGAAGTCCACGGCGAGGACGGCCGCCGGGAAGACGGCCGCCCCGGCCCGCAAATCGACGTCCAAGGCCACCGCATCCGCCGGATCCGCAGGGTCTGGCGGGTCCGGGGGCAAGGACGACGGCAAGGGCGGCGCCCGGAAGGCGGCGGCGAAGAAGACCACCGCCAAGAGCGCCTCGAAGAGCACGGCCAAGAGCACCTCGAAGACGGCGGCGAAGAAGACCGCCGCCAAGAAGAGCCAGCCCCGCAAGCGGGCCTCCTGACCCCTCCGGCGGCCGGGACACGCCGCCCCGCCGACGGCCCGGAATCGGTGACGCACCGTCAACACGCTGCCGGTTTGCCGCCGTACGCCTCCGGGAAGCACCCCGGGCCGCCCGGCACGCCCCTGGCGGAGAATCGTTGACAGCGAGCGGTTGCCGGTGGTTTGTTGACCGTCGCACGAGCGAGGAACCAGGGAGGGGCCCGGTCCGCACGAGGACCGGTGTCCTGATTCCTCGTCTCCGCACGCGCGCCGATGTCTCCGGCACGCGCGCGATCGGCCTAGGGGAGGGCGGAACCGGATGTCTGCGAGGACGCTGCCGTGACACTTGTGATCATCGGGGCGAACCCGACGGTCGCACGCGCGGCCGAGACCCTGCCCGGCGACCTGGTGCACGTCCAGCTCCCCGGCGCACCCGCCCTGGACCCGGACGTCACCGACAAGCGCCGGGTGTTCACCACCGACTTCCGCGAGCCGGCCGCCTTCCGGGCGTTCACCGACGAGGTGCTCGCCCCGCTGCGGCCCGCCGCCGTCGTCTCGCTCACCGAACCGGGCCTGGAACCGGCCGCCGCCGCGGCCGAGCGGCTGGGCGTCACGGGCGTGGCGCCCGCGGTGGTCCGGGCCACCCGGGACAAGCTGGAGATGCGCCGCGTACTGGAGCGCGAGGCCCCGCACCTGAACCCGGCGTTCGCGCCGGGCGACGACCCCGAGGCGGTGGCCCGCCTGTTCGCCCGGCACGAACGGGTCGTCGCCAAGCCGGTCGACGGGTTCGGCAGCATGGCCGTACGGCTGCTGGACACCGCCGCCGGGCTGCCCGCGGAGCTCGCCACCCGCGCCACCCTGCTCGAACAGTACGCGGAGGGGCGCGAGTTCAGCGTGGAGGCGCTGTCCTCGGACGGGCGGCACACGGTCGTCGGCATCGCCGAGAAGGGCACCACCGGGGGCTTCGTCGAGGTCAGCCACATGATGCCGCCCCCGTCCCTCGACGAGGCCGGGCGGCGGCTGGTGGAACGCGCGGTCGGCGAGATGCTCGACGCGCTCGGCCTCGGCGACGGCCCCAGCCACACCGAGGTCAAGGTCGACGGGGACAAGGTCACCGTCATCGAGTCCCACAACCGGCTGGGCGGCGACGGCATCGCCGACCTGGTGCGGCTCACCACCGGCGTCGACTGGCGCCGCGCCGCCCTCGGCTGGCCCGTCGGCGCGGGCCTCGGCGCCGGGGAGGCCACCGCGCCCGCCGCCGCCACCGTGTTCCTCACCGCCCCGCCCGGCCGGGTCACCCACATCGCCGACCGGCCCCGCCTGACCCACGGAACCGTCACCGACTGGGACGTGTCCGTACGCCCCGGCGACGAGGTGGCGCCCCTGCGCTCCTCGCACGACCGGCTGGGCATGGCCGTCCTCACCGCCGCCGGGCCCGACGCCTGCGTGGCGGCCGTCGCCGAACTGACCGCCCTGCCGATCGTCACCACCACGCCCGCCGGCTGACACCCCGCGCGGCCACCCGACCCACCCGTACCACCCGCGCGAGCGCGCCCCGCACCGACCCCGCGCGCCCGCACGGGGACCCGTGCGCGCCCGCACCGGGCTCCGCGCACCACCACGACCACCACGGATCCACCGCCGCATCCATCCCGAGCACCACACGAGCGCCACACGCCGGAAGACCACTCATGACCCCGGGGGGACCCATGTCTGTCACGAACGCGCCCATCTCGTACGACTTCCACGGCGACGAGCCGTTCAGCACGCCGTTCCGGGAGATCAGGCCCGAGGACATCCACATCTACCTCGACCTGGACACCAAGGTCGGCAAGAACACCTGCGGACAGAAGTGCACCCACTGCTGGTTCGTCAACTACGAGAAGGTGTACGACAAGTCCTTCGCGATGGAGGAGGGACCGCTGATCCTGGCCGGCCTCCAGTCGCACGGCTACCACGTCTATCCGCGCTACGTCGACAGCTTCGCCTACGACGGCGCCTTCATGCGCGTCTACGGGCCCGCCAACAACCGCGAGTTCCGCCAGGAGTCCGACCACAAGCCCACCGAGACCATGGAGAAGGGCGACGCCTGGACCAGCGGCCGCCCCCTGCTCGCCGACAACTACGAGGAACTCCTCGACCTGGCCGTCGAGAACGGCTACGGCACCATCTCCATCACGTACCACGGCCTGATCGGCGAGGACCTCACCGTCACCGACCACCGCGACTACCCGATCAAGGGCGTCTTCAGCGGCGCCGAGACCGAGGAGGTGCTGCGGCGGATCGACGCGTACAACGACAAGCACCGCGCCGGCGGCAGCGACGCGGTCGCCTTCCGGGTCAACATCGGTGTCACCATCGGCCGCCACAACCACGGCCGCGAGGCCCTGGAGCGGTACGCCCACTACTTCAACAAGCTCGGCGTCGACACCGTACGGTTCAACAACTTCACCGACCACGGCGGCAGACACCCCGAGCTGCGCCTCAGCCGCGAGGAGGTCGAGCAGCAGTACCGCGACTTCAAGTGGCTGCACGACACCGTCCCGCTGGACTTCCAGCTCGGCGTCAGCGAGGACTTCGGCACCTTCGGCATCAAGGCCATGGGCTTCCCCGGCCACGTCGGCTGGTGCCGGGCCGGCCGCCAGCTCTTCGCCGCGATCCCGGCCGAGGAGGCCGTCCTCTCGGAGGACGACGGCGCCCGGCGCGAGAAGATCGGCGACATCGTCGGGTGCGTCAACACCTTCGAGCCCCACCTCGGCATCCTCGTCCGCACCGTGCGCGAGGGCGAACCGAGCGCGTACGACGTGGAGTTCGACCACGAGGCGATCGAGGCGTTCACCGCCAAGCGGCTCTCCGGCGCCTACAAGGACGGGTGCTTCGCCACCGAACTCTCCGAGGAGATGGGCCTGGTCTCCCGGGTGCCCCAGCGCCGCCGGCTGCCCCTGCTCGTCACCTCGGAAGCCTGAGCCCGGGCCCCCGGGAGGGGGCGTCCCGCTCCGTACCGCCTGAAAGAGTCCTGCCATGCGCCACGTCCTGATCTTCGCCAAGACGCCGTACACCAAGACCCCGTACGACCGGTGGCTCGCCGGGTCCGGCATCGAGCCGGTCGTCCTGACCACCACCGAGTTCGCCCCGGGGTACGCCCATCTGCCCCCGGGCCGGGTGCACGCGTTCGACGACTACGACACCAACCAGCTCGTCGAGAAGACGGCCCTGCGGCTCGCCCGCGAGTACGCCGTCGAGGCCGTCTTCGCCCGCGCGGAGGCGGACGTGGTCCGGGCGGCCCAGCTGCGGGAGCTGCTGGGCCTGCCCGGGCAGCACACCGCGAGCGCCCTCGCGTTCCGCGACAAGGTGGTCATGAAGGACCACCTCGCCGGCGGGCCCGTCGACACCCCGGTCTACCGCCGGGCCGACTCCGCCTACGCCCTTGTGGAGTTCACCGCCGAACACGGTTACCCGGTCGTCGTCAAGCCGGTGTCCGAGTCCGGCTCGCTGGGCGCCCGCGTCATCCGCGACGAGGCCGACCTGGACGCCTACCTCGCCCGCCCGTGGCGGGGGACCAGCCAGGTCGAGACGTTCGTCGAGGGGCAGATGTACCACGTCGACGGGCTGGTGGCGGGCGGCGAGGTGGTGTTCGTCCACCCCTTCCGGTACGTCAACGACTGCCTGTCCTTCCGGGACGACGACTGGGTCGGCTGCCTCCCGCTCTCTCCCGGCGACCCGGCGTACGACCGGCTGGTCAAGGCCGCCGGGGCGGTGCTCGCCGAGCTGCCGACGCCCCCGCAGACCGCCTTCCACGCCGAGCTGTGGATCACCCCGGACGACCGGGTCGTGTTCTGCGAGATCGCCAGCCGCACCGGCGGCGGCATGATCAGCGCCATGGTCCGGCACGCCTTCGGGGTCGACCTGGACAAGGAGTGGCTGTACGCCGAGTGCGGCCTGCCCTCCACCCTCGGCGACCCCGTCTACCGGCCCGCCGGATGCCTCAACATCCCCCCGGGCAAGGGCGTTCTCGAGCACCTGCCCACCGGCGGGGAACCGGACGGCGTCCGGGAGATGTCCTTCACCGGAGCCGTCGGGCGGGAGTACCAAGGAGGCGTCAAGTCCGGCCTCTACCTGGTCGGTTACGTCATCGACGGTGACACGGAGGACGAGGTGGAGCGGCGGATGCGGACCGTGGCCGACTGGTACTCCGCCCACGTCCGGTGGCGCCCGACCGCACCCGAGGAGAACGCACGGTGAACCCCGTCCAGCCCCCCGCACCCCCCTCCCTCGACCTGCCCGGCCCCCTGGTGCCGGCCGACTGGCTCGCCCGGCGGCTCGGCGCTCCCGGCCTGGTCGTCCTCGACGCCTCCGTCGGCGCCCACCGGGCGGCCCCCCGGAGCATCCCGGGCGCCCGGCCCTTCGACATCGACGGGGCGCTGTCCGACCACACCGGGCCGCTGCCGCACACCATGCCGGACGCCGGCACCCTCACCCGGGAGGTACGCGCCCTCGGCGTCGACGACACCAGCACGGTCGTCGTCTACGACGGCGCGGGCGTCTACTCCAGCGCGCGCGCCTGGTGGATGCTGCGGGCCATGGGCTTCGACCGGGCCGCCGTCCTGGACGGCGGGCTCCCCGCCTGGGCCGCCGCCGGACTGGACGTCCGGCCCGCCCCGGCCGCCTTCACCGGCCCGCCCGGCGACTTCACCGCCCGGCCCCGGCCCGGCCTGCTGGTCGGCAGCGCCGAGGTGACGGCCGCCCTCGCCGACCCGGGCGCCGCCGTCCTCGACGCCCGCACCCGGGAACGGTACGCCGGCGAGGCCCCCGAGCCCCGCCCCGGCCTGCGCGGCGGCCACATGCCCGGCGCGGTGAACCTGCCCTTCGGCGACCTCCAGGACCACGGCCTGATGCGCCCGCCCGCCGACCTGCGCGAGCGGATCGGGGCGGTCGCGGGCGACCGGCGGCGGCTGGTCCTCAGCTGCGGCTCCGGCGTCACCGCCTGCGTCCTGGCGCTCGGCGCCGCGCTGGCCGGGTACGAGGAGACGGCCGTGTACGACGGGTCGTGGAGCGAGTGGGGCCTGCCGTCCCCGCTCCCGGTCGTCACCGGCCCGGAACCCCGCCCGGACGGGAGCCCACGGCCGTGACGGCGTCCCCGCCCGTGCAGGGGTCCCCGGCGCCGAGTGAGCCCCGGGCCACAAAGGCGCCCGGCTCCCTGTCCGCGAAGTGGCGGACCTTCCAGGGGCTGACGCCCAGCCTGAAGGCCCTGATCGTCCTGTCCTTCGTCGTCGCCCTCGGCAGCTACATGGTCACCCCGTTCATCGGGGTGCTCATGGTCGAGGGCGTCGGCCTGGACATCCGCCTGGCCGGCGTCCTGGTCGCGGTGGCCACCTTCATCCAGTTCGGCGGCAGCATCCTCGGCGGCTTCGCCGTCGACCGGCTCGGGCTCAAGCGGACGATGGTCGCCTCCCTCGCCCTGCGCACCGCCGGACTGCTCCTCCTCGGGGTGGCCGTCCGCGTCCCGTGGGTCGCCTACCCGGCGGTCGTGCTCGTCGCCGCCGGCCCCGCGCTGTACCTCCCGGCGAACAAGGCGTACATCGTCACCAGCGTCTCCGCGGACCTGCGCCCGCTGTTCCTCGCCGTCAGCAGCGCCGCGCTCAACGCCGGCATGGGACTCGGGCCCCTGCTCGCCGCGCTGCTGATGGACGCCGACCCGGTCGTCCTGCTGCTGAGCGCCGCCGGGCTGTTCGCCCTGATCACCGCGGCCCACCAGATCGCCCTGAAGCCCGTCACCGGCGCCCCGGCGGTCCCCGCGACCAGTGCCGCCGGCGCCCTCGCGGGCCGGGACGGCACCGGCCGGCGGCAGGCGCTGCGCGGCGCCCTGCGCCCGGTGCTCTTCACCGCCCTCGCGTTCTACCTGTACTTCTTCTTCCAGAGCTTCGTCGGCCTGTACGCCGCGTCGGTGTCCGGCATCCACGCGCTCGGCTGGATCATGCTCACCAACTGCGCCCTGGTCGTCCTCCTCCAGCCGCCGCTCGCCGACCGGATCGCCCGGGCCGCGTTCCGGCCGCTGCTGGTCGTCTCGTTCGCGCTGATGGCCGCCGGCATGGCCGTGATGTACGGGGGCGACCTGCCGGCCCTGCTGCTCGGCACGGTCCTGTTCACCCTGGGCGAGGTGTTCCTGTTCCTGCGCTGCGACCTGGAGCTGGTCGACCGCGTCCCCGGCAACCCGGCGTTCGCCTTCGGGGTCCAGCGGCTCACCGCCGGCGTCGGGGGGCTCCTCGCGGGCGTCGTCGGCGGTTTCGTGTTCGCCCACTACGAGGAGGGCGGCAGCCCCGGGACCTTCTGGCTGGTCGTGGCCGCCCAGTGCGCGCTCGCCGCGCTCGCCGCCGCGGTGCTCGGCGGCCCCGCCCGTACCCGGGAGCCCGAGAAGGAGGCCGTACGGTGAAGCGGCAGAGCGGCTACGTCAACCCGCCCGTCCACCGGGCGTCGACCGTGCTCTACGAGGACGTCGCCGAGATGGACGCCTCCCAGGCCGACCCCCTCAAGCGCTCGGGCCCGGTGTACGGCCGCTTCGGCACGCCCACCACCCGCGCCTTCGAGGAGGCCCTCGCCGCGCTGGAGGGCGGGTACGCCGCCGTCACCACCTGTTCGGGCCTGGCGGCGATCACCACGGCGGTCCTCGCGTACGCCCGGGCCGGCGACCACCTGCTGGTCAGCGACTCCGTCTACCTCCCCACCCGCAGGTTCTGCGACTCGCTGGCCGCGCTGGGCGTGGAGACCGAGTACTACGACCCCCGGGTGAGCGGCGCCGCCCTCGCCGGCCTGATCCGTCCCCGTACCCGCCTGGCCCTGCTGGAGTCCCCGGGCTCCACGACCTTCGAGGTGCAGGACGTCCCCGCCGTCACCGCGGCGTGCCGGGCCCGGGGCGTGGTCACGCTCATCGACAACACCTGGGCCACGCCCGCCTTCCACCGCCCGCTGGCCCTCGGCGCCGACGTAGTGGTGCACTCCGCCACCAAGTACCTGACCGGCCACGCCGACAGCATCCTGGGCGCGGTGGTGTGCACCGAGGACAGCTACACCCCGGTACGCCAGGCAGCGATCCGCCTCGGCCAGTGCGCGGGCGCCGACGACGCCTACCTGGCCCTGCGGGGCCTGCGCACCCTGCACGTCCGCATGCGCGAGCACCAGCGCCAGGCCCTGGCCCTCGCCCGCTGGGCCACCCGCCACCCCGCCGTCGCCCGCGTCCTCCACCCGGCCCTCCCCGAGGACCCCGGCCACGCCCTCTGGCGCCGCGACTTCACGGGCGCGGCGGGCCCCTTCGGCCTGGAACTCCACCCGCACGTCACGCCGGAGGAGGTGACGACCCTGCTGGACCGCCTCCGCGTCTTCGGCCTGGGCCACAGCTACGGCGGCTACGAAAGCCTGATCGTCCCCACGGACCCGGTCACGCACCGCCTCCCGGAAACCTGGCCCCACAGGGGCCCGCTGCTCCGCGTCCATGTCGGCTTCGAGGACATCGAGACCCTGAAGGCAGACCTCACCACAGCCCTCTCCACGCTGCCCCCGGCCCCGGGAACCGCTGCTGGGGCGGGTGTCGGAGGCGGATCACGAGCCACCTAGCCCTCATGTCCGGTCGTTCGATCGGTCTCACCGAGCCGCGGATGCCGACGATCTGCGGGGGAATGCTGGAGGGCTGCACCCTGGGCGATGCTTCAAGGCCCCGTCCACGCCTTGCGTCCTACGTGGTGGGTTTGTGCTGGATCAGGACTCCTCCCACAGCGTCAGCTGTTGCGCGCGCTTTGGCGGGGTCGCAGAACTGGATGGTCCAGTTCGCGGCGGTGAGGATGGCGGCGGGTGCGTGGTCGTTGCTGAGGAGGAGACGGACGTAGTCGTCGCGGGTCGCGCGATCCTTGTGCAGGGACAACAGAGCGTGGTGGTTCGCCCATGACGCGTCGCAGGATGTCTTCTCCGGGGAGCGTGATCCGCACAGCAGTTCCCGCGCCGACCGTCGTTCCCGGTCGGAGCAGGCGTCAGCCTTGTCCAGTGCGTCGGCCAGCGCTTCGGTGGTCGCGTACGCGGGTGTGCCCGGGATGTCGGGGAGAGGGTAGGGGGGAGGGAGGACGACGCCGTCGATCGCGTGGGCGACCTTGATCGAGTAGGCCGGGATGTCGTTGGGCAGGACGCGGACGAACCAGTTGCCCGCCGCGACGATGGTGGTACCGCTGTTGCGCCAGGCGGCGATGGAGTCGCCGACCTCGTCACGGCTGAACTCCTCAGGGTTCAGGACCTGGATCTGATTCTCCACTGTCGTTTCCGAGATCCGGGCTTCACAGTCCAGGGCGCCGGTCCTGCGCCGCAGTACTTTGCAGGGCAAGCCCGCCCGTGCCAGGGCGGCCACGACCTCGTCGGGTGTCGTGTACTGCGGTGTCGTGGGCACATGGGCCGGCATGGGGTCGAGGGGTTTTCCACCGCGCGGCTCGAACCGGTCGCACCCGGTGAGCGCGACCAGCGCGAAGAGCGTGGTCAGGAGGGACACGGTCCTTTTCATCAGGTCAGTGGGTTCCTGGCGGTACGGGAGAGGGACCGGGGCTGGGCGACGGCGTTCCGGGCTCCGGTTCGCCGGTACCGGTGCCCGTGGCCTGGCCCGCGCGGTACAGAGGGTCGAGAGATACGTGATGTCCTGCGGGGGTCTGCGCCTCCAACTGCCTTAGTGCTTCCGCTTGCTCCTTGTCGCTGAGGGCGTCCCAGGCCATCGCGTCGTCGAGATGCGGCTCGATCTTGTCCCAGTTCCGGCCCCGCGTCTTGATGTCGCCGCCACGCTGATCGGATTCGTCACCGTACTGCTCGTTCTTCTCGCGCACATCCGGGGTCTCGGCGGCGTAGAGCGTGAACAATTGCTTGTCCGTGCGGGCGCCGTATGGCTGGTCGCGGAGATCGGCCAAGTGGTGGGCGCTCAGCCGTACATCCAGGTCCGGGTTGTGCTCGATGAGCGCCGCGAGTTCGACATCGCTCAGGTCGGCCAGGTACCTGCCGTCTTCCAGCCGGAACGCCTCGCGGTTCTTCTCGACGACGCTTCTGGCGGTGTCGGTCTTCATGTGGGTGATGCCCAGGGACTTGTCCGGCTTCGGACCGAGCGTGAGGCTCCAGCCGAAGAAGCGGCCGAATTCGGCCAGTGGCCCGCGGAGGCTCGGGTTGTGGTTCTGGTACCACTGCTGTTCCTGCCAGAGGATGGCCAGGAGCAGTTTCCGGCTGATACCCGTTTCGGCGGAGGCCAGGTTGACGGACTTAAGGACGTCCATCGGGACGTTGACGGGGTGAAGGCCGTCCAGTCCGCCGGACAGGCGCAGGGCAATGCCCAGCGGGCTGTTCTTGTCGAGTGCCTTCTTGGCGAGGTCCGGATCGCTGATGTCAGTCAGAGCTTCGACGGTACGCAGGGAACGGGCCGCGTCGGTATCGGCCCGGCTTGCCTTGGCGAGGGCATCGGAAATGATCTCATGAGCGTGCTTGATCTTCTCGACCCCTTCGCCGTCCGGTGCTTCGGCGGTAGGTCTGGCGAAATCGACCCGACCACTGTCGTCCACCTTGAGGCCGTTGCGGTGCGCGTAGTCGAGTGCGCTGTGGAGGTCGCGCTGAGCGGATGTGATGTCGTCGGCGAGATCGTCGTACGTCCGTGCCATCGCGCGGAGGGCGATGGCGGCTGCCTCGTAGTCGCCCGCGTGCTTGACGAAGGTGGTCCGGGCCGTGCGGCCGGCATCGCCCACCCAGCACTGGCGGAGAGTCGCGGCGATCTCGTCACGCGCGTACCCGGCCAGCGCCTCGCACTGCTTCGCGGCACCGATGGCGTCATCCGCAGCATCCCGCCACTGCTGGGGCCGTGCCTTGTCGAGTTCGGGCACGGAGACCATCAGGCACCTTCCAGCCAGTTGCCCGAGGCCCTGAGCTGTGCCGCGATGGAGATGTCTTCGCTGATCTGCTGGTCCATGCCCTTGGTGAGCGCGTCGGCGGCGTCCTCAACCAGATCACCAAGCGTGCGGAGGCGTTTCTGCCAGGCACTCACACAGTCGGTGCTCGCGGCGCCCGCGTCCCATCCCGCATGGGTCTTCCCGGCCGCCACTACGACATCGAGCTTGGCCTTCTTACGAGCTTCACCGTTCGCGGTCCGTAAACCCGGGGCCTTGGCGCGTATGGGCGCGTCACGCAGACCAAGGTTCGCGTTCTCCAGCCCGAGAGCCGGACCCCCGCCGGCCCCCACCGAGGCGAGCTCCGTACTCGCGGCCCGCCTGCGGAGCGCGTCCGCCTTGAGCTGGCCCCATTCCTCTTCGAACGTGGACATGCATCCCCCTTTGCACGTGCGCCGTGGTCAACGACGTGCGCCGAGCATACAAGTGGCATATCGACGATCATCCGTAGCTGCGGCTTGTTCTCGCTGGTTCCACGAGTGACAACCGCCTCGCAGTGGGAGGCCAAGACCATTTTCCACACGCTTCGCCGCCGTCTCCCGTACGAATATGGCTGATCAGACCTCTACGCGGGTTGAAAGTGAAATCGCGCCTCCTATCTGAGGGCCGTTCGTGTGCGGGGCCGGTTCATGGCTCGGTGTATGCGTACCGACGGCAACTCCGAGGGCCGGTCGGCCTTTTCCGCTGCAGACCCCGGCGTGCCCGGCGGATCACTGGCGGAGCCGGGGTCGGATCGCTGCGGCGGTGACGGTGCCGTGGAAGAGCGGGAGTTTTCGAACCGGCTGATGATGCCTGTGCGGCGGCGGTTGGCCTGCGGGTCCTCCGGTTCCGGGATCATGCGGCGCCGGATGTGGCGCCTTCGCAGCCAGCGGCGGTTCGGCGGGAGCGGTCAGCCTTGTCGCCGCTGAGGACGGTCTTCCGTGAACCGCGACCCGGTGGTCGTTCCACCCCCACCCCGGCCATCAGAGGTGGCAGATGCGGACGGCGCAGCCACCCTGAAGAGCAACGCCCCGAAGGCCGGTTGCTTCTTGGCATGCACGAGAAAGGGCCTGACCCGCATCTCTGCGGTTCAGACCCTCTTTCCGGAAGTGCCCCCGGCAGGATTCGAACCTGCGCACACGGCTCCGGAGGCCGTTGCTCTATCCCCTGAGCTACGGGGGCGTGTCGGTCGCGGTGGTGTTGCTCGCGGCGACGGGTAGAACACTACCAGCTCCCGGGCGGTGCCCGTGAACAGGTATTTCCGGGAGGCGGAGCAAGCGCTGTCCCTCGTGTGGGGCGGAAGTGGGGAAAACCCGGACGCAGGGGCCCGGGGCGACCTACTCTCGAGTTGTGTCAGGCGTGTCCGGCCGGGTGCTCGTCGTCGACGACAACAGGGTCATCCGGCAGTTGATCAGGGTCAACCTCGAGCTGGAGGGCTTCGAGGTCGTGACCGCGGCCGACGGTGCCGAGTGTCTGGACGTCGTGCACAGCGTCCGGCCCGACGTCGTCACCCTGGATGTGGTCATGCCCCGGCTCGACGGGTTGCTGACCGTCGAGCGGTTGCGGGAGGACCCCGCCACCCGGCACCTGCCTGTCGCGATCGTCAGCGCCTGCTCGGCGTACGAGGTGGAGCGCGGGTTCGCCGCCGGGGCCGACGCGTACCTGGCCAAGCCCTTCGAGCCGGCCGACCTCGTGCGGCTCGTGCGGCAGCTCCGGTGCCGGGAGGAGCGGCCGCCCCTCGACGGGCGGCGTGGGGTGGGCCAGGCCGGAAGTCCCTGCTGAGCCGCCCGGCGGCGCGCCGCTGCCCGCATGGCGAAACCGGTTCCGCCCCAGTGCGCCTCCTCCCCTAGGCTTGTGCCGTGACCCCCGCGGACCTCTCCCTCACCGTGCTGCGCGCCGTGCGCCGCGCGGTCGGCGAAGGTGCCCTGCGGGCCCCCGCGGGCCTGCCCGAACGGGTCACGGTCGAGCGCCCGCGGCCCGGCGGGCGCGGGGACTGGGCCACCAACGCCGCGCTCCAGCTCGCCCGCGGGGCCGGGATGCCGCCGCTCGGGGTCGCCGAGGTGCTGAGGCCCCGCATCGCCGAGGCCGAGGGCGTCGCGCACGTCGAGATCACCGGCCCCGGGTTCCTCAACATCACGCTGGCCGACCACGGTGGCCGCACCCTCGTCCGCCGCGTCCTCACCGAGGGCCCGCGCTACGGCCACGGCACCGCCCTCGCGGGCCGCGTCTTCCGGCTGGACCACCCCGGCGAGCCGCGCGCCACCGTCCTCGCCGACGTCCTCCGGCGCCTCCTCGCCGCCCAGGGCGCCGCCCTCCACGGTGCCGAGACCGACACCCTCACGCTCCGGCCCCTCCCCGCGCCGCCCTCCTGCGACCCCCGCGTCTTCGGGGACGACGCCGTCCGGTGGGCCATGCTCCGGCCCGCCGGGCACGACCGGGTCCTCGACCCCGCCGCGCTGCTGGTGCAGGGCGAGGCCAACCCGCTGTTCACCGTGCGCTACGCCCACTCCCGCGTCCGCGCCCTGCTGCGCAACGCCGCCGCGCTCGGCTTCGCGCCCTCGTACGACGAGGACGTCGACGCGCCGCGCCTGCTGCCCGCCCTCGGCGACCACCCCGCCGTCCTGGAGGCAGCCGCCCGCCACCGCGCCCCCGACCGGGTCGCCCGGCACCTGGAGGCCACCGCCGACGCGTTCCTGGGGTTCCAGCACACCGTGCTGCCCCTCGGCGACGAGAAACCCTCGGCCGCCCACCGCTCCCGGCTCGCCCTCGCCGAGGCCGCCGGGACGGTGCTCGCCGGCGGCCTGGCCCTGCTCGGCATCAGCGCCCCTGACTACTTGTGAGAGAGACATGAGCCGTTCCGCCCACCCCGCCGGGCCCCGCCACGCCGACGTCCTGCCCGAGGGGCACTACTCCGCGCCGCCCGCCGACCTCAACCGGCTCGACGCCAAGGTCTGGTCGCGTACCGTCACCCGCGGCGAGGACGGGGTCGTCACCGTCGCCGGCATCCCGGTCACCACGCTCGCCGAGGAGTTCGGCACCCCCGCGTACATCCTCGACGAGGACGACTTCCGCGCCCGCTGCCGCGCCTGGGCCGACGCCTTCGGCACCGAGGCCGACGTCTTCTACGCCGGCAAGGCGTTCCTGTCCAAGGCCGTCGTCCGCTGGCTGACGGAGGAGGGGCTCAACCTCGACGTCTGCTCCGGCGGGGAGCTGGCCACCGCCCTCGACGCGGGCATGCCCGCCGAGCGCATCGCCTTCCACGGCAACAACAAGAGCCCCCAGGAGATCGAGCGGGCGGTGCGGGCCGGCGTCGGCCGGATCGTGCTCGACTCCTTCCAGGAGATCGTGCGCGTCGCGCACATCGCCCAGTCGCTCGGCACCCGCCAGAAGGTGCAGATCCGGGTGACGGTCGGCGTCGAGGCGCACACCCACGAGTTCATCGCCACCGCCCACGAGGACCAGAAGTTCGGCATCGCGCTGGCCGGGGGAGAGGCCGCCGAGGCCGTACGGCGGGCGCTGAAGCTCGACGGGCTGGAGCTCATCGGCATCCACTCGCACATCGGCTCGCAGATCTTCGACACCTCCGGCTTCGAGGTGGCCGCGCACCGGGTCGTCGGGCTGCTGAAGCAGGTCCGCGACGAGCACGGCGTCGAGCTGCCGGAGATCGACCTGGGCGGCGGCCTCGGCATCGCGTACACCTCCGACGACGACCCCCGCGAGCCGCACGAGATCGCCAAGGCGCTGCGCGACATCGTGACGAGGGAGTGCGAGGCCGCGGGGCTGCGCACGCCGCGGATCTCCGTGGAGCCCGGCCGCGCCGTCGTCGGTCCCACCGCGTTCACGCTGTACGAGGTCGGCACCGTGAAGCCGCTCGCGGGGCTGCGGACGTACGTCAGTGTCGACGGCGGCATGTCCGACAACATCCGTACCGCGCTCTACGACGCCGCGTACTCGGTCGCGCTGGTGTCGCGCACCAGCGACGCCGCGCCCATGCTCAGCCGGGTCGTCGGCAAGCACTGCGAGAGCGGCGACATCGTGGTCAAGGACGCGTTCCTGCCGGCCGACCTGGCGCCGGGCGACCTGATCGCCGTACCGGCCACCGGGGCGTACTGCCGCTCCATGGCCAGCAACTACAACCACGTCCTCCGGCCTCCCGTGATCGCGGTGAGGGACGGAGAGGCACGGGTGATCGTCCGGCGCGAGACGGAGGAAGATCTTCTGCGTCTCGATGTCGGCTGATGAAATAGATATCTCATAATCCGGACGGAAGGGAGAAACTTCCGTCCGGTGAGTGAGACTGGTCCACACCGTAGAAGTATGAGAAACGAGGTCGGATGATGCGTACGCGTCCGCTGAAGGTGGCGCTGCTGGGCTGTGGAGTGGTCGGCTCAGAGGTGGCGCGCATCATGACGACGCACGCCGGCGACCTCGCCGCGCGCATCGGCGCCCCGGTCGAGCTCGCCGGTGTCGCCGTCCGCCGGCCCTCCAAGGTGCGCGAGGGCATCCCCCAGGAGCTCATCACCACCGACGCGACCGCCCTCGTCAAACGCGGGGACATCGACGTCGTCGTCGAGGTCATCGGGGGCATCGAGCCCGCGCGCACGCTCATCACCACGGCCTTCGAGCACGGCGCCTCCGTGGTGTCCGCGAACAAGGCGCTGCTCGCCCAGGAGGGCCAGAGCCTGTACGCCGCCGCCGAGCGGCACGGCCAGGACCTCTACTACGAGGCGGCCGTCGCCGGCGCCATCCCGCTGATCCGCCCGCTGCGCGAGTCCCTCGCCGGCGACAAGGTCAACCGGGTGCTCGGCATCGTCAACGGCACCACCAACTTCATCCTCGACAAGATGGACACCTCCGGCGCCGGCTACTCCGAGGCGCTCGACGAGGCCACCGCCCTCGGGTACGCCGAGGCCGACCCGACCGCCGACGTCGAGGGCTTCGACGCCGCCGCCAAGGCCGCCATCCTCGCCGGAATCGCCTTCCACACGCGCGTACGCCTCGACGACGTGTACCGCGAGGGCATGACCGAGGTCACCGCCGCCGACTTCGCCTCCGCCAAGCGCATGGGCTGCACCATCAAGCTGCTCGCCATCTGCGAGCGCGCCGCCGACGGCGGGTCCGTCACCGCGCGCGTGCACCCCGCGATGATCCCGCTCAGCCACCCGCTGGCCTCGGTGCGCGGCGCGTACAACGCCGTGTTCGTCGAGGCCGACGCCGCCGGGCAGCTCATGTTCTACGGGCCGGGCGCCGGCGGCTCGCCGACCGCGTCCGCCGTCCTCGGCGACCTGGTCGCCGTCTGCCGCAACCGCCTTAATGACGCGACGGGCCCCGGCGAGTCCGCGTACACCCAGCTCCCCGTCAGCCCCATGGGCGACGTGGTGACGCGGTACCACATCAGTCTCGACGTGGCCGACAAGCCGGGCGTCCTCGCCCAGGTGGCGACGGTCTTCGCCGAGCACGGCGTATCCATCGATACGGTGCGCCAGCAGGGCAAGGACGGCGAGGCCGACCTCGTCGTCGTCACCCACAGCGCGCCCGACGCCGCCCTCTCCGGGACCGTCGAGGCGCTGCGCAAGCTCGACACCGTGCGTGGTGTCGCCAGCATCATGCGGGTCGAAGGAGAGTAACCAGCAATGACTCACCAGTGGCGCGGAATCATCGAGGAATACCGCGACCGGCTGCCGGTCACGGACACGACCCCGGTCGTCACCCTCCGCGAGGGTGGCACGCCGCTCGTGCCCGCGCAGGTGCTCTCCGAGCGCACGGGGTGCGAGGTCCACCTGAAGGTCGAGGGCGCCAACCCCACCGGCTCCTTCAAGGACCGCGGCATGACCATGGCCATCACCCGGGCCAAGGAGGAGGGCGCGCAGGCCGTCATCTGCGCCTCCACCGGCAACACCTCCGCCTCGGCCGCGGCCTACGCCGTCCGGGCGGGCATGGTGTCCGCCGTCCTGGTGCCCCAGGGCAAGATCGCGCTCGGCAAGATGGGCCAGGCCCTGGTGCACGGCGCGAAGATCCTCCAGGTCGACGGCAACTTCGACGACTGCCTGACGCTGGCCCGCGCCCTGTCCGACAACTACCCGGTGGCGCTGGTCAATTCGGTCAACCCGGTCCGCATCGAGGGCCAGAAGACCGCCGCCTTCGAGATCGTGGACATGCTGGGCGACGCCCCCGACCTCCACGTCCTCCCCGTCGGCAACGCCGGCAACATCACCGCCTACTGGAAGGGCTACAAGGAGTACGCGGCGGACGGCGTGTCCACCCGTACGCCGCGCATGTGGGGCTTCCAGGCGTCCGGCTCCGCGCCCCTGGTGCGCGGCGAGGTGGTCAAGGACCCGTCGACCATCGCCACCGCCATCCGGATCGGCAACCCGGCCTCGTGGGACAACGCGCTGGCCGCGCGGGACGAGTCGGGCGGCTTCATCGACGAGGTGACGGACCGTGAGATCCTGCGCGCCTACCGGCTGTTGGCCTCCCAGGAGGGCGTCTTCGTGGAGCCCGCCTCCGCGGCGTCGGTGGCCGGCCTGCTGAAGGCCGCCGAGCAGGGCAAGGTCGACCCCGGGCAGCGCATCGTGTGCACCGTGACCGGAAACGGCCTGAAGGACCCCGACTGGGCGGTCGCCGGAGCGCCCCAGCCCGTCACGGTGCCGGTCGACGCGGCCACCGCCGCCGAGCGGCTCGGCCTGGTCTGACCCGCGACCCGGCCGGGGCGTCCCCACGCGGGGCGGCCCCGGCCGGTACCGGCCGCCTGCCAGGGTGCGCCGACGGCCGCGTACCGGAAAGCCGCACGGCCGCTCCGGCCGCGTAGCCGGAGCACCCGCCCGCCCGAGCGCTCCGCCGCGGCGAAAAATGGCCGGAAAACGCAGGCCGTACGGCACCGCCCGGAAGCACGGAAGGGCACACGGACGGGCCGGCGACACGCACCGTGCGCCTCCCGTGCGCCCTGTGTCGCCACAGAACCTTCCTTCGATAGGCTGTACCCAACCCACCCCGCCGCATATGCCGCGGTGCTGTTGCCGTTGACGCCATGCGGCCCAGGGTGCGGATCCCCCGAACACCCCGTCGCCCGCCCCCGGGGACGACAGATCCAAGGAGAGTCATCGAGCGATGGCCGGTCCCGCGTTCCGCGCCGCCGCCGTCCGGGTGCGCGTTCCCGCCACCAGCGCCAACCTCGGCCCGGGCTTCGACGCCCTCGGCCTGTCGCTGGGGCTGTACGACGACGTCGTCGTCCGGGTCGCCGACTCCGGGCTGCACATCGACATCGCGGGAGAGGGCGCCGACAGCCTCCCGCGCGACGAGAGCCACCTGCTCGTACGCTCCCTGCGCACGGCCTTCGACCTGCTCGGCGGACAGCCGCGCGGCCTGGAGGTCGTCTGTGCCAACCGCATCCCGCACGGCCGGGGCCTCGGCTCCTCCTCCGCGGCCATCTGCGCCGGCATCGTCGCCGCCCGCGCGGTGACCATAGGCGGCGACGCCCGCCTCGACGACGCCGCGCTGCTGGAACTCGCCACCGAGATCGAGGGCCACCCCGACAACGTCGCGGCCTGCCTGCTCGGCGGCTTCACGCTCGCCTGGACCGAGGGCGGCGCCGCCCGGGCGATCAGGATGGACCCCGCCGATTCCATCGTTCCGGTGGTTTTCGTCCCCGGGAAGCCCGTCCTCACCGAGACCGCGCGGGGACTGCTCCCGCGCACCGTGCCCCACGTGGACGCCGCGGTCAACGCGGGCCGTGCCGCGCTGCTCGTCGAGGCCCTGACCAGGCGCCCCGAGCTGCTGCTGGCCGCCACCGAGGACCGGCTCCACCAGGAGTACCGGGCCCCCGCGATGCCGGAGAGCGTCGCCCTGGTGAACCGGCTGCGCGCGGACGGCGTCCCCGCGGTCATCTCCGGCGCGGGCCCCACGGTGCTCGCCCTGGCCGACGACGGTACGGCGGAGAAGGTCGCGCGACTGGCGGGCGACGGGTGGGCGGCCAACCGGCTGGCCCTCGACGTCCCCGGCGCGAGCGTCCTGCCGCTCGCGCCGTAGGCCCGACGGACGCGCGGGGCGCCCCGAACGCTCCGCGGAACACGGTTGCCGGTGTGGGAGAGGGGGAATGTTTGTTGGAGCCGGTAGTGTTAACCTCGAATCTGCACCCGACGTCTTTGTGGCGCGGTGCTGAGTGTCCCCTTCCGGGACCACCATTCTTCCGGGAGCCTCCTCCACTGCCTGAGCAGCCTGCCTGAGCAGTTTCGAGCACGCTCCGGAACCGGCGCGCGACACCCCTCGCTTTTCCCAGGAGCGGGCCGAGCAGGGGGCCTCGGGCCGGACCCAAGCACGTCTTTTCTCTCCGCCGTACCCGGCGGGACCACCGCCCCGACCCGGTCCACCGATCAAGGACCGCCGTCGGACAGCACAACCGGTCGCCGAGCCAGAAGGCCGACGTCCGCTCCAGGGAAGGACCCTTCGTGAGCGACACCACCGATCTGATGGGCGTGACTGCCGACAACAGTGTCGACACCGCCGCGCCCGCCGCAGGTGCTGCCACTGGCACCACGTCACGGCGCCGCCGCTCCGGCACCGGCCTCGAGGGCATGGTCCTGGCCGAGCTTCAGCAGGTCGCGTCCGGCCTCGGCATCAGGGGCACCGCGCGGATGCGCAAGAGCCAGCTGATCGAGGTCATCAAGGAGGCGCAGGCCGGAGGCGGCTCCTCCGCCCCCAAGGCCGCCGACACGGCCGGCTCCGCCGAGACCAAGCCGAAGCGCCGCGCCACCTCCAAGGCCCGTACGGGCGAGGACGCCGCCGACAAGGCCGGCGCCCCCGCCGGGGACAGGGCCGCGAAGGCCGCCGACAAGCCCGCGGAGAAGGCCGAGAAGGCCGTCGCGCAGCAGCAGATCGAGATTCCCGGCCAGCCTTCCCCCAAGCTCGCTCCGACCGAGCAGCAGGGCGCCGGCGACGACCAGCCGGCCGGCGAGCGCCGCCGCCGCCGTGCCACCGCGCCCGCCGGCAGCCCCGAGGGCGACGTCCGGACCGATGTCCGCGCGGACGTCCGCACGGAGGCCCGTACGGACACCAGGACCGACGCCCAGCCCGAGACCAAGGGCGACGCGGCCGGTGACGGCGCCGAGGGCAGCCGCCGGGACCGCCAGCGCGACCGCGGCGACCGCGGCGACCGCCGGGACCGCCAGCGGGACGGCCGCCGCGACCGCGGTGGCAAGGGCGGCGACGACCAGCAGGGCGGTGGCGGCCAGCGCCAGCAGCGCCAGGGCGGCCAGCAGGGCGGCCAGTCCGGCCCGCAGGACGACTTCGACGACGAGGCGGGCGGCCGCCGCGGCCGCCGCGGGCGCTACCGCGACCGCCGGGGCCGCCGTGGCCGTGACGACTTCGCCGGCGGCGGCGAGCCGCAGGTCTCCGAGGACGACGTCCTGATCCCCGTCGCGGGCATCCTGGACATCCTCGACAACTACGCGTTCATCCGGACCTCCGGCTACCTGCCCGGCCCCAACGACGTGTACGTCTCCCTCGCCCAGGTCCGCAAGAACGGCCTGCGCAAGGGCGACCACATCACCGGCGCCGTACGCCAGCCGAAGGAGGGCGAGCGCCGCGAGAAGTTCAACGCGCTGGTCCGTCTGGACTCCGCCAACGGCATGGCCGCCGACTCCGGCCGGGGCCGTCCCGAGTTCAACAAGCTGACCCCGCTCTACCCGCAGGACCGCCTCCGCCTGGAGAGCGACCCGGGTGTGCTGACCACGCGGATCATCGACCTGGTGTCGCCGATCGGCAAGGGCCAGCGCGGTCTGATCGTGGCCCCGCCGAAGACCGGCAAGACCATGATCATGCAGGCGATCGCCAACGCGATCACCACCAACAACCCCGAGTGCCACCTGATGGTCGTCCTGGTCGACGAGCGTCCGGAAGAGGTCACCGACATGCAGCGGTCGGTCAAGGGCGAGGTCATCTCCTCGACCTTCGACCGCCCGGCCGAGGACCACACCACCGTCGCCGAGCTGGCCATCGAGCGCGCCAAGCGCCTGGTGGAGCTGGGTCACGACGTGGTCGTCCTGCTGGACTCCATCACCCGCCTGGGCCGCGCGTACAACCTCGCGGCGCCCGCCTCCGGCCGCATCCTGTCCGGTGGTGTCGACTCGACCGCGCTGTACCCGCCGAAGCGCTTCTTCGGCGCCGCGCGCAACATCGAGGACGGCGGCTCGCTGACCATCCTGGCCACCGCGCTGGTCGACACCGGCTCGCGCATGGACGAGGTGATCTTCGAGGAGTTCAAGGGCACCGGCAACATGGAGCTCAAGCTCGACCGGAAGCTCGCCGACAAGCGCATCTTCCCGGCGGTGGACGTCGACGCGTCCGGCACCCGCAAGGAGGAGATCCTGCTCGGCAGCGACGAGCTCGCCATCGTCTGGAAGCTGCGCCGGGTGCTGCACGCGCTCGACCAGCAGCAGGCGATCGAGCTGCTGCTCGACAAGATGAAGCAGACGAAGTCGAACGCCGAGTTCCTGCTGCAGATCCAGAAGACGACCCCGTCGGCCGGCAACGGCAACGACTGACGTCGTCTCACCAGGCAGCACAGGCCACCCCGTCACTCCGGTGACGGGGTGGTCTCGTTTTCACGGTTTCCTCACCATCCGCTGGTCAACCGGTACTTGACAGGCGTAACATCTGCACATCGACGTGGGGGGATTCCGCCGCGCAGCCAGAGCCGAGGCCAGGGGGGTTTTCCGGCTCGCTGCCCGTTTGACCGGCCGTTACCCGCCACCGTCATGGACTCTTCCGGTGTGGCGGTCGCGCCTCGCCGGGTCGACCCAAGGGGTTAACTCAGTGCAGATACGCACGCGCGGCGGCCGTCACCGGCGCCGTATGACACTGGCGCTGCCCGCCGCCGCGGCGGTCGTCGCCCTGGTGGGGGCGGGCATCGCGGTCTCCGGATCGGACTCCGCCGAGGCCGGCGAACTGCCCCGCATCAGCGCCGAGCCCGCCCAGGCGAAGCAGACGGTCTCGCAGGACGAGCTGTACCAGCGGGTGGCCAGGGCCGTGAAGGCGGACGCCAAGAGCGCCCGCACCCTCGGCAAGGAGCCGGAGGCGAGCAGCAGCCCGAGCAGCGCTCCCAGCGCCCGCATCATCGGGGGCAAGGAGACGACCATCTCCGCCGCCCCCTGGATGGCGCAGCTCCACTTCTGGGACAGCACCGGCGCCGGCTACTTCTGCGGCGGCGCCGTGATCGCCCCGACGAAGGTCCTCACCGCCGCCCACTGCGTCAAGGGCATCAAGTGGGCGACCGACGGCGTGGTCGTCACCGGCACCGACCAGATCCCCACCACCGGCGACGAGGGCGATGCGTTCGCCGTCGACCGCCAGTGGCACCACCCGCAGTACAACGACTACACCCTCGACAATGACGTGGCCGTGCTGACGCTGGCCGCGCCCACCACCGCCAAGCCGCTGCCGCTGGCGCAGCCGACGGACTCCGCGCTGTACGGGGCCGGGCTCGACGGCAAGGTCTACGGCTGGGGCCGCACCAGCTCCACCGAGCCCAACAGCGGCTCCCAGACGCTGAAGGTCGCCGACGCGGACACCGTGTCGGACACCTCCTGCGCCGCCGCGTACCCCGGAGGCTTCGTCAAGGGGCACATGCTGTGCGCCGGCGCCGCCCCGACGGGCAGCGACGAGACCAGCGAGACCACCTGCAACGGCGACTCGGGCGGCCCGCTGGTCGTCGGCGGCAAGCTCGTCGGTGTCGTCTCGTGGGGCGACGAGGACTGCTCCGCGGCCGGCAAGTACGGCGTGTACGCGAAGGTCTCCACGTACTCCGCGCCCATCCAGTCCCGGGTCGACGACACCAACTGGAACGGCGACCACACCGCCGACCTGCTGGCCCGCCGCACCTCGGACTCCACGCTGTTCGGCTGGACCTCCAAGGTCACCTCGCTGAGCCGCACCGAGAACCTCGGCTACTTCGGCGGCTACACCCTCGCGCTCCAGACGGACCTCGACCGGGACTCCATCCCCGACCTGGTGAACCGCTACAACGGTGACGTCTACTGGGACCACTACTCGATCGCGGCCGGCGAGTGGCAGTCGAAGCTCGTCGCCAAGGGCTGGGGCAAGCACAAGGCGATCCTCACCCCCGGTGACGTCACCGGCGACGAGCTGCCCGACATCGTCGCGGTCGACTCCGCCGGCGTGATGCGCGTCTACCCGGGCAAGGGCAACGGCGGCTTCTCCGCCCCCGTCTCCGCCGGTTCCGGCTGGAGCAAGTTCACGATGGTCCGCGGCCACGGCGACTTCACCAACGACGGCAAGGCCGACATCTTCGCCCGTGACACCGCGGGCAAGACCTACCTCTACAAGGGCACCGGCGTCGCCGCCAAGCCGTGGTCCGCGCCCGTCCTGGTCGCCGCCTTCGGTTCGATGAACGCCCTGGCCACCACCGGTGACGTCAACAGCGACGGCGTCGCCGACGTCCTGGCCCGCGACACCGCCGGCAAGATGTGGCTGTACCCGGGCAACGGCAAGGGCGGCTTCCTCGCCCGCAAGGACTTCGGTTCCGGCTGGCAGGCGTACAACCTCCTCGGCTGACAGCCCCGCGCCGCACCCGGCGCGCATGCGATGTTCGCCACGTCCGGGGCGGTTCCGCAAGGAGCCGCCCCGGTTTCGTACCCCGTGGAAAACCGCAGGTGAGACGCCCTGTGTGCCCATCGCGCCCCGGCGTGGTGGGCACGGTGCGTTCTTAGGGACCTCTTAACGGGCCGTGCAACCCTGTGGGCCGCTTCCCCGTCTGACAGGCCGGAAGCGCCTGATCACCACAGCTGGGGGTAGCGGAACCAGCGAGGACTGAGGAGAACATGGCCGAGCAGGGCAGCAAAACCAGCCGAATACGCGCCACCGGACGCCGCCGCCGGCCGGCGGGCAAGGGCCGCAAGGCGCTCACCGTCGCGGCCTGGTCCGCCGCAGGGCTGGTCCTGGTCGGCGGGTGCGGGTTCGGCTACGTCTACTACACGCTCAACGGCAACATCGACAGCGTCGACATCAACAGCCAGCTCCGCGACGACGAGCGGCCGCAGAACGTCGACAACGGCTCCATGGACATCCTGGTCCTCGGCTCCGACACCCGGTCCGGCGCCAACGGCGAGTACGGCAGGGACGAGGGCGCCGCCCGCTCCGACACCGCGATGGTCCTGCACGTGTACGAGGGCCACAAGAAGGCCAGCGTCGTCTCCGTACCGCGCGACACGATCGTCGAGCGGCCCGACTGCACCGACCGGGCCGGAGCGGCCGTGCCCGGGCAGCGCAAGGCGATGTTCAACACCGCGTACGAGGTCGGCGGCCCGGCCTGCGCGGTGAAGACCGTCGAGAAGATGTCCGGCATCCGCATGGACCACTACATCGAGGTCGACTTCACCGGCTTCAAGAAGCTCATCGACGAACTCGGCGGCGTGGAGATCACCACCACCGAGCCGATCAAGGACAAGAGCAGCCACCTCGACCTGGCGGCCGGCACCCACACCCTCGGCGGCGAGCAGGCCCTCGGCCTCGTCCGCACCCGCAAGGGCGTCGGGGACGGCAGCGACCTCGGGCGCATCCAGCTCCAGCAGGCGTTCATGAAGGCGTTCATCGAGCAGGCCAAGAGTGTCGGGGTCTTCTCCAGCCCCAAGAAGCTCTGGAACCTCGCCGACACCGCCACCAAGGCCATCCGGCCCGACTCCGAGCTGGACTCCGTCAAGGAGCTGTCCGACTTCGCCGGCGGCCTGAAGCAGCTCGGCGCCGACGACGTCCACATGATCACGCTGCCGGTCCAGTACGACCCCGCCGACCTCAACCGCGTCGTCCCGCTGGAGGCCCAGGGCCGCCAGGTGTGGGCCGCGCTCAAGGCCGACCGGCCCATCCCCGCCTCCGCGACCAAGGACACCGCCGAGGGCCGGGCCGGCGGAGTCGTGAAGTAGTCCGGGCGCCCGGAATAGATTCAGCCACCCCCCGGTTTTGGGAGATACGGCCGGTCCTGGCAGACTGGTACGTCGGCCCCGGTTCACGCACGCGTATCCCGCCCGTGCGACCCGGCGCCCTCCCGGAACCTAGGAGAATCCCTTGAAGCGCGACATCCACCCCCAGTACGTCGAGACGCAGGTCAGCTGCACCTGTGGCGCGTCGTTCACCACCCGCAGCACGATCGACGGCGGCGCCATCCGTGCCGAGGTCTGCTCCGAGTGCCACCCGTTCTACACGGGCAAGCAGAAGATCCTCGACACCGGTGGCCGCGTGGCCCGCTTCGAGGCCCGCTTCGGCAAGAAGGCTGCCGGCTCCGCCAAGTAGCGAGCCACTGCGCCGGTCTCCGGCCGTCCCGTCCGCGGGATGGCCGGGACCGGCGCTTTGCCGTCTTCCACAGCAGCCCTTTCGCGAACCCAGGAGCCCGGAGATGTTCGAGGCGGTCGAGGAACTGATCGGCGAGCACGCCGATCTCGAGAAGAAGCTTGCCGACCCGTCGGTCCACAGCGACCAGGCCAACGCCCGCAAGCTGAACAAGCGCTACGCCGAGCTGACCCCGATCGTCGCCACGTACCGCTCCTGGAAGCAGACCGGCGACGACATCGAGACGGCCCGCGAGTTCGCCGCCTCCGACCCCGACTTCGCCGCCGAGGTCAAGGAGCTGGAGAAGCAGCGCGAGGAGCTGACCGACAGGCTGCGGCTGCTGCTCGTCCCCCGCGACCCCAGCGACGACAAGGACGTCATCCTGGAGATCAAGGCGGGCGCGGGCGGCGACGAGTCCGCCCTGTTCGCCGGCGACCTGCTGCGGATGTACCTGCGCTACGCCGAGCGCATCGGCTGGAAGACCGAGATCATCGACGCCACCGAGTCCGAGCTGGGCGGCTACAAGGACGTCCAGGTCGCCGTGAAGACCAAGGGCGGCCAGGGCGCCACCGAGCCCGGCCAGGGCGTCTGGGCCCGGCTCAAGTACGAGGGCGGTGTGCACCGGGTGCAGCGCGTGCCCGCCACCGAGTCCCAGGGCCGTATCCACACCTCCGCCGCCGGCGTCCTGGTGACGCCCGAGGCCGAGGAGATCGACGTCGAGATCCACGCCAACGACCTGCGCGTGGACGTCTACCGGTCCTCCGGCCCCGGCGGCCAGTCGGTCAACACCACCGACTCCGCCGTGCGCATCACCCACCTGCCGACCGGCATCGTCGCCTCCTGCCAGAACGAGAAGAGCCAGCTCCAGAACAAGGAGCAGGCCCTGCGCATCCTGCGCTCCCGGCTGCTGGCCGCCGCGCAGGAGGAGGCGGAGAAGAACGCCGCCGACGCGCGCCGCAGCCAGGTGCGCACCGTCGACCGGTCCGAGAAGATCCGGACGTACAACTTCCCGGAGAACCGCATCTCGGACCACCGCGTCGGCTTCAAGGCGTACAACCTGGACCAGGTGCTCGACGGGGAGCTCGACGCGGTGATCCAGGCGTGTGTCGACGCCGACTCCGCCGCCAAGCTCGCCGCCGCCCAGTAACCACCCGCCACCAGCCCATCCCGGAGGACCAGCGTGCAGCAACATTTTGGGGGGCGACCCCCAAGCCCCCGCAGTGTGCTGCTTGCCGAGGTGGCTCAGGCCACCCAGCGGCTGGCCGACGCCGGCGTGCCCTCCCCGCGCTTCGACGCCGAGGAGCTCGCCGCGTACGTGCACGGCTGCAAGCGGGGAGAGCTGCACCACGTCAAGGACGCGGACTTCGACGCCCGCTACTGGGAGGCCGTCGCCCGCCGCGAGGCCCGCGAGCCGCTCCAGCACATCACCGGCCGGGCGTTCTTCCGCTACCTGGAGCTCCAGGTCGGCCCCGGTGTCTTCGTGCCCCGCCCCGAGACCGAGTCGGTCGTCGGCTGGGCCATAGACGCCGTACGCGCCATGGACGTCGTCGAGCCGCTCATCGTCGACCTGTGCTCCGGCTCCGGCGCCATCGCGCTCGCCATGGCCCAGGAGGTGCCGCGCTCCCGTGTGCACGCCGTGGAGCTGTCCGAGGACGCCCTGGTGTGGACGCGGAAGAACGCCGAGGGGTCGAGGGTCACCGTCCACCGGGGCGACGCCCTGACGGCCCTCCCCGAGCTCGACGGCCAGGTCGACCTGGTGATCTCCAACCCCCCGTACATCCCGCTCACCGAGTGGGAGTACGTCGCGCCCGAGGCCCGCGACCACGACCCGGAGATGGCGCTCTTCTCCGGCGAGGACGGCCTCGACACCATCCGCGGCATCGAACGCACCGCCCACCGGCTGCTGCGCCCCGGCGGCCTCGTCGTCGTCGAGCACGCCGACACCCAGGGCGGCCAGGTGCCGTGGATCTTCAACGAGGAGGCCGGCTGGGCGGACGCCGCCGACCACCCCGACCTGAACAACCGCCCCCGCTTCGCGACCGCGCGCAAGGCGATGCCGTGACGAAGCACGTGTACGAGGAGGCCCGCTAATGGCTCGGCGATACGACTGCAACGACGCGACCGACCGCACGACCGGCCTGCGCGAGGCAGCGTCCGCCGTCCGCCGCGGCGAACTCGTCGTGCTGCCCACCGACACGGTGTACGGCATCGGCGCGGACGCCTTCAGCGCGGAGGCCGTCGCGGACCTGCTGGAGGCCAAGGGGCGCGGCCGCAACATGCCCACGCCCGTCCTGATCGGCTCCCCGAACACCCTGCACGGGCTCGTCACGGACTTCTCCGAGCAGGCGTGGGAGCTGGTCGACGCCTTCTGGCCCGGCGCCCTGACGCTGGTCGCCCGGCACCAGCCGTCCCTCCAGTGGGACCTCGGCGACACCCGCGGCACCGTCGCCATCCGGATGCCGCTGCACCCGGTCGCCATCGAGCTGCTCACCGAGGTCGGCCCGATGGCCGTGTCATCGGCGAACCTCACCGGCCACCCGTCGCCCGAGGACTGCGACGCCGCCCAGGGCATGCTCGGCGACTCGGTGTCCGTGTACCTGGACGGTGGGCCGACGCCGGGCATCGTCCCGTCGTCGATCGTCGACGTCACCGGCGAGGTCCCGGTGCTGCTGCGCGCGGGTGCCCTGTCGGTCGAGGAGCTGCGCAAGGTGGTACCCGACCTCGAGGTGGCCAATTGACCGCCCCTGAGGGGCGTGGCATAGGCACGGACCACTCGTTCCGCATCCTCCACGTCAGCACCGGCAACGTCTGCCGCTCGCCCATCACCGAGCGGCTGACGCGGCATGCCCTGTGCGACCGCCTGGGCGACCCGATGGGCGGCGGCCTGATCGTGGAGAGCGCCGGCACCTGGGGGCACGAGGGCGCCCCCATGGAGGCCAACGCCGAGATCGTGCTCGCCGACTTCGGCGCGGACGCGACCGGCTTCGTCGGCCGCGAGCTGCTCGACGAGCACGTCATCCGGGCCGACCTGGTGCTGACGGCGACCCGCGACCACCGGGCCCAGGTCATCTCGATGGGCCACTCGGCGGGGCTGCGCACCTTCACGCTGAAGGAGTTCACCCGGCTCGTACGGGCGATAGATCCGGCCACGCTGCCGGACCCCCTCAGCGACGGCATGGTCGAACGCGCCCGCGCCCTGGTCCGCGCCGCCGCCGCCCTGCGCGGCTGGCTGCTGGCCCCCAGCGCGGAGGCGGACGAGGTCAACGACCCGTACGGCGCGCCGATCACGTTCTTCCGCTCCATCGGCGACGAGATCCAGCAGGCGCTGGACCCGGTGGTCACGGCCCTGACGGGCGTCCCGACCCGGCGCTGAGCAACGGGCGTCCCGACCCGGCGCTGACCGGCTGCCGCCCCGGGGCGGGAAGGTTCGGGCTGGGGTACGTGAACCGGCCGACCGATTTCCACCGTATCGAGGGGAGAAAGAGCCCCGTGCAACCGTCCGCGCGCCCCTGGTGTCCTCAACCATGGGGGCGGCGCGACTAGGGTGTGGGGCTGAGATGGCCAGCGATTCCTGTGGGGCAGCCCGTGCGTGATTACCTGCTGACGCTCTGTGTCACGGCCGCGGTGACCTATCTGCTGACCGGTCCGGTGCGGAAGTTCGCCATCGCGGCCGGCGCGATGCCGGAGATCCGCGCCCGGGACGTGCACCGAGAACCGACGCCGCGGCTCGGCGGCATCGCCATGTTCTTCGGGCTGTGCGCGGGGCTGCTGGTCGCGGACCACCTGGCCAACCTCAACAGCGTCTTCGAGCTGTCCAACGAGCCCCGCGCGCTGCTGTCCGGCGCGGCCCTGATCTGGCTGATCGGGGTGCTGGACGACAAGTTCGAGATCGACGCCCTTATCAAGCTGGGCGGCCAGATGATCGCCGCGGGCGTGATGGTCATGCAGGGTCTGACGATCCTGTGGCTGCCGATCCCCGGTGTCGGCACGGTCGCGCTCACCCAGTGGCAGGGCACCCTGCTGACGGTGGCCCTGGTGGTCATCACCATCAACGCGGTGAACTTCGTCGACGGTCTGGACGGGCTGGCGGCGGGCATGGTGTGCATCGCCGCCGCCGCGTTCTTCCTGTACGCGTACCGCATCTGGTACGGCTACGCCATCGAGGCCGCCGCCCCGGCGACGCTGTTCGCGGTGATCCTGATGGGCATGTGCCTGGGCTTCCTGCCGCACAACATGCACCCGGCGCGGATCTTCATGGGGGACTCCGGCTCGATGCTGATCGGCCTGGTGCTGGCCGCCTCCGCGATCTCCATCACCGGCCAGGTCGACCCGGACGCGCTGAGGATCTTCGAGGGGTCGACCCGTCAGGCCACGCACGCGGCGCTGCCGGTCTTCATCCCGCTGCTGCTGCCGCTGACCATCATCGCGATCCCGGTGGCGGACCTGGTGCTGGCGATCGTCCGCCGCACCTGGAACGGCCAGTCGCCGTTCGCGGCCGACCGCGGGCACCTGCACCACCGGCTGCTGGAGATCGGCCACTCGCACAGCCGGGCGGTGCTGATCATGTACTTCTGGTCGGCGCTCATCGCGTTCGGCACCCTGGCGTACTCGGTGCACTCGGCGTCCATGTGGATCGTGCTGGTGATCGTGGCGCTGAGCGCCATCGGGCTGGTGCTCCTGCTGCTGCCGCGCTTCACCCCGCGCGCCCCGCGCTGGGCGGAGTCCTTCGTGCCGCCCCGCTACCGCCGCCGGGCGGCCCGGCCGGCGGCCGCGGAGCCGACACCGGGGGCGCCGTCCGCGGCGCCCGGGGAGGACGGGGAGGACGGCGCCGGGGAGCGCGTCCCCGTCCCGGCGGGGGTCAACGGGGCGACCGCGCTCAGTGCCCTTCCCGAGCTCCACGACCGGCGGAAGGCCGGAACGCGAGGTTGACGAAAGCCTCAGGCGCGGCCCTTAGCAGACAAACCGACGCGCTGTCCTGCACACACGCGCGGGGTCACTCTCATGTGTGAGAGTCAGCACACGTTCGGGTAAAGACCTCATCAAATAGTTTGTGATACGGTTCACGAGACCCGGCGACAGAGCCGGAGAGCCGTAGTGCGACGGTTTTCCGGACACCGAGAGCACGCCTCGGACCGGGCCTACGCTCGTCCATGACGACACCACTGCCCCCACCAGCAAGCGGAGATGCCGCCATGCCGTCCAACGACGCACGCACCCTCCTGTACGCCGCCGTACCCACCCTCGCCACCGGCGCTGTCGCCACCGTGGTGAGCGGCGTGGTCGCAGGCGGGGCGGGGGCGGTCGGCGCCGTCGTCGGCACCCTGGTGGTCGTCCTCTTCATGGGGATCGGGCTCGTGGTGCTCCAGCGGACCGCCAAGTCACTGCCCCAGCTGTTCCAGGCCATGGGGCTGATGCTCTACATGGCCCAGCTGCTGGTGCTGTTCATGTTCATGGCCATGTTGAAGAACACCACGCTGTTCGACTTCAAGGCCTTCGCCTTCACGCTGCTCGCGGCGACCATCGTCTGGGTCGCGGCCCAGGCCCGCGCCTACATGAAGGCCAGGATCCTCTACGTGGACCCCGCTTCCGAAAAGGGCTCGAAGCCCGAGAAGACGGGGCCGTCGGCATGAGGAGTAGGGCCGGGATAAACGCGCGTTCTCGTTGCTGCTATCGTCCGGTGCCAACTGCGGCACTGCGGGCGCGGCCCTCCGAGCCGGCGCCCGTCCCAGCGCGAGGCTCGACGCCGAACCGCCGCCCCCCCATCCGTAAGACCAGTCCAGTGCCGACCCGCGGCTGCGTGCCGCGCCGACACAACGAGGTTGCCGTACCTATGCGCCACGCTGAAGGAGCCCGCGGTGAGTGCTGACCAGACGCTTGCCTTCGACCCGAGCTGTCACCTCTTCATCGAGGGATGTGGCTTCCCGGCACCGGGCCTCCACTCGTTCATGTTCGAGCCGATCGCCACCGTGGCCGGCCTCGAGGTCACGAAGCCGATGCTGTTGGCGTTCCTGGGCTCGATCCTGATCGTTGCCTTCTTCTGGGCCGCCTTCGCCAAGCCGAAGCTGGTCCCCGGGAAGGTCCAGATGGTCGGTGAGGCGGGGTACGACTTCGTCCGCCGCGGCATCGTCTACGAGATCATCGGCAAGAAGGACGGCGAGAAGTACGTCCCCTTCATGGTGTCGCTGTTCTTCTTCGTGTGGATCATGAACCTCTGGTCGATCATCCCGCTCGCCCAGTTCCCGGTCACCTCGCTGATCGCCTTCCCGGCCGGTCTCGCCCTGATCGTCTACGTCCTGTGGGTCGGCCTGACCTTCAAGAAGCACGGCTTCGTGGGCGGCTGGAAGAACATCCTCGGCTACGACAAGAGCCTCGGCCCGATCCTGCCGATGGTCATGGTGCTGGAGGCCCTCTCCAACCTGATCATCCGGCCCTTCACGCACGCGGTCCGGCTCTTCGCGAACATGTTCGCCGGCCACATGCTGCTCGTGATGTTCACGCTGGCCACCTGGTACCTCATGAACGGCCTCGGCTTCGTCTACGCCGGCGCGTCCTTCGTGATGGTCCTCGTGATGACCGCCTTCGAGCTCTTCATCCAGGCCGTCCAGGCGTACGTCTTCGTCCTCCTGGCCTGCAGCTACGTACAGGGCGCGCTCTCCGAGCACCACTGAGCCAGCCCCTCCCCTCAAGACCCCCAGTCATCCGGTGGCCAACCCCCACCGGGTCATTGAAAGAGAAGGAAGATCCGGCATGTCCGCTCTCCAGACCCTCGCCGCCGAGAACACCGTCTCCGGCAACGTCAACGCTGTCGCCTACGGTCTCGCGGCCATCGGCCCCGGCATCGGCGTCGGCATCATCTTCGGTAACGGCACCCAGGCCCTCGCCCGCCAGCCCGAGGCGGCCGGTCTGATCCGTACCAACCAGATCATGGGTTTCGCCTTCTGTGAGGCGCTCGCCCTCATCGGCATCGTCATGGGCTTCGTCTTCCAGTAAGCCGGACCGACAGCCCAACCCCTTTCACGGAAGGCACTGATGTGAACGCTCTGCTTCTTGCGGCGGCGGAGGAGCAGCCTCCTATCGTCCCGCATCTCGACGAGCTGGTCATCGGCCTGATCGCCTTCGCCATCGTCTTCGGCTTCCTCGCCAAGAAGCTCCTCCCGAACATCAACAAGGTTCTGGAGCAGCGCCGCGAGGCCATCGAGGGCGGTATCGAGGAGGCCGAGGCGGCCAAGATCGAAGCCCAGAGTGTGCTGGAGCAGTACAAGGCCCAGCTCGCCGAGGCCCGCCACGAGGCCGCGCGGCTGCGTCAGGAGGCGCAGGAGCAGGGCACCGCGATCATCCAGGAGATGAAGGCGGAAGGCCAGCGCCAGCGCGAGGAGATCATCGCGGCCGGCCACGCCCAGATCGAGGCCGACCGCAAGGCCGCGGCGACCGCGCTGCGCCAGGACGTGGGCAAGCTCGCCACCGACCTGGCCGGCAAGCTGGTCGGCGAGTCCCTCGAGGACCACGCCCGCCAGAGCCGCACCATCGACCGCTTCCTCGACGAGCTCGAGGAGAAGGCCGAGGCCGCCCGATGAACGGAGCGAGCCGCGAGGCACTGGCCGCCGCGCGCGAGCGTCTCGACACGCTGACCGACAACACGTCGGTCGACGTGACGAAGCTCGCGGGCGACCTGGCCGCCGTCACCGCGCTGCTCGACCGCGAGGTGTCGCTGCGTCGGGTCCTGACCGACCCGGCGCAGGCCGGCGAGGCCAAGGCCGAGCTGGCCGCGCGACTGCTGAGCGGTCAGGTGGGCGGGGAAGCCGTCGACCTGGTCTCCGGCATGGTCCGGTCCCGCTGGTCGGCCTCGCGTGACCTCGTCGACTCCCTGGAGGAGCTGGCGAACACCGCGGACCTCACCGCGGCGCAGCAGTCCGGCGCGCTGGACGACGTCGAGGACGAGCTGTTCCGCTTCGGCCGCATCGTCACGTCGAGCACCGAGCTGCGGGCCGCGCTGACCGACAAGGGCGCCACCGCGTCCGCCAAGGGCGAGCTGCTGCGCAGCCTGCTCGGCGGCAGGGCCGCCCCGGCCACCGAGCGGCTGATCACCCGGCTGGTCACCCAGCCGCGGGGACGTAGCCTGGAAGCGGGACTCGAGTCCCTGTCCAAGCTCGCCGCGGCGCGCCGGGACCGGATGGTCGCGGTCGTCACCTCGGCGGTACCGCTGAGCGACCAGCAGAAGCAGCGCCTCGGCGGTGTGCTGGCCAGGCTCTACGGCCGCCAGATGCACCTGAACCTGGACGTGGACCCCACGGTCCTCGGCGGGATCTCGGTGCGGGTCGGCGACGAGGTCGTCAACGGCACCGTTGCCAGCCGTCTCGACGAGGCGGCCCGGCGACTGGCCGGCTGACCAGCAGCACCACAACAACAAGCGTCACCTACGGCCCGGTTGGGCCGTGCAGAGAATGCAGAAGTTCTGGGGGCCCGCGGCACACGCCGCACCGGGCAGCACAGCCCCAGATCCCCCAAAGAAACTTCGGGCCCAACAAGGAGAGCAGGGAACCCAGATGGCGGAGCTCACGATCCGGCCGGAGGAGATCCGGGACGCGCTGGAGAACTTTGTCCAGTCGTACAAGCCGGACGCGGCCTCGCGCGAGGAGGTCGGTACGGTCAGCCTCGCCGGCGACGGCATCGCGAAGGTCGAGGGTCTGCCCTCGACCATGGCGAACGAGCTGCTGAAGTTCGAGGACGGCACCCTCGGTCTCGCCCTCAACCTCGAGGAGCGCGAGATCGGTGCCATTGTCCTCGGTGAGTTCAGCGGCATCGAGGAGGGCCAGCCGGTCACCCGCACCGGCGAGGTCCTGTCCGTCGCGGTCGGTGAGGGCTACCTGGGCCGGGTCGTCGACCCGCTCGGCAACCCGATCGACGGTCTCGGCGAGATCGCGACCGAGGGCCGCCGCGCCCTCGAACTGCAGGCACCCACGGTCATGCAGCGCAAGTCGGTGCACGAGCCGATGGAGACCGGCTACAAGGCCGTCGACGCCATGACCCCGATCGGCCGCGGCCAGCGTCAGCTGATCATCGGCGACCGCCAGACCGGCAAGACCGCCCTGGCCGTCGACACGATCATCAACCAGCGCGACAACTGGCGCTCGGGCGACGTGAACAAGCAGGTCCGCTGCATCTACGTCGCCATCGGCCAGAAGGGCTCCACCATCGCGTCCGTGCGCGGCGCGCTGGAGGAGGCCGGTGCCCTGGAGTACACGACCATCGTCGCCGCCCCGGCGTCCGACCCGGCCGGCTTCAAGTACCTGGCGCCCTACACCGGCTCCGCCATCGGCCAGCACTGGATGTACCAGGGCAAGCACGTCCTGATCATCTTCGACGACCTGTCGAAGCAGGCCGACGCCTACCGTGCCGTCTCCCTGCTGCTGCGCCGCCCGCCGGGCCGCGAGGCCTACCCGGGTGACGTCTTCTACCTGCACTCCCGCCTGCTGGAGCGCTGCGCCAAGCTCTCCGACGACATGGGTGCCGGTTCGATGACCGGTCTGCCGATCGTCGAGACCAAGGCCAACGACGTCTCGGCGTTCATCCCGACCAACGTCATCTCCATCACCGACGGCCAGTGCTTCCTGGAGTCCGACCTGTTCAACGCCGGCCAGCGTCCGGCCCTGAACGTCGGTATCTCGGTCTCCCGAGTCGGTGGCTCCGCCCAGCACAAGGCGATGCGCCAGGTCTCCGGCCGTCTCCGCGTGGACCTCGCCCAGTTCCGTGAGCTGGAGGCGTTCGCCGCCTTCGGTTCCGACCTGGACGCCGCGTCGAAGGCGTCGCTGGAGCGCGGCAAGCGCATGGTCGAGCTGCTGAAGCAGCCGCAGTACCAGCCGATGGCCACCGAGAACCAGGTCGTCTCCGTCTGGGCCGGCACCACCGGCAAGATGGACGACGTCCCGGTCGGCGACATCCGCCGCTTCGAGACCGAGCTGCTGGACTTCCTGCACCGGGAGCACAAGCCGCTGATGACCTCGATCCGCGAGGGCGCGAAGATGTCGGACGACACTCTCACCGCCGTCGCCGACGCCATCGCCGCGTTCAAGAAGCAGTTCGAGACCTCGGACGGGAAGCTGCTGGCCGAGGACGCCCCGGCCGCCGCCAACGTCTCGAAGTGACGACGGAAGGGACCTGACTCATGGGAGCGCAGCTCCGGGTCTACAAGCGTCGCATCAAATCCGTCACGGCGACCAAGAAGATCACCAAGGCGATGGAGATGATCGCCGCCTCGCGCATCGTCAAGGCGCAGCGCAAGGTGGCGGCCTCCACGCCGTACGCGACCGAGCTCACCCGCGCGGTCACCGCGGTGGCCACCGGGTCGAACACCAAGCACCCGCTGACCACCGAGACGGACAACCCGACCCGGGCCGCCGTCCTGCTCATCACGAGCGACCGCGGTCTGGCCGGCGGCTACTCGTCCAACGCCATCAAGGCCGCGGACCAGCTCACCGAGCGGCTGCGCGGCGAGGGCAAGGAGGTCGACACGTACATCGTCGGCCGCAAGGGTGTCGCCTACTACGGCTTCCGCGAGCGCAAGGTCGCGGAGTCGTGGACCGGCTTCACCGACAGCCCGAGCTACGCGGACGCCAAGAGGGTCGCCGCTCCGCTCATCGAGGCCGTCACCACGGAGACGGCCGAGGGCGGGGTCGACGAGCTGCACATCGTCTTCACGGAGTTCGTGTCGATGATGACGCAGACGCCCACGCAGAACCGGATGCTCCCGCTCAGCCTGGAGAAGGCGGCGGAGGAGACGGGGACGAAGGGCGAGATCCTTCCGCTGTTCGACTTCGAGCCGTCGGCCGAGGACGTCCTCGACGCCCTGCTGCCGCGGTACGTCGAGAGCCGTGTCTACAACGCGCTGCTTCAGGCCGCCGCTTCCGAGCACGCCGCCCGGCGCCGTGCGATGAAGTCGGCGACCGACAACGCCGGAGACCTGATCAACAGCCTCTCCCGGCTTGCCAACGCGGCCCGCCAGGCCGAAATCACCCAGGAAATCAGCGAGATCGTCGGTGGCGCGAGCGCCCTCGCCGACGCGACCGCGGGGAGTGACAAGTAATGACCACCACTGTTGAGCCGACCGCTCCTGCTGGCGTGGCCACTGGCCGCGTCGCGCGGGTCATCGGCCCGGTCGTCGACGTGGAGTTCCCCGTCGACGCGATGCCGGAGATCTACAACGCGCTGCACGTCGAGGTCGCCGACCCGGCCGAGGACGGCAAGAAGAAGACGCTGACCCTGGAGGTCGCCCAGCACCTGGGTGACGGCCTGGTCCGCACCATCTCGATGCAGCCCACCGACGGCCTGGTCCGCCAGGCCCCGGTGACCGACACGGGCAACGGCATCACCGTCCCGGTCGGCGACTTCACCAAGGGCAAGGTGTTCAACACCCTCGGTGAGGTGCTGAACGTCCCCGAGGAGAACGCCAACGTCGGTGAGCGCTGGCCGATCCACCGCAAGGCCCCCGACTTCGACCAGCTCGAGTCCAAGACCGAGATGTTCGAGACCGGCCTGAAGGTCGTCGACCTTCTCACCCCGTACGTCAAGGGTGGAAAGATCGGTCTGTTCGGTGGTGCCGGTGTCGGCAAGACCGTGCTGATCCAGGAAATGATCATGCGTGTCGCCAACCTCCACGAGGGCGTCTCCGTCTTCGCGGGCGTCGGCGAGCGCACCCGTGAGGGCAACGACCTCATCGCGGAGATGGAAGAGTCCGGCGTTCTGGACAAGACCGCCCTGGTCTTCGGCCAGATGGACGAGCCCCCGGGCACCCGTCTGCGCGTCGCCCTGGCCGGTCTGACCATGGCGGAGTACTTCCGCGATGTGCAGAAGCAGGACGTGCTCTTCTTCATCGACAACATCTTCCGGTTCACCCAGGCCGGCTCCGAGGTGTCCACCCTGCTCGGCCGTATGCCGTCCGCGGTGGGTTACCAGCCGAACCTGGCGGACGAGATGGGTCTCCTCCAGGAGCGCATCACCTCGACCCGCGGTCACTCGATCACCTCGATGCAGGCGATCTACGTCCCCGCGGACGACCTGACCGACCCGGCCCCGGCCACCACCTTCGCCCACCTCGACGCGACGACGGTTCTCTCCCGTCCGATCTCGGAGAAGGGCATCTACCCGGCCGTGGACCCGCTGGACTCCACGTCCCGGATCCTGGACCCGCGCTACATCTCCGAGGACCACTACGCCGCGGCGACCCGCGTCAAGGGGATCCTCCAGAAGTACAAGGACCTCCAGGACATCATCGCGATCCTCGGTATCGACGAGCTGGGCGAGGAGGACAAGCTCGTTGTCCACCGTGCCCGTCGCGTCGAGCGCTTCCTGTCCCAGAACACCCACGCCGCCAAGCAGTTCACCGGCGTGGACGGCTCGGACGTGCCGCTCGACGAGTCGATCGCCGCGTTCAACGCGATCTGCGACGGTGAGTACGACCACTTCCCCGAGCAGGCGTTCTTCATGTGCGGTGGTCTTGAGGACCTCAAGAACAACGCCAAGGAGCTCGGCGTCTCCTGAGTCCCAGGACTCGTGAAAGGGGGCGGGTCGCGTCCCGCCCCCTTTCGTACGCCTCCGTTCTACCCAGGGGCCCGGCGTTCCGGCGCCGGGCACCCCACTAGACTTATGACCCAACACCCGGCACACGCCGGGTGGTGACCCGAGGAGCCACCCTTGGCTGCTGAGCTGCACGTCGAGCTGGTCGCCGCGGACCGGAGTGTCTGGTCCGGCGAGGCCACCCTGGTCATCGCGCGCACCACGTCCGGCGACATCGGCGTCATGCCCGGCCACCAGCCGCTGCTCGGTGTGCTGGAGTCGGGCCCGGTGACCATCCGTACGAGTGAGGGCGGGACCGTCGTCGCCGCCGTCCACGGCGGTTTCATCACCTTCGCGGACAACAAGCTGTCGCTGCTCGCCGAGATCGCCGAGCTCGCCGACGAGATCGACCCCCAGCGCGCCGAGCGTGCGCTGGAGCGCGCGAAGGCCGAGTCGGACGCCGCCGCCGAGCGGCGCGCCGGTGTCCGGCTGCGCGCGGTGGCGGTGCGCTAGCACTGCCATCGACAGATGTGCCCTCAGCCGCGGCCGGTCTGGAATCATCCAGACCGTGCCGCGGCTGAGGTCGATGCAGGTGCACGTGGTATTCGGTTGAACGAACGATGCGAGGAGGTCGGTGGAGATGTTCCTCGCTCTGCTTGTCAGCGCACTGGTCGTCGCACTGGTGGTGATCGGGCTGTTCGTGTTCGGACTGCGCCGGCGGCTGATCCAGCGCTCCGGCGGCACCTTCGACTGCAGCCTCCGCTGGAACGTCCCCGACGACGGCGACGTCTCCGGCAAGGGCTGGGTGTACGGCGTCGCCCGCTACAGCGGTGACCGCGTCGGCTGGTTCCGCGTCTTCTCCTACGCCCCCCGCCCGCGCCGCGTCCTGGAGCGCGCCGGCATCGAGGTGCTGGCCCGCCGGATGCCCGAGGGCGAGGAGGAGCTGGCGCTGCTCTCCGACTCGGTGGTGCTGGGCTGCCTGCACCACGGCCGCCGGGTGGAGCTGGCCATGAGCGAGGACGCGCTCACCGGCTTCCTCGCCTGGCTGGAGGCCGCGCCTCCCGGGCAGAGGGTCAACGTGGCGTGAGCGTCGCCATACCCCGGGTGGGGGAGGGGGAGTGCCACGTCTGGTTCGCCGACGCCGTACGCGTACCCGTGCCGGCGCTGTCGGCGCTGCTCGACGACCGTGAGCGGGCCCGGCACGACGCCTTCGTACGGGACCGGGACCGTGCCCTGTATCTGACCGCGCACGCACTGCTGCGCCAGGCCGTCGCCGCGCAGCTCGGGACCGGTGCGGGCGAGGTGCGGTTCACCCTGGAGTGCCGGCACTGCGACCGGCCGGAGCCGCACGGGAAGCCCGCGGTCGCCGGGTCGGCCCTGGAGGTCTCGCTGTCGCACTCGGGCGACCGGGTGGCGGTCGCGGTGTCGCTCGCCGGGCCGGTGGGCGTGGACCTGGAGGAGGCCGCCGGCGACGGCCGGGCGGCGGAGCTGGCGCCGGTGGTGCTGTCCGCGGCGGAGCGCACCGCGCTGGAGGCGCTGCCGGTGGGGGAGCGGGCGGCCGGGTTCACCCGCTACTGGGCGCGGAAGGAAGCGGTGCTGAAGGCCACCGGGGACGGGCTGATGGTGGAGCCCGCCCGGCTGACGGTGAGCGCCCCGGACGCCCCGGCGGCGCTGCTGGCCTGGGAGAAGCGGGAGGAGCCGCACCTTCCGGTGCGGCTCCAGGACGTCGACGCGGGTGCCGGCTACCGGGCAGCGGTCGCCGTACTCGGTGACGCGTGCCGCGTGGTGCGGCACGAGGTGGGGTACGACGGGGACGGCACGCTGTACCGCCCCCGCCCTCGGTGACCGTTACTTCAGGCCGTTGCTGATCGCGCCGACCAGCTCGCCGTTCGCGGTGTCACCGCTGAACTCCCAGAAGAACGCGCCGCCCAGGCCCTGATTCTTCGCCCAGGCCATCTTGGACGTGACCGTCGCCGGGGTGTCGTAGCTCCACCAGTTGGTGCCGCAGTGCGCGTACGCCGTGCCGGCGATCGTGCCGTTGGCGGGGCAGGAGTTCTTCAGGACCTTGTAGTCCTCGATGCCCTGCTCGTAGGTGCCCTGCGCCGGACCCGTGGCGGTGCCGCCCGGCTCCTTCTGCGTGACGCCGGTCCAGCCGCGGCCGTAGAAGCCGATGCCGAGGAGCAGCTTCTCGGCCGGGACGCCCTTCGCCTTGAACTTGGCGATCGCCTCGGCGGAGTTGAAGCCCGCCTGCGGGATGCCCGGGTACGAGGTCAGCGGGGAGTGCGGGGCCGTCGGACCCTTCGCCGCCCAGGCGCCGAAGAAGTCGTACGTCATCACGTTCAGCCAGTCGTAGTACGGCGCGGCGCCCGCGTAGTCGGCGGCGTCGATCTTGCCGCCGGCGGAGGCGTCGGCCGTGACGGCCGCGGTGACCAGGTTGTTGGCGCCGAACTTGGCCCGCATGGCCTGCATCATGGTCTTGAAGGACGCCGGGCCGCTGGTGTCGCAGGTGAGACCGCAGGCGTTGGGGTACTCCCAGTCCAGGTCGATGCCGTCGAAGACGTCGGCCCAGCGCGGGTCCTCGACCAGGTCGTAGCAGGACTGGGCGAAGGCGGCCGGGTTCTGCACGGCCTGCCCGAAGCCGCCGGACCAGGTCCAGCCGCCGAACGACCACAGCACCTTGATGTGCGGGTACTGCGCCTTCAGCTTGCGCAGCTGGTTGAAGTTGCCGCGCAGCGGCTGGTCCCAGGTGTCGGCCTTGCCGTCGACGGACTGGTCGGCGGTGTACGCCTTGTCGTAGTCGGCGTAGGCGTCACCGATGGTGCACTTGCCGTTCTGGACGTTGCCGAAGGCGTAGTTGATGTGCGTGATCTTCTGCGCGGAGCCGGAGGTCACCAGGTTCTTGACGTGGTAGTTGCGCCCGTAGACGCCCCAGTTGGTGAAGTAACCCAGGTTGACCTTGCTGCCGGGGCCGGGGCCCGGGCCGGGGTCGGTGCCGCCGCCGGTGGTGCGGACGGCGACGGAGCCGCTGGCCGGGCCGGTCTGGTCGGCGGTGTCGCGCGCCTGCACGCTGTACGAGTAGTCGGTCCCGGCGGTCAGCTGGGAGTCCGTGTACGTCAGGCCGGTGACCGTGGCGACCTTCGCCCCGTCGCGCAGCACGTCGTAGTTCTTGACGCCCTTGTCGTCGGTTGCGGCCGTCCAGGTCAGCTTCACCGAGGTGTCGGTGATGCCCGAGGCGGCCGGTTTGCCGGGAGCGGTGGGCGGGGTGTCCCCGGGGACGCTGCCGCCGTCGCAGGAGCCGCCGTTGAGCTTGCACCCGCTCGGGCTGCCGGGCCCGGAGCCGTTGAAGCCGAAGGAGACGGAGGCGCCGGGGGCTATGGTCCCGTTCCAGCCGACGTTCTTGGCGGTCCAGTGGTCGCCGTTGTTGGTGACGGTGGCGTCCCAGGCGGAGGTGACCTTGGTACCGGCGGGGAAGTCCCACTCGACGGTCCAGGAGGACAGCGCGGTGGTGCCGGTGTTCTTGACCGTCCAGGAGCCGCCGAAGCCGGAGCCCCAGTCGGAGGTCTTGGTGAAGGTGGCGGTCGCCGAGGTCGCGGCCTGGGCGGGGGAGGCGAGGCCGACCATGGCGGCCAGCGGCAGCAGAAGGGCGGTCAGTCCGGCCGTGGCTCTGGCCCTGAACCTGGTTCTGCGCGGGAGTGCGTGTGTGCTCAACGGTGCTCCTCGTGTTGCGGACGGAGGAAGTGGGGGTCGTCGTCCGTGAGTCCGTGAATCGCGTATTCCGAGAAAAGGTGCGCGCCGAGAGCGTAAGAAGGTCTGGACCAATCGTCAATAGGTCCAGACCATAGGTGGGGCGGTTCGTTCAGACGCCCAACTCCTGCGCCAGCACCGCCGCTTGCACCCTGCTGCGCAGCTCCAGCTTCCCCAGCAGACGGCTGACGTGCGTCTTCACCGTCGCCTCCGCCATGTCGAGCCGTACCGCGACCTCCGCGTTCGACAACCCCTGCCCCAGGCACGACAGCACCTCGCGCTCCCGCCGGGTCAGCACCTCCAGCACCGAGGGATCGGGCGCGTCCGCCGCGCGCACCGGCCGCGCGGGCGACGCGAACTCCGCGATCAGCCGGCGCGTCACGGCCGGGGCGATCAGCCCCTCACCGCGCGCCACCGTCCGCACCGCCTCGACCAGGTCCCGGGCGTCCGTGTTCTTCAGCAGGAACCCCGCCGCCCCGGCGCGCAGCGACCCGAACACGTACTCGTCCAGATCGAACGTCGTCAGCACCAGGACGTCGGCGAGCCCCTCCCCGACCACCTGCCGGGTCGCCGACACCCCGTCCAGCCGCGGCATCTGCACATCCATCAGCACCACGTCCGGCCGCAGGTCCCGGGCCAGCCGCACCGCCTCCTCGCCGTCCGCCGCCTCGCCCACCACCTCGACGCCGGGCGCGCTGCGCAGGATCAGCACCAGCCCGGCCCGGACCGCGGCCTGGTCCTCGGCCACGAGCACGCGCACGGGGAGGTTCTCAGTCATGCCGACGGCTCCTTGTCGTCCTCCGCCACGGGCAGCTCCGCCCGTACCCGCCAGATCTTCCCCGGCCCGCCCGGCGGCCCCGGGACCGGACCCGCCTCGAACACCCCGCCCAGCAGCGCCACCCGCTCCCGCATCCCCACCAGCCCCGCCCCCGAGCCCGGCGCCCGCGGTCCCGGCCGCTCCCCGAACGGGCTGGTCACCTCCACGGTGAGGCCCATGCTCTTGTTCCCGCCCTCGCCCCCGGCCGACCGCAGCACCACGGTGACCTCGCCCGGGTCCGCGTGCTTCAGCGTGTTCGTCAGCGACTCCTGCACGATCCGGTACGCGGCCAGCTCCACCGGCGCCGGAACCGCGGCGGGCCCGGCACCCGGCGCCCCCTGCGCCCCCGGTCGCGCTGCCTCCGGCGCCCGCTCGTCGGCCAGCCGGAACGTCAGACCGCTCGCCCCGCCGTTCACCTCCGCCTGGCGCACCAGGGCGTCCAGGCCGTCGAGCGTCGGCGCCGGGGCCGGCTCGTCGTGCCCGCCCGAGTCCCGCAGCAGGCCGATCAGCCGGCGCATCTCGGCCAGCCCCTCCACGCTGTTCTCCCGGATCACGCCCAGCGCGTCCCGCGACGTCTTCGGATCGTCCAGCGACAGCGCGGCCGTCGAGTGGATGGCGATCGCCGACAGATGGTTCGCCACCATGTCGTGCAGCTCCCGCGCCATCCGGGACCGCTCCGCGGTCACCGCCTCCCGCCGGTCCATCTCCGCCAGCAGCGCCGTCTGCTCCGCCCGCAGCCGAGCCGTGTCGGCCGCCTCGCGGTGGCTGCGCACCACCACCCCGGAGACCGCCGGCAGAAACGTGATCAGCGCCGTGACCACGCCGATCAGCAGCGCCTCCGGAGTGCGGAACCACGCCAGGAACCCGAGCGTCACCGCGATCGTGATCATCCCGGTGGTCACCGGGATCCGGCGCGCCGAGGCCGGCGGCCCGTACACCACCGCGGCGTACACCAGGTCGGCGAACATCACCACCGTCATGAGGCTGCCCCGGGTGAACTGGTCCGCCACCACCGCGAGCGTGCCGACCACCAGCGCCGTACGCGGCATGCTCCGGCGCACCAGCGCCAGCGCGGTCACCACGAACAGCGGGACCAGCACCGCCGGCCCCTCCACCGGCACCGGGACGCTCGTCCCCCGCGAGTGCAGCCCGAACGACCACAGCAGCAGGCCGCAGGCCAGGCCGGCGGCGGCGATCAGCACGTCGTCGCGGTGCACCAGGGGGCGGGGGAGGCTCACACGTCCATCCAACACGGTGCGGCGCGCCCGGACGTCCCCGTACGGGCGGAACGGCGCGGCCACGGCACTACATCGAACGATGCAGTGCCGATTCGTCACCCGCGACGACGCCGCGGCGCGCGGGCGCCGGGAGCCTGGAGGGGTACCGAAAGGAGAGTGCCGTGGTCGTCGCGCTCATCGTGATCTGTGAGGTGGGGTTCTGGGTGCTGCTGGCCGCCGGCCTCGCCACCCGCTACCTGCTGAGAATGCCCCGGACCGGGGCGGCGCTGCTGCTGTGCGAGCCGCTGCTGGAGGTCGTCCTGCTCGTCGTCACCGCGATGGACCTGAAGAACGGTGCCGAACCGAGCTGGCGGCACGGGCTGGCCGCGCTGTACATCGGCTACACCGTGGGCCACGGCCACCGCACGGTGAAGTGGCTCGACGGCCACGCCGCGCACCGCCTCGGCGGCGGGCCGCGCCCGGTGCCGCCGCCCCGCTACGGCATGCCCCGCGCCCGGTACGAGGCCCGCCTCTGGCTGGGCACGCTGCTGGGAGCGGCGGTCGCCACGGGGCTGCTGTGGCTGGCGATCCTGTACGTGGGCGACCCGGGCCGGACGGGGTCGCTGGAGAGCTGGATGCACGTGGCGTGGCGGACGGCGGGGATTCACGGGGTCGTCGCGGCGACGTACGCGATCTGGCCCCGCCGGGCCCCGGCGCCGCCCCCCGCGGACCGCACCCCGATCCGCGTGGACCGCCCCTGAACGGCGGGCTGCCCCCCACCGGCCCGCAGTAGGCGACGCACCGGCATAGGGCCGCGCCCCTCCCCCACCGTCCCGCAGTCGGCGACGCGCCGGGGTGGGGCCGTGCAGGGTCGCCCCCGCAGCGGTTGGCGGCGTCGCACGGTCACCCGACCGGGCGGGTGACCCGCCGACCGCGAGGAGGTGAGCCCGGAGGGGCCCCGCCCCCCACCCACCGGGAGGCACCGCCCCGGGGCGCACCCCCGGAACTAGCACCGCCCCGGGGGCACCCGTTGTGCCCACCCGTCCCGCCCTGCGGGACGATTGCCCACAACGGGTGGGGACGCACCGCACCGGCACCGTTGTGCCCACCCTCCCCCAAGCTCTCGGCTTCGCTCGAGCAGGGGGGACCCCCATCGCCCCAGCGGAACGATTGCCCACAACGCGTGGGGTCAGCGGTCGCCGCCCGGGACCCACAGGACGTCCCCGACCTCCTTGTTCGCCGTGCGCGCCAGGATGAACAGCAGGTCCGACAGGCGGTTCAGGTACGTCGCCGTCAGCGCGTTCATCGACTCGCCGTGCACCTCCAGCGCCGCCCACGTCGAGCGCTCCGCGCGGCGGACGACCGTGCACGCCTGGTGCAGCAGCGCCGCGCCCGGGGTGCCGCCCGGGAGGATGAAGGAGCGCAGCTTCTCCAGCTCCGCGAGGAACCGGTCGCAGTCCTCCTCCAGCTTGTCGACGTACGACTGCTCCACCCGCAGCGGCGGGTGCTTCGGGTCCTCGACCACCGGCGTCGACAGGTCCGCGCCCACGTCGAACAGGTCGTTCTGGACCCGGACGAGGACCTTGACGACCTCGGGGGCGAGGGCGCCCAGCGCGATGGCGGTGCCGATGACCGCGTTGGCCTCGTTGGTGTCGGCGTACGCCGCGATCCGCAGATCCGTCTTGGACGTCCGGCTCATGTCGCCGAGCGCCGTCGTGCCCTTGTCGCCGGTGCGGGTGTAGATGCGCGTCAGATTGACCATGGGGTCACCTTAGTGAGGAGCCCGCCTTCCGGAAGACGCCCGTCCCCACGGTCAGGGCCGCCGCGGCGAAGGCGAGGGCCACCAGGACGCCGTACAGCATGGCCGTACCGGTGTAGTCGCCGACGTATCCCGCGCGGACCGCGTCCACGAGGTACCGGAACGGCATCAGGTGCGAGAGCGCGTCCAGCCACGCGGGCGCCAGGGCCATGGGCAGCAGGAGCCCGGAGAGCAGCATCGACGGCATGCTGACCGCGTTGACGATCGGGCCGAACTCCTGCGGCTTGGACACCTTGAGCGCCAGCGCGTACGAGAGGGACGCCAGCGCCACGGTGAGGGCCGCGACGAACGCGAACCCGACGAGGATGCCGCCCAGCGGCGCGCGCAGGCCCATGACGAGGGCGGCCAGGACCAGGAGGACCGCCTGGACGACGAAGACCGCGGCGTCGCGCAGGACCCGGCCGAGGAGCAGGGCGAGCCGGCTGACCGGGGTGACGCGCAGGCGTTCGACGACGCCCGTCTGGTTCTCGATGATGATCGCGAACCCGGCGAACGAGGCGCCGAAGAGGCCGAGCTGGAGCAGCAGGCCGGGCACGAGGACCTGCCAGGAGTCACCGGTGGCGCCCAGCGGGAGCCCGGTGAGCAGGGGGCCGAAGAACAGCAGGTGCAGCAGGGGCATCAGGACGCCGAAGAGCAGCTGGAAGCGGGAGCGCAGGGTCTGGCGGGCGTAGCGCCCGAAGACCAGCGCGGTGTCGTGGAGCAGCACGGGGTGTCTCCTAGACGGCCACGGGGGCCGGGTCGGTGGGGGCGGGGGCGCGCCCGGTGATGGCGAGGAAGGTGTCCTGGAGGGAGGCGTCGGGCGAGCCGGCGTACCGCTCCTTGAGGGCGGCGGGGGTGCCCTCGGCGGCGACCGTGCCGCGGTCGACGACGACGAGCCGGTCGGAGAGCGCGTCGGCCTCGTCGAGGTAGTGGGTGGTGAGGAACACGGTCGTGCCGTGGGTGTCGCGCAGGCGGCGCACCAGCCGCCACAGCCCGGCGCGGCTCGCGGGGTCGAGGCCGGTGGTCGGCTCGTCCAGGAAGAGGACCTCGGGGCGGTGGGTGAGCCCCATCGCGATGTCCAGGCGCCGCCGCTGGCCGCCGGAGAGCGCTCCGCAGGGGCGGTCGAGCAGCTCGGTGAGGTCGAGGTCGCGGGCCAGTTCGGCGGCGCGGTCGGCGGCGGCGGACCGGGAGAGGCGGTAGAGCCGCCCCTGGGTGACCAGCTCCTCGCGGACGGGGATCGAGGGGTCGGTGCCGCCGGACTGGGCGACGTACCCGATGCGGCGGCGTACGCCGGCGGGGTCGGCGATCAGGTCGCACCCGGCGACGGTGGCGGTGCCGGCGGTGGGCGCGAGGAGCGTGGTGAGCATCCGCAGGGTGGTGGTCTTGCCGGCGCCGTTGGGGCCGAGGAAGCCCAGGATCTCGCCGGCGTCGACGGTCAGGTCGATGGAGCGGACGGCCTCGACGGGGCCGCCTCGGGTGCGGAAGGTGTGGGCCAGTCCGGCCGTGGTGATGAGGGGCATGGCCCCAGAAAAACAGAGTCACTTAATTTTTGCAATGGCTCCAAGTTTTGGGTCGCGCCAGCGAAGGTAGGATCACGCCATGGCGGAGGGACTGAGAGAGCGCAAGAAGCGGCAGACCAGGCAGCACATCTCCGACGTGGCCACCGGCCTGTTCCTGGAGCGCGGCTTCGACACGGTGACGATCGCCGAGATCGCCGCGGCCGCCGACGTCTCCGTCAACACCGTCTACAACTACTTCCCGGCCAAGGAGGACCTGTTCCTCGACCGCGGCGAGGACGTGGTCGACCGGCTCTCCCGGTACGTACGGGGCCGCCGCCCCGGCGAGTCCGCCGCCGACGCGGTGCTGCGCGAACTGCGCGCCGCCGTCGTCGGCCAGTCGCCCGTGATCGGGCTCTTCGCCGGCTGGGCCGACTTCATGCGGGTCATCACCGAGGCGCACGCCCTGCGCTCCCGGCTCTGGGCCATCCAGCAGGAGGCCCTCGCCGACCTCACCGCCACCCTCGCCCAGGAGACCGGGGCGCCCCCCGGCGACCCGATGCCGTCGCTCGTCGCCGGACAGCTCTCCTGGGTGCACAGCACGCTCATGGGCTGGATCGGCACCGAGATGGCCGAGCGCCGCGAGGTCGCCGAGGTGGCCCGGGAGGCGCTCGGACTCCTCGACGAGATGGAGGAACTGATGGGGCGCAAGGTGCTGGAGTACGCGGTCCGGTCCGTGTGATGTCCGTCATCTGAGACGTGACGCGCATCTCTTCGGCGCCACACGGCCCCGCGCGCCCGCTAACCTCCGCGAAGAGCCGATACATAAACGGGTGTTAAGGGGAAGATCGTGGCCAGGAAGCTCGCCGTCATCGGAGCCGGACTCATGGGGTCCGGCATCGCGCAGGTCTCCGCCCAGGCGGGCTGGGACGTCGTCCTGCGCGATGTCACCGACGCCGCCCTGACCCGCGGCACCGACGGCATCAAGGGCTCGTACGACCGGTTCGTCGCCAAGGGCAAGCTGGAAGCCGCCGACGCCGAGGCCGCCCTCGCCCGCATCACCACCACCACCGACATGGACGCCGTCGCCGACGCCGACATCGTCGTCGAGGCCGTCTTCGAGAAGCTCGACGTCAAGCACGACATCTTCCGTACGCTCGACAAGCTCGTCCGCGACGACGCCGTCCTCGCCTCCAACACCTCCGCCATCCCGATCACCAAGATCGCGGCCGTGACGGAGCGCCCCGAGCGCGTCGTCGGCACCCACTTCTTCTCGCCCGTACCGATGATGCAGCTGTGTGAGCTGGTCCGCGGCTACAAGACCAGTGACGAAACCCTCGCCACCGCGCGGGAGTTCGCCGAGTCGGTCGGCAAGACCTGCATCGTCGTCAACCGCGACGTCGCCGGGTTCGTGACGACCCGTCTCATCTCCGCCCTCGTCGTCGAGGCCGCGAAGCTGTACGAATCGGGCGTCGCCTCCGCCGAGGACATCGACATCGCGTGCAAGCTCGGCTTCGGCCACGCCATGGGGCCCCTCGCCACCGCCGACCTCACCGGCGTGGACATCCTGCTCCACGCCACCGGCAACATCTACACCGAGTCCCAGGACGAGAAGTTCGCACCCCCGGAGCTGATGCGCCGGATGGTGGACGCGGGTGACATCGGCCGCAAGAGCGGGCAGGGCTTCTACAAGCACTGAGCCGTCTCGACCCCCTCACCATCACCCCTCGGGGTGAATTCGGTATCGGTTCGCTTACAAGGCGCAACTGGTCCGGCGGTGAGGCAGTCAGTTGTTGCATAGAAGTACGTGACGACGAAAGACGCGAAGACGACGCACTCTCGGGGAGCGCATATGCACATCAGGGGCGACCACGCCGAGCTGGTCGTCGGGGGCCGCCTCGACGTCCGCAGCGCGGCGGACGCCCGTACGGTCCTGCACTCGGCCGTCGACGACGGAGCCGGCGACCTGGTGCTCGACCTGACCGGCCTCGACTCCTGGGACGCCACCGGCCTCGGGGTCATCATGGGCGCCCACCGCAGAGCGGGCCGCTGCGGCCGCCGGCTGGTGCTGCGGGGCGTACCGCCCCAGATGCAGCGCCTGCTGGTGGCCACCCGGCTGCACCGCATCCTCGCCATCGAGGGCGGCATCGCCGCCGAAACGTTGCCCCGGGTGTAACGGTACGGGCTCGGAAAACCGGCCGGGAGCGCCCAATCCTCACAAGACCGTGACGTCTTGGACGCCTGCCACCCCGGCTCTTCATTCATACTGGGCGAACGCCTAGGGTTCGGGTCGCTCGCCGCACGACGGACCCACCCGGCGGGCACCGGACCAGAAGCGACAGCGGGCGTGCGACGAGGCCGGGAGGGGCTTTCCGCGCATCACGCTCTTGGGGGCTTTCACCATGGACCCGATCAACCGGGCACCCGAGGACTTCGGTCACGACGACGGCGACAGCCGCCCGGGCAGCCCCCGTGACGGCGGCCCCTCACCCGCCTTCGCCCAGGGCGCGGCCCACCCCGGCCCCGCCCGTACCGCACAGCTCGTCACCGGCGACCTCCTGCTCACCGTCAACCCCATAGACGGCAGCGAGATCGAACCGTGCCCGCCCGGGCGCCGGCCCGAGCCCCCCGCGCGCCGCACCCCCGAGGAGCGCGCCGACCACACCCGCGCCGCCGGCCCGCCCGTGCCCCCCGGCCCCGCCGCACCGCCGCTGCCGCTCCTGGAGCGCCAAGAGGTGCGCGAGCGACTGGTCCGGCTGCTCTCGCGCGGCCGTTCCGTACGGCTCACCGGACCCGCCGGCTCCGGACGCACCGTACTGCTCGACGCCGTCGCCGCCGACTGCGCCGGCCTCGCACCCGACGGCGTCGTCCGGCTCTCCGGCCACCACCGCACGCCCACCGAGCTGCTGTACGAACTCTTCGCCGCCGTCCACCACGCCCCGGCCCACCGCCCCGGCCGCGCCGGACTCCCGGCCGCCGTCCGGGGCATCGGCGCCGTCGTCGTCCTGGACGACCTGGAATTCGGCGGCGCGGCCCTCGACGAACTGCTCGACGCCACCCCCGAGTGCGCCTTCCTGCTCGCCGCGACCCCCGACACCGAAGCGCCCTCCGAGGGCTCCCACCTCGAAGAGGTCGCCCTCTCCGGACTGGACCGGGACTCCGCGCTGGAGCTGCTGGAGCGCACCGTCGACCGCCCGCTCACCGAGGACGAGGCGAACTGGGCCGCCGACCTCTGGTTCGAGTCCGAGGGCCTGCCCCTGCGGTTCGTCCAGGCCGGGGCCCTGCTGCGGCAGCGCGACGGCCTCGGTGTCCGCCCGTCCGGCGAGGACGACGACGAGGACAGCGTCTTCACCGACGTCCGCGAGGCCCCGCTGCCCAGCCTCGGCGACGGCGCGGCGCCCGCCCCGCTGCTCGCCTCCCGGCTCTCCGAACCCGCCCGCGAGACCCTGCGCTTCGCGGTCGCGCTCGGCGGGGAAGTGCCCCACCCCGCGCACCTCCCGGCGCTCGCCAACGACACCCACGCCGACGCCGCCATCGGCGACCTGCTGCGCTGCGGACTGCTCACCCCGGTCGGCACCCGCTACCGGCTCGCCGCCGGAGTGACGGCCCAACTCGCCGCCCAGGGGTACGCCGAGGGCGCCGCCGACCGCGCCCTCGACGCCGCCCGCCACTACGCCTGGTGGGTCGGCCACCCCTCCGTCGGCCCCGAGCGGGCCGCCGCCGAGGCGGACGCCGTCCTCGCCGCGCTCACCGCGCTGGCCCAGGCCGCCGCCGACACCGGCACCACCGGCGGGTCCAGTGGGCCGGGCGCCGGCGGGTCCGGGGTCTTCGGCGCCGCCGACACCGCCGCCCCGGCCGACCGGGACGGGGACGACGAGGACGAGGGATACGCCGCCGCCGCGGTCGTCCTCGCCCGCAGCGCCGCGCCCGCCTTCGCCGCCGCCCCGCACTGGGGCGCGTGGGAACGGGCGCTGCGCACCGGCGCGGAGGCCGCCCGGCTGGCCGGCGAAGTGGCCGAAGAGGCGTACTTCCACCACGAGTTGGGCGTCCTCGCGCTGTGCGCCGGCAACCTGGACCGGGCCCGCGCCGAGCTGGAGGCGTCCATCGCCATGCGCGGCGCCCTCGCCGACAAGCGCGGCACGGTCGCGGGCCGGCGTGCCCTGGCCCTGGTCACGGACCACGAGCGCGGGATGCTCCCGGCGCCCGCGGTACGCCCCCAGGAACCGGTGTCCCCGCCGGCGGGCGTCCGGACGGTGCCCCTGCACAAGGACGGCTCGGCCGCCCCGGCGGTGACCGCCGGAGCCGCGCCGGACGTGCTCGCCGGCCGCGGCGACACCCCGAGCGCGGGGACCGGCTTCCCGGGCGCCCCGGCCCCGGCGGCGCGGCGGCCCCTGGCCCGGCGCACGGTCCTGCTCGGTGCCCGGCGCAACCTGGTCGCGGCCGGCGCGGGCGCCCTGCTGGCGGCCGTCCTGGGCACGGTGGTGACCCTGGGCGCGACCTCCGGCTCCGGCGACGGGGGCGGCGGGTCGGACCGGGTGACCTCCGACCGTACGACCGGGGACGGCACCGGCACCGGCGGCACCGGCGCGGACGAGCCGGACCAGGGCTCCACCCGCGACCCCGGCGACGGCGGCACCGGCGGCGGCTGGGACCCCGGCCGGGGCCAGGGCACCTCCGGCACGCCCGGCTCCTCGGCCGAGCCCGGCGAGAGCTCCAGCGCCAGCACCCCGGCCGGCCCGTCCGACGACCCGTCCGGCACCACGGGCGGCACGCCCACCACCTCCGGTCCCGGCACGTCCAGCCCCACCACCGGCGGGCCCACCACCGGGGGCACCGACCCCACGGGCGGCACCGACCCGACCGGCGGGACCGACCCCACGGGCGGCACCGACCCGACGGGCGGCACGGACCCCACCGGGGGCACCGACCCGACCGGCGGCACCGACCCGACCGGGGGCACCGACCCCACGGGCGGTACGGACCCGACCGGCGGCGCCAACGGCGACCCGGCCGGCGGCGGTGCCAACGGCGACCCGAGCGGCGGCGGCACCACGGGCGAGCCGACCGGCGGCGCCGGGGGCGGCACCAGCAGCGGCGGCTCCGAGGCCGGGGGCGGCGGGGCGGGCGGCGCCACCCAGAGCGCCCCGGCGACGACCGGCGCCCCCGCCCCGACCGGAACGGCGGCCTGACACGCGTACGGCCCCGGACGAGACCGGGGCCGTGCTGCCGTGACCGGGCGGCGGCTCAGAACAGCCGCAGCTTGTCGTCCTCGATGCCGCGCAGCGCGTCGTAGTCCAGCACCAGGCAGCCGATGCCGCGGTCGGTCGCCAGGACCCGCGCCTGCGGCTTGATCTCCTGCGCCGCGAAGACCCCCTTCACCGGCGCCAGCAGCGGGTCCCGGTTGAGCAGCTCCAGATAGCGGGTGAGCTGCTCCACGCCGTCGATCTCGCCGCGCCGCTTGATCTCCACGGCCACGGTGGTGCCGTCCGCGTCCCGGCACAGGATGTCCACCGGCCCGATGGCGGTGGGGTACTCACGGCGGATCAGGGTGTAGCCGTCGCCGAGTGTCTCGATCCGATCGGCGAGCAGCTCCTGGAGGTGCGCTTCCACGCCGTCCTTGATGAGCCCGGGGTCGACACCCAGCTCGTGGGACGAGTCATGGAGGATTTCCTCCATCGTAATGATCAGTTTCTCGCCCGCTTTGTTCACGACCGTCCACACACGGTCATCACCCTCCTTGAGGGTGCACGGCGGCGACATCCAATTGAGCGGTTTGTACGCCCGGTCGTCGGCGTGGATGGACACGCTGCCGTCGGCCTTGACCAGGATCAGACGGGGCGCGGAGGGCAGGTGGGCGGTGAGCCGGCCCGCGTAGTCCACGGAGCAGCGGGCGATGACGAGACGCATGGTCGGCAACGCTACAAGACACCCGCTCTTCCGCGCGATTCGGTCCTAAACTCCCCATCTCCCATGGCCGGTTGTGCACCCAATCTCCTGGTGCGCTCCGGACAGCGCGCTTACGGTGGACGCGGGAGGTCGCCGCTCGTGCACGCAGCGTGTCGTGCGGGGGGTGTCCTCCTTCCCTGCCCGTAAGACCCCGGGCCCGGGGTCGCGAGAGGAGAACCCATGTCGCTCGACGTCTCACCGGCGCTGTTGGAACAGGCCGAGCGAGGCGAGGTCGACGAAGCCGACTTCGTCGACTGCGTCCGGACCTCCCTGCCCTACGCATGGGAGATGATCAGCTCTCTGGTGGCCCAGCTGAAGGTGGACGGCGGAGCGTTCGCCGACAACCAGACGCCGCCGCCGGACGAGCAGGCACGCGGCCAGCTGCTGCGCGCGCTGGCGAGTGACGCCATCCGGGGTGCGCTCCAGCGGCACTTCGGCGTCCGTCTCGCCTTCCAGAACTGCCACCGCGTCGCGGTGTTCCCGCTGGACTCCGCGGTCGACGAGCGGCTCGCCCGCTTCACCTCCGTACGAGCGCAGCTGCTCAACCAGTCGCCGACCCTGCGCGACTGCTGACGTCCTGTGCTGCCGCTCCGCGCCGGGGGAGGTGCGCGGGGTGCAGGGGCGGCAGCATGGAGCCCGTCACACCAGCCGGGGCAGCACCTCCGCGCCCAGCCGCCGCACGTTCTCCTCGGTGGCCGCGAGGTCCCCGGAGCCCTCGACCAGCAGGGCGAAGCGGGTGATGCCCGTCCGCTCCGAGGTCGCCGCCAGCCGGTCCGCCGCGAGCCGGGGGGTGCCCACCGGATGCAGCCCGCAGAGCAGTTCCGTGTACGCGACCGGGTCGCGCATCGCGCGGTGCCGGCCGTCCACCGTCACATGGGCGTCGAGCCCCTGCCGCAGCCAGCCCGGCAGGGCCTTCGCCAGCGTCTCCACCGCGTCCTCCGTACGGTCCGCGAGCTGCGCCACGCCCGCCGACACATGCCCGGCCGCCACCCGGGCCACCTCGTCCGGGTCGTGGCCCGCGGCCAGCGCCTCGCGCCGCCATGCGCCGACGGCCTCGGCCTTCTCCTCGTCGCCGCAGTGCATGCCCAGCAGCATCGGCAGGCAGCGCTCGGCGGCCAGCCGCACACTCCGCGGCGAGGTGCAGGCGACGACCGTCTCCGGCACCGGATCGCCGTCGATCAGCTCCCGCGGCCTCGGGACGACGGCCACCTCGCGGAACCGGTGGCGCGGCCCGTCCGCCGCGACCCTGGGCTCCCGCAGCCAGCGCAGCAGCAGGTCCAGCGACTCGGGGAAGCCCGACTCGTACGCCGCGAGGCCCGAGCCGAACACCTCCAGGTCCACCCATGGCCCGCCCCGGCCCACGCCCAGCGTGAACCGGCCGCCCGAGGTGATGTGCAGCAGCGCGGCCTGCTCGGCCAGCGCCACCGGATGGGCCGTCGGCAGCACGCTCACCGCCGTGCCGACCCGGATGCGGCGCGTCCGGCCCAGCAGCAGCGCGGCGAACGTCACCGCCGAGGGGCACACTCCGTACGGCACGAAGTGGTGCTCGGCCAGCCACACCGAGTCCAGTCCGGCCTCCTCGGCCACCTCCGCCGACCGCACCGCCCGGTGCAGTGCCTCCCCCTGCCCCTGGCCGGGAAACTGGGCCGCCAGTACAAAACTTCCGACACGCATCGCCTTCTGCCTCCTTGACCGGCCGACGCGGCTCCCCTCATCGGCAACAACGTCTGGCAGGTGCCAAAGGCAACGGCTCACGGGGAAGTTGTTGCGATTTTCCGGTAACCCGCACCGCCCGCGCCTCCCCGGCCGTGCGGATACCCGGGGCCGGGGCCCTTAGGCTGGACGGGCACACAACCGCGTCCGCCCCAGTGAGGTGTTCCGTGTCCCCGCGTCGCAACCGCCCCCGTGGCGGCGAGAAGCCGAACGAGACCGGCGGCGGGTCGGGCGACCGGTACGGAGGCTTCCAGCGCACCGAGTCGTGGCAGGACGAGGAGTGGTCGGTCCGCCATGTGGCCGGGGCGAGCGCCGCGGGCAAGCGGTACCGCTGCCCCGGCTGCGACCAGGAGATCCCCGCCACCGTGCCGCACGTGGTGGCCTGGCCGGAGTACGGCGGCGTGGACGACCGCCGCCACTGGCACAAGGCGTGCTGGAACGCGAAGGACCGCCGCACCACACGGGTGCAGCGGTCCCGGAACGCGCCCCGCCACTGAGCGCGTCTGCGGACGGGCGCCGCGCGTCAGACGTCGCGCTTCTCGGTGGCGAGGAACGCGCCGGCCAGCACGACCGCGGCCAGCCCGCTGAGGATCCACAGCGGCGTCCAGCCGTGCGGTCCGCCGGCGGTCAGGCCCTCGTCGCTGTAGAAGGCGATCAGCAGGCTCGGCACCGAGTACTGGAACAGGAACTCCTGCACCTTCGGCAGCGACGACATGAACATCGCGGCGACCAGCGGCAGCAGAATGACACCGATCATGATGGTGATCGCCCCGGCGGAGTGCCGGACCAGGGCGCCGACGCCCAGCGCCAGCAGGCCGAGGACGGCGGTGAACAGACCGGCGCCGACCGTCGCCCGCACCCACTCCTCACCGGTCGCGGTGCCCGCCTCGATCATCGAGGTCTGCAGCGCCGCGACCACGGCGGCGGTGATCGCCGTGACGACCAGCGTGAGCAGGAAGAAGACGATCGCCTTCGCCGCCAGCACCCGGCTGCGGCTCGGGCAGGCGGTCAGCGTCGTACGGATCATGCCGGTGCCGTACTCGGAGGCGATGGTGAGCACCCCGAGGGTGACCACGCAGATGGTGCCGAGCAGCACCCCGTTGAAGCCCAGCGGGAGCGCGGACTCCCCGCCCATGTCCACGTCGGTCGCGTTGATCGCCACGATGCTGAGCACCCCGACGCCCACCATGAGCAGGATCATCACGCCGAGCGTCCACATGGTGGAGCGCACGGAGCGGATCTTGGTCCACTCGGAGGCGAGGGCGTCCCCGAGGTGGGCGCGGCGCACCGGGATGGGGGAGTTGTAGTGCTGCTGCGGCGGGTGGGGCGCGGTGGTCATCGGGCGTCCTCGCTCTTGCTCAGGTCTGCGGGGGCGGGCGCGGGGGCGGCGGGCGGCTGCGCCGGGGGAGCCACCGGCACGGCCGGCGGCACGACGGCCGGCTGCCCGCCCGCGTACGGGTTCTGTCCGGGCGGCGGCGGGGCGTACCAGCCCTGCTGCGGCACCTCGGGGACGGCCTGCTGCTGCGGCGGCAGCTGGCCCGCCGGGGCCGGCGGCGCCATCAGCCCGGCCCGCTGGTCGGTCGTCGACCGGTAGTCCACGGCGCCCTGGGTCAGGCGCATGTACGCCTCCTCCAGCGACGCCTGGTGCGGCGACAGCTCCCAGAGGCGTACGCCGGAGTCGAAGGCCAGGTCGCTGATCCGGGGCAGCGGCAGCCCGGTCACCCGCAGGGCGCCGTCCGGCTCGGACAGGACCTGCCCGCCCGCCTCGGCGAGCACGCCGACCAGCTTCTCCCGCTGCTCGGGCTCCGTCTGCGGCGTACGCACCCGGGCGAAGTCCGCGGAGTTGGCCGAGATGAAGTCCTTCACGCTCATGTCGGCGAGCAGCTGGCCGCGGCCGATCACGATGAGGTGCTCGGCGGTCAGCGCCATCTCGCTCATCAGGTGCGAGGAGACGAAGACGGTACGGCCCTCGGCGGCCAGCGCCTTCATCAGGTTGCGCACCCAGAGGATGCCCTCGGGGTCCAGGCCGTTGACCGGCTCGTCGAAGAGCAGCACCTGCGGGTCGCCGAGCAGCGCGGCGGCGATGCCGAGCCGCTGCCCCATGCCCAGCGAGAAGCCGTTGGACCGCTTGCGGGCCACGTCCTGGAGGCCGACGACCCCGAGGACCTCGTCGACCCGGCGGGCCGGGATGCCGGCGAGCTGGGCCAGCGACAGCAGATGGTTGCGCGCGGTGCGCCCGCCGTGCACCGCCTTGGCGTCGAGCAGCGCGCCGACCTGGCGCGGCGCGTTCGGCAGCTGCCGGAAGGGGTGCCCGCCGATCGTCACATGGCCCGCCGTCGGCCGGTCCAGCCCGAGGATCATGCGCATCGTGGTCGACTTGCCGGAGCCGTTCGGTCCCAGGAAGCCGGTTACGGTCCCCGGCCTGACCTGGAAGGAAAGGTTGTACACGGCCGTCTTGGCGCCGTAGCGCTTCGTCAGGCCGACTGCCTCGATCATTCTCCAGCCCCATCGACAGGTGGTCACGTCGTCGGGCCCGCGGCATGCTGACGCACGGCCCCCGTAAGAGGTAAGAGGGTATCCGTACCTTGACGGTTCCACGGAAGCCGGAGGCGGGGAGATTTCGCGGAGGCCGGCCCGGGCGCCGGGCGCCGGGCGCCGGTGCCGGGCGACGGGGTCCGGGGTGACAGGCGGCGCGTCAGGCGTCCCGGCGCTTGAGCACCAGGTAGCCGCCCACCAGGGCCGCGATCACCCAGAGCGCCATGATGCCCATGCCGCCCCAGGGGCTGTACGGGGCCGGATCGCTGCCCAGCGCCCCGGGCACCACCTGCATGATCGTGGAGCCCGCCTGGTCGGGGAAGTACTCGGCGACCTCCTTGGCCTTCGGCACGGCGGTGAGGATCTGGGAGACCAGGAAGAAGAACGGGACCAGGATGCCCAGCGACAGCACGGTCGACCGCAGCATCGCGGCGACGCCCATCGAGAAGACCGCCATCAGGGCCATGTAGAGCCCGCCGCCGACCACCGCGCGCAGCACGTTCTCCTCGCCCAGGCTGGTGCGGTGCTCGCCCAGCAGGGCCTGGCCGAGGAAGAAGGTCAGGAAACTGGTGGCCAGGCCCACGACCAGGGCCAGCACCCCGGCCACCGCGATCTTGCTGAAGAGGAAGGTCGCCCGCTGCGGCACGGCGGCCAGGGACGTACGGATCATGCCGGTGCTGTACTCGGTGCCGACCACCAGCACCCCGAACACCACCATCGCCAGCTGGCCCAGCAGCATCCCGGAGAAGCTGACCACCGTCGGGTCGAAGGTCGCCTGCTCGATCTCGGGCATCTCCTCGAAGGTCTGGTTCACCAGGGCGGACAGGGCCGCGCCCATCGCGACGGTGACCACCAGCGCGCTGGCGAGGGTCCAGACCGTCGAGGAGACCGTACGGATCTTGGTCCACTCCGACTGGAGGACCGCGGGTGCCGACGCCATGGTCAGACCTCCTTCGACCACTGGGGGCCGGCCGGTTCGCCCGCCGCGTGTGCGTGGTACTCCACGGCGCCCGCCGTCATCCGCATGAACGCCTCCTCCAGCGACGCCCGCTGGGCGCTCAGCTCGTGCAGGGTGATCCCCCGGGCGGCGGCCAGCTCACCGACCTGCTCGGTGGTGGCGCCGTCGACCTCCAGCGCGCCCTCGGCCCCGTCGACGGCGGTCAGCCCGGCGGTGGCGAGCGCGTCCCGCACCTGCTCGGGCTGCGGGGAGCGCAGCCGTACATAACTGCGCGAGTTCTGGTGGATGAAATCCGCCATGCTCGTGTCCGCGAGCAGCTTCCCCTGCCCGATGACGATCAAGTGCTCGGCGGTCAGGGCCATTTCGCTCATCAGATGGCTGGAAACGAAGATCGTCCGTCCGTCGGCCGCCAGCGCCTTCATCAGATTGCGGATCCAGTGAATTCCCTCGGGGTCCAGACCATTGACGGGTTCGTCGAACATCAGAATTTGCGGATCACCCAGGAGAGCGGCGGCGATTCCCAGCCGCTGGCCCATACCCATCGAAAAACCTTTCGGTTTCTTCCGGGCCACGGCGGTGAGACCGACCAGCTCCAGCACCTCGGAGACCCGCTTCGCGGGAATGCGGTTGGACTGCGCCAGACACAGCAGGTTGTTGTACGCGGTGCGCCCGCCGTGCAGCCCCCGGGCCTCCAGCAGCGCGCCGATGTACTTCAGCGGCTCGTCCAGCTCCCGGTAGTGCCTGCCGTCGATCCGGACGGTGCCGCTCGTCGGGTGGTCCAGGCCCAGCACCATGCGCATGGTGGTCGACTTGCCCGCGCCGTTCGGGCCGAGGAAGCCCGTCACCACGCCCGGGCGGACCTGGAAGGAGAGATGGTCGACCGCCGTCTTCTTACCGAAACGCTTCGTCAGCCCCTCGAGCTCGATCACCCGTCCACGCTACGGGCGCCCGGGGCGCACCGCCACCGGAATGACACGCCTTTCCGGCGCCCCGCCGTCGTCCGCCCGGGCGCGCGAAGGGCCCCGCGGGGCTTCCCCGGCGCCCTCGGGCGCACCGGGAAGTCCCACGGGGCCCTGGAGGCCCGTGGCGCGAGCGACTAGCGGGTCTGCTGCGCCGGGACGCCGCGCGACACCGGCTCGTCGTCCGCCGGCGAACCGGCCGCGGCCACCGCCGCACCGGTCAGCGTGGCCAGCATCTCGCGGACGTTGGTCAGCTGGGCGTTGATGGAGTCGCGGCGGTTCGTCAGCGCCGCCAGCTCGCGCTCCGATTCGCTGCGGATACGATCCGCCTTCGCGTTCGCGTCCGCCACGATGTCCTCGGCCTGGCGCTGCGCCGTCTCCACCGTCTGACGGGCCCGGCGCTCCGCGTCCGTCCGCAGCTTCTCCGCCTCCAGGCGGAGCTGCTCCGCCCGGTGCTCGATCTCGGCGAGACGCTTCTCCGCCTTCGCCTGGCGCGACGCCAGGTCCCGCTCCGACTGCTCGCGCCGCTTGGCGAGGTTCGTCTCGAAGTCGGCGGCGGCCTGCGCGGCCTTCGCCCGGGTCTCCTCGAAGAGGGCGTCCGCCTCCTCGCGCTTCGACTGCGCGTCCTTCTGCGCCTCGGCGCGCAGCGAGTTGGCCTCGCCCTGGGCCTTCTCGACGATCCGGACGCCCTCGTCCTCGGCCTTCGCCTTCCGCTCCGCCGCGAACGTCTCCGCGTCGTTGCGCACCTGCTGCGCGGCCGACTCGGCCAGCTCGCGGTGCTGCTCGGCGGCGCGACGGGCCTCCTCACGCAGGTCCTTCGCCTCCTCCTCGGCGAGGCGGAGGATCTTCTCGACGCGGGCACCGAGACCGGCGTACGACGGCTCGGCGTCGCTGACCTGGGCCTGGGCGTTCTGCGTCTCGAGGTGGAGCTCCTCGATGCGCTTTTCCAGAGAGGTGATGCGGGCCAGAGCACTGTCTCGGTCGGCGACGAGTTTGGTAATGCGGTCATCCACCTGACCGCGGTCGTAACCACGCCGCACGAGCTCGAAGCCGAAGGGGGAGGAAGTGTCGCTCATGGGGTTCCTGTCGAATGAGACCGGTGAGGTGTTAGGGGGAATCCTAGGGGTCCACACGGCGTGTCTTCGAGCGGATGCCCGTTCAAACCGGAGAATGTCCAGCCTTTTGAGTGGCTTACTCGTCGGTTGACTTGCCACTCGAACGGGTAACGCCTGCCGCCGCCGTGGCCTTGACCCCGCCGTCCTTCGTACCCCCCGCGGGCGTCTCGAAAGACTCCAACGCCTCCAGCACGTCCTGGACACGGGAGATTTCGGCCTGGATGTCCTCCCGCCGCCGTACCAGCACCTCCAGTTCGCGCTTCCCGTCGGAGATCATCTTCTCGGCCTCGCGCTCCGCGTCCGCCTTGATCTTCTCCGCCTCGCGGGTCAGCGTGGCCTTCTTCTGCTCGGCCTCCTTGAGCAGCCCCTCCGCCTTCTTCACCGCGGAGATACGGACCCGGCTCGCCTCCGAATTGGCCTCCGCCAGCAGCTCCTTGGCCTTCTCCTCGGCCTCCGCCCGCTGCTCGGTGGCCGCCTTCACCAGCTTGTCGACCCGCTCGCCCGCCGCCTTCATCTGCTCGGCGCTCTCCCGGCGGGCCCGCTCGTGCAGCTCCTCGACCTCCGCCTCCGTACGCCGGCGCTGCTCCTCCGACCGCTCCCTTATGGCGGTCGCGTCGCCCCGCGCCCCGACCAGCAGCTCGTCGGCGTCCGTACGGGCCTTCTCCACCAGGGTGTTGCCCTCCACGGTCGCCTCGGCGACGATCCGCTCCGCCTCCTTGCGCGCCGCGCCCACCATCGTGTCGGCCTGCGACTCCGCCTCGGCCGTGGCGCGCAGCGCCTCCTCCTGCGCCTTGGCGATGAGCTGGTCCGCCTGCTCGGCCGCGTCCGCCCGCCGCTTGGCCGCCGCCTGGCGCGCCTCGTCGACCACCCGGTCCGCCTCGGACCGCGCCTCGGAGCGCACCTGCTCGGCCGCCGCCTCCGACTCCGTACGCAGCCGCTCCGCCTCGACCCGGATGCGCTCGGCGGCCTGCTGCGCGGACCCGACCGTCTCGGCCGCCTCCGCCCGCAGCCGCTCCGCCTCACCGGTCGCCTCCGCCCGCAGCCGCTCCGCCTCCGCCGCCGCCTCGGCGACCAGCCGCTCGACCCGCTCCGCGGTCTCCGCGCCGATCCGCTCGGCCTCGGCGGCGGCCTCGCCCACCAGCTGGTCCGCCTGCTCGGCCGCGTCCGCCCGCCGCTTGTCGGCCGCCTTCCGCGCCTCGTCCAGGACCTGCTCGCCGTCCGCCCGGGCGGCGGCCCGCAGCTCCTCCGCGCGCGCCTCGCCGTCCGCCCTGACCTGCTCGGCCTCCGCGCGCAGCCGCGCCGCGTCCCGCTCCGCCACCGCCAGCAGCTCGGCCGCCTCGGCCGTCATCCGCTCGGACTCGCCCGTCGCCTCGGTGACCAGCCGGTCCGCCTGCGCCGCCGCCTCCGACCGGATGCGGTTGGCGTCCTCGCGCGCCTCCGCCCGGGCCCGCGCCGCGTCCTGCTCCGCCGACGCCAGCGCGTCCGACGCGTCCGTACGCATCCGCTGGGCGTACTCGGCGGTGTCGGCCCGCAGCCGCTCCGACTCCTCGATCGCGTCGGCCATCGTGCGCTCCGCGAGCGCCTTGGCGGCCTCCGACTCCTCCTGCGCCCGCTCCCGCACCCGGCCCGCGTCCTCCGCGGCCCGCTCCCGCTCGGCGTACGCGTCGGAACGGACCCGGTCCGCCTCCTCCTGCGCCTCGCTCCGCGTCCGCTCCGCCGCGTGCTCGGCCGCCGACCGCAGCCCGGCGATCTCCTCCTCGGCCTGCTCGTGCAGCCCCGCGACCGCGTCCCGCACCTGCTGCGCCGTCTGCTCGGCCGCCGACACCATCTCGGTGGCCCGCCGGTCCGCCTCCTCGACCAGCCGCTGCGCCTCGGCCTGGGCCTCCTCGACCCGCTTGCGCGCCGACGCCAGCAGCTCCTCGCTCTGCTCGCGCGCCCGCTCCCGCTCCTGGTCCGCCTCCGAGCGCGCGGCGCCGAGGGTCTCCTCCGCCTCCCGGCGGCGGCGCTCCGCCTCCGTACGCGCGGCGGCCAGCTCCTCGGCGGCCTCCGCCGTCACCCGCTCGGCCGCCGCGGCGGCCTCCGCCCGCACCCGGTCGGCCGACTCCTGCGCCTCCGCCTTCAGGCGCTCCGCCTCGGTGGCGGCCTCCGAACGCAGCCGTACCGCCGCGTTCTCCGCCTCCGCCCGCGCCCGGGACGCGTCCGACGCCGCCTCCGTACGCAGCCGCTCCGCCTCCTGCTCGGCCTGCGCCTGCAGCGACCGCATCCGCTCGGCGGCCTCGGCGCGCTGCCGCTCGGCCTCCTCGCCGGCCTCGCGGCGGATGCGCTCGCTCTCCGCGCGGGCGTCGGTCAGCGCCTGCTCGGCGGCGGCGAGCCGGCCCTCCGCCTCGGTGTGCAGCCGCGTCAGCTCCTCGGCGGCCTCCGCCTGCCGGTCCGCGACACCCCGCTCGGTCTCCTCGCGCAGCTCGGCGGCGGCCCGCTCGGCCGCGGCCCGTACCGACTCGGCCTGCTCCTCGGCCTCGGCGCGCAGCCGCTCGGCCTCCTCGCGGGTGCGCTCCAGTGTCTCCTCGGCCTGCTTGCGCAGCCCCGTCGCCCGCTCGACCGCCTCCGTACGGAGCCGCTCGCTCTCGGCCGCCGCGGCCGTCCGCAGCTCGTCGGCGTCCGCCTTCGCCTTGGTCAGCAGCTCCTCGGCGGTACGGGCCGCCTCCTCGATCTGCTGGACCGCCTCGCGCCGGGCCTCGCCGCGGATCCGCTCGCCCTCGGAGATCGCCTCCGAGCGGAGCTGCTCGGCCTCGCCGCGCAGCCGGCGCGCCTCCTCCTGCAGCTCGACCGTCTTGGCGCGGTACTCCTTGGTGTCGTCCTTCGCGGCGCCCTTGAGCTGCTCGGCCGTGTCGTGCGCCTCGGCCCGCAGCCGGTCCGCCTCGGCCTCCGCCTCGCGACGGATCCGCTCCGCCTCCTCGGACGCCTTGCGGGTGGTCTCCTGGGCGTCGTCGGACGCCTTGGACAGCACCTCCTCGGCGGTACGGGCCGCCTTGGCGAGCTGCGCCGCCGAGTCCTCCGCCGCCGCCGTACGCGCCTTCTCGGACGCCTCCGAGACCAGCTTCTCCGCCGCCGCGCGGGCGTCGGCGAGCGCCTGCTCGGCCTCCGCCTTCAGCGCCTCGGACTCCTTCGTCGCCTCCGCGACCAGCCGGGCGATCTCCGCCTTGGCCGTACGGGTGCGCTGCTCCGTCTCCGACTCGGCGCTCGTCAGCCGCTTGGCCGCCGCCTCCCGGGCCTCCGCGAGGACCTTGTCGGCCTCCGCCCGGGCCTCGCGCAGCCGCTCCTCCGCCTCGGCCATCCGCTGCTCGGCGGACCGGCTCAACTCGGCGGCCTGCTGGCGCGCCTGGTCCGACTCGGCGGTCGTCGCGCTGCGCAGCTGCTCGGCGTGGCTGGTGGCCTCCTGGGCCTGCGTGGACGCCGCGTTCAGCAGCCGCTCGGCGTCCTTGCGGGCGCGCAGCAGGATCGCCTCGGCCTCCGCGCGGGCCGTCTCCGCCTCGGCGCCCAGCCGCCGGCGGGCCTCCTCGGCCAGCCGGGTGGCCTCCGCGCGGGCCGCGGCGAGCGCCTGCTCGGCCTCCGCGCGGGACTCCTCCATCAGCCGGCGGGCCTGCGCCTCGGTACGGGCGCGCAGCTGCTCCGCCCACGCCACGTTCTCGTTGACGTGCGCCTCGACGGTCTGGCGGCGCTCCGACAGCTCCTGGTCCAGCCGCTGCCGCCGCTGCACCGCCTCCTGGTGCAACTCGGCCTGGAGACGCGCCTGGTGCTCGGCGTGCTCCTGCAGGATCCGCTGCGTCTGGGCCCGCGCCTCGCGCAGTTCGCGCTCCGCGTCCGAGCGGAGCTGCTCGGCCTGGATCTGGGCGTTCCGCAGCAACTGCTCGGCCTGGTAACCGATGTCGGCGCTGTCGTACGCGGGCCGGGACGCGATCGTGCGGCGCGCCTCGTGGAGCTTGGCGCGCAGCACCTCGACCTGGTAACCGAGGTCCTCGGCGTGCTGGACGGCCTTCTCCCGCTCGGTCTTCAGCCGGTCCATCTCGGCCTCGAACCGCGAAAGGTGGTCGTCAGCCCGGTGGCTCTCCTGGCGTTCGTAGCCCCGCACTGCGCGGTCCCATCCGTCCCCTGGTCGCAACTCTTGGTACGAGCACCGTTCGCCGGCGAACGGCCCCCCGGGGAATGGTGTCAGATCGAATGGCTCGACCACGACGCCGCGGCACGGCCCCGATCCGGCCCCGGCCCGGAGCCGCCCACTCTACCGGGCCGGGAATGGGGAGGTCAGTGCTCCACCGAGGACGTTCCGGCGGAGGTGACCAGTTCGGTGAGGACCCCGTGACAGTCCTTGGGGTGCAGGAAGGTGATGCGCGACCCCATCGAACCGGTGCGCGGCTCGTCGTACAGCACGCGCACGCCCTTCTCGCGGATCGCGGCGGCGTCCCCGTCCACGTCCGCCGTGCCGAAGGCGATGTGGTGGACGCCCTCGCCGTTCTTGGCGAGCCACTTGCCCACCGCCGAGTCCTCCCGGGTGGGCTCCAGGAGCTGGAGGTAGGAGGCGCCGCCGTCGGAGGTGCCGTTGATCCTCAGCATGGCCTCGCGCACCCCCTGCTCCTCGTTGACCTCGGTGTGGAACACCTCGAAGCCGTACGTGGCACGGTAGAACTCGACGGTCCGGTCGAGGTCGAGGCAGGCGATCCCGATGTGGTCGATTCGCGTCAGCATGGGACCAGTGCAGCGCGGGCCCGGTGGTTACGCAACGTGCCAGCCGTCACACCGACCGCCCGGTGACCCGTACCGGAGCCGCTCAGTACATTGGCAGTAAACCCTCGTTCACTTCACCACACCAAGGGGCCGCGCCTCATGTCTGGAACGACCGGCACCACCTCCGTCATCGTCGCGGGCGCACGCACGCCCATGGGCCGTCTGCTCGGCTCCCTCAAGAGCTTCTCGGGCGCCGATCTCGGCGGCTTCGCCATCAAGGCCGCGCTGGAGCGGGCCGGCATCCGCGGTGACCAGGTGCAGTACGTGATCATGGGCCAGGTGCTCCAGGCCGGCGCCGGCCAGATCCCCGCCCGCCAGGCCGCCGTCAAGGCCGGCATCCCCATGAACGTCCCGGCGCTCACCATCAACAAGGTGTGCCTGTCCGGTCTCGACGCCATCGCCCTCGCGGACCAGCTGATCCGCGCCGGCGAGTTCGACGTCGTCGTCGCGGGCGGCCAGGAGTCCATGACCAACGCGCCGCACCTGCTGCCCAAGTCCCGCGAGGGCCACAAATACGGCGCGATCGAGATGCTCGACGCCATGGCGTACGACGGCCTCACCGACTCCTTCGAGAACATCGCCATGGGCGCGTCCACGGAGAAGCACAACACCCGGCTGAACATCGGCCGCGAGGCCCAGGACGAGATCGCCGCCCTCTCCCACCAGCGCGCCGCCGCCGCCCAGAAGAACGGCGTCTTCGACGCCGAGATCACGCCCGTCGAGATCCCCCAGCGCAAGGGCGACCCGGTCGTCGTCGCCAAGGACGAGGGCATCCGGCCCGAGACCACCGTCGAGTCCCTGGCCAAGCTGCGCCCCGCCTTCGACAAGGACGGCACCATCACCGCCGGCTCGTCCTCGCAGATCTCCGACGGCGCCGCCGCCGTCGTCGTGATGAGCCGCGCCAGGGCCGAGGAGCTGGGGCTCGACTGGATCGCCGAGATCGGCGCCCACGGCAACGTCGCCGGACCGGACAACTCCCTCCAGTCCCAGCCGTCCAACGCCATCGCGCACGCCCTGAAGAAGGAGGGCCTCCAGGTCTCGGACCTCGACCTCATCGAGATCAACGAGGCGTTCGCGGCCGTCGCCGTCCAGTCAATGAAGGACCTGGGCGTGTCCCCGGAAAAGGTGAACGTCAACGGTGGCGCCATCGCCCTGGGCCACCCCATCGGCATGTCCGGCGCCCGGCTCGTCCTCCACCTCGCGCTGGAGCTGAAGCGGCGCGGCGGCGGCGTCGGCGCGGCGGCCCTGTGCGGCGGCGGCGGCCAGGGCGACGCGCTGATCGTCCGCGTCCCGTGACGGTGGACGTCCCCGCCCTGGTCGCGCAGGCGCGCGAGGGCCGGCCGCGCGCGGTGGCCCGGCTGATCTCGCTGGTGGAGGGGGCGTCCCCGCAGCTCCGTGAGGTGATGGCGGCGCTCGCGCCGCTGACCGGCGACGCGTACGTCGTCGGCCTCACCGGCTCGCCCGGTGTCGGCAAGTCGACTCTGACGTCGGCGCTGGTCACCGCGTACCGGCGGGCCGGCCGGCGGGTCGGTGTGCTCGCCGTCGACCCGTCGTCGCCGTTCAGCGGCGGCGCGCTGCTCGGCGACCGGGTGCGGATGTCCGAGCACGCGTCGGACCCGGGCGTCTACATCCGCTCCATGGCCACCCGGGGCCACCTGGGCGGCCTCGCGTGGGCCGCCCCCCAGGCCGTCCGCGTCCTGGACGCCGCCGGGTGCGAGGTGGTGTTCGTCGAGACCGTGGGCGTCGGCCAGTCCGAGGTGGAGATCGCCTCCCAGGCCGACACCTCCGTGGTGCTGCTCGCCCCCGGCATGGGCGACGGCGTCCAGGCCGCCAAGGCGGGGATCCTGGAGATCGGCGACCTGTACGTCGTCAACAAGGCCGACCGGGACGGCGCCGACGCCACCGCCCGGGACCTGAACCACATGCTCGGCCTCGGCGAGGCGCGCCGCCCGGGCGACTGGCGGCCCCCGATCGTCCGCGCGGTCGCGGCCCGGGGCGAGGGCGTGGACGAGGTGGTGGAGGCGCTGGAGAAGCACCGCGCGTGGATGGAGGAGCGGGGCGTCCTCGCGGAGCGCCGCCGCGCGCGGGCGGCCCGCGAGGTGGAGACGCTCGCGGTGACCGCCCTGCGCGAGCGGATCGGCGACCTGCGGGGCGACCGCCGCCTGGACGCGCTGGCGGAGCGGGTGGCGACGGGCGAGACGGACCCGTACACCGCGTCGGACGCCCTGGTCCGCGACCTGACGGCCCCCTGACGGGGCGCGGCCGGGGGCGGGCGCCCCGCCGGCCCACCGTTGTGGGCAGTCGTCCCGCTGGGGCGATGGGGGTTCCCCCTGCGGAGCGAAGCCGAGAGCTTGGGGGAGGGTGGGCACAACGGTGCCCCCGGGGCGGCGCCGACCCCGTTCCGTTGTGGGCATTCGTTCCGCTGGGGCGGAACGGGTGGGCACAACGGACCGGTGCGGTGCCTGTTCCTGGGGTGCGCCCCGGAGCGGTGCCGGTGGGTGGGGGCGGGGCCCCTCCGGGCTCACCTCCTCGCGGTCGGCGGGGCACCCAGCCAGAAAGGGTGACCGTTACTCGCCGCCGATCCGCTGCGGGGGCGACCCTGCACGGCCCCACCCCGGCCGTCGGCCGACTGCGGGTCGTGGGTAGGAGGGGGCACGGCCCCACCCCGGCCGTCGGCCGGCTGCGGGTCGTGGGTCAGTCGTCCTTGTCGGACGCGTCGTCCGCGTCGTCCGCGTCCGGCTTCTCCTGCGCCGCCTTCGCCGTCGTGCCGTCGACCGTCCACTCCTGCGTCGTGCCGTCCTTCACCAGCTCGACCTCCCACGACTGCTTGCCCTCGGGGGCGTCGTCGTCGAGGTCGAGCGAGACGACCGTGCCGTGGCCCTCGACCGCCTTCAGGGCCTGCTCGGCCGTGACCTTGGGCGCCTTCACGGGGGCCTCGCTCCCGGAGGCGGACGAGGCGAACGCGGCGGCCGTGCCGCCCGTCAGGAGCGCCGCGGTGGCGACGGCCGCTACGGCGAGGGTGGTGCGCTTGCGCTTCATGGGTGTCCTCCCGGACGTCGGGCTGTTTCGTACGTCCACCACCGTGCGACCGGCTCGCTGAACGCAGCCTGAAACCGGCTGAAGGCTTCTTCAGCTTCCGTTTGGGACCCTGAACGCATGCGCCTGTTGATCGTGGAGGACGAGAAGCGGCTCGCCCTGTCGCTCGCCGCCGGGCTGCGTGCCGAGGGGTTCGCCGTGGACGTGGTGCACGACGGGGCCGAGGGGCTGCACCTGGCGGGGACCGGGTCGTACGACCTGGTCGTCCTGGACATCATGCTGCCCGGCATGAACGGCTACCGCGTCTGCGCGGCGCTGCGGGCGGCCGGGCACGACGTGCCGATCCTGATGCTGACCGCGAAGGACGGGGAGTACGACGAGGCGGAGGGCCTGGACACGGGCGCCGACGACTACCTGACCAAGCCGTTCTCGTACGTGGTGCTGCTGGCCCGGGTGAAGGCGCTGCTGCGGCGGAGCGGCGGGGCGCCGTCGCCGGTGCTCAGGGCGGGGGCGCTCACCGTGGACACGGCCGCCCGGCGGGTGCGGGTGGCGGAGGAGGAAGTCGCGCTGACGGCCAAGGAGTTCTCCGTGCTGGAGCAGCTGATCACCCGGGCGGGCGAGGTGGTGTCGAAGACGGAGATCCTGGACCACGTCTGGGACTTCGCGTACGAGGGCGACCCCAACATCGTCGAGGTGTACGTGAGCGCGCTGCGGCGCAAGCTCGGCACGGGCACGATCACCACGGTGCGGGGCGCCGGGTACCGGCTGGAGGCGCGGTGAGGTCGGTACGCGCGCGTACGGCGCTGGGGGCGACGCTCGTGGTCGCGCTGGCCCTGGTGGTGGCCGGGGTGGCGCTGCTGGCCGTGCTGCGGGGCAACCTGGTGAACCAGGCGGAGCTCCAGGCGGAGGTGTCGGCCCGCTCGGTGGCCTCGCAGGTCGCCGGGGGCACCCCGTTCGGCCGGCTGGACCTGCCGGACGACACCGAGGAGCACCCGGTGCAGGTGGTGGACGGGGCGGGCCGGGTCGTGGCGGTGAGCGACGACATCGAGGCGATCTCCGGCACGGGCAGTTCCGGGACCCGGGCCGTGCCGGGCGGCGGGGAGCCGGGGGCGGGCGAGGTGTCGGAGGAGGCGGACCACTCGACGGGCGAGGTGACCGTCGACGGCGAGCGGGCCACGTACCGCTTCGCCGCCGTGCGGGCGGACGGGCCGCGCGGCGAGGTGACCGTCTACGCGGGCGCGCCGCTGGCGACCGAGGAGGCCACGGTGGCGGGCGTGCGGGACGCGATGATCGCCGCGATGGCGCTGCTGCTGGTGGTGGTGGCGGGCGTGACCTGGCTGGTGACCCGGCGGGCGCTGAAGCCGGTGGAGGGCATCCGGGCGGAGATGGCGGCGATCACGGCGTCGGCGGACCTGTCGCGGCGGGTGCCGGAGCCGGGCACCCGCGACGAGGTGGCCCGGCTGGCGCGGACGACCAACGAGACGCTGGCGGCGCTGGAGGCGAGCGTGGAGCGCCAGCGGCGGTTCGTCGCGGACGCCTCGCACGAGCTGCGCAGCCCGATCGCCAGCCTGCGCACCCAGCTGGAGGTGGGGGCGGCGCACCCGGAGCTGCTGGACGTGCCGGGCGCGGTCGCCGACACCGTACGGCTGCAGCAGCTCGCCGCGGACCTGCTGCTGCTGGCCCGGCTGGACGCGGGGGAGCGGGCGGGGCGGGGGCCGGTCGACCTGGCGGCGCTGGCGCGGGAGGAGGTCGCCCAGCGTGCGGCGGGCGACCGGGTGCCGGTGCGCGTCGATGCGGAGAGCGCGGCGGAGGGGCCGGGGGCGGCCGTGGTCGACGGGTCGCGCGGGCAGCTGGCGCGGGTGCTGGGCAACCTGCTGGACAACGCGCGACGGCACGCGGAGGCGGACGTGGTGGTGGAGGTGCGCCGCGCGGGCCGGCACGTCGTGCTCACCGTCGCGGACGACGGGGCCGGCGTGCCGGAGCCCGAGCGGGAGCGGATCTTCGAGCGGTTCGTCCGGCTGGACGACGCCCGCAGCCGTGACGAGGGCGGTGCGGGGCTGGGGCTGGCCATCGCCCGGGACGTGGCCGTGCGCCACGGCGGGACGCTCACGGCGGGTGCCGCCCCGTCGGGCGGGGCGCTGTTCACCCTGCGGCTGCCCGCGCTCGACCAGCCGTGAGGCGGGCCCTCTCGGGGGTCAGGGCTTGCCGCGCAGGCCCCTCAGCTGCTCGGCGACGGGCTTGAGGGACTGGCGCAGCGCGTCGAGAGCCTCGGGGTCCAGCAGGTCGATGAAGTGCTTGCGCACGGAGTCGACGTGGTGCGGGGCGACCTTCTGCATGGTCTCCATGCCGTGCTCGGTCAGGACGGCGTAGAGCCCGCGCCGGTCGGACTCGCAGTTCTCCCGGCGTACCAGACCGGCGTTCTCCATCCGGGTGATCTGGTGGGAGAGCCGGCTCTTGGACTGGAGCGTGGCGGCGGCCAGGTCGCTCATGCGGAGGCGGCGGTCGGGCGCCTCCGAGAGGTTGACCAGGATCTCGTAGTCGTTGTTGGTCAGGCCGAACGGCTGGAGGTCCTTCTCCAGCTGGTACGTCAGCAGCCTGTTGACGTCCAGATAGGTGCGCCAGGCGCACTGCTCGGCATCGGTCAGCCAGTTGGTGGCCGTCTCGGTCTCCATATATGGATTCTACCTAAGAAGTTGAATTCTGGACGAATGAGGGGTCGTGACGCCGGGCACTCCGGCCCCCCGTCCTCGCATCCGCCCCACAAGGGCGCAGACGTTCGAGGGCGTCACACTCAGCAGACTACCGCTCACAGTCCGAAGCGACGCTGGAGGTCCCCCAGCTGTCCGGGAAGGCGCGGTGTGGAGCCGTGCCCGCCCTGGCCGGATCCCGACCCCGGGGCGCCGGCGCCCGGCACGCCCGGCTCGTGCGGCACCGCACCCGTCGCCCGCTCGGGCATCAGGGCCTCCGAGGACTGCAGCAGCACCGTCCCGGCGCCCACGAACTCGAACTGGTGCTCCTCGCCCGAGGCGCCCCCGAGCCCGGTCAGCGCGCGCAGCCCGCCCATCACACCGGTCATGTAGCCGTGGTCGTAGTGGTGGCAGGGCGAGGGGCAGTCCGCCCAGCCGACCAGCGCCTGCGGGTCCACCCGCAGAGGCGGCTCCATGAAGACCACCGGGCCGTTGGAGGCCGCCACGAACTTCCCCGTACCGATCAGGGTGAGGAAGCCGGGCACGATCGACTGCTTCAGGGCCAGGGAGGGCTGGTACGCGAGGAGGTTGCCGGCGCGGATCGTGAGGTTGCCGTCGTCCAGGTCGTACGAGTTGACGTCGAAGGCCCGGTCGGCGAGCAGCATCTTGCCGCTGCCCTCCGCCACCACCCAGTCGCTCGCGTGCAGCGGGGAGTGGAAGCTGGAGCGGACCAGCCGGTCCAGCCGGCCGTGGCCGACGCCGTTGAAGTCGATGCGCCCGTAGTAGGCGATCATCTTGCCCTTCTGCAGGAACCACTGGGAGCCCTTCAGCTCCACGCAGAAGGTGTACGCGTTGACGTTGTCGTCGCTCGGCAGGGTCGACGGATCGTGGATGACGGGCGTGCTCACAGTTTCTCCTCCGACGCCTGGACGTAGACCGCACCGCTGCCGCTCAGCTCCAGCTGGAACGCCTCGCCGGAGCCGCGCCCCACCATGTCGCGCCAGCCGAGCGCGGTGGAGAGCTTGTTGCGCACGTCGCCGTGGTGGGCGACGTACGCCTGGGGGTCGACGTGCACGGGGCGGCCGGGCGCGATGGGCAGCTCGACGACCCCGCCGTGGGCCATCACGGCGACCGCGCCATGGCCCTTGAGGGTGGTGGTGAACAGGCCCTGCCCGGTCACCTGGCCGCGCACCATGCCCATCACACCGCCCTGCGAGCCCATGAACATGGTGCCCTGCTGGAGGGTGCCGTCGAAGGCGAGCAGCCGGTCGGCCTCGACGTACAGCGTCTCGCCGGACAGCCGGATCACCTGGATGTGGTGGCCGCCGTGCCCGAACATCACCGTGCCGCTGCCCTCCACGGTCATCAGCGGCGCGGCCTCGTCGGCGACCCGCCGGCCGATCATCGACATCACGCCGCCCTGGCCGCCGGCCATGTTCGGCGTGAAAGTGACGTCCCCGCGGTAGGCCAGCATCGCGCCACGCTGGCTGAACATCTTCTGTCCGGGGGAGAGGGTCGCCTCGACCATCTTCGAATTGACCTCGCGGAACGGCATCAGACGTCCCCTCCGACCGTGTTGCGCTCGCTGGGCTGGACGTACACCAGGCCGTCGCCCTCGAAGCGGATCTGGAACGCCTCGCCGCCGCCCTCGCCGACGAGGGTGCGGAAGGTCACGCCCGACTGGAAGTCCTGCCGCAGATCGCCCTGGTGGGCGATGTACGCGCCGGGGTCGACCGAGAGCGGGTACTGCGGTGTCACCCGCAGCACCACGGCCGGCCCGTCCGACATGATCGCCGCCTGCCCGGTGCCCTCCACCGTCGTGGTGAACAGCCCGGTCCCGCTCGCCCCGCCGCGCAGCCCGGTGAAGCTGGTGCCGGTGCGCAGGGAGGCGTCGGCGCACAGCAGGTTGCTGGACTCCACGTACAGCTTGTCGCCGTGGAGGGAAACCAGGTTGATCTCGGAGGCGCGGTCGGCGAAGAAGCAGGTGCCCTGCCCCGTCACCTCCATCATCTCCATCTGCTCGCCGGTGAGGCGGCGGGTCACCATGCCGCGCAGGCCCTCGCCGCCGCCGGACATCTTCTTGAAGGCCATCCGGCCGTCGTACGCGACCATCGAGCCGTTCTTCGCCTTCACGGCGTCGCCGGTCATGTCGACGGCCAGCACCTTGCTGCCTTGGAGTCGGAACGTTGCCACGCGACGACGGTAACCGGTGCTCCGGGGCGCGGACAGGGACCTGGGGAGGATCCCGACCCTGACATCGGGCCGGCGAGGCCGCCTGTCACAATGAACGGGTCGCTTGTGCACCGATTCACAAGATTGGTGGCCGGGCGACTGTCGCCCCCAGACCGACGCCGAAGGTAGCCGCCCCGTGGACATCAAGACCGCCGCCTCCCTCCACCGCCTCCGACTGGTCTCCGCCCCGGAGGCCGTGTCGTTCATCCTGCTGCTCGTCTGCTCGGTGCTGAAGCGCACGACGGAGTTCAACGCCGTCCCGGTCATGGGCGCGATCCACGGCGTGCTGTTCGTCCTGTACGTGCTCTTCTGGCTGGACGCCTGGAACCGCACCAAGTGGGACGTGAAGACCGCCGCCGTCTACTTCCTGCTGTCCGTGGTGCCCTTCGGCGGCTTCTACGCCGACCGCAGGCTGCGCCGCGCCGCCGACGACGCGGTCATCGCCTCCCGCGCCCGCCGCGAGGGCACGGTGAACGCGTGATCGTCGCCTTCTCCGTCACCCCGCTCGGCGTGGGCGAGGAGGTCGGCGAGTACGTCGCCGACGCCGTCCGCGTGGTCCGCGAGTCCGGGCTGCCGCACCGCACCGACGCGATGTTCACCTCGGTCGAGGGCGAGTGGGAGGAGGTCATGGACGTCGTACGGCGGGCCGTGGCCGCCGTCGAGGCCCGCGCGCCCCGCGTCTCCCTGGTCCTCAAGGCCGACATCCGCCCGGGCGTCACCGACGGGCTCACCTCCAAGGTCGAGACGGTGGAGCGCCACCTCTCCGCCTGACCCGCAGCAGACCGGAACCCGGGAACCCCGGCCGCCTCGCGCGGCCGGGGTTCTTCGTGTCCGTACGCCGCGAACCGCCTCCGTACGGGCCCCGCCGGCCGCCTCCGGGCGGGCCCTCAAACGCCCCGGCCGGGAAACCCCCCGCTCGGACGCCCCCGGTCGACACGGTGTCGCATCTCCCTTTTTGTAGGGATATACCGACCCGCTCGACAGGTGGAGGCACCGTGCGGCCGGAAGGCTACGACTACGACACCTACAGCCGACTCGCCGGTCCCCTCACGGAACCGGATCCGGCGGCCTGTCAGGTGCGGTACCGCAGTCTGCTCGCCCGGGAACCGCGCCGAATACGAGCCGTCGCGCTGATGACGCTCGCCCCGCTGCTGTCGGCGGCCCTGCTGGCCTACCTGGTGTGGCCCACGCACTGGACCCGGCGCGAGGGCGGGGACGTCTGGCTGGTGCGGTTCGACGCCGTGATGCTGGTGTCCATCGGGCTGATCTGCCTGTTCATGCTGGTCAACGTCGCCTCCATCGCCCACGCCACCATGGTCGCCCGCGACCCCGTACCGGTCGTCCCCGAGGTGGGCACCCGGGTCGCCTTCCTCACCACCTACGTACCGGGCAAGGAGCCGCTGTCCATGGTCCGCGCCACCCTCGAAGCGGCGGTCCGCGTCACCCACCAGGGGCCGCTGGACGTCTGGCTGCTCGACGAGGGCGACGACCCGCAGGCCAAGGCCCTCTGCCGCGAGCTGGGCGTCCACCACTTCACCCGGGCCGGCGTACCCGCCTGGAACCGCCCCAAGGGCGCCCACAAGGCCAGGACCAAGCACGGCAACTACAACGCGTGGATCGCCACGCACGGCGACGCCTACGACTTCTTCGCCTCCGTCGACACCGACCACGTCCCGCTGCCCAACTTCCTGGAGCGGACCCTCGGCTACTTCCGCGACCCCGACATCGCCTTCGTCGTCGGCCCCCAGGTGTACGGGAACTACACCTCGCCGGTCACCAAGGCCGCCGAGTCCCAGCAGTTCCTCTTCCACGCCCTCATCCAGCGCGCGGGCAACCGCTACCACGCCCCCATGTTCGTGGGCACCAACAACGTCGTCCGCATCGAGGCCCTCGTCCAGGTCGGCGGACTGTACGACTCGATCACCGAGGACATGGCCACCGGCTTCGAGCTGCACCGCGCGGTCAACCCGCTCACCGGCCGGCTGTGGCGGTCCGTCTACACCCCCGACGTCCTCGCCGTGGGCGAGGGCCCCGCCTCCTGGACGGACTTCTTCACCCAGCAGCTGCGCTGGTCGCGCGGCACCTACGAGACCCTCTTCCGGCAGTACGCCAAGGGCTTCTTCCGGCTCCCCCCGGGCCGGCTGCTCAACTACACGCTGATGCTCGTCTACTACCCGATGACCGCGGTCAACTGGTTCCTCGGCATCCTCTCCTGCGTCCTGTTCCTCTGGTTCGGCGCCTCCGGCACCCAGGTGTCCTCCTCCGTCTGGCTGATGCTCTACAGCGACGCCGCCGCCCTCCAGATCGGGCTCTACCTGTGGAACCGCCGCCACAACGTCTCCCCGCACGAGCCCGAGGGGTCCGGCGGGCTGGCCGGCATGGCGATGTCGGCGCTCTGCGCGCCCATCTACCTCGCCTCCCTGTGGGCGGCACTGGTCCGCACCGACGGCCGCTTCGTCGTCACGCCCAAGGGCGGTGAGGCCAGCCCCGACCGGCTCGCCACCTTCCGCATCCACCTGTTCTGGGCCGGCGTGCTCGCCCTCTCGCTCGCCGTCTCCGTCGTCCTCGGCCACACCCACGCCGCGATGCGCACCTGGGCGGTGCTCGCCCTCGGCATAGCGCTGGCCCCGGTCGCCGTCTGGGGCTGGGGCCGCCTCCAGGAGGGCCGGGCACGCGGCCGGTTCCGCCGCCCGCAGCGGCGTACCGCCTCCGCGGTGGCGGCGGCGGCACGCGCGAAGGTCGCCGCCCAGGCCGGCGACGAGCCCGAGCCCGCGTTCGCCACGACGACAGGAGGGAACTGACCCATGGCCTACCGGCCGTCGAAGAAGCTCAAGAAGACCCTGCTGGGCGGTGGCGCGGTGCTGCTGCTCGCGGGCCTGAACGCGCCGGCCGCGCTCTCCTTCGCCCAGGAGAAGTACCACGCCTACAAGATCGCCCAGCCCGGCTACCGGGCGAAGTACGGCTCCTGGCAGCAGCTCGACGTGCCCGGCGGCGTCCGCCTCAACGCCATCCACGCCGCGCTGCTCCACACCGGCAAGGTGCTGCTCATCGCCGGCTCGGGCAACAACCAGAAGAAGTTCGACGCGGGCACCTTCGACACCGTCCTGTGGGACCCGGTCAAGAACACCTTCAAGAAGATCCCCACCCCGGAGGACTTCTTCTGCGCCGGCCACAGCCAGCTCCCCGACGGGCGCCTCCTGGTCGCCGGCGGCACCGCCCGCTACGAGGTCCTCGACGGCGAGGTCAAGCGCGCGGGCGGCGGCATGCGCGTCAAGAACGAGAGCCCGGACCGCGCCGTCACCCTCAAGAAGGGCACCGTCTTCCGCTCGCCCACCGGGGTCGAGTACGTCTCGAAGTTCGACGTGACCGTCCCCAAGGCCAAACGGAACTTCAAGATCTCGTACTTCACCAGCGGCCAGATGAAGCCCTGGGAGACCAAGGTCACCGCCGCCGAGGCGCGGGTCTTCGTCGAGGCCCGGAAGGAGGGGCCCCGGGCGCTGACCACCGAGGCCGCCCAGTACAAGGTCCTCGGCCTCAAGGGCAAGGACGCCGACAACGTCTACGGCATCGCCCAGCGGCTCACCACCGAGAAGCAGGACTTCCAGGGCATCAAGGCGGCGTACGAGTTCGACCCCAGGGCCGAGAAGTACGTACCCGTCGCCCCCATGAAGGACGCCCGCTGGTACCCGACCCTGGTCACCCTCCAGGACGGCAAGGTGCTCGCCGTCTCCGGCCTCAACGACGTCGGCGACGTGGTCCCCGGCGACAACGAGATCTACGACCCGAGGACCAAGAAGTGGACCAAGGGTCCCTTCCGGTACTTCCCCACCTACCCGGCGCTCTTCCTCACCCAGGGCGGCAAGCTCTTCTACACCGGCTCCAACGCCGGCTACGGGCCCGCCACCAAGGGCCGCCTGCCCGGGCTGTGGGACCTGAAGAAGAACACTTTCCAGCCGATCAGGGGCATCACCGACCCCGACCAGCTGGAGACCTCCGCCTCCCTGCTGCTGGCGCCCGCCCAGGACCAGAAGCTGATGGTGCTCGGCGGCGGCGGGGTGGGCGAGTCCGAACTGTCCACCGCCCGCACCGCGCTGATCGACCTCAAGGCCGCCACCCCCTCCTTCCGCACCGGCGCCTCCCTGCCACAGGGCACCCGCTACCTCAGCAGCGTCCTGCTGCCCGACGACACCGTCTTCACCACCGGCGGGTCGAAGCAGTACCGCGGCCGCAGCGGCAGCGACATCCTCAAGGCGCAGTTCTACGAGCCGAAGAGCGACTCCTTCCGGGAGGCCGCCGAGCCGACCGTGGGCCGCAACTACCACTCGGAGGCCCTGCTGCTGCCGGACGGACGGGTGGCCACCTTCGGCTCGGACCCGCTCTTCAGCGACAAGGACAACACCAAGCTGGGCACCTTCGAGCAGCGCGTGGAGGTCTTCACCCCGCCCTATCTGCACGGTGGCGGCGCCGAGGCCCGGCCGGCACTGGGGCCCGGGCCCACCCGGCTCGACGCCCGGGGCCGGGCCACCTTCCGCACCGCGGACGCCGCCCGGATCGCCACCGCGCGGCTGATGCGGCCCAGCGCGGTCACGCACACCACCGACGTGGAGCAGCGGTCCGTCGCGCTGGACCTCACCCGGGGCAAGGGCACGGTCACCGTCACCGCGCCCACGGACCGGACCCTGGTCCCGCCCGGCTGGTACATGCTGTTCGTGGTCGACAAGGACGGCCGGCCCTCGGTCGCCAAGTGGGTCCAGGTGCCCTGAGGCGCCCCGTCACGCCTTCGCGCGGCGGGCCAGCCCCAGGGCGTACTCCGGCCACCAGGTGCCCGCCGCCGGGCCGCCCCGGCAGGTGCCGTCCGACTCGCCCGGCCGCTTGATCCACAGGTAGGCGGCCACGCGCGCGTCGCCGGTGGCGGTGGTGGGCGGGGTGCCCAGCGCCCGGCCGGGCGGGTTGCACCACGCCTCCTCGCCGTCGCCCTCCAGCGGGCCGGCGCCGTTGCGGCTGGTGTCGACGACGTACCGGGCGCCGCCGAGCAGCGCCGACAGCTGGCTGCCGAAGGCGGTGACGGACGAGGTGGTCTGGAAGTTCGACACGTTCAGCGCGAAGCCGTCCGCCTTCGCCAGCCCGGCGCGCCGCAGCGGCTCCACCAGCTTGCCCGGGTCCTTGATCCAGGCGGGGTTGCCCGCGTCCAGGTAGACGGTGGTGCGCGGCTGCCGCTTCAGCCGGTCCACCGCCTCGGCGAGCAGCCGGTAGCGCTCCTCGTGGTGCTGGACGGGGGTGCAGCCGTCGATCATGTGCGGCACCGCGTCCGGCTCCAGGACCACGACCGCCGGGGCGTCCCCGACGGCCCCGGCGAACGTGTCGATCCACTGCCGGTACGCCTCGGGGCCCGCCGCGCCGCCCTTCGAGTACGAGCCGCAGTCGCGGTGCGGGATGTTGTACGCGACCAGGACGACCGTCCGGCCGCCCGCCGCCGCCGCGCCCCGCACGGCCCGGGTGATGTCGGTGGCCGGGTCGTTCCACGCGGGCCACTGGGCGGCGGGCCGCTCGGAGATGCGCCGCAGCACCTCGGCGTCGTCGGTGCGGCCCTCCGCCTCGTACGCGGCGACCTGCTTGGCCGCCGCGCTCTGCGGGTCGACCCAGAACGGGCCGTCCGCGGCGGGCCGGCTGCGCCCGACCGGTGCCTGGGCGGGGCCCCCTTCGCCCCGGGGGCTCGCGGCGCCGGGGCCGCCCGGCAGGCAGCCGGTGGCGGCCAGGGCGCCGGCGGACAGGGCGACCGCCAGGAGGCGGCGGGCGGTACGGGCGCGGAGCGATGTGTGGCCGGACATCCAGCCCCCTCGTATCACGGTGACCAGGGACAAACGGGCCGGGCAATCGTGACATAACGGTCACAATTCCGCGGGGTGCGACACCGCCCCCCACCGCCACCGGTACCGAACCGCGAGACGGGGCTGACCAGCATGTGACCTCTCGGTATGGTCGACGGCGTGCCGAAACCGCTCAGTCTCCCGTTCGACCCCATCGCCCGAGCCGACGAGCTCTGGCAGCGGCGCTGGGGGCCCGTCCCCTCCATGGCCGCCATCACCTCGATCATGCGCGCCCACCAGATCCTCCTCGCGGAGGTCGACGCCGTGGTCAAGCCCTACGGCCTGACCTTCGCGCGCTACGAGGCACTGGTGCTGCTCACCTTCTCCAAGGAGGGCGAGCTGCCGATGTCCAAGATCGGCGAGCGGCTGATGGTCCACCCCACGTCCGTGACGAACACAGTGGACCGGCTGGTGAAGTCGGGCCTGGTGGCCAAGCGCCCCAACCCCAACGACGGGCGCGGCACGCTCGCCTCCATCACCGGCAAGGGCCGCGAGGTCGTCGAGGCGGCCACGGCGGACCTGATGGCCATGGACTTCGGCCTGGGCGTGTACGACGCCGAGGAGTGCGCGGAGATCTTCGCGACGCTCCGCCCGCTGCGGATCGCCGCACGCGACTTCGAGGAGAAGTGAGCGGCGGGGCCCGACCCGGGGTCCCGGCCGAAGATCGCCCGGAACGTGCGGTTACGCTCGACGCCATGAAGAGGAGCGTGCTGACCCGCTACCGGGTCATGGCCTATGTGACCGCCGTGATGCTGCTCGTGCTCTGCACCTGCATGGTGGCGAAGTACGGGTTCGACACGGGCGAGGACGTGACCTTCATGGTCTCCCAGACCCACGGCGTCCTCTACATCATCTACCTGATCTTCGCCTTCGACCTGGGCTCCAAGGCCCGGTGGCCGTTCGGCAAGCTGCTGTGGATCCTGCTGTCCGGCACCATCCCCTTCGCCGCGTTCTTCGTCGAGCGCAAGGTCAGCCGCGAGGTGGAGCCGCTGCTCGCCGACGCCCGGCCGGCCGTCGCCAAGGCCTGACGCGGCCGGCCTCCCGGCCCGCCGCTACGGCAGGTCCGCGTCGCCGCCCATGTTGGCGACCAGCCGGCGCAGGACGTTCACGGCGGTGGCGTACTCCTCGGCGGCGATGCCTTCGTGGGCGCGCGCCAGGACGCGGGCGTTGCGCACCCGGGCGCGCTCCCGCCCCGCCTCGCCCTCGCGGGTGAGCGTGAACGTCCCCTCCGGCGACTCGGTGAGCCAGCCGCGGGCGACGAGGTCGTCGTACACCGCGCCGAAGTCGGTGTCCTGGTCGTCGTAGCGCAGCAGCCGCGCCGTCAGCGCCGCCCGCGTCCAGGTTCCGGGCGCCCCGGCGGCGTGGTTGAGGGTCCACCAGTGCGGCTGGGTCAGGTCCTCCTCGGCCAGCGCCGCGCGCAGGGCGCCGACGACGGCGCGGTACGCGAGACCGGTCCACGCCCCGGCGGGCTGGGCGGCCAGTTCCTCGGTCGAGTACTCCGTGATCGTGGTCATGACGTCACCGAAGAAACTCGACTGCGCTTGAGGTCAAGGGCGGGCATGCTGGCCCGATGCACCTCACCATCCGAGAGGCCACCGCGGACGACTGGTCCGCCATCTGGCCCTTCTTCCACACCATCGTCGCCGCCGGGGACACCTTCACCTTCCCGCTCGATCTGGACGAGGAGGAGGGCCGCGGCTGGTGGCTGCTCACCGCCCCCCACCGCACGGTCGTCGCCGTGGACGACGAGACCGGCCGGGTCGTCGGCACCGCCAAGATGAACCGCAACCAGGCCGGCAACGGCGGGCACATCGCCAGCGCCAGCTATATGACCGACCCCGCCCACGGCGGCCGGGGCGTCGGCCGCGCGCTGGTCGAGCACACCCTGGAGTGGGCCCGGGCGGCCGGCTACCGGGGCATGCAGTTCAACGCGGTCGTGGAAACCAACGTCCACGCCGTACGGCTCTACGAGAAGCTCGGGTTCACCGTCGTCGGCACCGTCCCGGACGCCTTCCACCACCCCGCGGCCGGGTACGTCGGGCTGCACGTCATGTACCGGCCCCTGTAGCGCCCCCGGCGCCCGGCGCGGGGAACACCAGCCGGAACAGGGCGCCGCCGCCCGGGGCGTTCTCCGCGGTCAGCTCCGCCCCGTGCGCCCGGGCGATCTGGCGGGCCATCGCCAGGCCGAGGCCCGAGCCGGGCAGGGCGCGGGCCGCCTCCGCGCGGTAGAAGCGGTCGAAGACGTACGGCAGGTCCCCGGGCGCGATCCCGGGGCCGTGGTCCCGCACCGTCAGCTCCCGCCCGGCCAGCTCCACCTCGACGGGAGGCCCGCCGGGCGGGGTGAACTTGGCCGCGTTGTCCAGCAGGTTGGTGAGCAGCCGGGACAGCCGCGACGGCACCCCCGGCAGCGCCAGGGCGGACCCGGCCGCGTCCGTCCGCAGGGTGAAGCCCACCCGGGGCCAGTGCGTCCGGGCGGTGCCCACCGCGTGGTCGAGCAGCGCCGCCGGGCGGACCTCCTCCAGCAGCGGGCGCGGCTCCTCGTCCCGCGCCAGCTCGATCAGGTCGCCCACCAGGCCCGTCACCTCCCGCAGCTGGCGGCCCAGCGCCGCCGACGCCCGCTCCCGCTGGGCGGGGGAGAGCCGGTCGGAGCGGGCCAGCAGCTCGGCGTTGGTCCGCAACGCGGTGAGCGGGGTGCGCAGCTCGTGCGAGGCGTCCGCGACCAGGCGGCGCTGCGAGGTCACCGACCGCTCCAGCTCGTCCAGCATGGTGTTGAAGCTGGCCGCCAGCCGGGTCACCTCGTCCTCCCGCCCCGGCGGGCCGGCCGGCAGCTCGATGCGGTGCCGGGGGTCGCGGGTCGCCGTGATGCGCTCCGCCGTCGCGGTCAGCCGGGCCACCGGCGCCAGGCCCGTGCGGGACACCCCGTACCCGAGGGCGGCGGCCAGCAGCACCCCCGCGCCGCCCACCGCCGCCAGCAGCCCCGCCGCCTGCCGCACGCCCCGGGCCACCGTGTCGGAGCGCAGCGCCACCTGGAGCGCCCGGTCCCGCCCGAACGGGGTGGTGAGCATCCGGGCCTCGTACCCCTCGCTCAGCGTGACGTTGCTGTAGTACGCGGCCCGCCGGCCGGCCGCGACCTCCCGCACCGGCGCGCCCACCGGCAGCAGGTACGGCTGCGCCGGGTCGTCCTCCGCCCGGGCGGGCACCACCTGGGCGCAGGCCGGCGCCGACAGGAACCGGCACTCGCCGGCCAGCACCCCCGGCGCGGCGCCCCGCTCCTGCTGGAGCACCCGCGTCGCCGACTGGGTGAGGGCCAGGTCGAGCTGCTCGTACATCGCGTACCGGATGACGAAGAACGCGGCCGTGCACACGCCCACCGCGACCAGCGCCACCGCCGCCGACGCGGCCACCGCCAGCCGGGCGCGCAGCGGGCGCCGGCGCCGCCACCGCGCGCCCAGCCGCCGCCGGGCGCTCACGACTCGTCCAGCCGGTAGCCGACGCCATGCACGGTGTGCACCAGCCGGGGCTCCCCGGCCGCCTCCAGCTTGCGGCGCAGGTAACCCACGTACACCGCCAGCGAGTTGGAGTCCGGGCCGAAGTCCTGGCCCCACACCCGCTCCAGGATCACCTCCCGGGGCAGCACCTGCCGGGGATGGCGCAGCAGCAGGTCCAGCAGCGCGAACTCGGTGCGGCTGAACTCCAGCGGGCGCCCGGCCCTGCTGCCCGTCCGGGTCTCCGGGTCCACCACCAGGTCCCCGAACGCCAACGGCGGCTCGGCGCCCTCCGGTTCCGGCGCGGCGCGCCGCAGCAGCGCCCGCAGCCGGGCGGTCAGCTCGTCCAGCGCGAACGGCTTCACCAGGTAGTCGTCGGCGCCCGCGTCCAGCCCGTCGACCCGCTCGCTCACCGAGTCCAGCGCGGTCAGCACGATCACCGGCGTACGGTCGCCGAGCGCCCGCAGCCGCCGGCACACCGCCAGCCCGTCCAGCACCGGCATCATCACGTCCAGCACGATCACGTCCGGCTGCCAGGCGGCCACCTCCGAGAGCGCCGCCAGACCGTCCCCGGCGCCCCGGGTGTCGTACCCCTCCACCGCCAGGCCGTCCTCGACGGCCGCCCGCACCTCCGGGTCGTCGTCGACCACCAGGACCCTTGCCCCACTCGTACGTCCCGCACCGCTCGCGCTCATACCGGACAGCCTGCCAAAACGGCCTCTTAGAACCCTCTTAGGCCGCTCCGGAACCGTCCCGGTCCATGCGCACACCACTCTCCGTCGTCATCGGCGCGGGCGGCACCGGCGGGCACATCTACCCCGGCCTCGCCATCGCCGACGCCCTGCGCCGGGCCGCGCCCGACGCGGTCGTCACCTTCGTCGGCACCACCCGCGGGCTGGAGGGCGAGCTGATCCCGGCCGCCGGCTACCGGCTGCACACCGTCGACATGATCCCCTTCGACCCCGCCCTGGGCGCCCGGCGGTACCTGCTGCCCGCCGCCCTGCTGCGCTCCGGCGCACAAGTCCGGTCCCTGCTGCGCGAGCAGGGCGCCCAGGTCGCCGTCGGCATGGGCGGCTACCCCAGCGCGCCCGTCGTCCTCGGTGCCCGGATGGCCGGGCTGCCGAGCCTCGTCCACGAGTCCAACGCCGTGCCGGGCCGCGCCAACCGGTTCGCCGCCCGCCTCACCCCGCACATCGCCGTCGCCTTCGACACCGGCCACCTGCCCGGCGCCGTCACCACCGGCATGCCCGTCGCCGCCCCGCTCGCCGCCCTCGACCGGCAGGCGCTGCGCCCGGCCGCCCGGGCCGCCCTCGGCGTCCCCGAGGGCGGGCGGCTGGTGCTGTTCAACGGGGGCAGCCTCGGCGCCCGCCGCCTCACCGAGGCCGCGCTGGGCCTGGCCGGCCGCTGGCGCCACCGCACCGGCGTCCACCTGCTGATCAAGACCGGCCCGGCCGCCCTGGACGCCACCCGGGCCGCCCTCGCCGGCAACCCCGTCGCCCGCGCCGTGCCCTACCTCGACCGGATGGACCTCGCCTACGCCGCCGCCGACCTGGTGGTGTGCCGGGCCGGCTCGGCCACCGTCGCCGAACTCGCCACCACCGGCGTCCCCGCCGTCCTCGTCCCGTACCCGCACGCCCCCGGCGACCACCAGAGCCACAACGCCCGGGTCCTCACCGACGCCGGCGCGGGCCTCCTGCTGCCCGACGCCGAGACCACCGCCGACCGCCTCGCCGCGCTCGTCGAGCCGCTGCTCGCCGACCCCGGCCGGCTGGCCGCGATGAGCGGCGCCGCCCCGCGCGGCCCGCACGCCCACGCCGCGGACCTGCTCGCCGAGCGGGTCCTCCACCTCGCCTCGTACGCAAAGGAACCCGCATGACCACCGAATGGACCGGCCGCACCGTCCTCGTCACCGGCGCCGAGGGCTTCATCGGCTCCACCCTCGTCGACCTGCTCCTCGAACGCGGCGCCCGCGTCCGCGCCTTCGTCCACTACAAGCCGTACGGCGACAAGGGCAACCTCCGCCACCGGATGGACGACGTCGAGACGATCGCCGGGGACGTCCGCGACGCCGGCCGCGTCATGGACGCCGTGGCCGGCTGCGACACCGTCTTCCACCTGGCCGCCCTGATCGGCATCCCGTACAGCTACGACGCGCCCGGCGCGTACGTCCAGACCAACGTCACCGGCACCGAGAACGTCGCCGAGGCGTGCCGCCGGTACGGCGTGCGGCGCATGGTCCACACCTCCACGAGCGAGGTGTACGGGACCGCCCGCACCGTCCCGATCGCCGAGGACCACCCGCTCCAGCCGCAGTCGCCGTACTCCGCGTCCAAGATCGGCGCCGACATGATGGCGCTGTCCCACCGGCACGCCTTCGACCTGCCGGTCACCGTCGTGCGCCCCTTCAACACCTACGGGCCCCGCCAGTCCGCGCGCGCCGTGATCCCCACGATCCTCGCCCAGCTGCACGCCGGCGCCCGGGAGATCAGGCTCGGCTCGCTCAGCCCCACCCGGGACTTCACCTATGTCACCGACACCGCGCGCGGCTTCCTGGCCGTGGCCGGCTGCGACCGGGCCCTCGGCGAGGTGGTCAACCTCGGTACGGGCCGGGAGATCGCCGTCGGCGACCTGGCGCGCCGGCTGATCACCGCCTCGGGGCGGGAGGGCGTCGAGATCGTGGTCGACCCCGGGCGCCTGCGCCCGTCCGGCAGCGAGGTGGAGCGGCTGCTCTCGGACAACCGCCGCGCCCGCGAGTGGGCGGGCTGGGTGCCCGAGACGTCGCTGGAGGAGGGCCTGCGGCGGACGTCGGAGTGGGTGGCCGGCCACCCGCACCTGTTCGCCCCGGGCCGCTACCAGGTCTGAGCGGACCCGTCCGGGGGAGGCCCGTCAGGTGCGGGCCGCCGCGCCCAGGCCGCCCAGCAGGAGCGCGGTGAAGCGCCGGACCCACTCCGGGTCGACGGGCTCGGCGCTCACCAGCGCCCGGTGCACCACGGCGCCCGCGACGACGTCGAAGATCAGGTCGTCCGTGCCGCCCGGGGACGCCGGGCTGCCGGGCAGCTCGCCGCGTTCCTGGGCCCGTTGCCGGCCCGCCACCACCAGCCGCTTCTGCCGGTCCACGATCGAGGCGCGGATCCGTTCGCGCAGCGGCTCGTCGCGGGTGGACTCGGCGACCACCGCCATCAGCGCCGTCTTGGTCTCGGGCCGCTCCAGGAGGGCGGCGAACTGCACCACCACGCCCGCGATGTCCGCCGCCAGGCTGCCGAGGTCGGGCAGCTCCAGCTCGTCGAAGAGGACCGCGACGGCGTCGACCACCAGCTCGTTCTTGCTCGCCCAGCGCCGGTAGAGGGTGGTCTTGGCGACCCCGGCGCGGCCGGCGACGTCCCCCATCGTCAGCTTGGACCAGCCCAGCTCGACCAGCGCCTCCCGGGTCGCCTCCAGGATCGCGGCGTCGGCCTCCGCCGAGCGGGGGCGGCCGCCGGTACGGCCGCGCGGAGAGGTGGACCTGGTGCACATGACGCCCGACCATACCGGCGAGTACGCCCGGTGCCACCGGGCCGTACATGTGAGCCACTTCACCGCTCCCCCCGGGCTCCGCGGACCGCCGATCGGGGTTACGCTACGACCCGTAGCGAAAGGCTTTGAGCGGCCCGAGCGACAACCACAGGCACCCGGGTGGGGACCCGGTGCCGCACCACAGGCGCCCGGGTGGGGACCCGGCGCCGAGCAGCGAAAGCGCTGGACCGCGTCCGTCCGGGCGCCCCGCACACCGGCGGGGGGCGCGCCGGGTGAGCGCGGTTCGGCCACGGCTTTCCGGTTACGCGCGCGGAGGGGGGAGGATGTACCCATGCAGCCTAGGAACATGTCCATGAGCGGCGTCGTCGACCTCGCCGCGGTGAAGGCGGCCGGAGAGGCCAAGGCGAAGGCCGAGCAGGCCCGCGCGCAGGCCGCCCGGGAGGGCGGCGCCGGGGCGGTGCCCCCGTCGGCCCTGGTGATCGACGTCGACGAGGCGGGCTTCGAGCGCGATGTCCTCCAGCGCTCCACCGAGGTCCCGGTCGTCCTCGACTTCTGGGCCGAGTGGTGCGAGCCCTGCAAGCAGCTCGGCCCCCTGCTGGAGCGGCTGGCCGCGGAGTACAACGGCCGCTTCGTGCTGGCCAAGATCGACGTCGACGCCAACCAGATGCTGATGCAGCAGTTCGGGATCCAGGGGATCCCGGCCGTCTTCGCGGTGGTCGCCGGTCAGGCGCTGCCGCTCTTCCAGGGCGCGGCGCCCGAGGCGCAGATCCGCCAGACGCTCGACCAGCTGATCCAGGTGGGCGAGGAGCGGTTCGGCCTCACCGGCATCGCCGTCGACCCCGGCGCGGCGGGCGCCGCCGAGGCCCCGGCGCAGCCGGCCGGCCCGTACGACGCGCTGCTGGAGGCGGCGGTGTCGGCGCTGGACGCCAACGACTTCGGCGGGGCGATCCAGGCGTACAAGAACGTGCTGGCCGACGACCCGGGCAACACCGAGGCCAAGCTGGGCCTCGCCCAGGCGGAACTGCTCTCGCGGGTGCAGGGCATGGACCCCCAGACGGTTCGCAAGAACGCGGCGGACGCCCCGGCCGACGTCCCGGCCCAGCTGGCCGCCGCCGACCTGGATCTGGTGGGCGGTCATGTCGAGGACGCCTTCGGGCGGCTGGTCGACACGGTGGCCCGGACGGCGGGCGACGACCGCGACACGGCGCGGGTGCGGCTGCTGGAGCTGTTCGAGGTGATCGGCCCCGACGACCCGCGGGTCACCCGGGCGCGCGCGGCGCTGGCGCGGGTGCTCTTCTGACGCACTGAAAGACCGCCGCGGACGCGGCGATTTGGCGACACAGTGACAAACGGCGGCCGCGCTTTACCAAAACTTGGTAAACGCGGCCGCTGTTACTTCCAGTAAATCAACGCCCTCTTTATGTCCGGCTTTTGGGCACGATTTCCCCTTCTGTCGAACCGGTCGGTAGCACCCTGTGTGCCCGGTCGACATCACCCCGTCGTGGCGTGGTTATGCAGCCGTTACTAGCGAGTAACGAACCCCCTTGTGTCGGCGACGTGAATGGACCACGATCGGCCACGCTCGGTCCAATCCCGTACCAGCCCGGCAACCAGCCGCGCTCACGGGTGCGGTTCCCCACCGAGTGGGCCGGCGCACCCGAAGAAGCCGGCCCGGACAGGGGGGTTCCTGCCCACCCGGCAGGGCCTGTCCAGCAGGGTTGCGCGAAGGCGTGGCCAGTGGTTGTCGCTCGGGGGTGATCGCCGGTGATCCGGACGCGGCTCGCGCCTGATCCACGGGCGCTCTCCTTCCCGAGGACGTAGCACTTCTCCCATCCCAGGACGGGCCCCGGCCCCTCCGGAGATGTACGTCCGAGAAGGAGGAAATCTATGCAGTCCCAGATACGCGGTGGGACCAGATGGAAGCGGTTCGCCGTCGTCATGGTGCCCAGCGTGGCCGCGACGGCCGCGATCGGCATCGGTCTGGCTCAGGGAGCGCTGGCGGCGTCGTTCAGCATCTCCGGCCAGGAGTTCAAGGTCAGGGCCACGGAGCTCACGGGCACCAAGTTCGTCCAGTACGGCAGCTACGCCGAGGGCAAGAACCTCAAGGGTGAGAAGTTCGCCGCGCCGGTGGCGGTGTCGGGCTTCAAGACCGCCACGATCACCAACATGTGCCAGTCCGTCGTGACGCCGCACGTGCCGCTGATCGGCACCGTCAGCCTGGAGCTGACGGCCGGTACCGGGAAGGACAAGGTCCAGGCGGAGGACATCTACCTGGATGTCTCGAACCTCAAGGCCGACGCCGAGTTCAGGCAGATCGACATCGGTGTGGCCGCCGGTGCTCTGAAGAAGAGCCCGACGGACCCGGGCATCCAGCCCGGTACTGAGACCCGGGCGAACCCCTTCGGCTTCGGTCAGCGTGCCGACGACGTGACGCTGCGGAACGTCGAGCAGAAGGCGTGGGCCACCACGGCCGGCACGTTCAAGCTGCCGGATCTGAGCCTCAAGCTCCACCGTGGCACCAAGGAGTGCTTCCAGGACTAGCACTCGCCGGGCGGGCGGGAGCGCGGAGGCGAACCTGTCCGCCCGGGCTGTCCCCTTCTTCTTTCCAGCACCACCGCTTCCAGGGAGCTGTTTTCCATGAGCGCCGAGTCCACTGGTTCCCGCGGATTCACCTACTGGCGGCTGCGCTTCCGTGCGTGGCGGGGCAACCGGCCTTTCTGGGGCGGATTGTTCACCATGATCGGCGGCCTGCCGATCGCCTACCTTCCGTACGCCGACCTCCGACTCGGCAACATGACCATCGCCATGGCCACCACCGCCGGCGCGGGCTCGCTGATCATCGGCATCCTGCTGATCACGCTCGGCCTGACCATGTGGTTCCACTCCGTGGTCAGGGTGTTCGCGGGCATCGCGGCCATCGTCCTGGCGCTGGTGTCCCTGCCGGTGGCCAACATCGGTGGGTTCCTCATCGGCTTCCTCTGCTCCCTTGTCGGCGGCGCGCTGTCCGCCTCCTGGGCGCCCGGCGTACGCGTCGAGGAAAAGGCCGTGCAGCCGGCGCAGCCCGAGCACGAGCACGCGCGAACGGACGAACTGTCGGCCGTCGGCCCGCAGAGCAACGCCACCGAGAGCACGAACGACGCCAACGGCGGGAGGAACAGTGCGGGGTGAGGACAACCAGCCGACGAGAAAGGGCCCGAAGCACGCGGCCCCGAGGAAGTCGCTGCTGACGAAGCTTCAGGCACCGGCCGGCAAGGCGATGGCCCTGGCCGCGATGCCCACCGCCGTACTGGTCGGCCTCGGCATGACCCCCAAGCTGGCCCTCGCCGACGACAAGGACATCCCCTTCGCGCCCGGTCCGTGTGTGACGCGGTCGGACGAGCCGTCGGAGTCGGAGAAGCCGGCCGAGTCCCCGAAGCCCGAGCCGTCGCAGAGCGCGACCGGCACGCCCGGGGCGGACGAGCCGTCGAAGCAGCCGGAGCAGCCGGAGCGGGACGACAAGCCGGACGCCGGTGCGTCCCCGTCGGCCTCCCCGTCCCCGTCCGCGTCGGCGTCCGCTCCGGCGGGCGAGCCGGAGAAGGACACCACCGACCCGAAGGCCGGCGCCCCCGAGCAGCCCGCGCCGGAGCCCACGGAGACGGAGACCAGGAACCCGCTGGACCCGCTGGGCCTGGGCGACAAGATCAAGGACATCTTCGACGGCCCGGACGACGACGAGGAGCAGCCGTCGGCCACCCCGTCCGCCTCGGCGCCCGCCCCGGCGAAGCCGCCGGCCAAGCCCGCCGAGCCGTCCGAGCCCGCCAAGCCCGCCGAGCCGGACGGCAAGGCGGACGAGGCCGGCCAGGACAGTGGCAAGGACAGCGGCACGGCGACCGACAACGAGGCGACCGACACGGCGGACGCGGCCAAGGAGGCGATCAAGGAAGCGGCCGACAAGGCCGGGGCCGAGGTCGAGGAACTCCCCGAGGACGTCAAGGGACTCGACCCCAAGAAGGACGAGGACATCCCCGAGGGCGCCAAGCCGCGCTTCCCCTGCCCGACCGCCGACCCCGAGGCCCTGGCCGCCGCCGAACTGGAGCCCGGCATCCCGCTGCTCCCGGACGACCCGTGGCGGCTGGAGAGCACCAAGCTCACCCTGCGGGGCCTGGACTACCACGGCATCGTCGAGGTCAAGACCGGCAGCGGCAAGATCAAGAAGGTGCTGAAGTTCACCGCGAGCGAGGTCGACATCAAGGACCTGCACCAGCTCACGGTCCACTCCGAAGGCCGCACGGGCCACGTCACCTCGCGCCCCGGCTCGGAGTCCACGATCACGGGCGGGACCGTCACGATGTACACCGAGGAGCTGAAGGGCAACCTCTTCGGGCTCATCCCGATCACGTTCAGTCCCGACTCACCGCCCCCGCTGAACGTCCCGTACGCCTTCTTCACCAACGTGAAGGTCACCCAAGCCGGCCAGTTCGGTGGCAACCTGACGGTGCCGGGCCTGAAGAACTTCATCGAGGGCTGACCGTACGGCCTCACGAGGCACCGCTTGCTTGACGGCCTCCCCACCACACCGGTGGGGAGGCCGTTTCTGTTTCCCGCCGGCACCGCGCTGTCATGGGCAGAGCCGTGGATGAGGTCGCGTACCCGTCGGCCGGACTACTGACTGGTCGGGCCGGTGGTGTTCCCGGCTCCGTTAAACCGGGAACACCACCCTCCGCTGTGTATGTGTCAGCCGAGCGATTCAGCGGCCGTGCGGCGGATTCGCTTGGTACGGCCTGAGGCGGCCAGGGACCGCAGCACCGTGGCGTCGCGCGACTCGGTGGCGAGCCGGAGCTGGAGCCAATCGCTCCAGTCGCCGATCAGCTCGGAAACGTCGTCCGGAGCGAGCGCCCCCGACCGGATGTCCTCCAAGACGCCCAGCTCCTGCGCCCGCTTCTCGCTGAAGGCGCGGACCTCAGGCGCGAGAGCGCGCAACCAGGTGTCCCGCTGGGTGCGGGGCAGACCTTCCAGAGCCTCGCCGACGACTCCCGAGGCGAGCGCGCCGTCCGGTTCGGCGGTGACGGCGGCCAGCAGGGCGGGCCGGGCCGTCTCCGTTCCGAGCGCCGCCCGGTACAGCTCCCAGCGCGCGTGGCTGTCGGAAGCGTCGGACAGTGGCCTGCCGAGATGCTCCTGCAATTGCCGCAAGGCGTCCCGCAGCTCGGCGGGCGGCTCAGCATCCGCCATTTGCCTTGTGCCTTTCCATGGCGACTCGGATGTTCTCCCTGATGGTACGGATGTTGGCGTCGACCACGGCCTTCTGGAGCCGGGTCAGCTCCTTCTCGCCCTTCAGAGGCCTGCCGTTCTGACCGATCCGCACTTGGTCGCCCTTGCCCTTGACGTGTGCGTGCGGCGGGGCGTGGTCGTTGGCATAGATCTGGATGGTGATGCCGCCCTGGTTGACGATCGTGCCGACACCCGGGTACTGCGAGGCCGCAGCCGCGCGAGCGGTGGGGGCCCCGGCGGGAGCGGCGAATGAGGTGGAGCGCACCGCCGCGGGCTTGGGCTTCACCGGGCAGGCGTTGCCCTTGCCCTGCTTGGCGTCGTCAATGATCTTCCGGAACTTGTCGAGCGTCCGCTTCGCCTTGACGGAGTTCTCCAAGAACCCGCCGATGCCGCTCGCCACCCGGACGACGGCCTTGCCGACCGACCACGCCTTGGCGACCGGCACGGCCTTCACCAGCGTCCACAGACAGCTTTCGATGTCGAACTCGCCGAAGCAGCGCTCCAGATCGCGGTAACCGATCTCCTCCAGGAGGATCTCACCGCCGTTCTCCTTGAGCCAGTCGATGATGCCCTGGCCGGCGAGCGCCTTGGCGGCACGGAATTCCGCGACGCACTCCTCGCCGCACTCGCGCCGGAGCAGTTCCTCCTCGTCCAGGGTGAGGTCTGCGCCCGTGTCGCCGCCGTTTGCCTCGAGCCGCTCCTTCACGGCCTGCCGCTCCCGCTCGCGCTCCTCGGCCTCGGCGCGGTCGGCGGCCTTGTCGGCCTCCGTGGCGTCCTCGACCGCATGGGTCGCCGCGGTCTCGGCGGCGGTGGCGTCCGTCTCCGCCTGTGCTGCGGTCTGGCGGGCACTGCCGGCGTCCTTCTCCGCCGCCGTGGCGTTGGCCCGCGCGCCGGCGGCGTCACGCTCGGCATCGGTGGCCTCTTGGTCGGCGGCGGCTGCCTCCGACTCGGCCTCATTCGCCGCGGCGGAGGCGTACATGGCGTCCGCGCCGGCCTCGGCGTCGTACCTCTGCGCGTTGGTGTCGGCCTTCTTCGCCGCTGCCGCGTCGACGGCCGCCTGAGCGGCCGAGGCACGTGCGGCGGCGACGGCCTGAAGCGCCCGGACCGCATCGGCAGCGGCAGCGGCGGCGGCTTGCGCGGCGATCTTCGCGTCTCCCGCTGCCTTGTCAGCGAGGGCCTTCGCCTCGGCCGCCGCCCTGGCGGCCTCGTCGGCCTTCGCCTTGGCGGCGGCGGCCTGCTGCTCGGCCAGTGTCTTGGACGTTTGGCCCACCAGCACCGCAAATGCGGCCGAGGCGTCCATCTCACGGTAGGGCGAGCCAAGTGCGATGGCTTCGTCGGCCGCCTTGGTCACGGCCTTGGCTGCGTCCCGGGCCGCCTGGGCGGCCTGGCCGGTCGCATAGGCGAAGCCCGCGGTCTTCGCGGACCAAGCGGCCGTCTGCGCGGCCTCCGCCTGGGCCGCGGTTGCCTCCTGACGGGCCTTGACCGCGGCAGCCTGGGCCTTCTTCGCCTCGGCCTCGGCGTTGCGGGCGTTGACCTTGGCGGCGGCAGCGGCGTCGATGGCCTCGGCGGCTGCGGCGTGTGCGGTGGCGGCCGCCGCGCTGGTGGTCAAGTAGGCGGACCACGCCGCGTCGGCCGCGGCACGGGACCGGGACGCCGCGGCCTGCGCGCGGGTGGCGGCGGCACGGGCGTTCACCGCGGCGGTGGACGCGTCGTCGGCCGCTGCCCGAGCCCGGCTCGCGGCCCCCGTGGCCTCGTTGGCGGCGGCGCGGGCCGCGGTCGCAGCCTGGCGGGCCTCGCCCGCACTGCTGGTGCCCTCGGCCGCGGCGGCGGCCGCTTCCAGCGCGGAGGCGCGTGAGGCCTTCGCGTTCTTGTCGCGCTCGGCGGCCTCGGCGCTGGAGCGCGCTAGGGCTGCCCGGGCCTCGGCGGCCTCGGCGGCCTCGCGCTGCTCCGCGGCGGCGGCGCCGGCCGCTTCCGCGGACCCGCGGGCACGCCCGGCCGCGTCGCGCTCGGTCTGGGCGCGCTGTGCCGCCGCGGCGGCCTTCTGCCGCTCGGAGGTGGCGTTGGCATGCTCGCGGGCCGCGTTGGCCTTCTCCGCCTCGGCGATGCCGCGCTGGCGCCTGGCCTCCGCGGCGCCCGCCTGCGCGGTCTTCTCGGCCGCCTCGGCCGTCGCCCGGGCCTTCTTGGCGATAGCCGCGTTGGCGGCTGCCTCCTTGGCCTGCTTGTCCGCGGCGTCGGCAGCCGCCTTGGCCTGGGCAGCCGCCTCTACCGCCGCGGCCTTGCGGAACTCGGTGTTGATGGCGTGCGCCTGGGTCTTGCTCAGCGCGTAGAGCGTGCTGCTGTCCGCGACCGTGGCCTTCGCGGCATTGGACGCGGTGAGCGCGGCTTTCGCCGCAGCGGTGGCGGCAGCGGCGGAAGCCTTCGTCACCTGGGCGGACTGCTGGGCGTACAGCAGACCTCGTCCACGGGGGGCCTTGGCCGCGTCAGCGAGGGCATAACCCGCGTTCTGGGCGGTGGTGGCCGCGCTGGAGGCCGCCTTGGCCGCGGCGGCTGCCTTGTCGGCGATCGGCACCTGAGCCGCTGCCGCCTTGCGCGCCGCGGCGAGGTCCGCATTGGCCTTGGTGAATTCCGCGGGCTTGGGCCGGAGGATGCTGTCGGGCCGGGCCGCCCAGTACTTCTGCCAGAACAGGATCTGATCGGCACGCCATGCCTGGTTGACGGCCTCCACCATGGCGGCTGTTGCCGTGCGGACCTCCTTGGCGGCCTTGATCTCGGCGGCGACGATGTCCGCCCGTGCCTTGGCCTGGGCGGTGTACTCGCTCTCCCACTCGAGGTGGGCCTGAATGACTACACCGGAAAGCGCCCGGTGGAAGTCGATCGGGTTGGCGACGTCGCACCCGGCCCACGCCATCTTCAGCAGCTCGACCTCGGAGCGGAACTCCATGGAGTCCGGCTCGGGTGCCTGCTTGGGGAAGCCGCCGAAGCGCAGGAAGTTCGCCACGTCATTGGCGGAGCCGACGCCGCTGCCACCCTCGTGTCCGGGGCCGAGCAACTCGCTGCCGGCGTACGACTGGTAGCTGCTCTCCCAGTTGTCCTGCGGGGTCGGCAGACTCTTGAAGAGCTGGATCGCCTTGTTCTTTGCCGTGTCGCCGGCCCGGGGGACCCAGTCTCCCCACGCCTTGGGGTAGATGTCCCGTCGCGTGCCCCCGAGGAGCGAGAGGACCCCGGCGGCGAACTCGGGAGCGTGGTAGTCCCGGCCACCCGACGAATTGGCGGAGGCGTACGGCTTGTTCGCAGCGTTGAGGCTTTCGTAACGGGTCTGGTACTGGGAGCCGTAGGCCACGTCGGCCGCTTGATCGCGATCGTGCGCCTGTTTCAGCGGAGCCCAGCCGTTCATGGAGTCCGTCAACGCAGCTGTCACGTCGGCGTCCGTGCCTGCCAAGGCTTTCGCGGCGGTGGTCTTCATCTCACTGCCGCCGAAACTGATGTAACGGGCCGCCCGGCAGCGGTCTTCACGGGCGTCGAACCCGAGGCTGATGCGGTTGGTCCGCTGCCACGGGTCGGCCGGGTTGTCGCCCGGCTCCTCGGCCGCCGCGGGAGCGGCTGTCACCAGGCCGCCCAGGAGGGCGGCCGTGGTCGCCAGGACAACGCCTGACGTAATCCTCTTCGCCGGTCCGGCGCGTTCGGCGCGCTTTCGTCCGGGCAGGGGCACTCTTCGCACTTCGCAGCCTGTCTGCTCGACAAATGGGTCAGCCCAGGAGGAAATGCGCGAAGATCCCGTACCGCAGGCGTCCAGGCATGGCGTGGACGTGTGCTTGGTCGTGCCGGGCGGCGCTGGTCGGTGCGACCGGTCCGGCGTTTGTGCGCTCCCCACGCACGGTTTCCCCCTGCCTTCCCCCCGAAGGTCCGGCGATCATTACATGTTCTTCACCGCCGGGGAAGGGTCTGCTTACCGCCGGGTACACCTGTGGGCCGGTGCCTCCGGTTACGGGCGGTACGGCCCAAGTGCCGGGGCGGCCTGGGCTCTTGGGGCCTCCGTTTGTGGAGGTCTCCGCCGGGCCGGGGATACGCCGGGAGCGCGAAGGGCGGTGGCCCGGTCCGTGAGAGGACCGGGCCACCGCCCTGTTCAGGTGCAGGCGCCGTCAGGCCGCGGACTCGCCGCCCAGGTGGTGGACCCTGACCATGTTGGTCGTGCCCGGCACGCCGGGCGGGGAGCCGGCGGTGATGACCATGGTGTCGCCCGCGTTGTAGCGCTGGAGCTTCAGCAGCTCGGCGTCGACCAGGTCGACCATCGCGTCCGTGTTGTCCACGTGGGGGACCACGAAGGACTCCACGCCCCAGCTCAGGGTGAGCTGGTTGCGGGTGGACGTCTCCGTCGTGAAGGCCAGGATCGGCTGCTGGGCGCGGTAGCGGGAGAGGCGGCGGGCGGTGTCGCCGGACTTGGTGAAGGCGATCAGGGCCTTGCCGTCCAGGAAGTCCGCGATCTCGGCGGCGGCGCGGGCGACCGAACCGCCCTGGGTGCGCGGCTTCTTGCCGGGGACCAGGGGCTGCAGGCCCTTGGCGAGCAGCTCCTCCTCCGCCGCGGCGACGATCTTCGACATCGTCTTGACCGTCTCGATCGGGTACGCGCCCACCGAGGACTCGGCGGACAGCATGACCGCGTCGGCCCCGTCCAGGATGGCGTTGGCGACGTCGGACGCCTCGGCGCGGGTCGGGCGGGAGTTGGTGATCATCGACTCCATCATCTGGGTCGCCACGATCACCGGCTTGGCGTTGCGGCGGCACAGCTCGATGAGGCGCTTCTGCACCATGGGCACCCGCTCCAGCGGGTACTCCACGGCCAGGTCGCCGCGGGCCACCATCACACCGTCGAACGCCATGACGACGGCCTGCATGTTCTCGACGGCCTGCGGCTTCTCCACCTTGGCGATGACCGGCACCCGGCGGCCGACCTCGTCCATCACCTTGTGGACGTCCTTGACGTCGTCGGCGTCCCGCACGAAGGACAGGGCGACCAGGTCGCAGCCCATCCGCAGCGCGAAGCGCAGGTCCTCGACGTCCTTCCCGGAGAGGGCCGGGACGTTGACCGCGGCACCCGGCAGGTTGATGCCCTTGTGGTCGGAGATGACCCCGCCCTCGACGACGATCGTCTTGACGCGGCGGCCGTCCACCTCGACCACGCGCAGCTCGACGTTGCCGTCGTTGATCAGGATCTGGTCGCCCTTGGAGACGTCGCCCGGCAGCCCCTTGTACGTGGTGCCGCAGATCGACTTGTCGCCCGGGACGTCCTCGGTGGTGATGGTGAACTCGTCCCCGCGGACCAGCTCGACCGGCCCCTCGGCGAAGGTCTCCAGGCGGATCTTCGGGCCCTGGAGGTCGGCGAGGACGCCCACCGCGCGGCCGGTGTCCTCGGTGGCCTGGCGGAGGCGGTGGTACCGCTCCTCGTGCTCAGCGTGGGATCCGTGGCTCATGTTGAAGCGGGCCACGTTCATACCGGCCTCGATGAGAGCTTTCAGCTGCTCGTACGAGTCGACGGCGGGGCCCAGTGTGCAGACGATTTTGGAACGGCGCATAAGGCGGATCCTATCGGTTTGTTTCACTGCGGAATATTCCGTCTGGTGGAATGTACAAATGGGCGGACCGGCGCTCAATCGTGGGGCTCAGCGGCGGTTCAATGGCTCTCCGAAGTGACCAGCGAGTAGGTCTGCTGCGCGATTTCCAGCTCCTCGTCCGTCGGCACCACGGCCACCGCCACCCGGGCGTACTCCGGCGAGATCAGCCGGGGCTCCCCGGAGCGCACCGCGTTGAGGCCCGCGTCCACCGCGAGGCCCAGCTCCTCCAGGCCCGCGACGGCAGCCTCCCGCACCGGGGCCGCGTTCTCACCCACACCCGCCGTGAACACCACCGCGTCCACCCGGCCGAGCACCGCGTAATAGGCGCCGATGTACTTCTTCAGCCGGTGGATGTAAATGTCGAACGCGAGCCGCGCCCGCTCGTCGCCCTCGTCGATCCGCCGCCGGATCTCCCGCATGTCATTGTCGCCGCAAAGCCCCACCAATCCGCTCTTCTTGTTCAGCAGGACGTCGATCTCGTCGGTGGACATTCCGGCCACCCGCTCCAGGTGGAAAACGACCGCGGGGTCGACGTCGCCCGAACGGGTACCCATCACCAGCCCCTCCAAGGGGGTCAGCCCCATCGAGGTGTCCACGCACCGGCCGCCGGCCACGGCCGACGCCGAGGCGCCGTTGCCGAGGTGCAGCACGATCACGTTCACCTCCTCCGGCGCCCTCCCCAGCAGCGCGGCCGCCTTCCGCGAGACGTACGCGTGCGAGGTGCCGTGGAAGCCGTAGCGCCGGATGCGGTGGGCGTCGGCGGTCTCGGTGTCGATCGCGTACCGCGCCGCGTGCTCCGGCATCGTGGCGTGGAAGGCGGTGTCGAAGACCGCCACCTGCGGGAGGTCCGGGCGCAGCGCCCGGGCGGTGCGGATGCCCGTGATGTTGGCCGGGTTGTGCAGCGGGGCGACCGGCACCAGGCGTTCGACCTCGGCGAGGACCTCGTCCGTGATGACGGTCGGCGCCGAGAACTTCAGCCCGCCGTGCACCACCCGGTGCCCGATCGCGGCCAGCTCCGGCGAGTCCAGGCCCAGGCCGTCCGCCGACAGCTCCCCGGCGACGGCCTTCAGGGCCGCCTCGTGGTCGGCGATCGGCTCGGTGCGCTCGCGCCGCTCACCGCCGTCCACCGGGGTGTGCACCAGGCGGGAGGTCTCCTCGCCGATCCGCTCGACCAGCCCGACCGCGAGCCGCGCGCCGTCGCGCATGTCGAGGAGCTGGTACTTCACCGACGAGGAGCCGGAGTTCAGGACGAGGACACGGGTGGGGTCGCTCACGGTGCGGTGCTTTCTGTCGTACGGACGGGCGTGCGGGCGTGTGGGCGGTCGTAGGGCGGGCGGGCGGTCGTCGGGCGGGTGGGCGTACGTGCGGTGGCCGTACGGCCGGTCATGCCGGCGCGGACGCCGGGCCGGCGGCGGGCTGGGCCTGGATCGCGGTGATGGCGACCGTGTTGACGATGTCGCTGACCAGCGCCCCGCGCGACAGGTCGTTGACCGGCTTGCGCAGGCCCTGGAGGACCGGGCCGACCGCCACGGCGCCCGCCGAGCGCTGCACGGCCTTGTAGGTGTTGTTGCCGGTGTTGAGGTCCGGGAAGATCAGCACCGTCGCCTGTCCGGCCACCTCCGACCCCGGCAGCTTGGTCGCCGCCACGGTGGGCTCGACGGCCGCGTCGTACTGGATGGGGCCCTCGATCCTCAGCTCCGGCCGCGCCTCGCGCACCCGCTTCGTCGCCTCGCGGACCTTGTCGACGTCCGCGCCCGAGCCCGAGGTGCCCGTGGAGTACGACAGCATCGCGATCCGCGGGTCCACGCCGAAGCGGGCGGCGGTCGCGGCCGACTGGACGGCGATGTCGGCGAGCTGCTCGGCGTTCGGGTCCGGGTTGACCGCGCAGTCGCCGTACACCAGCACCTTGTCGGCCAGGCACATGAAGAAGACGGAGGAGACGATGGACGCGTCCGGCTTGGTCTTGATGATCTCGAAGGCGGGGCGGATCGTCGCGGCCGTCGAGTGCACCGAGCCCGACACCATGCCGTCGGCCAGGCCCTCCTGCACCATCAGCGTGCCGAAGTAGTTGACGTCGGACACCACGTCGTACGCCAGCTCGACGCTGACGCCCTTGTGGGCGCGCAGCTCGGCGTACCGCTCCGCGAACCGCTGGCGCAGCTCGCTGGTGGACGGGTCGATCAGGTGCGTGTCCTTCAGGTCGACGCCCAGGTCGGCGGCCTTCTTGCGGATGACCTCGACATCGCCCAGCAGCGTCAGGTCGCACACCGAGCGGCGTACGAGGACGTCGGCGGCGCGCAGCACGCGCTCCTCCGAGCCCTCCGGCAGCACCACCCGGCGCCGGTCCGCCCGCGCCTGCTCCAGCAGCGCGTGCTCGAACATCATCGGCGTCACCCGCCCGCTGCGCGCCACCGACATGCGCTTCAGCAGGTCGCCGGTCTCCACGTACCGCTCGAACAGCCCGAGCGCGGTCTCGGCCTTGCGGGGCGTCGCGGCGTTCAGCTTGCCCTCCAGCGAGAACAGCTCGGCGGCCGTCGGGAAGCTGTTGCCGCTCACGGAGATCACCGGGGTGCCGGGCGCGAGCCGGCCGGCCAGGGTGAGGATCTCCCGGCTGGGCCGCTCGTTCAGGGTGAGCAGCACGCCCGCGATGGGCGGCGTCCCGGCGGAGTGCGCCGCCAGCGCGCCCACCACCAGGTCGGCGCGGTCGCCGGGGGTGACCACCAGGCAGCCGGGGGTCAGCGCGTTGAGGAAGTTCGGCAGCATGGCGCCGCCGAAGACGAAGTCCAGGGCGTCGCGGGCCAGCCCCGAGTCGTCGCCCAGCACCACCTCGGCGCCCAGCGCCTGGGTGATCTGGGCGACCGTCGGCGCGGCGAGCGCCGGCTCGTCGGGCAGCACATAGCAGGGGACCGGCAGCCGGGCGTCGAGGCGCTCGGCGATGGCGTCGCGGTCCTCGGGCGCCACCCGGTTGGCGACCATGGCGAGGATGTCGCAGCCGAGGCTCTCGTACGCGCGGAACGCGTTGCGCGTCTCGGCGCGCACCGACTCGGCGTTCTGGCCCTTGCCGCCGACGACGGCTATCACGGAGGCGCCGAACTCATTGGCCAGCCGCGCGTTGAGCGCCAGCTCCTCGGGGAGCTGCGTGGCGTGGAAGTCGGTGCCGAGGACGAGGACGAACTCGTAGTCGCGCGCCACCCGGTGGAAGCGGTCGACGAGCCGGGCGACCAGTTCGTCGGTGCCCCGCTCGGCCTGGAGCGCCGCCGCCTCCTGGTAGTCCATGCCGTAGCCGGTGGCCGGGTCCTGGGAGAGCCGGTAGCGGGCCCGCAGCAGGTCGAAGAGCCGGTCGGGACCGTCGTGCACCAGCGGCCGGAACACCCCCACCCGGTCCACCTGGCGGGTCAGGAGCTCCATGACTCCCAGCTCCACGACCTGCCGGCCGTCCCCGCGGTCGATCCCGGTCACGTACACGCTGCGCGCCACGCAAGCTCTCCTGTCGCATGTCTGGCGTTCGAAAGAACGTGTGAACAAAAAACCCCGTCAGGGTGGCGATACCCTCTTGACAATACCTCTCGGGCTGGGTAGGGCGCCCGCCAGGCGTCTGGCCTGCGAAGACGGCCGGACACGCGCCCCCGGCAGCCGCCGCCCGCGGCGGCGTGAGCGCGGGCGGGCCCCTCGCCGTGGGACAATTCGGAAAGGCTCACCCGTACCCCTACTGAGCAGGAGACACAGCACGATGCGCATCGGGGTTCTCACCGCAGGCGGCGACTGTCCCGGCCTGAACGCCGTGATCCGGTCGGTGGTGCACCGCGCCATGACCGGCCACGGGGACGAGGTGATCGGCTTCGAGGACGGCTTCAAGGGTCTCCTGGACGGCCACTACCGGCCGCTCGACCTCAACGCGGTCAGCGGCATCCTGGCCCGCGGCGGCACCATCCTCGGCTCGGCCCGCCTGGAGCGCGCCCGGTTGCGCGAAGCCGCCGAGAACTGCGAGGAGTTGCGCGCGCGGTACGGCATCGACGTCCTGATCCCCATCGGCGGCGAGGGCACCCTGACGGCCGCGCGGATGCTGTCGGACGCCGGGATGCCCGTCGTGGGCGTGCCCAAGACCATCGACAACGACATCTCCTCCACCGACCGCACCTTCGGCTTCGACACGGCCGTGACGGTGGCGACGGAGGCCATAGACCGCCTGAAGACCACCGCCGAGTCCCACCAGCGGGTGATGGTGGTGGAGGTGATGGGCCGGCACGCCGGCTGGATCGCCCTGGAGTCCGGCATGGCCGGCGGCGCGCACGGCATCTGCCTGCCCGAACGGCCCTTCCAGGTCGACGACCTGGTGAAGATGGTCGAGGAGCGCTTCTCGCGCGGCAAGAAGTTCGCCGTCGTCTGCGTCGCCGAGGGCGCGCACCCGGCGGAGGGGTCCATGGAGTACGCCAAGGGCGCCATCGACCAGTTCGGCCACGAGCGCTTCGAGGGCATCGGCAACCGGCTCGCCGCCGAGCTGGAGAAGCGCCTCGGCAAGGAGGCCCGGCCGGTCATCCTGGGCCATGTCCAGCGGGGCGGGGTGCCGACCGCGTACGACCGCGTTCTCGCCACCCGGTTCGGCTGGCACGCCGTGGAGGCCGCGCACCGGGGCGACTTCGGCAACATGACGGCGCTGCGCGGCACGGACGTGGTGACGGTGCCGCTCGCGGACGCGGTCACCCGGCTGAAGACGGTCCCCGAGGACCGGATGTACGAGGCCGAGTCGGTCTTCTGACGCCCCTTCCGTCCCGTCCGTCCCGTCCGTCCCGGTTCGCCGCCCCGGCCCCGGTCGCCCGTGCGGCGGCCGGGGCCGACGCGTTCCGGTCTTGAGCCGCGCCCCGGATTCGCGCAGGCTTACGGTTGTCCGGGACATGCCCCACGTCCGTCCCGGGGTGGGCGGCCGGCGGTGCCGGGCCGGACGGAGGGAGGGCGCATGGCCGAGGGGGACGCGGCGCGGGAGCCCCGCGAGGCGGACGGGCACCCCGACGTGCCGGCCCTCACCTGGTCCGCCGCCACGGCCGGCGGCGCCGCGGAGGCCGGTGGCGAGCCGGCGGCCCCTGACGGCCCCGGGGGCCCGTGGTGGCGGCGGGCGGTGGTGCCCGCGGTGGCCCTGACCGCCCTGCTGATCGCCGCGGTCACGGTGATCACCTTCGTACGGGGGGAGGACGCCGACCGGCACACCCGGCCCGCGCCGCCCGCGCCCCGCACCGCGGTCGCAGCGCCCCGCTGAAGCGGCGCCCGCCGCGCCCCGGTGAAGCGTCAGACCCGGGCCAGCTCCCAGAAGTGGTCCACGATCCGCGCCAGGTACTCGCGCCCCGCCTCGCCACCGCTGTCGCCCGTCACGTCGGAGCCCCAGCTGTTGGTCGCCACCATCCGCGACTGGTAGTCGGCGTGCAGCTGCTGGAGCACCTGCTCCAGGTGCCCACGGTCCATCGGCAGCATCTTCGCCGCCGGCTTCACATACGCCTGCCAGCGGGTCGTCGCCGCGCTGCGCAGCAGGTCCGCCAGCTCCTCGTCTCGGCCGGTCGCGGTGATGACCTCGCGCGGCCCGAGGGCCAGCGCCTCCGCGAGCGCCGCGGTCTGCCGCTCGTTGCCGCGCCAGCGCCCGCTCTCCTCCATCCGCAGGTACGCCTTGACGTCCAGGCCCACCCGGCGCGCCAGGTCCTCGGGCGCCACGGCCCGCGCCATCCGGTGCTCGCGCAGGGTCGTGGCGGCGGCCAGCAGCTCGCCGGGCGAACACCACAGGACCCCGGCGAGCGCGGTCAGCTCGCGGGCGTCGGGGGCGGCGATGCCGCGCTCCCAGGCGATCACCGTCTCGGGCGGTACGCCGAGGCCGTACTGGGCGCGCAGGCCGTAGGCGACGTGCGCGGGGGCCATGCCGAGGGCCTCGCGCAGTCGGCGCGCGGCGAGGGCGTTGAAGGGCGGGGACGGGACGGAGGGCTGCACGCGCACACCGTAGAAGCAGACGGTCACGCTTGGCTACGGTGGGTTCACCCAAGGCCAAATGTCGTAGGAACGTCCAGATGCGCCCCGCCCTGCCCCTACCTGTCGGTAATCTACCCCGTTCCGGCGCCGGCCGAGGACACCCACCGGTAGTGCAGCTCGGGCCGCCCGACCTGCCCGTACTGCGGACTGCGCTCCGCCCGGCCGGTGTCCACCAGGTGCTCCAGATAGCGGCGCGCGGTGATCCGCGAGATGCCGACCGCCTCTCCCGCCCCGGTCGCGGTCAGCCCGCCCGCCGAGGCGCGCAGCGTCCGGGTCACCGCGGCCAGCGTCGGGGCGCTCAGCCCCTTGGGCAGGTCCGCCGGGCGGGGGGCGCGCAGCGCGGCGAGCGCCCGGTCCACCTCGTCCTGGCCGGACGCCTCCCCGGCGGCGGCGCGGAACTCCGCGTACCGGGCGAGCCGGTCGCGCAGGGTGCCGAAGGCGAAGGGCTTCAGCACGTACTGGACCACGCCCAGCGAGACGCCCTCGCGGACGACGGCCAGGTCGCGCGCCGAGGTGACCGCGATGACGTCGGCCTGGTGCCCGGCCGCGCGCAGCGAGCGCAGCAGCTGCAGACCGTGGCCGTCCGGCAGGTACAGGTCGAGCAGGATCAGGTCGACGGCCGTGCGCTCCAGCAGCCGTACGGCGGCGGCCCGCGAGTGGGCCACCCCGACGACCGTGAAGCCCGCCACCCGGCCCGCGTACAGGGCGTGGGCGTCGGCGGCGACCGGGTCGTCCTCGACCACGAGCACCCGGATGTCCCCGGCCCCGCTCACGCGCCCACCCCCGCGCCCGCCCCGCCCGCCGAAGCCCCCGCGCCCGGCCCGGAGCCCACCGCCCCCGCGCCCGCCCCGCCCGCCGAAGCCCCCGCGCCCGCCCCGCCCGCCGAAGCCCCCGCGCCCGGCCCGGAGCCCACCGCCCCGGCGCCCGCCGCGCCCGGCCCGGCCCCCGGCCCGGAGTCCGCCGCGACCCCCGAAGCCCCCGGACCCGGCCCGTCAGCCGAAGCCCCCGGGCCGTCCGCCGAAGCCCCAGCGCCCGCCCCGGCGCCCGCCACCGCCCCCGCCGGGCCGTCGTCGCGCGGCCCCAGCGGCAGCCGTACCGTGAACCGGGCGCCCGCCTCCGGGGCCCGGCCCACCTCGACGGTCCCGCCGCCGCGCCGCACGGCCTGCCGCACCAGCGCGAGACCCAGCCCCCGGCCCGGCCCACGGGTCGACCAGCCGCGCGCGAACACCGCCTCGTGGTCGTCGTCACCGAGCCCCGGCCCGGAGTCGGCGACCCGCAGCAGCAGCTCGCCCTGGTCCCCGTCGGCCCGCGCGGTCACCGTGACCCGCGCGTCCGGCGTGCCCTGGGCGGCGTCCAGGGCGTTGTCGATCAGATTGCCGAGGATCGTCACCAGGTCGCGGGCGGGCAGGCTCGGGGGCAGCACCCCGTCGTCGATCCGGCTGTCCCCGGTCAGCACCAGCTCCACACCCCGCTCGGCCGCCTCCGCCGCCTTGCCCAGCAGCAGCGCCGCCAGCACCGGCTCGGCCACCGCGTCCACCACCCGGTCCGTCAGCGCCTGCGCCAGCTCCAGCTCCGCCGTGGCGAACTCCACCGCCTCCTCCGCCCGGCCCAGCTCGATCAGCGACACCACGGTGTGCAGCCGGTTGGCCGCCTCGTGCGCCTGCGACCGCAGCGCCTGGGTGAACCCGCGCTCCGAGTCCAGCTCGCCCGAGAGCGCCTGCAGCTCGGTGTGGTCCCGCAGCGTCACCACTGTCCCGCGCCGGTCGCCGCCCACCACCGGACGGGTCGACACCACCAGCACCCGGTCGTCCGTCAGGTGCAGCTCGTCCACCCGCGGCTCGGGGGAGAGCAGCGCGCCGGTCAGCGACGCCGGCAGGTCCAGCTCCGCCACCGGGGTGCCCACCGCGTCCTCGCCCAGGCCGAGCAGCTCCCGGGCCCCGTCGTTGATCAGTGCGATCCGCCGCCGCCCGTCCAGCATCACCAGCCCCTCGCGCACCGCGTGCAGCGCGGCCTGGTGGTAGTCGTGCATCCGGCTCAGCTCGGCCGCGTTCATCCCGTGGGTGTGCCGCCGCAGCCGCGCGTTGATCACATACGTACCGGCGCCGCCGAGCGCCAGCGCCGCGCCCGCCATCCCCAGCAGCGCGGCGACCTGGCCGCGCAGCTGCTCGCTGATCCGGTCCACCGTGATGCCGGCGCTCACCAGGGCGACCACCTGGCCCCGGTCGTACACCGGCGCCACCGTCCGCACCGAGCGCCCCAGCGTCCCCACGTACGTCTCCGTGAACGTCTCGCCGCGCCGCGCGGCCTCGGTGCGGCCGAGGTACCGGCCGCCGATCTCGTCCGGGTCGGGGTGGGTCCACCGCGTCCCGTCCGGCGCCATGATCGTCACAAAGGTGACCCCCGGTTCGCCGACCAGGGAGAGGGCGTACGGCTGGAGTGCGGCGGTCGGGTCGGCCGACCGGGCCGCCGCGGCGACCGCGGGGGAGCGGGCGACGGCCGTGGCGGTCGCGGTGGTCTGCCGGCGCGCCGTCTCCTCGGCCTGGCGGCGGTCGTCGGCGTACGCGTAGAGCGCGCACCCGGCCACCACGACCGCCACCAGCACGACCTGCATCGCGAAGAGCTGGCCGGCCAGGCTGCGGGGGCGGGGGAGGGAGCGGGTCAGGCGCATGGGCCCCAGTGTGCCCGGGCGCCGGCCGCCCGGGAACGGGGGACCGACGCGAGGGGAACGCCCGGCGACGGGTGAACGCGGCACACGTGAACGAAACGTACGCAAGGGTGACCGCCGTCACGCGGTGAGAGATGGTCTCGGGGATCCACCGGGACGGTGGAGCGACTCACCGAGGAGGACCCCGTGGCCGTACGCCGGGACCGTACCCACTATCTGTATCTGGCCGTCATCGCGGCGGTCGTGCTCGGCATCGCCGTCGGCTTCGCCGCCCCGGGGGTGGCCGTCGAACTCAAGCCGCTGGGCACCGGCTTCGTGGACCTGATCAAGATGATGATCTCGCCGATCATCTTCTGCACGATCGTGCTGGGCGTCGGCTCGGTCCGCAAGGCCGCCAAGGTGGGCGCGGTCGGCGGCCTGGCGCTCGGGTACTTCATGGTGATGTCGACCGTCGCCCTCGCCATCGGTCTGGTCGTCGGCAACCTGCTGGAGCCGGGCGCCAATCTGCGGCTGACGGACGAGGCCGCCGCGGCGGGCGAGAAGCAGGCGGCGGGCGCCAGTGAGGGCACCGTCGACTTCCTCCTCGGGATCATCCCCAAGACCCTGGTCTCCGCCTTCACCACCGGCGAGGTCCTCCAGACCCTGCTGGTCGCCCTGCTCGCCGGCTTCGCGCTCCAGGCGATGGGCCGGAGTGGCGAGCCGGTGCTGCGCGGCATCGGGCACATCCAGCGGCTGGTCTTCCGCATCCTCGCCATGATCATGTGGGTGGCCCCGGTGGGCGCCTTCGGGGCCATCGCCGCCGTCGTCGGCGAGACCGGGGTGGACGCCCTGAAGTCCCTCGCCGTCATCATGATCGGCTTCTACCTCACCTGCGCGCTGTTCGTCTTCGTCGTCCTCGGCGCGCTGCTGCGGTTCGTGGCCGGGGTCGGCATCGTGCCGCTGCTGAAGTACCTGGGCCGGGAGTTCCTGCTGATCCTGTCCACCTCGTCCTCCGAGTCGGCGCTGCCGCGCCTGATCGCCAAGATGGAGCACCTGGGCGTCAGCAAGCCCGTCGTCGGCATCACCGTCCCGACCGGCTACTCCTTCAACCTGGACGGCACGGCCATCTACCTGACCATGGCCTCGCTCTTCGTCGCCGAGGCGATGGGCGACCCGCTGTCGGTCGGCGAGCAGATCTCCCTGCTGGTCTTCATGATCATCGCCTCGAAGGGCGCGGCGGGCGTCACCGGCGCCGGCCTGGCGACACTGGCCGGCGGGCTCCAGTCGCACCGCCCCGACCTGGTGGACGGCGTCGGGCTGATCGTCGGCATCGACCGCTTCATGAGCGAGGCGCGCGCCCTGACCAACTTCGCGGGCAACGCCGTGGCCACCGTCCTGGTCGGCACCTGGACCAAGGAGATCGACAAGGACCGGGTCGCCGAAGTCCTCGCCGGCCGGGTGCCGTTCGATGAGCGCACCCTCCTCGACGACCACGCCCCGTCCCCGTCCGCGTCGGACACCGACACCGACGCCGGCACCGGCAAGGGCGGCGACGACGACCGGCCCGACCGCCGGGAGCCCGTGACGGCCGGCTAACGGCGTACGGCCTCCGCCGCATCCCGCCGCGGGCCCGCCGCCTCCGCCGACTCCTCCAGCTCCGCGACCAGTTCCGCCGCACGCGCCGCCGGGACGCCGGCCGAGATCAGCATCGTCTCGGCGGCGGACCGGCCGGCCCGGGCGGGGGCGAGGGCGCCGGTGTTCACCGCCTCCATCAGGCCGAACAGCACCTGCTCATGGACGTGCGCCAGGGCGGCGGCGGGCAGCGGTGAGGCGAACACGCCCGCGTCCAGGCCCCGTTGGAGCACCGCCGCGCAGGCCTCGCGCACCGGGGTGAGCCGCTCGCGGATGCCCTCCATGGTGACGCTGCGCTGGGCGAGGGCGACCAGCAGCCGGTAGCGGTCGGCGATCTCCCAGACCGCGAGGGCCGCCCGGGCCAGCGCCTCGGCCGGATCGTCCACGCCCTCCCGGCCGCTCGCGTGCGCCCGGGCCACCGCGTCGACCGCGCTGTCCACGAGCGCGGCGATCAGCGCCTCACGGCTCGGGAAGTGCCCGTACACGGTCCGGCGCACCACACCCGCCGCCCGCGCGATCTGGTCCATGGAGGCGTCCGGGTCGCGCAGCAGCTCGGTGAGGGCCACCTGCTCGATACGGCGCCGGTTCGCGTCGGCTCGTCCTGAGGTCACCCCCTCATTTTGCACAGCACCGTGCAATCACGTAACTTGCACAGCGGTGTGTAATTGCACACCACTGTGCAAGCAGCGTCGAGCGAGAGGGTGGAGGAGCTGGTCATGCGCCTCGTCATGAACGAGCCGGTGGAGAGGATGGAGCGGCCCTACCCCCGGCGCTGGTGGGCGCTCCTGGTGCTCTGCCTGAGCCTGCTGATCATCGTGATGGCGAACACCGCCCTCACCGTCGCGGCCCCCGACATGACCCAGGACCTCGGGCTGAGCAGCTCCGACCTCCAGTGGGTCATCGACGGCTACACCGTGCCGTACGCGGCGCTGATGCTGCTGCTCGGCGCCATCGGCGACAAGTACAGCCGGCGCGGCGCCCTCGTCCTCGGGCTCGTGGTCTTCGGGGCCGGCTCGGTCGCCGGAGCGCTCGTGGACTCCTCCACCGGGGTCATCGCCGCCCGGGCCGTGATGGGCGTCGGCGCGGCGATGATCATGCCCGCCACGCTGTCCCTGCTCGCCGCGACCTTCCCGCGCGCCGAGCGCGCCCGGGCCATCGTGCTGTGGACGGCCACCGCCGGAGTCGCCATCGCGGCGGGCCCGCTGGTCGCCGGGGCGCTGCTGAAGGACCACGGCTGGGCGTCCACGTTCCTGATCAACGTCCCGGTCGCCGCGCTCGCCATCGTCGGCGCCCTCGTCCTCGTACCGCCGTCCAAGGCCGCGCGGCACGGCCGGATCGACTACGTGGGCGGTCTGCTCTCCGTGGTGTGGACCGGGGCGCTGGTGTACGCGATCATCCAGGGCCCGCACTTCGGCTGGGACGCCAAGGCCGTCACCGCGGCGGTCGTCGCGGGCGCCGGACTGCTCGCCTTCGCCGGCTGGGAGCTGCGCCACCCGCGTCCGGTGCTGGACGTCCGCCGCTTCCTCAACCGCGGCTTCGCCGGCTCCAACCTGGCCGTCGCGCTGTTCTTCCTCGCCGTCTTCGGCGCCTTCTACTTCCTCACCCAGCACCTCCAGTTCGTGCTCGGGTACGACCCGTTCGCCACCGGCGTGCGGATGCTGCCGCTGGCCGGTGCCGTCTTCGCCGGCTCGGCGCTCACCGGCTTCCTCACCCCGCGCCTCGGCATGAAGGTCACGGTCACCTCCGGCATGGCCCTCGGCACGCTGGCGCTCGCCCTGCTGACCCGGGTCGACGCGGGGTCGGGGTACGGGGACCTCGTGGCGCCGCTCGTGGTGCTGGGCCTCGCCATCGGGCTGGCGCTCTCGCCGTGCACCGACGCCATCATGGGCGCGTTCCCCGAGTCGGAGCTGGGCGTCGGCGGCGCGGTCAACGACACCTCGCTGGAGCTCGGCGGCTCGCTCGGCATCGCGCTGCTCGGCTCGGTGCTCGCCTCCTCGTACTCCTCGCACCTCGCCGACGCCACCCGGGGCGCGGGGCTGCCCGCCCCCGCCCTGGAGACCGCCCAGGACTCGGTCGGCGCCGGGTACGCCGTCGCCCACGGCATAGCCGAGCGGGCCGCCCAGGCCCCGCCCGAGCAGGCGCCCGGGCTCGCCGAGGGCGCGCGCCGGATGGCCGACGCGGTCGGCTCGGCCTTCTCCGACGCGGTCGCCCACACCAGCCTCGTCGGCGCGGCGATCCTGGCCGCCGGCACCGTCCTGGTGGCCGTGCTGCTGCCGGGCCGGGCGGGCGCGAAGACCGCCGGGACCCCGCCGGAGGCGGACGCGGAGGCCCGGGAGCCCGAGCGGGTCTGAGCCGCGCACCCGGGACGGCCGTATACGCCGCCGGGGCCGTGACGCACTGCCGGGGGGCTGGGCGTCACGGCCCCGGCGGCGCCCGCCCCCGCGCATCGGGTCGTGCGGACAGCGAGAAGCCCCGGTCGCATTGGCGGCCGGGGCTTCTCGTCGCGTATATTGAATGGTTCGAGTGCGCAACGCACAAAGCGCACACGGAAGTTCAGTTAACGCACTGTATCGCGGCGGGAGTCGGATTGTCAACCGAGGAATACCGTAAGGAGCAGCGATTCGTCGACGGGCTCTACGCGCGACTCGACCACCTGCGCGACCAGGCCGAGGCGGCCGTCACGGCCGCCCTGAAGGACGCGGGCACCGGGTTCCAGGCGCGCCAGGAGCGGGACGTCCTCGTCGCCGAACAGTCCGGGCTGCTCGCCGCGTTCGACGCCGGTGAGCACGGGCTCTGCTTCGGCCGGCTCGCCTTCCGCGACGGACGCGACCACCACATCGGGCGCATCGGCATCCGCGCCGACGACGCCGAGCGCACCCCGCTGGTCGTCGACTGGCGGGCCGAGGTCGCCCGGCCCTTCTACCTCGCCACCGGATACGCGCCCATGGGCCTGCGCCGCAGGCGCCACATCACCACCAAGGGCCGCACCGTCACCGCCCTGCACGACGAGATCCTCGACCTCTCCGACACCACCCGCACCGGGCACGAGAACCCGGACGCCGACGAGGTGCTCCTCGCCGCGCTCGGCACCGCCCGCACCGGCCGGATGACCGACATCGTCCGCACCATCCAGGCCGAGCAGGACCGGATCATCCGCGCCCCGCACCAGGGCGTCCTGGTGGTCGAGGGCGGCCCCGGCACCGGCAAGACCGCCGTGGCCCTGCACCGCGCCGCGTACCTCCTCTACGCCCACCGCGAGCAGCTCGCCCGCCGCGCCGTCCTCGTCGTCGGCCCCAACCCGGCCTTCCTCGGCTACATCGGCGAGGTGCTGCCCGCCCTCGGCGAGACCGGGGTGCTGCTGGCCACCCCCGCCGAGCTGTTCCCCGGCGTCCGCGCCACCGGCACCGACACCCCCGAGGCCGCCGAGATCAAGGGCCGCGCCGGTATGGCCGCCGTCCTCGCCCGGGTCCTGCGCGACCGGCAGACCGTGCCGCCCACCGGCGCCCCGCTGGAGATCGACCACGACGACTACGGCACCCTCCTGCTGGACCGGGACATCGCCGAGGACGCCCGCTGGGACGCCCGGGGCACCGGGCTGCCGCACAACCTCGCCCGCCCGCGCTTCGCGTTCCGCGTCATCGACGCCCTCACCGACCAGCTCGCCGAGCGCATCGGCGCCGATCCCTTCGGCGGGCCCAACCTCCTCGACCCCTCCGACATCACCCAGATGCGCAAGGAGATCGCCGCGAACCCCCGGGTCCACGAGGCCGTGGGGGAGCTGTGGCCCACCCTCGCCCCGCAGGACCTGGTCGCCGGCTTCCTGGCCGCGCCCGACGGGTACCTCCCGGACGGCGAGGCCGAGTTCGTCCGCCGCACCGGCGGCCCGTGGACCGAGGCCGACGTCCCGCTGCTCGACGAGGCCGCCGAACTGCTCGGCGAGGACGACACCGCCGCCCGCGCCGCCGCCGAGCGCGAGCGCAACGCCCGGATCGCCTACGCCCAGGGCGTCCTGGACGTCAGCTTCGCCTCGCGGACGTACGAGTTCGAGGACCAGGAGTCGGAGGTGCTCGGCGCCCACGACATCATCGACGCCGAACGGTTCGCCGAGCGCCACGAGGAGGCCGACCACCGCAGCGCCGCCGAGCGGGCCGCCGCCGACCGCACCTGGGCCTTCGGGCATGTGATCGTCGACGAGGCGCAGGAGCTGTCCGCGATGGCCTGGCGGCTGCTGATGCGGCGCGTCCCCACCCGGTCGATGACGCTCGTCGGCGACCCGGCCCAGACCGGCGACGCGGCCGGCTGCGGCTCCTGGCGGGAGATCCTCGGCCCGTACGTGGGGGACCGCTTCGAGCACGTCCGGCTCGGCGTCAACTACCGTACGCCCGCCGAGATCATGGAGGTCGCCGCGGCCGTGCGGCGGGCCGAGGACCCGGACTTCGTGCCGCCGCGCTCGGTGCGCTCCACCGGCGTGCCGCCCTGGGAGCGGACGGCCGCCGACGTCACCGGCGAGGTCGCCGCCGCCGTACGCCGGGAGCGGCCGGCCGAGGGGCGGCTCGCGGTGATCGCCCCGCCCGGCCGCCTCCCGGAGCTGGTACGGGCCCTGCCCGGGGCCGCCCACGGGCCGGACCCCGACCTGACCCGGCCGGTCGTGCTGCTGGAGCCGAGGCAGGCCAAGGGGCTGGAGTTCGACACGGTGATCGTGGCCGACCCGGACGGCATCCGCTCCGGCGGGCCGCACGGGGTCAACGACCTGTACGTGGCGCTCACCCGCGCCACCCAGCGGCTGGGCGTCGTCCGCGCCGCCGGCTGACGCCCGCCCGTGCCGGGACCGCCACACGGGCGGTCCCGGCACGGCCGGGGCGCCGGCGGGTCAGGCCGGCTTCAGCCACACGGTCGCCAGCGGCGGCAGCGTCAGCCGCACATGGCCCGCCTCGGTCTTCACCACGTCGGCGTTGACCACCCCGCTGCCGCCGTACACGGTCGCGTCGGTGTTCAGGACCTCCGCCCAGGCGGCGACCCGGTCCGGCACCCACAGCCGGTAGTCCTCGCGCACCACCGGGGAGAAGTTGGTCACCGACAGCAGCGGCGCGCCGCCGGCGTCGTACCGCAGGAAGGCGAAGACGTTGTCCTCCGCCGCGTCGCCCAGCGACCACTGGAAGCCCTCCGGGACGGTGTCCCGCTCCCAGAGCGCCGGCGTGGCCCCGTACACCGCGTTGAGGTCGCGGACCAGGTCCCGCATGCCCCGGTGGTCGCCCGCCGAGTGGTAGTCGTCCCCGGTCAGCCACCACTCCGGGCCGTGCGCCTCCGACCACTCCGCGCCCTGGGCGAACTCCTGCCCCATGAACAGAAGTTGCTTGCCGGGGTGGGCCCACATGAAGCCCAGGTACGCCCGCTGGTTGGCGCGCCGCTGCCACCAGTCGCCGGGCATCTTCGTCACCAGCGCCTGCTTGCCGTGCACCACCTCGTCGTGCGAGATGGGCAGCACGTAGTTCTCGCTGTACGCGTACACCATCGAGAACGTCATCTCGTTGTGGTGGTACTTGCGGTGCACCGGCTCCTTGGCGACGTACACCAGCGAGTCGTGCATCCAGCCCATGTTCCACTTCAGGCCGAAGCCCAGGCCGCCGCTGTCGGTGGGCCGGGTGACGCCCTCCCAGGCCGTGGACTCCTCGGCGATGGTCACCACACCGGGGCAGCGGCGGTAGACGGTGGCGTTCATCTCCTGGAGGAAGGCGACCGCGTCGTAGTTCTCCCGGCCGCCGTGCTCGTTGGGCACCCAGTCGTCGCCCTCGCGGGAGTAGTCCAGGTAGAGCATCGAGGCCACGGCGTCCACCCGCAGCCCGTCCACGTGGAACTCCTCGCACCAGTACACGGCGTTGGCGACGAGGAAGTTGCGCACCTCGGTGCGGCCGTAGTCGAACTCCAGGGTGCCCCAGTCGGGGTGCTCGGCGCGGCGCGGGTCGGGGTGCTCGTAGAGCGGGGTGCCGTCGAAGCGGGCCAGCGCCCAGTCGTCCTTGGGGAAGTGCGCGGGCACCCAGTCGACCAGCACCCCGATCCCGGCCCGGTGGCAGGCGTCCACGAAGTACCGGAAGTCGTCGGGCGTGCCGAGCCGGGCCGTGGGCGCGTAGAAACCGGTGACCTGGTAGCCCCAGGACGGGCTGTAGGGGTGCTCGGCGACCGGCATCAGCTCCACGTGCGTGAAGCCCAGCTCCTTGACGTACGCGGGGAGTTGCTCGGCCAGCTCCCGGTAGGTCAGGCCCGGCCGCCAGGACGGCAGGTGCACCTCGTACACCGAGAAGGGCGCCTCGTGCACGGGCCGGTCGCCCCGGTGCGCCATCCACTCCTGGTCCTGCCAGGTGTGGTGCGAGGCGGTGACCACCGACGCGGTCTCCGGCGGACACTGGGTGCGGCGGGCCATCGGGTCGGCGCGCAGGGTGCAGTGGCCGTCCGGGCCGGTGACGGCGAACTTGTAGAGCTGCCCCTCGCCCATGCCGGGCACGAACAGCTCCCAGACGCCGGTCCTGCCCAGCGACCGCAGCGGCAGCCCGGTGCCGGCGTCCCAGTAGTTGAACTCGCCCACCAGGCGCACACCGCGCGCGTTGGGCGCCCAGACGGTGAAGCGGGTGCCGGTGACGCCCTGGTGGGTCATCGGGTGGGCGCCCAGGGCCTTCCACAGCTCCTCGTGCCGGCCCTCGCCGATGAGGTGCAGGTCCAGCTCGCCGAGCGAGGGCAGGAAGCGGTAGGGGTCCTCGGTCTCGACGACCTCGGAGCCGTAGGCGATCCGCAGCCGGTACGCGGGCGCCGAGGCTCCCGGCAGCACCGTGGAGAACAGCCCGTCGCCGTCGTCGTGCAGCTCGGTGCGCCCGCCGTCCACCAGCAGGGACACCCCGCTCGCGCAGGGGCGCAGGACCCGGACGGCGGTGCCGCCGTCCACCGGGTGGGCGCCCAGCAGGGCGTGCGGGTCGTGGTGTTCACCGGCGAGCAGCCGCCCCCGGTCGGCCGGGTCGAGCGGCGGGGCGGCCGGTACGGCGCTCCCGTCGGCCGCCGCGCGGGGGCGGGGCGTGGCGCCGGGCGGCGGTACGGGCAGGGCGGTGGCGTCCCCCACGGGGGTCGCCACGGGGGTCTGCTTGACGGCCGGGGTCTTCTTGGCGGCCGGTTCGGCGGGGTTGCGGGTGGGACGACGGGGGGTCACGGGGGAGGGCCTCCTCAAGGGGCGGTCACATCACGGAGTGGGGGTGGGGGCGGCGAGTCGGCGGATGGCCGCCATCGGGACCGGCAGCCAGTCGGGGCGGTGGCGGGCCTCGTACAGCACCTCGTAGACGGCCTTGTCCGTCTCGTACGCGCGCAGCAGCGCGGGCTCGTCGCGCGGATCGGTGCCGGCCGCGTCGGCGTACCCGGCGCAGTAGGCGTCCCGGCACCGCTCGGCCCACCGCGGGTCGCCGCGGTCGTGGGTGCGGGCCGCGTAGTCGAAGGAGCGCAGCATCCCGGCCACGTCGCGCACCGGGGGCTGGGGGCGGCGGCGCTCGGCGAGCGGCTTGGCCGGCTCGCCCTCGAAGTCGATCACCGACCAGTCGCCGTCCCGGGTGCGCAGGATCTGCCCCAGGTGCAGGTCGCCGTGGACCCGCTGGGCGCGCCACAGCCCGTTGCCGGACCGCGCCGAGGCGACCGCCTCGAAGGCGGCGCGCAGCCCGGGGACGTACGGCATCAGCGACGGTACGGCCTGCGCGGCGGCGTCCAGCCGCCGGCTCATCCCCTGCGCCAGGTGCGCGGTATGGGAGCGGCCCAGGGCGAGGGTCGGCAGGGCGCCGGCCAGCGCGGTGTGCACCTCGGCGGTGGTCCGGCCCAGCGCCCGGGCCTCGGTGGTGAAGTCCCGCCCGGCGGCGAGCGCCTCCAGGGCGAGCTGCCAGCCGTCCCGGGAGCCGTGCAGGAAGGGCTGGAGCACGCCCAGGGTGCTGGGCTCGCCGGTGCCGCCGCCCGTCTCGTACCAGGCGACGGGCGCCGGGACCCGGCCGCAGCCGGCCCGGGCGAGCGCCAGCGGCAGCTCCAGGTCCGGGTTGGCGCCCGGGTAGACGCGCCGGAACACCTTCAGGATGTACTGGTCGCCGTACACCAGCGAGGAGTTGGACTGCTCCGCGTCCAGGACGCGGGGGGCCAGGCCCTCGGGGATCGCGACGGTCCGGGAGAACCGCAGCGGACCCAGCGGGCCGGGGGTGCGCAATCGTTCCAGCAGGAGCGCGGCGAGCCGGGGGTCGCTGAGCCCCTCGTAGACGGTGCGCCCGGCGAGCGGGCCGTCCGGGACGCGGCCGATCAGGGCGGGGGCGAGCCGGGGCGGCAGGTCGGCCCGGACGCCCAGCAGGAGCTGGTAGCAGTCGCCCGGGGAGGTGGTGGTGGGGCCCGGCTGCTGGACCCGCACCAGCAGGTGCAGCAGCCCGGGGCCGGTGGTGTCGAGGGGGAGCAGTTCGGTCACCGAGACGAGGGTGAAACCGGTGACCGGCCGTCCCTTCCCCGCGAACCAGCGCTGGCGCGGCAGCCACGCGTGGAGCAGTGGCACCAGCGAGGGGAGGAGGGCGACCGGGGCCCGGGCGGTGGATGCGGTCTCCGACATGGCAGCGCGTCCTTTCCCCGGGCACTACGAAATGCACAGAACGTGCAGAGTGTCCCGGAATGCGGCGAGTGCTGTCCGGCTGTGCGGGACGTGTCGGGCGGGGATGGTCGAGATAGACCCGAATCGACGTATGAGGGGGAGAGTGCCCAGGGCGGGGCGCCGGAAACGCCCCGCCCCGGGGGTGCTACCCCTCCCCGGCCGCCCGGCGCCCGGTGCGGCCGGCCGCGACCGACGCCGCGTCGGCCGCCGCCCCGCCCCTGGGCGCCCCGGCCGGGCCCGGGGGCGCCGGTGTGCCCGGGGTGAACGCGCCCGGCGCCCCGGTGGGGACCGTGCCGGACGCGGCCGGGGTGGTCGCCACGGTCGCCTCCGTGACCGTTCTGCCGGTGACCGCCTTGGCGGTGTCCCGCCGCAGCCGGAACCAGTAGAAGCCGTGCCCCGCGAGGGTGAGCAGGTACGGCCATTCGCCGATCGCGGGGAAGCGCACCCCGCCGATCAGCTCCACCGGGTGCATCCCGTTGAAGCGCCGCAGGTCCAGTTCGGTGGGCTGCGGGAAGCGGGAGAAGTTGTGCACGCACATCACCAGGTCGTCGCCGTACTCCCGGAGGAAGGCGAGGACCGCCGGGTTCGACGACGGCAGCTCGGTGTACGAGCCGAGGCCGAAGGCCGGGTTCTGCTTGCGGATCTCGATCATGCGGCGGGTCCAGTGCAGCAGCGACGAGGGCGAGGCCATCGACGCCTCGACATTGGTCACCTGGTAGCCGTAGACCGGGTCCATGATCGTCGGCAGGTAGAGCCGTCCCGGGTCGCAGGACGAGAAGCCGGCGTTGCGGTCGGGCGTCCACTGCATGGGGGTGCGCACCCCGTCGCGGTCGCCGAGCCAGATGTTGTCGCCCATCCCGATCTCGTCGCCGTAGTAGAGGATCGGCGAGCCGGGCAGGGACAGCAGCAGGGCGGTGAACAGCTCGATCTGGTTGCGGTCGTTGTCGAGCAGCGGGGCGAGCCGGCGCCGGATGCCGATGTTGGCGCGCATCCGCGGGTCCTTGGCGTACTCCGCGTACATGTAGTCGCGCTCTTCGTCGGTGACCATCTCCAGCGTCAGCTCGTCGTGGTTGCGCAGGAAGATGCCCCACTGGCAGTTCACCGGGATCGCCGGTGTCTTCGCCAGGACTTCGGAGACGGGGTAGCGGGACTCCCGGCGCACCGCCATGAAGATGCGGGGCATCACCGGGAAGTGGAACGCCATGTGGCACTCGTCGCCGCCGGCGGTGAAGTCGCCGAAGTAGTCGACGACGTCCTCGGGCCACTGGTTGGCCTCGGCGAGCAGCACGGTGTCGGGGTAGGCGGCGTCGATCTCCTTGCGCACCCGCTTGAGGAAGGAGTGGGTCGCCGGGAGGTTCTCGCAGTTGGTGCCCTCCTGCTGGTACAGGTAGGGCACGGCGTCCAGGCGGAAGCCGTCGATGCCCAGGTCGAGCCAGAAGCGCAGGGCGGAGAGGATCTCCTGCTGCACCGCCGGGTTCTCGTAGTTGAGGTCGGGCTGGTGGGAGAAGAACCGGTGCCAGTAGTACTGCTTGCGCACCGGGTCGAAGGTCCAGTTGGACGTCTCGGTGTCGACGAAGATGATCCGCGCGTCCTGGTACTGCTTGTCGTCGTCGGCCCAGACGTAGTAGTCGCCGTAGGGGCCGTCGGGGTCGCTGCGGGATTCCTGGAACCACGGGTGCTGGTCGCTGGTGTGGTTCATCACGAAGTCGATGATCACGCGCATGCCGCGCTGGTGGGCGGCATCCACGAACTCGACGAAGTCGGCCAGGTCGCCGAATTCGGGCAGGACGGAGGTGTAGTCCGACACGTCGTAACCGCCGTCCCGCAAGGGGGACTTGAAGAACGGCGGGAGCCAGAGGCAGTCGACCCCGAGCCACTGCAGGTAGTCCAGCTTGGCGGTGATGCCCTTGAGGTCACCGACGCCGTCGCCGTTGCTGTCCTGGAACGAACGCACCAGAACCTCGTAGAAGACGGCTCGTTTGAACCAGTCGGGATCACGATCCTTGGCCGGGGTGTCCTCGAACGTGTCGTGGACGGGCTCGTTGACGATCATGATGTGGGTGACCCTCCGATCGGCGGGGACGGTCGCAGGACGAAGATGTGCGCGGGCGTGACGCCCGGCTCGAGGCGCACATAGTTGGCCCTGCCCCAGTGATAGGTCTCACCGGTGAGCTCGTCGCGCACCGGCACGGTCTCGTGCCAGTCGAGGCCGAGTTCCGGCATGTCCAACGACACCGTCGCCTCGTGGGTGTGGCGCGGGTCGAGGTTGACGACCGTCAGAACCGTGTTCGAACCCGCGCGCTTGCTGTACGCGATGACGGCGTCGTTGTCGGTGTGGTGGAAGTGCACCGAGCGCAGCTGCCGCAGGGCGGCGTTGCGGCGCCTGGTCCGGTTCAGGGTGGTGATCAGCGGGGCGATGGTCCGCCCCTCCCGCTCGGCCGACTCCCAGTCACGGGGCCGCAGTTGGTACTTCTCCGAGTCGAGGTACTCCTCGCTGCCCGGGCGCGCCGGGGTGTTCTCGCACAGCTCGTACCCGGCGTAGACGCCCCACGTCGGGGACATCGTGGCGGCGAGCACCGCCCGGACCTCGAAGGCGGGACGGCCGCCCTCCTGGAGGTAGGCGTGCAGGATGTCCGGGGTGTTCACGAAGAAGTTCGGCCGCATGTACGAGGCGGCGTCGCCGGACAGCTCGGTGAGGTACTCGGTCAGCTCGTGCTTGGTGTTGCGCCAGGTGAAGTACGTGTACGACTGCTGGAAGCCGACCCCGGCCAGGGTGTGCATCATCGCCGGCCGGGTGAACGCCTCCGCCAGGAAGATCACGTCCGGGTCGGTCTTGTTGATCCCCGCGATGACCTTCTCCCAGAACACCACCGGCTTGGTGTGCGGGTTGTCCACCCGGAAGATGCGCACCCCGTGCGCCATCCAGTGGCGCAGCACCCGCAGCGTCTCGCGGACCAGGCCCCGCATGTCCTGGTCGAACGCGATCGGGTAGATGTCCTGGTACTTCTTGGGCGGGTTCTCGGCGTACGCGATGGTGCCGTCGGCCCGGTGGTGGAACCAGGCCGGGCGCTTCGCCACCCACGGGTGGTCCGGCGAGCACTGGAGCGCGAAGTCCAGCGCCACCTCCATGCGCAGCTCGCGGGCGCGCGCCACGAAGGCGTCGAAGTCCTCCAGGGTGCCGAGGTCCGGGTGGACGGCGTCGTGCCCGCCCTCGTGCGAGCCGATCGCCCACGGCACACCGACGTCGTCCGGACCCGCCGTCAGGGTGTTGTTCGGTCCCTTGCGGTGGGTGGAGCCGATCGGGTGAATGGGGGGCAGGTATACGACATCGAACCCCATCGCGGCGATGGCCGGAAGTCGTTCCGCGGCCGTCCGGAAGGTCCCGGACACAAGCTTCCCGTCCACCTCCCGGGCCCCTTCCGAGCGCGGGAACATCTCGTACCACGAGCCGAACAGCGCCCGCTCCCGCTCCACCAGCAACGGCAACGGCCGCGAGGCGGTGACCAGTTCGCGCAGCGGGTGGGCGGCCAGCGCCTCGACCGCCTCGGTGCCCAGGGCGGCGGCGAGCCGGTCCTCGGCGGAGCGCCGGGTGTCGCGCAGGGCGTCCACCACGGCGAGGACGGCCTCGCGGCCCTCGCCCTTGGGTACGCCGTCGGCGGCGCGTTCGTGCAGGCCGGCGCCCTCGGCGAGGACCAGCTCGGTGTCGATGCCGGCCGGGACCTTGATGCCGGCGGCGTGGCGCCAGGTGGCGATCGGGTCGCTCCACGCCTCGACGGTGTACGTCCACCGCCCTTCGGCCGTCGGAGTGACCTCGGCGCCCCAGCGGTCGGTGCCGGGCGCCAGTTCCCGCATGGGGGTGAAGGGGCCCGCCTGCCCCGCCGGGTCCACCAGCACCACATTGGCGGCCACGGCGTCATGGCCTTCACGGAACACCGTGGCCGTGACCTGGAACGTTTCGCCGACGACGGCCTTCGCGGGCCTTCTGCCGCAGTCGACCAGCGGGCGTACATCGAGAACGGGAATGCGACCAATCAGCGAGTTCACGGCATCACCTGAGGGTTGCGTACGGGATATCGCTCTTTGTACTTGCTCGGTTGACGAGTGGCAGAGCGCAGGCATCACCGCTCCTGTCCGGGTTCACTCGGGTGGGCGGGTACCGGAGGAGCCCTACCCATACCCTTCGGGTGGGCAATCCGGCGCGTTGCTAACTACTCAGGCGTAACGGAACGCGAAAGGAACCGGCCCCGTTCGAGTGGAAAAACGAGGCCGGTTCTTGCTCGGGTGTGTCCAGTGGCGTTCAGGTGAGCGTCTGGGCGTCCTGCTCCTCCGGGTCGTTGGCCCAGATCTGCCACGGCTGCCGCGACACCCACTCGTCGGCCGGCGCCGGCGCCACCCCCAGCTCCCGGGCCGACAGCCCGTCATCCCCCGCCATCAGCAGCGGTTCCCGGCCCGACGCCATGTAGTGGTAGATGCCCGCCACCCCGGCCGCCGCGGCCGGCCCGATCGCCCCGGCGAGGCCCTGCTCGAAGACGCCCGGCGCCAGCGCCCGGTAGCGCACCGGCCGGCCCAGCCCCCGCCCGAAGGCGTCCGCCAGCTCATCGCCCGTCAGGGCCCGCGCCCCGCCGATCTCGTAGGTCCGCCCCGCCGCGCCCTCCGCCGTGAGCGCCCCGTACACCGCCTCCGCCAGGTCCCGGTGCGACAGCCACGCCACCGGGGCGTCGGCCGGCAGCGGATAGGCGAGCACCCCGTCGTTGACCAGGGCCGGCCCGTTCCAGGGGCTGAACAGGTTGTCCAGGTACACCGGCGGGCGCAGCACCACCAGCGGGATCCCGCTCTCCCGGAGCACCTCCTCGGCGATCCGGCGCGTCTCGAAGGCGGCCACCTCGGTGGCCGTGCGCGGCACCCGGGTGTTGGCGTTGTAGACCAGCCGCCGCACCCCGGCCTCCACCGCCGCCCCGGCGATGTTCCGGGCGTAGCCCCGTACCCGCTCCGCCTCGTACACCAGCGGCATCACCACCGCGGCATGCGTCGCGCCCGCGAACAACTGGCGCACCGCCTCCGCGTCGCCCAGGTCGCCGGTGGCGCACGAGACGCCCGGCAGCGGGGGCCGGTCGCCCTCCGGACGCCGGGAGAGCGTACGCACCCGGTGGTGGCGCCCGGCCAGCAGCCGGGCCACCGCCCCGCCCTGGAAACCGGTGGCGCCGACCACCGCGACCCGCATCTGATTCTGCTCGGACATCTGCTCCGACATATGCCTGATTGGCCCTTCGATAGGGTGTGAGTGCTGCCATGACGGCTCCTCTCAGGCTGGCGGCGGCGGCTTTGGCCGATCAATTAACAATTCGGGGCGGGGGTTGAAGGATCGTCCATGGACACCGTGCGCACCGAAAACGACGACCGGAACGACGACCTCCTCAGTGAGCTGTTGCAACCGTTGCGTCTCACCGGCGTCTTCGACAGCCGCTGGCACGTCCGCGCCCCCTGGGCGATCGAGGGCGACGCCGAGCAGGGCTGCGCCGTGCTGCACTACATCGTGGAGGGCACCTGCTGGATCACCGCCGAGGGCCAGCCGCCGCAGGAACTCGGCGCCGGTGACCTGGCCGTCTTCCCCACCGGGACCGCCCACCGGCTCTCCGACCGGCCCGACCGGCAGGGCGTGCCGCTCAAGGCGGTGCTGCCCGAGCGCCAGCCCGGCACCTCCGGCGAGATCCGCATCGACGGCACCGGCCCGCAGAGCCGGCTGCTCTGCGCCGGGCTGCACTACGACGCCAGCGCCGCCACCGGCCTGTACAAGGCGCTGCCCTGGGCCCTGGTCCTGGACGGCTCCCAGGTGGACCGCGAGCCGCTGCTGCGCGACACCCTGCGGCTGCTCGCCGCCCCCGACCGGCCCATCGGCCCCGGCGACCGGCTGATCACCCTGCGGGCCTTCGAGATGGCCCTGGTGCTCGCGCTGCGCCCGCTGCTGCGGGAGTTCGCCGAGAACCCGGCCCACCTGCCGGTGCTGCGCCACCCCGGGGTCAGCCGCGCGCTGGTGATGATCGCGACCCGGTTCGCCGAGCCGTGGACCATCGAGTCGCTCGCCCGCGAGGTGGGGATGTCGCGCTCCGCGTTCACCGCCGCGTTCCGCGCCCTGGTGGGGGAGGCCCCGGCCCGTCATCTGACCGGCCGGCGCATGCAGGAGGCGGCCCGGCTGCTCGGCGAGACCTCCCTGCCCCAGTCGGCGGTGCCGCAGCGCGTCGGCTACCAGAGCGCCGTCGGTTTCCATCTTGCCTTCCGCAAATGGTTCGGCGTCACTCCGGGTGAGTACCGGGCGGGCGCGGTGAGCGCCGCGTAATGGTTTCCGGAAGGTGTCTGGCCGGTTCTTAAGGACCATTGGACGGACGTTCATTGCCGAAGGTGTGGACCAACGGACAGGCTCTGCTGCGGCAATGGCATCCGCATGAGGAGAAAAGGTGACGAGGTCCGGTCAGGAGTATCTGGCGTCGCTGCGCGACGGCCGGGAGATATGGCTCGACGGCGAACGCGTCGCGGACGTCACCGCGCACCCGGCGTTCCGCAACACCGCCGCCTCCCTCGCCCGCCTGTACGACCTGGCGCACGACTCCGCGCACACCCCGGTCCTCACCCAGGGGGGCGTCCACCGCGCCTTCGCGGTCCCGCGCTCCCACCAGGACCTCGTCGCGCGCCGCGAGGCGTACAAGGTGTGGGCCGAGGCCAGCTTCGGCTTCCTGGGCCGCACCCCCGACTGCATGGCGGGCGCCGCGGCCGGGTTCGCCGCCCTGCCGCAGCTGTTCCGGACCGGCGGCCACGACGGCTCGGCCGCCGCCCTCGCGTACCACCGGCGGCTCGCGGAGGGCGACCTCTACCCGGTCTTCACCCTCACCAACCCGCAGATCGACCGCACCCGGGCCGCCTCCGAGCAGGAGGAGGACGACCTGGTCCTGCGGGTGGTCGCCGAGAAGGACGGCGGGATCGTGGTGCGCGGCGCCAAGATGACCGGCACCGCCGCCGTCTTCGGCAACGAGGTGATCGTCGGCACCATCGAGCCGCTCCCCGCGCAGGACGCCGACCACGCCGTGTGCTTCTCCGTCCCCGTGGACACCCCGGGCCTGAAGTTCGTCTCCCGCACCTCCTACGAGGGGCGGGCGCGCAGCGTCTTCGACAACCCGCTCTCCTCCCGCTTCGACGAGAACGACGCGCTGCTGGTCGCCGACGACGTGTTCGTGCCCTGGGAGCGGGTGCTGGTCTACCGGAACACCGACGCGGCCTTCGGGATGTGGTGGCGGACCCCCGCCTACCTCAACTTCGTCCACCAGGCCGCCACCCGCTTCTGGACCAAGCTGGAGTTCCTCACCGGCGTCGCGATCCTCGTCACCCGCGCCAACAACACCCACGACCTGCCGCCCGTCACCCAGGCCGTCGGCCGGCTCCTCGGACACGTCGCCCAGGCCAAGGCGTTCGTCCTCGCCGCCGAGGCGTCGTACGAGGAGGTCGACGGCGGGCGCGGCGGAGTGGCGCCCGGCAGGGACATCTCGTACGCCCAGCGCATCATGGCCGGCGAGCTGTACCCGCGGGCCCTCCAGGAGATCAAGCTCCTCACCGGCGGCGGGATCATCCAGCTTCCCGCGTCCGGCCAGGACCTGCTGCACCCGGAGATCGGCCCGCTGGTCCGCAAGTACATCCGGTCGCCCGGCACCCCCGCCGAGGAGCGGGTGAAGCTGCTCAAACTGGCCTGGGACGCGCTCGGTTCGGAGTTCGCCTCCCGCCACGAGCAGTACGAGCGCTTCTACCACGGCGCCCCGCACGTCTACCTCACCCAGCAGGCGTGGGAGGGCGGCGCCGACGCCTGCGAGGCGCTCGCCCGGACCTGCCTGGACGGCTACGGCCTGGAGGGGGCCCGGTGACCGCGCCCGCACGGCTGCGCGCCGCCGACCCCGGGCAGTGCGCCCGGGGCGGCCGGGCGGTCCGCTCCGCCCGCGCCCCGCACCCGGCCGCCGCGCCCGGCGCCGACCCCGGCTGGACCCGCCGCGGGGGCGACCGGTGAGCGGCACGGGGGGACCACCCGCCGCGTGCGGCGCGCTGGGGCTGCTGGCCGCCACCCAGCTGCTGATGATCATGGACACGGCGATCGTCAACGTCGCGCTGCCGTCCGTCGGCGGCGACCTCGGCGCCGGCTCCGCCGCCCTGTCCTGGGTGGCCAACGCCTACCTCATCACCTTCGGCGGGCTGCTCCTCCTCGGCGGGCGCGCCGCCGACCTGCTGGGCCACCGGCGGCTGTTCACCGCCGGGCTCGCGCTGCTCGCCACCGCCTCCGCGGCCGGCGCCCTCGCCCCGTCCGCCGGGACCCTGATCGCCGCCCGCGCGGCCCAGGGCGCCGGCGCGGCCCTCGCCGCCGCGGCCGCCTTCGCCCTGCTGCTCCACCTCTTCCCGAACGGCCCCGCCCGGCACCGGGCGCTCGGCGTCTTCGCCGCCATGGGCGGGCTCGGCGGGGTCCTCGGCACCGTGCTCGGCGGCGTCCTCACCGACCTCCTCGGCTGGCGCTCCACCTTCTGGCTGAACGTCCTCGCCGCCGCCCTGCTCGCCCTGCTCGCCCGCCGCCTCCTGGCCGGCGGCACCCGAGGCGCCGCCCCCGGCGCCGACCTGCTCGGCGCGCTCACCGCCACCGGCGGCCTCGGCCTCGTCGCGTACGCGCTCGTCGGGCGCAGCCCCGCCGCCGGCGCGGCCGGCCTGGTCCTGCTCGCCGCCTTCGCCGTCACCGAGACCCGGGCGGCCCGGCCGCTGGTCCCCCCGGCCGTGCTGCGACGGCCGGCCCTGCGGCTGGCCAACCTCCTCGCCGGCCTCGCCCAGATGGCGCTGTTCCCGATGTTCTTCCTGGTCAGCCTCTACCTCCAGAGCGTGCTGGACCAGTCGCCGCTCGCCGGCGGCCTCGGGCTGCTCCCGCTGTCCCTGGTCGTCGTCGCCACCGCCCCGCTGACCGGCCGTCTGATCGCCCGCCTCGGCCTCGTCCCGACCATGACCCTCGGCTTCGCGCTGCTGCTCGCCGGCCTGGTCTGGCTCGCCCTCGCGCTGCGCCCCGACGGCACCTTCGCCACCACCGTTCTCGCGCCCAGCCTCGTGCTGGGCGCCGCCCTGCCGCTGGTCGTGGTCACCACCAATGTGGCCGCCACGGCGGAGGCCGCGCCCGAGGAGACCGGACTGGCCTCCGGGCTGGTCAACACCAGCCAGCAGTTCGGGTCGGTGCTGGGCCTGGCCGTCCTCGTCGCGGTGGCCACCGCCTTCACCGGCGCGGCCACACCCGGGGCCGAGACGGCCGGCTTCCGGGCCGCGCTGCTCACCGGCGCCGCGTTCGCCGCCGCGGCCGCACTGCTGTCCGTACGGCTGCGCCTGCCCGGGCCCGTACCGGCGCCACGCCAGGACCGGGTGGGCGACCCGCGGTGACCGCCTGACCAGCAGTCCTCCGCGTCACTGTCGAACTCACACTGCCCGAGGGGGGCATCCCGTTGACCCTGTACGACCTCGTCGCGCCCGGTCTGGACACCTGTGCCGAACCGCGCTACCGGATAGCCGAGATACGCGACGCCGACCCGCTGGGCGCCGACGCGCTGCTCGCCGCGCTCCCCGCGATGAACCGCGACGCCGACGTCCCGGCGCTCACCGTCGCCCTGCGCGCCCTCGTCCCCGACCTCGACCGGGTCGCCGAGTGGTGCGTCATCGAGGCGCTCGCCGCCATGCGCGACCTGGGCATGCTCCTCGGCTCGCTCAAACGGCACGGCGTCCAGCCCGTCGCCGCCGTGCCGGAGGTCCTGCCCGTCCTGGAGGAGCTGGCCCGCCGCACCGACATGGTGCCCCGCGACACCGTGCACCACTACACCACCTGGAACCCGCTGGGCGCCCGGCAGCGCAGCTACACCGGCCACGAGATGGAGGGCCATCTCCAGGAGGCCGTCCGGATGGTCTTCCCCAGCCTCGTCGCCGCGCTCGACACCTGCGCCCAGCTCGCCCGGCTCGAACCGTACGACCCCGGCTTCGCCCTCGCGCTGGACCGCACCGCCCAGCACGTCCAGGCGATGGTCGACTCCATCGACTTCACCGTCGACCATGTGACCCCGTCGTACTTCGCCCGCGTCCTGCGCCCCTACTTCGAGGAGGTCGACGTCGCCGGCCGCAGCTACCTCGGGCCCGCCGCCGCCCAGGTCCCGCTGTGGCTGGTCGATCTGACGGTCTGGCAGTGCGACCGCCCCCACCCCGGCTACGACGCCTTCCTCGCCGAGTCGGTCGAGTACAGCCTCCCGTCGTGGCGCGCCTTCCACGCCGCGCACAGCGGCGGCGTCTCCGCCGTCAGCAAGCTGTCCGCCGCGCTGAGCTGGGAGACCGTCCACCGGCTGCCCCCGCAGCTCCTCGCCTCCGCCCACTCGCTGGCCCGGGTGCTGCGCATCCTCAAGACCTTCCGCGCCCGCCACATCGGCATCGCCCGCAAGGCGTACGGCGACGACCTGCGGCTGTACGACACCGGCAGCGGCGGCGCCCCCGTCGCGCTGCTGCGCTCCGTGCTCGACCTGACCCGGGCCAACGAGACGCTGGTGCGCCGGGCCGGCTGCCCCACCACCCCGCGCGCCCGCCTGCGGGAGGCGACGGCATGACCCCGCACATCCTGATCGCGGGCGGCGGCGTCGCCGGGCTGACCGCCGCGCTCTCGCTGCACGCCGCGGGCTTCCCGCACGTCACCGTCGTCGAGGCGGCGCCCGAGATCCGCCCGGTCGGCGCGGGGCTGAACCTCATGCCCAACGCGGTGCGCGAGCTGGACGCGCTCGGACTCCTCGACGCCCTGGAGGCCGACGCCGTCCGCACCCGCGAGCTGCGCTACTACCACTGCTCCGGCGCGCTGATCTCCCGCGAGCCCCGCGGCCTGGGCGCCGGCCACCGCTGGCCCCAGCTCTCCGTGCACCGCGGCCGGCTCCAGCGGGTCCTGGCCGACGCGGTACGCCGACGGATCGGCCCCTCCGCGATCGTCACCGGCGTCCGGGTCACCGGTCTGGAGCAGCTCCCCGACGGCCGCCCCCGGGTGCGGCTGGACCACCGCGAGGGGTCCCGCGCGGGCCGCGCCTCGCTGGAGCCGGACGTCCTGATCGGCGCCGACGGCATCCGCTCGGCGGTCCGCGCCGCGCTCAACCCGCGCGAGGGCGAGCCGCCCTGGAACGGGACGCTGGTGTGGCGGGGGACCTCCTGGCTGCCCGCCGACCGTGCCGGAACGTTCATGCTGATCGCGGGCGACGACCGCCGCAAAGCCGTCGTCTACCCCCTGTCCCCCCGGCCGTCAGGCTCTGGAGACGTCCTCGTGAACTGGGCGCTGGCGATGCCCGCCGACCGCATCGTCGACGCCACCCCGCGCGGGGACTGGAACCGGGCCGTCCCCGTGACGGACTTCCTGCACCACTACCGGGGCTGGGAGTTCGACGGCGTCAGCGTCGAACGCGTACTGAAGGCGGCCGACACCGCCTACGAGTACCCGATGGTCGACCGGGAGCCGCTGGCGCGCTGGAGCCACGGCCGCACCACGCTCATCGGCGACGCCGCCCACGCCATGTATCCCATCGGCTCCAACGGCGCCACCCAGTCGATCATCGACGCGCGGGCCCTCGCCCACGCCATGGCCGCCCACCCCGACCCGGCCGGCGCCCTCGCCGCCTACGAGGCGCACCGGCGTCCCGCCATGACGGAGCTTCAGCGCGCCAACCGGCGGCTGGGCCCCGAGGTCGTCATCAATCTGGCCCACGCGCGCGCGCCCGGCGGATTCACCGACATCGACACCGTGATCCCGCCGTCCGAGCGACGCGAGATCGCCGCACGGTACGCCACCACCGGCGCCTTCGACCCGGAATCCGTCAACGCGGGCTCCCCCTACGAGGTACCCGTCGGCGCGCCGTGAACGCGCCCCCCTGAGTGCGCCGTGGTGACGGAGGGCGGCGTGCCGATAACGTCGAAGAGTGAAGGCGGACGCACACCGTGGTGCGTCCGCCCCGATACGCATCTGCCCTGCGAAGGTGGAACACGTGAAGGCAATCCGTCGATTCACCGTGCGCCCCGTCCTCCCCGACCCGCTCCGGCCGCTCAGCGACCTCGCGCGCAATCTGCGCTGGTCGTGGCACGCCGAGACCCGTGACCTGTTCCAGTCCGTCGACCCCGAGGGGTGGCGGGTGGCCGGCGGCGACCCCGTCCGGCTGCTGGGCTCCGTGTCCGCCACCCGGCTCGCCGAGCTCGCCCGCGACCGGCGCTTCCTGCGCCGCCTCTCCTCCGTCGCCGACGACCTCGACGACTACCTGCGCGGCAGCCGCTGGTACCAGAACCACTCCCTGCCCGACGGCGACCTGCCGGCCGCCGTCGCCTACTTCTCGCCCGAGTTCGGCGTCACCGCCGCCCTCCCTCAGTACTCCGGCGGTCTCGGCATCCTCGCCGGCGACCACCTCAAGGCCGCCTCCGACCTCGGCGTACCGCTGATCGGCGTCGGCCTGCTCTACCGGCACGGCTACTTCCGCCAGTCCCTCTCCCGGGACGGCTGGCAGCAGGAGCACTACCCGCTCCTCGACCCCAACGAGATGCCCGTCAGCCTGCTGCGCCGCCCCGGCGGAGCACCCGTCCGGGTGTCCCTCGCCCTCCCCGGCGGACGCTGCCTGCACGCCCACATCTGGGTGGCGCAGGTCGGCCGGGTCCCGCTGCTGATGCTCGACTCCGACGTCGAGGAGAACGGCCCCTCCGAGCGGGACGTCACCGACCGGCTGTACGGCGGGGGCAGCGAGCACCGGCTGCTCCAGGAGATGCTCCTGGGAATAGGAGGTGTCCGGGCGGTACGCGCGTACTGCGAGCTGACCGGCCACCCCGCCCCCGAGGTGTTCCACACCAACGAGGGCCACGCCGGATTCCTCGGCCTGGAGCGCATCCGGGAACTGAGCGAGGAGGGCACCGAGTTCGACGCCGCCCTGGAGGCCGTCCGCGCCGGGACGGTCTTCACCACCCACACCCCCGTCCCGGCCGGCATCGACCGCTTCGACCGCGAGCTGGTCGCCCGGCACTTCGGCGAGGGCGCCGAGCTGCCCGGCCTCGACGTCGAGCGGATCCTCCAGCTCGGCCGGGAGACCTATCCCGGCGGCGAGCCCAACCTGTTCAACATGGCCGTGATGGGCCTGCGCCTCGCCCAGCGCGCCAACGGCGTCTCCACGCTCCACGGCGCGGTCAGCCGGGGCATGTTCGCCGGCCTGTGGCCGGGCTTCGACCCCGACGAGGTGCCGATCACCTCCATCACCAACGGCGTCCACGCCCCCACCTGGGTGGCACCCGAGGTCTTCCGGCTCGGCGCCCGCAAGATGGGCACCCAGCGCGCCGAGGACGCCCTGAGCGTCGGCGGCACCATGCGCTGGGACGTCCCCGGCGAGATCGCCGACGGCGAGATCTGGGACCTCCGCCGCGAGCTGCGCGAACAGCTGGTGACCGAGGTCCGCACCCGGCTGCGCGCCTCCTGGCGGCAGCGCGGCGCCGGATCGGCCGAGCTGGGCTGGATCGACTCGGTCCTCGACCCCGACGTCCTCACCATCGGCTTCGCCCGCCGCGTCCCCTCGTACAAGCGGCTGACGCTGATGCTCCGCGACCGCGAGCGGCTCACCCGGATGCTGCTGCACCCGGAGCGGCCGGTGCAGATCGTGGTCGCCGGCAAGGCCCACCCCGCCGACGACGGCGGCAAGCGGCTGGTGCGGGAGCTGGTCCGGTTCGCCGACGACCCGCGCGTACGCCACCGGATCGTGTTCCTGCCCGACTACGGCATGGGCATGGCCCAGAAGCTGTACCCCGGCTGCGACGTGTGGCTCAACAACCCGCTGCGCCCGCTGGAGGCGTGCGGCACCTCCGGGATGAAGGCGGCGCTCAACGGCTGCCTCAACCTCTCCGTCCTCGACGGCTGGTGGGACGAGTGGTACGAGCCGGACTTCGGCTGGGCGATCCCCACCGCCGACGGCCCGACCACCGACGAGGACCGGCGGGACGACCTGGAGGCGAACGCCCTCTACGAGCTGATCGAGAAGCGCGTCGCCCCCCGCTTCTACGACCGGGGCGCCACCGGGCTGCCCGAGCGGTGGATCGAGATGGTCCGCCGCACCCTCGCCAACCTGGGCCCCAAGGTGCTGGCGGGGCGCATGGTGAGGGAGTACGTGGAGCGGCTCTACGCCCCGGCCGCCCTGGCCCACCGGGCGCTCGACACCGGGGCCGCCCGGGAGCTGGCCGGCTGGAAGGCGCGGGTCCGGGCGGCGTGGCCGCGCGTGACGGTCGACCACGTCGAGGTGGACGAGGCCAACGGGGTCGCCGAGCTGGGCTCCACGCTCGCCCTGCGGGTCCGGGTGGCACTCGGCGACCTCCAGCCGGAGGACGTGGAGGTGCAGGCGGTGGCCGGCCGGGTGGACACCGACGACCGGCTGCGGGACGCCCAGACCGTGCCGCTGAAGCCGGCGGGCGGCCCGGACCAGCAGGGGCGCTGGGTGTACGAGGGCCCGCTGACCCTCGACCGGACCGGCCCCTTCGGCTACACCGTTCGGATACTGCCCACCCACCGGCTGCTCGCGGCGGGCGCCGACCTCGGTCTGGTCGCCATGCCGACGGAGGCCACCGGCGAGGGCGCGGGCGTCCTGATGCGCTGACGCCCCCGGCGGTCGCGCCGGCGCCCGAGCACGACGGAGCCGCCCGGGGAGTGACCCGGGCGGCTCCGGTGCGCGGTCGTCCGGCCGCGACGGTGTGCCTGGCGGCCACGGCCCGGCGGGCCGTGGCCGGGCGGCTGCTACGGGAAGGTCAGCTTGAACCCGTTGATGTAGCCGGTGTCCTGCCGGGCCCGGTCCTGGACCCGGAGCTTCCAGCTGCCGTTGGCGACCTCGGAGGAGGCGTTCACGGTGTACGTGGCCTTGACGTTGTCGGCCGAGTCGGAGGAGCTGAACGGCTTCAGGTTGTAGACCGAGCCGTCCGGGGCGACCAGGTCCACCACCAGGTCACCGCGCCAGGTGTGGACGATGTCCACGTCGACCTTGAGGGCCGAGGGGGCGTTGCCGGTGACACCGGTGACGTTCACCGCGGAGGTGACGGCCGCGCCGTTGTCCGGGATCGCCACGTCGGCGGTGTTCTCGAAGACCTTGCCGGTGCCCGGGTCGCCGCCGCCGGGGCGGGAGCCGACGTTGACGCCGGCCCAGGCGTGCTCGACCGCCTTGACCTCGTTGCTGTTGGCGCCGTACAGCTCGGTGGCGACCGCGACGGTGCCGGTGCGGGCCGCCGCGTAGTTGGTCGTCGAGGTGAACTTGGTGGTGAGCGCCTTGTACCAGATCAGCGCGGCCTTGTCGCGGCCGATGCCGGTGACGGGCAGGCCGTCCGAGGTGGGCGAGTCGTAGCTCACGTCGTTGATGGTCTTGGCGCCGCTGCCCTCGGAGAGCAGGTAGAACCAGTGGTTCGCCGGGCCCGAGGAGTAGTGGACGTCGATGTTGCCGATGCCGGAGTACCAGGCGTCCTTCGACGAGCCGTCCTTGCTCGGCTTGTCCATGTAGCGCAGCGGCGTGCCGTTGCCCCGGATGTCGATCTTCTCGCCGACCAGGTAGTCGCCCTTGTCCTGGGCGTTGTTGGCCTGGAACTCCACGGCCGCGGCGAAGATGTCGGAGGTCGCCTCGTTGAGGCCGCCGGACTCGCCGCTGTAGACCAGCTTGGCGGTCGCGGAGGTGATGCCGTGCGTCATCTCGTGCGCGGCCACGTCGATCGACGTCAGCGGCTTGGCGTTGCCCGCGCCGTCGCCGTACGTCATGCAGAAGCAGCTGTCGGTCCAGAAGGCGTTGACGTAGTTGTTGCCGTAGTGGACGCGCGAGTACGCGCCGACGCCGTCGCCCCTGATGCCCGAGCGGCCGTGCACGTTCTTGAAGTAGTCCCAGGTGAGGGCCGCGCCGAAGTGGGCGTCGGCGCCGGCCGTCTCGGCGTTCTGCGGGGTGCCGTCGCCCCAGACGTCGTCGGGCCCGGAGAACAGCGTCCCGGTGCCGGAGGTGCCGCGGTTGAGGTTGTACGTCTTGTGGCTGCCGCGGCCGGTGTCGGTCAGGGTGTACGAGGGCGCGGTGCCCAGCGTGACCTGGCCGCTGTACTGGGTGTTGCCGGTGCCGTTGTGCACGGCCTGCCACTCGTACAGCTTGGCGCCGGTGGTGGCGTCGGTGACCACGTGCAGCTCGTTGGGGGTGCCGTCGTGCTGGAGCCCGCCGACGACCGTCTCGTACGCGAGGACCGGCTTGCCCTGCGCCAGCCAGACCACCTTGCGCGGGGCGCGCTCGGAGTCGGTGGCCTTGGAGCCCTCCGCCCGGGCGGCGCCCAGCGCCTGCTTCTCGGCGGCGGCGGGCGCGATCTCCGCGGTGGTGTGCACGTTCGTCAGCGCCGCGCGGGACGCCTTGCTGACCGCCTCGGTCCGGCCGGCCTTCGTCTCGGCGACCACGAGGTCGCCGCCGAGGACGGGCAGCCCGGCGTAGGTCCGCTCGTACCGGGTGTGGGTGGTGCCGTCGCGGTCCTGGGCGACGTCCCGGACGACGAGCTTCTCCTGGGCGCCGAGGCCCAGTTCGCGGGCCGTGTCCGCCTTGCCGGCGTCGGCGGCGCGTATCAGCGCGGTGCGCTGCGCGGGGGAGAGGTCGGCGGGCAGGGCGCCGGGGTCGGCCTTGCCGGCCGACTGGGCCGCGGGCGCGGCCCCCGGGAGGCCGGCGGCGGTGGCGCCCCCGGTCTGCACGCCGACGGCGAGTATGGCGGCGGCGGCGATCAGGGCGCCGGTCGCGGTGGCGCGACGGCTGGGCGTGGATCTCACGCGGACTCCTTTTGCGAGGGGGGTTACCGGTCGGCTGGGTGGGGCCGGCCGGGGCGGAGCAGCCTGAACGTGCGCGGAACACAGGTGGAACGAACACCCGAACTGATGTCGAACAGGTGGTGCGGAGAACGGGGTAAGAGTGGCGCCGGACACGGCTCCCTGTCAGGAGCGCGTCAAGGAATTGGCCGGAAATCGTCCGGTGCCTGAAATGTCATGTTCGTTAACCGGACGTTTCACCCCGCGTACGCCGGGGGCGCCCGGACGCGCGAACGGGCCGGGAACCGTGGGTGTTCCCGGCCCGGTCGCGGTGTTCCCCCGTGTGAACGGTGCGTTGCTCCGCCGTGTCGCGCCCCTCTATCAACCGGTACGGAGGCGGGGGGCGCTTCCGGCCACCCGGCGAGGCCCCCGGCGGGACCGCTAGACGCCTTCGTGGGCGTAGCGCACGAGGGGCGCCTCGTTCTGGAAGAACGTCTTGGCGCGGACCATCGCCCGCTCGTCGTCCCGCACCTGGCCGGGCCGCGACCCGTTGCCGAACAGCACCCCGCCGAAGCGCATGTTCATGTACGCGGCCGAGTTGTGCAGCGTCGTCACCAGCCCGTCCGCGACGCTCTCCTCGTCGGCGGCCATCACGGTCACCCCCCACAGCGTCCGGCCCGCCATCCGCTCGTGGAAGTCCGAACCGGGCTCCGTCAGCCAGCCCGACCAGAAGTCCAGGTAGCGCTTGGTCTGCGCGGACAGGGTGTACCAGTACAGCGGGGAGACCAGGACCACGTCGGTGGCCGCCAGGGTGGCCCGCCGCAGCTCCCGCTCGCTCTCGCCCGCGGTCCAGGTGCCGGTGTCGTGCCGCCCGTCCTGGAAGTCGGGCAGGGGCAGGGTGTTGAGGTCCACCCAGTGCTGCGCGGTGCCGGCCGGGAGCTGCTCGGCCGCGGCCCGCGCCAGGAGCGCGGAGTTCCCGTCGGCGCGGGAGCTGCCGAGCACGAAGAGGAAGGAGCGGTCGGCGGGGCGGGACGGGTCGGTGGTCATGTCTGCTCCGGTGTGGGTGCCCCGGGTGCGGCCGGGGGTAAACGGTGGCTTCCTCCGTTTACAACTCCGGTGCCACCGAAGGGTATTCCCGCCCGGCGGCCCGATCTCCGGGCGGCTCACGGCCCGTCGGCCCGCGGGCCCTCCCGTCAGCCCGCCAGGCTCTCCCGCCACGCCCGGTGCAGCCCCGCGAACCGCCCCTCGCCCCGGATCAGCTCGGCGGGCGCGCCGTCCTCCACGATCCGGCCGCCCTCCATCACCAGCACCCGGTCGGCGACCTCCACCGTCGACAACCGGTGCGCGATCACCACCGCCGTACGGCCCTCCAGCACCGTGCCCATGGCGCGCTGCACCGCCCGCTCCCCGGGCACGTCCAGCGAGCTGGTCGCCTCGTCCAGGATCAGCACCGCCGGGTCGGCCAGCAGCGCCCGGGCGAACGCCACCAGCTGCCGCTGCCCGGCCGAGATCCGGCCGCCCCGCTTGCGGACGTCCGTGTCGTACCCGTCCGGGAGGGCGGCGATGAAGTCGTGGGCGCCGATGGCCCGGGCGGCCCGCTCGATCTCGTCCCGGGTTGCCTCCGGCCGCCCGATCGCGATGTTCTCCGCGACCGTCCCGGAGAACAGGAACGCCTCCTGCGTCACCATCACCACCCCGCGCCGCAGCTCCGGGACGGCCAGGTCCCGCAGGTCCACCCCGTCCAGCAGGACCCGCCCGCCGGACGGGTCGTAGAACCGGGCCAGCAGCTTGGCCAGCGTCGACTTGCCCGCCCCGGTCGACCCCACCACCGCGACCGTCTGCCCCGCCGGGATCGTCAGCCCGAAGCGCGGCAGCACCTCACCGCCCGTGCGGTATCCGAAGCGGACGTCCTCGAAGACGACCGTCCGGCCCGGCCCGCCCGCAGCGGCCGGCGGCAGCGCCCTCGGCACGTCCGGCTCCCGGACCGCCGGCACCTGCGCCAGCAGCCCGGCGATCTTCGCCAGCGAGGCCGCCGCCGACTCGTAGGAGTTCAGGAACATCGCCAGCCGGTCGATCGGGTCGTACAGCCGCCGCATGTAGAGCACCGCCGCGGCCAGCACCCCGAGGGCCAGCGTCCCCTCCGCCACCCGGTAGGCGCCCCACAGCACCATGCCGGCCACCGCCGTGTTGGCCACCAGCCGGGAGCCCACCACATAGCGGGCCATCTCCAGGATCGCGTCGCCGTTGCGCCGCTCGTGGCGGTGGTTCAGCGCGGCGAACGCGGTGTCATTGGCCCGCTCCCGCCGGAAGGCCCGCACCGGCCGGATGCCGTTCATGGTCTCCGCGAACTTCACGATCACGGCGGCCACCGCCGTCGACCGCGCCGAGAACGCGACCGCCGCCCGCCGCCGGTAGAGCCGCACCAGCAGGTACAGCGGCCCGAAGGAGGCCACCGCCACCGCGCCGATGCCCCAGTCCAGCCAGAGCAGCAGCGCCGCGATGAACACGAAGGACAGGACCACCCCCACCAGCTCCTGGAGGCCCTCGGCCAGCAGCTCCCGCAGCGACTCGACGTCCGTGGTCGAGCGGGAGATCAGCCGGCCCGAGGTGTACCGCTCGTGGAAGTCGACGCTCAGCGCCTGCGCGTGCCGGAAGATCCGCCCCCGCAGGTCCAGCAGGACGTCCTGGTTCACCCGGGCGGAGGCGCGGATGAAGGCGTACTGGAACAGCCCGGCCCCCGCCGCGCACCCCAGATACCCCACCGCCACGGCGACCAGCGGCCCGTGCTGCCCCGCCCGCAGCGCGGGCACGGCACGGTCGATCGCGTACGCCACGAGCAGCGGCCCCGCCTGCACCGCCGCCTGCTGGAGCAGCAGCAACAGCGCGGTGAGCGCCACCCGCGCCCGCCGGGGCGCCAGCAGCGAGCGCAGCAACGCGCCGGTGGCGCCCGGCGCGACCGGCAGGTCGTCCCGGTCGAAGGCGTCCGCCGCGCCGGCCGCCGTGCCGTCCGCCGCGCCGGCCCCCGGCCCGTCGCCCGGTCCGGCCGCCTTTCCGGCCGTCCGCCCGGCCGGCCCTCCCGGAGGCGTGTGCTCTCCCGGAGGCGCGGGCTCCGCGGTCACCGGGGGCGCGCCCCCGACCGTGTCCGTCACCGTCCACCACCCGTCGTCCCGGCCGGCGAACCGGCACCCGACATCAGCCAGGCGTACTCCCGGCTGTCCCGCAGAAGCTCCTGATGGGTGCCCACCGCCACGATCCGGCCCCCCGACAGCAGCGCCACCCGGTCGGCCAGCATCACCGTCGACGGCCGGTGCGCCACGACCAGGGCGGTGGTGTCCCGCAGGACGTCCCGCAGCGCCGCCTCGACCAGCGCCTCCGTGTGCACGTCCAGCGCCGACAGCGGGTCGTCCAGCACCAGGAAGCGCGGCCGGCCCACCACCGCCCGCGCCAGGGCCAGCCGCTGGCGCTGGCCGCCCGACAGGCTCAGCCCCTGCTCGCCCACCTGCGTCGCGGCCCCCTCCGGCAGGTCGTGGACGAAACCGGCCTGGGCCACCTCCAGGGCGCGCCGCAGCGCCGGCTCGTCCGCCTCCCCGGGGCGGGCGCCCATCAGCACGTTCTCCCCGACGCTCGCCGAGAACAGCGTCGGCTCCTCGAAGGCCACCGCCACCAGCTCGCGCAGCCGGTCCCGGGGCAGGGCCGCCGCGTCCACCCCGTCGAGCAGGATCCGGCCGCCCGTCACCTCGTGCAGCCTCGGCACCAGCGCGGTCAGCGTCGTCTTGCCCGAGCCGGTGGCGCCGACCAGGGCCATCGTCTCCCCGGGGCGTACGACCAGGTCGATGCCGTCCAGCACCGGCGGGGCGCCCTCCGGCGCGTCCGGGTAGCGGAACGACACGTTCTCGAAGGACAGCCCGCCGGACGCGCCCGCGGGCGCCGCCCGCCCGCCGGAGTCCTCCTCCGCCTCGTCCATCACCTCGAAGAAGCGCTCCACCGCGGTGGCCGCCTCCTGGCTCATCGCCAGCAGGAAGCCGATCGACTCCACCGGCCAGCGCAGCGCCAGCGCCGTCGACAGGAACGCCACCAGCGTCCCCGCGGACAGCCCGCCGTCCGCCACCTGCGCCGTGCCCAGCACCAGCGCCGCCCCGATGGCCAGCTCGGGCACCACGGTGATGACCGCCCAGATGCCCGCCAGCAGCCGCGCCTTGGCCAGTTCCGTCCCCCGCAGCCGCTCCGCCAGCCCCCGGAACGCCCGCGCCTGGCTGCGGTGCCGGCCGAAGCCCTTGACGATCCGGATGCCGAGCACGCTCTCCTCGACGACCGTCGTCAGATCACCCACCTGGTCCTGGGCGCGCCGCGCCACCAGGGAGTACCGCGTCTCGAACCACGCGCACACCACGATCAGCGGCGCCACCGGCACCAGCAGCACCAGCCCCAGGGCCCAGTCCTGCACCAGCAGCACCCCGCACCCCACGACCACCGTGACCCCGTTGACGAACAGGAACGTCATCGGGAAGGCGAGGAACATCCGGATCAGCGACAGGTCCGTGGTCGCCCGCGACAGCAACTGCCCCGACGGCCACCGGTCGTGGAACGCCACCGGGAGCCGCTGGAGGTGCCGGTAGAGGTCGCCGCGCATGGCCGCCTCGACACTCGCCAGCGGCCGGGCGACCAGCCACCGCCGCAGCCCGAACAGCACCGCCTCGGCGATCCCCAGCCCCAGCACCGCCAGCGCCCCCAGCCACACCCCGCCCGGGTCCCGGGCCGCCACCGGCCCGTCCACGATCCACTTCAGGGCGAACGGGATGACCAGCCCCAGGCAGGACGCCACCACCGCGACGACCGCCGCCGTCCCCACCCGCCCCCGCACCGGGCGCACATACGGCCACAGCCGCAGCAGCACCCGGACGACCGAGCGGTCCTCACGGTCGTCGCGGCGGGCGGGCGGTGTCGCGTCCTGTCCAGTCATCAGGAGCGAGACTACGGTTCACCACTGACAACGCTCATGTGCTTTTCCGGCCGACGGCGGCACCCGGCCGCCCGGCGGTCAGCCGGCCACCCGCAGCAGCAGCACCGACCGGGGCGGCACCGTCACCGCCTCCCCGCCCGGGTGCACCGTCCCCGGGGCCCGCGCCTGGTCCTCCCGCGCAGTGTCCACCAGCAGCTCGTACGCCTCCGCCCACGGCGGCCCCGGCAGCCGGAAGTCCACCGGCTCCGCGCCCGCGTGCAGGACGGCCAGGAAGCTGTCGTCCGTGACCGGCTCCCCGCGCGCGTCCCGCCCCGGGATGTCCCGCCCCGACAGGTACATCCCGATCGTCGCGGTACGCGCGTACCAGTCGCCCTCCGTCATCTCCGCGCCCGCCGCCGTGAACCACGCCAGGTCCCGCAGCCCGTCCGCCGCCTGGGGGCGCCCCGAGAAGAACGCCCGGCGGCGCAGCACCGGATGGGCGTGGCGCAGCCGCAGCAGCCGGGACGTCAGCTCCAGCAGCCCCCGGTGCCCCGGCTCGTCCGGCAGCGACCAGTCGATCCAGCCGATCTCGTTGTCCTGGCAGTACGCGTTGTTGTTGCCGCCCTGGGTACGGCCCATCTCGTCCCCGGCGACCAGCATCGGCACCCCCGTCGACAGCAGCAGCGTGGTGAGTAGATTGCGCACCTGCCGCCGCCGCAGCGCGTTGACCGCCTCGTCGGCCGTCTCGCCCTCGGCACCGCAGTTCCACGACCGGTTGTCGTTGGTGCCGTCCCGGTTGCCCTCGCCGTTGTCCTCGTTGTGCTTCCCCTCGTAGCTGACGAGGTCGCGCAGCGTGAAGCCGTCGTGGGCGGTGATGAAGTTGACGGACGCGTACGGCCGCCGGCCGCCCCACGCGTACAGGTCGCTGGAACCGGACAGCCGGTACCCCAGATCGCGTACGTCGGGCAGCGCGCCGCGCCAGAAGTCCCGCACCGCGTCCCGGTAGCGGTCGTTCCACTCCGTCCACAGGGGCGGGAACGCGCCCACCTGGTAGCCCCCGTTCCCCACGTCCCACGGCTCGGCGATCAGCTTCACCCGCCGCAGCACCGGGTCCTGCGAGATCGTCGCCAGGAACGGCGACAACATGTCCACGTCGTGCATCGACCGGGCGAGCGCCGCCGCCAGGTCGAAGCGGAAGCCGTCCACGCCCATTTCCGTCACCCAGTACCGCAGCGAATCGGTGATCAGGCGCAGCACGTGCGGCTGCACCACGTGCAGGGTGTTGCCGCACCCCGTGTAGTCGGCGTACCGGCGGGCGTCGGCGGCCAGCCGGTAGTAGCCGCGGTTGTCGATCCCGCGCAGCGACAGCATCGGGCCCAGCTCGCTCGCCTCGGCGGTGTGGTTGTAGACGACGTCCAGGATCACCTCGATGCCCGCCGCGTGCAGCGCCTTCACCATCCGCTTGAACTCGCCGACCTGCTGCCCCGCCGTGCCCGACGCGCTGTACGCGGCGTGCGGCGCGAAATAGCCGATGGAGTTGTAGCCCCAGTAGTTCCGCAGGCCCCGCCGCAGCAGATGGTCCTCGTGCGCGAACTGGTGCACCGGCAGCAGCTCCACCGCCGTCACCCCCAGCGACACCAGGTGCTCCACCGCCGCCGGGTGCGCCAGCCCCGCGTACGTCCCCCGCAGCTCCTCCGGGATGCCCGGGTGCCGCATGGTGAACCCGCGCACATGGACCTCGTAGATCACCGAGTCCGCCCACGGCGTCTTGGGGCGCCGGTCGTCCGACCAGTCGTCGTCGTCATGGACGACGACCCCCTTCGGGACGTACGCGGCCGAGTCCCGGGTGTCCCGGACGGTGTCGGCCACCTCCTGCTCGGGCCAGTCCCGTACGTGCCCGTACACCTCGGGCGGCAGCGAGAAGTCGCCGTCCACCGCCCGCGCGTACGGGTCGAGCAGCAGCTTGGCCGGGTTCCACCGGGCGCCCGTCCACGGGTCCCAGCGCCCGTGCACCCGGTACCCGTACCGCTGACCCGGCCGTACGCCCGGGACGAAGCCGTGCCAGATCTCGTGCGTCAGTTCGGTCAGGGGGAGCCGGGTCTCGGAGCCGTCCCCGCCGAACAGGCACAGCTCCACCGCCTCCGCCCCGCCCGCCCACAGCGCGAAGTTCGTCCCGTCCGCCCCGCCCGGCCCGGCCCGGAAACGGGCCCCGAGCGGCATGGGCGTCCCCGGCCACACGGACGGCCCGGGAAGCCGCGCCCCCGCGGGCGCGGGCCTCCCGTCCAGCAGTGCGTCACCCACCGCACCCTGCACTGCCTGCTGATCGGCTGCGCTCGACACCTGCCGGCCTCCCGCGGCTCCCACATCATGGCGGCTCGGTTCCCCTCCAGGACGCTCCCGCGTGTGCCGACGGTCGACCGTGCTCGGGTCGCTCGTTCCTCACGACCCTCCGCGCGCTCTCCCTCACGTCACCCGCAGCGCCCCTTCGGCTCACTCTGCCTGTTCCTGGCTCGGTTCCCCTCCGGGGCGCCGAAGCGTGTGCCGACGGCCGACCATGCCCGGCCTCACGTCACCCGCAGCGCCCCTTCGGCTCACTCGCCCGCGAGGCCGCGGCGTCCCTGCCGCGGCCCCGCATCCGGTCCTGCACCTGTTCTGCCCGGATGGCCCGCCTCCCAACATGACCCGCACTCACGTTTCCCCTGGAGGGTGGCACTCGTTGGTCGCATCGTGAGACACGTACTGAAGCGGGCAGGGCTCCGTGTCGCCGCTGCCGTGGCATGCGCAGGGCTGATGGCCGGGCTGACCGGGTGCACCGGCGGCGGCGGGCTGGACCTCGGCATCGGCGGCAAGGGCCGGTCGCCCGGGGACACCATCCGGGTGACACCGGACGACGGGGCCAAAGGCGTCGCCCCGGACGGCCGGGTGGAGGTGCGGGTGCCGAGCGGGCGCCTGGAGCGGGTGCGGGTGACCCAGGTCGAGGACGCCCAGCCCGTGCGGGTGCCCGGCGAGATCTCGGAGGACGGGCTGCGCTGGCGCCCCGCGCCGGGCACCCGGCTCGCGCTCGCCGCCAAGTACAGCGTCGACGCCGTCGCGCTGGACGCGCACGGCCGGCGCAGCGCCCGGCACACCACCTTCACCACCGCCGTCCCCGAGCACCGCTTCATCGGCTACTTCAAGCCGGAGAACCGCTCGACCGTGGGCACCGGGATGATCGTCTCGTTCGGCTTCAGCCGGCCCATCGAGAACCGCGCCGCCGTCGAGCGCGCCATCCGCGTCACCTCCCGGCCGGCGGTGGAGGTGGTGGGCCACTGGTTCGGCAAGGAGCGGCTGGACTTCCGGCCGCGTACGTACTGGAAGCCGGGCACCGAGGTCACCGTCGACCTGCGGCTGCGGGACGTCGAGGGGGCGCCCGGGGTGTACGGCATCCAGCGCAAGACGGTCGGCTTCACCGTCGGCCGCTCCCAGGAGTCCGTTGTGGACGCCGAGGCGCACACCATGGAGGTGCGGCGCGACGGCCGGCTCGTCACCACGCTGCCCATCACCGCGGGGGCACCCAAGACCACCACGTACAACGGGAAGATGGTGGTGACGGAGCTGTTCGACGTGACCCGGATGAACGGCGCCACGGTCGGCTTCAAGAAGAAGGACGGCAAGGGCGAGTACGACATCAAGGACGTGCCGCACGCCATGCGCCTGACCGACTCGGGCACCTTCCTGCACGGCAACTACTGGGCCCCGGCGTCCACCTTCGGCTCGGCCAACGTCAGCCACGGGTGCGTGGGGCTGCGCGACGTGAAGGGCGGCGGTACGGACACCCCGGCGGGCTGGTTCTTCGAGCGGACCCTGATCGGTGACGTGGTGGAGGTGGTCAACTCCACCGACCGGAAGGTGTCCCCCGACAACGGCCTCGGCGGCTGGAACCTGGACTGGGCCCGCTGGAAGGCCGGTTCCGCCCTGCGGTGACCCCCGCCCGGCGGCCCCGGCACGGCCCCGGCACCGGCACCCCGCCGCGTACGGCACGATCCGGACACAACCGGCATGGCCCGCCCCCGTCCTGGACATGGACGGGTTGGGACGGAACGGTGACATTCGCGGAGGCTCGGCGGCGCTCGCGGTGTGATTATCTATCGCCGTGCGCGCGTGTGTGGGCGTGCGGGGGTGCGGGCCGTGGCGGGGCCAGGCCGTGCGAGGGGAGAGCATCGAAGTGGACGTGCAGCCGATATCGGGGGCATCGGCCGGGGCGGGCAGGCGGGGGACCGGCGCGGGCAGGGGTCCGCTCGCCCTGGTGCTGGGCGTGTTGCTGTTGCTGGTGACGGCCTGCGGGGGGTCGGAGTCGGCCGGGGGCAAGGGCGGCGAGAAGGACGGGGGCGGCGCCGCGGTGAAGAACGCGGCCTCGCAGGCCCTGGTCACCATCGCCCCCAAGGACGGTGCCACCTCCGTCGCCACCAGCGGCGCCCTGAAGATCACCGCCGAGAAGGGCCGGCTGACCACCGTGACGGTCGCCGACTCCAAGGGCAACAAGGTCGAGGGCAGGACCACCGCCGACGGCACCGCCTGGGAGCCGGTGCGGCACCTCGCCGCCGCCACCCAGTACAAGGTGCACGCGGTGGCCAAGGACGCCGAGGGGCGCGAGTCCGCCAAGGACACCACCTTCACCACCCTCGTCCCCAAGAACACCTTCATCGGCCACTACACGCCCGAGGACGGCTCCACCGTCGGCGTCGGCATGCCGGTCTCGCTCAACTTCAGCCGGGGCATCACCAACCCCGAGGCCGTCGAGCGGGCGGTCAGGGTGACCGCCGAGCCGTCCGTGCCGATCGAGGGCCACTGGTTCGGCAACGACCGCCTCGACTTCCGGCCCGAGAAGTACTGGGCGCCCGGCACCAAGGTGACGGTCCGGCTCGACCTCGACGGCGTCGAGGGCCGCCCGGGCGTGTACGGCAAGCAGCAGAAGACCGTGCGCTTCACCATCGGCCGCAGCCAGGTCTCCACGGTCGACGCGAGCGCCAAGACCATGAAGGTGGTCCGGGACGGCAAGCTGATCAAGACCATCCCGATCACCGCCGGGGCGCCGTCCACGACGACGTACAACGGCCAGATGGTCATCAGCGAGAAGTACAAGGTGACCCGGATGAACGGCGCCACCGTGGGCTTCGGCGGCGAGTACGACATCAAGGACGTGCCGCACGCGATGCGCCTGTCCACCTCCGGCACCTTCGTGCACGGCAACTACTGGGCCTCCGGCTCGACGTTCGGCTCGGCCAACGTCAGCCACGGCTGCGTGGGGCTGCGCGACGTGCGCGGCGCGTACGACGGCTCCACCCCGGCCGCCTGGTTCTACAACCAGTCGATCATCGGTGACGTGGTCGTCGTGAAGAACTCCAAGGACAAGCAGATCCAGCCCGAGAACGGGCTGAACGGCTGGAACATGCCGTGGTCGGAGTGGACCGCGTAACACCCGCGTACGGAGGGCCCGGTGCTGTTGTCCACAGCGCCGGGCCCGCTGTCGTGAGGGGCGGCTAACCTGCCGCCCATGACAGTCACTCTCGAAGTCTCCGAAGGCGTCGGCACCGTCCGCCTGGACCGTCCGCCGATGAACGCGCTGGACACCGCCACCCAGGACCGGCTGGGCGAGCTGGCCCGGGAGGCGGCCCGCCGCGACGACGTGCGGGCCGTGGTGCTGTACGGCGGCGAGAAGGTCTTCGCGGCCGGCGCGGACATCAAGGAGATGCAGGCGATGGACCACGCGGCCATGGTCGTCCGGTCCCGGGCCCTCCAGGACGCCTTCACCGCCGTCGCCCGCATCCCCAAGCCCGTCGTCGCCGCCGTCACCGGGTACGCGCTCGGCGGCGGCTGCGAGCTGGCCCTCTGCGCCGACTTCCGGATCGCCGCCGACAACGCCCGGCTGGGCCAGCCGGAGATCCTGCTCGGGCTCATCCCCGGCGCGGGCGGCACCCAGCGCCTCGCCCGCCTCGTCGGCCCGTCCCGCGCCAAGGACCTGATCTTCACGGGCCGGCACGTGCAGGCCGACGAGGCCCTCACGATGGGGCTGGTCGACCGGGTCGTCCCGGCCGCCGAGGTGTACGAGCAGGCGCACGCCTGGGCCGCCCGGCTGGCACGGGGCCCCGCCCTGGCGCTGCGGGCCGCCAAGGAGTGCGTCGACGCGGGCCTGGAGGCCGACATCGACACGGGCCTGACGATCGAACGGAACTGGTTCGCGGGGCTGTTCGCCACCGAGGACCGGGAGCGCGGCATGCGCAGCTTCGTGGAGGAGGGGCCGGGCAAGGCCAAGTTCCTCTGAGGCGCCGCGAGTTGTCAGCCGTGCGGGTGGTTTAGCGCAGCCTTAAGGGAGCCTTATGGCCGGCGCGGCCGTGCCCGGCGCCACCGCCGGGCGCGGGCGAAATCCGCGCAGGTCAGCACCGCTTTTCCGGGCCCGGTGTGCCCGCGTCATATGCCGCCGGGTGCCCGGGAGGGGGGTCGCCCCGGGGTGCCGATTCCGCGGGAACGGCCACGCGGCGGTGCCCGGGCGGCCATCATGGGGGCATGGCGGGGCTGGAAGGTGTGGAACAACCGGGGCAGCGCGGTGGCGCTACCGCCGCGCGGTGGGTGCCCGCCGCGGACGACGACGAGGCACTCCGGGCGATCGAGCTGTTCGGCAACCCCACGGAAGAGGAGGCGCGGCTGCCGTCCCGCCCCGAGTCCGCCGCCACCGCCCGCCGGATCACCCAGTGCGTGGTGCTGCGGCAGTGGGGCCTCACCCCGCAGATCGCCGAGCACGCGGTGCTGCTGGTCTCGGAGCTGGTCGGCAACGCCGTCCGGCACACCGGGGCGCGGGTGTTCGGCCTGCGGATGCTGCGCCGCCGGGGCTGGATCCGGATCGAGGTGCGCGACCCGTCCCGGGGGCTGCCCTGTCTGATGCCGGTGCACGAGCTGGACACCAGTGGCCGCGGGCTGTTCCTGGTGGACAAGCTGTCCGACCGCTGGGGCGTGGACCTGCTCCCGCGCGGCAAGACCACCTGGTTCGAGATGCGGGTCTCCGACCGCTGACCCCCGCCGGGCCGGCCCCGGCCGGCCGCGGAAAACACGGAAGCCCCCTCGCGCCGTGATGCGGCGCCGCGGGGGCTTCCCTGAAGCGCCGTGGACGAAAGGGGGTGTATCCACGGCTGCTGGAACGACCTGGCCCGGGTCAATGGGGGTCGTGTGCCTCCGACTATCGCAGACGGGGGGCCTTGCCACCAAAAGACCAAACCGGGACACAATCAGCAATTCGGGTCAGCGGAGAAATGATTCGCAGGTGAGATGAGCCACGGGCCTGGCAAAGCATGAATAATTATGGGTTCGGGTGGTTGTTTCCTTGACGGCTGGTGAATTCTCACCCGCCCGGCCGGACCCCCGCGGCGGGCGGACCCCCGCCTCCCGGCGTCCTCATGGACGTGTGACGACGCCCCGCCCGCGCCCGCGCCCCCGGCCCCGTACCCGCGCCCTCCCGCACCCGCGCCCGCGCCCGTCGGCGCGGTCGAGGGGCCTCCTCGCCGCCACCGGCCTGCTCGCCCTCGCCGCGGTCCTGCCCGGCTGCGGCGGCGCCGCCGACCGGCCCGGGGCGCCCGGCGACCGGACCGCCGCCCCCGTCTCCGTACCGCGCGAGGCCGGACCCCCGGCGCTGCCGGGCATGCCGCCCCTCCTCGACCCGCAGGACGTCTACGCCGCCGACCGCCCCGGCCGGCTGTCCCCGGTGGTCAAGGGCTTCCCCTCCCGGGTGTACGTCCCCAACACGCTGTCCAACACCGTCTCGGTCATCGACCCCGCGACGTACAAGGTCGTCGAGACCATCCCGGTCGGCGTCCAGCCGCAGCACGTCGTGCCGTCCTGGGACCTCAAGACCCTCTGGGTGAACAACAACCGGGGCCACACGCTCACCCCGATCGACCCCGCCACCGGCAAGCGCGGCACGGACGTCGACGTCCACGACCCGTACAACCTGTACTTCACCCCCAACGGCAAGTACGCCGTGGTCATGGCCTCCCTCGACCGGGAACTGGTCTTCCGCGACCCGCACACCATGGAGCGGCGCCACACCGAACCCGTCTCCTGCTACGGCGTCAACCACGCCGACTTCTCCGCCGACGGCCGGTACTTCGTCGTCAGCTGCGAGTTCTCCGGCGAACTGCTCAAGGTCGACACCGAGCGGATGAAGGTCGTCGGACAGCAGAAGCTCCCCTTCCGGGGCGCCATGCCGCAGGACGTCAAGGTCTCGCCGGACGGGAAGACCTTCTACATCGCCGACATGATGGCGCACGGCGTCTGGGTGCTCGACGGCGCCTCCTTCGCCACCCCCCGGCTGCTCCCCACCGGCAAGGGCGCCCACGGCCTGTACGTCTCGCGCGACTCCCGGGAGATGTACATCCCCAACCGGGGCGAGGGCTCCGTCTCCGTCTTCGACTTCGCCGCCGGGAAGCTCTCCAAGAAGTGGTGGCTGCCGGACGGCGGCTCCCCGGACATGGGCGGCGTCTCCGCCGACGGCAAGGTCCTGTGGCTGTCCGGGCGGTACGACTCCGAGGTGTACGCCATCGACACCACCACCGGCAAGCAGCTCGCCCGCATCCCCGTCGGCGGCGGCCCGCACGGCCTCGCCGTCTACCCCCAGCCCGGCCGCTACTCCCTCGGCCACACCGGCGTCTTCCGCTGACCCGCCGCCGTCCCGGGGCCCGCCTCCCGGCCCGCGGCCCCGCACCGGTGCCACTGCCGATAATCTGACCGGCGTCAGTTATGCACCAAGAAGGGGTGGACCAGTGGCGGACATCGAGGCGGCGCGCAAGGCGTTCGAGCGGTACGACGTGGACGGGGACGGGCGCATCACGGCCGCCGAGTACAAGAGCGTCATGGCGCAGCTGGGCGACTTCAACGTCACCGAGACCGTCGCCCAGGCCGTGATCAATGCGCAGGACGGCAACGGCGACGGGCAGCTCACCTTCGACGAGTTCTGGGCGCACCTCAACAAGGCGTGACCGACAGGACCACGAGCACCGAGTACGGCGCCGCCCGGCACGCCGGGCGGCGCCGTCGTACCCGCACCCGCCCCGCGCTCCTCGCCGGTGCGGGCGCCCTCGCCGCCCTGGCCGTGGCGCTGCTCGGCGCGGGCGTCGCCGCGCGGGGCACCGGCGAGCTGCGCATCCCCGCGGCCGGCCCGGTGACCGTGCTGCGCACGGCCGTGTTCGCCGCGCTCGCCGTGCACCTCGGGGAGCTGGCGGGCGCCCGGCTCGCCGGCCCCGGGCGGACGCCCCGCTCCTGGGCGCTGGGGGCCGCCCTCGCGGGGGCCGCCGCCTCGGCCGGGCAGATCGTGCTGCTGGCCCGGGTCAGCGACATGGACCTCACCGCCGCCTACGGCACCCGGGACGGCGGGCTCCTGCTGGCCACCGCCAACGGGTTCGCCCTCGCCGCCGGGTGCGTGGCACTGCGCCGCCCCGGCTGGGCCGCCGCCCCGCTGGCCCTGGTGATCGGCGCCGAGGCCCTGCGCGCCCACCCCGAGCCGTACACCCCGGAGCTGGGCACGGCCCTCACGGTCGTCCACCTGACCGCCGCCTCGCTGTGGGTGGGCGGGCTGCTGCACGCGCTGCGGACGGTACGGCGGCGCGGCGGGGCGAAGGAGCCGCTGCTGCGCTACGCCCGGCTCGCCGGGTGGCTGTACGTGGCGCTCGCGGTGACCGGCACCTGCTCGGCGCTGCGCCGCCTGCCCGCCGACGTGATCACCACCTCCGCCTACGGCAGGGTGCTGCTCGCCAAGCTGGCCCTGCTCGCGGTGGTGAGCGCGCTGGCCGTGGCGGCCCGCCGCCGGCTGGGGCGCGGGGACGGCGCCACGACCCCCGCCCGCGCCGAGCTGGTGGTGCTGGCGGGGGTCGTGGTGGTGTCGGCGCTCCTGACGGTGGTGCCCGACCCGCACTGGATCGCCCTGCGGCGGGGCCTGAGCTAGGATCCGGCGCCCGCCCCGAGGAAGTCGGCCAGCACCGTGGCCGCCCCGGCGACCAGCGGGTCGTCGGTGGCGGCCCTGGGGTCCGGCTTCGTCGTCAGGACGGCCAGCACCACCGGCGTGCCGTCCGGCCGCCAGGCGATCCCGACGTCGTTGTTGGTGCCGTACGCGCCGCCGCCCGTCTTGTCCGCCAGCCGCCAGTCGGCCGGCAGGCCCTTGCGGAAGCGGTGGGTGCTGGTGGTGTTGCCCAGCAGCCAGCCGGTCAGCAGCGCCCGGTCGCCGCGGCCCAGCGCGTCGCCGAGCACCAGCCGCTGGTAGTCGGCGGCGATCGCGGCCGGGGTGGTGGTGTCCTCGACGCGCCAGGGCTCGGCGGTGTTGAGCTCCGGCTCCCAGCGGTCCAGCCGGGTCGTGGCGTCGCCCAGGGTGCGGCAGAACCGGGTGACGGCCGCGGGGCCGCCCAGCTCGCGCAGCAGCAGGTTGGCGGCGGTGTTGTCGCTGTAACGGATCGCCGCGTCGCAGAGCGCGGCCACGGTCATGCCCCGGGCCACGTTCTCCTCGGTGCGCGGCGAGTTCTCCACCAGGTCGTCCTCGGTGTACCGGATGCGCCGGCGCAGCACCTCGCCGCGCCGGTCGAGGTCTCGGAGCACCGCCGCGACGGCCAGCGTCTTGAACGTCGAGCACAGGGGGAAGCGCTCACCGGCCCGGTACAGCAGCGTCGCGCCCGTGACCGTGTCCCGGGCCACGGCGCCCAGCCGCGCCCCGTGGCTCCGCTCCAGCTCCCGCAGCCGTGCCAGGGCGGCGGCCCGGGCGGAGCGCGGGGCGGCGGGCGCGGCCGAGGCGCTCGCCGCCCCGGTGGCCAGGAGCGCGGCGGCGCCGGCCGCGGCGGTCAGGACGGTGCGGCGGGCGGCCGCGCCGCGGGACGCGGGGATCTTTCCGTGGTCGTCGGTCATGGGCCGAGCCCATCACGGCCGCCGCGGCGGAAGGAAACGTTCCGCCGGGTGTGTCAGCGCCGGCGGCTCAGCACTCGATGATGTTGACCGCGAGCCCGCCGCGCGCGGTCTCCTTGTACTTCACCGACATGTCGGCGCCGGTGTCCTTCATCGTCTTGATGACCTTGTCCAGCGAGACCTTGTGGCTGCCGTCGCCGCGCATGGCCATCCGCGCCGCCGTGACCGCCTTGACCGCCGCCATGCCGTTGCGCTCGATGCACGGGATCTGCACCAGGCCGCCCACCGGGTCGCAGGTCAGGCCCAGGTTGTGCTCCATGCCGATCTCGGCCGCGTTCTCCACCTGCTCCGGGCTCCCGCCCAGCACCTCGGCGAGCGCGCCGGCCGCCATCGAGCAGGCCGAGCCGACCTCGCCCTGGCAACCGACCTCGGCGCCGGAGATGGAGGCGTTCTCCTTGAAGAGCATGCCGATGGCGCCGGCGGCCAGCAGGAAGCGGACCACGCCCTCCTCGTCCGCGCCCGGCACGAAGTTCACGTAGTAGTGCAGCACCGCCGGGATGATGCCCGCCGCGCCGTTCGTCGGGGCGGTGACGACCCGCCCGCCCGCGGCGTTCTCCTCGTTCACCGCCATCGCGTAGAGCGTGATCCACTCCATGGCGAGCGCCTGCGGGTCGCCCTCGGAGCGCAGCTTGCGCGCGGTGTTGGCGGCCCGCCGCCGGACCTTCAGGCCGCCGGGCAGGATGCCCTCGCGGGACATGCCGCGCGACACGCACGCCTGCATCACCCGCCAGATCTCCAGCAGGCCCGCCCGGATCTCCTCCTCGGAGCGCCACGCCTTCTCGTTCTCCAGCATCAGCGCGGAGATCGACAGGCCGGTCTCCCGGGTGAGCCGCAGCAGCTCGTCACCGGTGCGGAAGGGGTGCTTCAGCACGGTGTCGTCGGGGACGATCGGGTTCTGCCCCTCCACCGCGTCCTCGTCGACCACGAAACCGCCGCCGACCGAGTAGTACGTCTTCTCCAGCAGGGTCGCGCCGTCGGCGTCGTACGCCCACAGGGTCATGCCGTTGGCGTGGTAGGGCAGCGCCTTGCGGCGGTGCAGCACCAGGTCCTCGTCGAAGTCGAAGGGGATCTCGTGGGCGCCGAGCAGGCTGATCCGCTTCTCCGCCTTGATCCGCTCGACCTTGTCGTCGGCGGACTCCACGTCGACCGTGCGGGGCGAGTCGCCCTCCAGGCCCAGCAGGACGGCCTTGGGCGTGCCGTGGCCGTGGCCGGTGGCGCCGAGCGAGCCGTACAGCTCCGCCCGGACGGAGGCGGTCGGGGCCAGCAGGCCCTCGTTCTTCAGCCGGCGGGCGAACATCCGGGCCGCGCGCATGGGGCCGACCGTGTGGGAGCTGGACGGGCCGATGCCGATCGAGAACAGGTCGAAGACCGAGATGGCCACGGGGAACTCCTTGGTGGGAAGACGTCGCTGTCTGCCGGGGTGGTGCAGGAACAACGGGTGGGGCGGCTGGGCACGGGGATGGCGGGTGGGGGGTGCGGGGTGGGGGCAAGGAACGGGGCACCGCACTCACTCTTCAGTGTGCGCGGTGCCCCGCAGTCCAGTCTGTTACGTGCGTAACGTCTATGAATGTTACAGACCGGGGTAAAGAGGGTGCTTCGCGGCGAGCGCGGAGACCCGGGCCTTGAGCGCGTCCGCGTCGTACGACGGCTTCAGCGCCTCGGCGATGATGTCGGCGACCTCGGCGAAGTCCTCGGCCTGGAAGCCGCGGGTGGCCAGCGCCGGGGTGCCGATCCGCAGGCCCGAGGTGACCATCGGGGGCCGCGGGTCGTTCGGGATCGCGTTGCGGTTGACGGTGATGCCGACCTCGTGGAGCCGGTCCTCGGCCTGCTGGCCGTCCAGCTCGCTGTTGCGCAGGTCGACCAGGACCAGGTGCACGTCGGTGCCGCCGGACAGCACCGAGACGCCGTGCTCCTTGACGTCGTCCGCGACCAGGCGCTCGGCCAGGATGCGGGCGCCGTCCAGGGTGCGCTGCTGGCGCTCCTTGAAGTCCTCGCTCGCCGCGATCTTGAACGAGACCGCCTTGGCGGCGATCACGTGCTCCAGCGGGCCGCCCTGCTGGCCGGGGAAGACCGCGGAGTTGATCTTCTTGGCGAGGTCGGCCGTGCACATGATCACGCCACCGCGCGGGCCGCCCAGCGTCTTGTGGGTCGTGGTGGTGGTCACGTGGGCGTGCGGCACCGGGTTGGGGTGCAGACCGGCGGCGACGAGACCCGCGAAGTGGGCCATGTCGACCATCAGGTACGCGCCGACCTCGTCCGCGATCCGGCGGAAGGCGGCGAAGTCCAGCTGGCGCGGGTAGGCGGACCAGCCGGCGACGATCAGCTTCGGCTTGGACTCCTTGGCCAGGCGCTCGACCTCGGCCATGTCGACCTGGCCCGTCGCGTCGTCGACGTGGTACGCGACGACGTTGTAGAGCTTGCCGGAGAAATTGATCTTCATGCCGTGGGTCAGGTGACCGCCGTGGGCCAGGTTGAGGCCCATGATCGTGTCGCCCGGCTTCAGCAGCGCGAACATGGCGGCGGCGTTCGCCTGGGCGCCCGAGTGCGGCTGGACGTTGGCGTGCTCCGCGCCGAAGAGCTCCTTGATGCGGTCGATGGCGATCTGCTCGACCACGTCGACGTGCTCGCAGCCGCCGTAGTAGCGGCGGCCGGGGTAGCCCTCGGCGTACTTGTTGGTCAGGACGGAGCCCTGGGCCTCCATGACCGCGACCGGAGCGAAGTTCTCCGAGGCGATCATCTCGAGGGTGGACTGCTGGCGGTGGAGCTCGGCGTCGACGGCGGCGGCGACGTCCGGGTCCAGCTCATGGAGAGGGGTGTTCAGAAGCGACATCGGAAAAGGTCCTTAGCTGCCGGAGAACTGGGTGTACTCGTCGGCGGAGAGCAGGTCCTCCGGCTCGTCCGTGACGCGTACCTTGAACAGCCAGCCGCCCTCGAACGGGGCGGTGTTCACCAGCGACGGGTCGTCGACGACGTCCTGGTTCGCCTCGACGACCTCGCCGGTCACCGGGGAGTACAGGTCGCTGACGGACTTGGTCGACTCCAGCTCGCCGCAGGTCTCGCCCGCGGTCACCGTGTCACCGACCGCGGGGAGCTGGACGTACACGACGTCGCCCAGGGCGTTCGCCGCGTGCTCCGTGATGCCGACCACCGACACGCCGTCCTCGGCGGCCGACAGCCACTCGTGCTCCTTGCTGTAGCGAAGCTGCTGGGGGTTGCTCATGACGCAAATTCTCCTGTACGCGGGGGAGTGCTGGTGCACGGGGTGGACGGGACGGACGGACGGGTGGTGCGGGCGATCACTTCTGGCGCTTGTAGAAGGGAAGCGCCACGACCTCGTACGGCTCATGAGTACCGCGGATGTCGACCCCGACCCCCCCGGTGCCCGGCGCGGCGTGCGCGGCGTCGACGTACGCCATGGCGATCGGCCGGCCCAGCGTCGGCGACGGCGCGCCCGAGGTGACCTCGCCGATCACCGTGCCGTCCGCGACGACGGACATCCCGGCGCGCGGCACCCGGCGGCCCTCGGCGATCAGGCCCACGAGCCGGCGCGGCGGGGCGGCCTGCGCCCGCTCGGCGGCGGCCTCCAGGGCCCGGCGGCCCACGAAGTCGCCCTCCTTCTCGAACTTGACCACCCGGCCCAGGCCCGCGTCGAACGGGGTCAGCGACGTCGTCAGCTCGTGCCCGTACAGCGGCATGCCCGCCTCCAGGCGCAGCGTGTCGCGGCAGGACAGGCCGCAGGGGATCAGGCCCACCGGGGTGCCCGCCTCCAGCAGCGCCTGCCACAGCTTCTCGGCGTGCTGCGGCTCCACGAACAGCTCGAAGCCGTCCTCCCCGGTGTAGCCCGTGCGGGCGATCAGCGCGGGGACGCCCGCGACCGTGCCCGGCAGGCCCGCGTAGTACTTCAGCCCGTCCAGGTCGGCGTCGGTCAGCGACTTCAGGATGCCGGGCGACTCCGGGCCCTGCACGGCCAGCAGCGCGTACGCCTCGCGGTCGTCCCGCACCACGGCGTCGAACCCGGCGGCGCGGGCGGTGAGCGCGTCCAGCACGGTCTGCGCGTTCGAGGCGTTGGCGACGACCATGTACTCGGTCTCACCGAGCCGGTACACGATCAGGTCGTCGAGGATGCCGCCGTCCTCCTGGCAGATCATCGTGTAGCGGGCGCGGCCGACGCCGACGCTGCCGATGTTGCCGACGAGCGCGAAGTCCAGCAGGGCCGCCGCCTGCGGCCCGGTCACGGTGATCTCCCCCATGTGGGAGAGGTCGAAGAGTCCGGCCCGCGTACGGACGGCGAGGTGCTCGTCGCGCTCGCTGCCGTACCGCAGCGGCATGTCCCAGCCCGCGAAGTCGGTCATGGTCGCGCCCAGCGCGCGATGCACGGCATCGAGGGCGGTCAGACGGGGGGCAGTGCTCATGGATATGGCTCCCAGGTCCCAGGACGGGCATGGCTCGAAGACGGTCCTCCCCATCTGTCATCGGAACCTGAGAGGTTCACCGTGACCTCGTGTCCACCGGGACGGAGGCATCGGCTTGCACCTTGGGTGGAGCCGCCGGGGCGGCCCGCTTTTCAGATCTGCCTCATCCACGCGGTACGGGGCCTGAGAGATTCAAGGGAGGAACTTGCTCCTTCGGCGCCCGGGCGGACCCGGGACTCTCCCGCGCGGATTCAAACGGCCGGTATGCGGTTGTGCGCGCGACGGTGCCCGCCGGCGCGCACATCATTGCACGAGGGCCGTCCGCGGCAAATCGCTTGTGGCTTATTACCCGTTCTTTACACTTCTTGGGCAAGGGTCGGGTCGGCCGGTCCGGGCCCCGACACGCCTCAGCAGGGGGAGAAGCGATGACGTTGCAGCACGGCGGGGCGTACGCGACGACCGCGGGGGTGCCCGCGCAGCCGGGCCTGCCCGCGCGCGGCCGGGCGGCGGCCGGAGCGGCGGCCCGGCCGGTCGTGCGCGACCTGCGCGGCCGGGCCGGCCGCGGCCCCCGGGCGCTGACCTTCGCCGCCGGTGACCTGGTCGTCGTCTCGGGCCTGCCCGGCAGCGGCAAGTCCACCCTGATCGCCCGCGCGGCCCAGGGCCGCGGCATCGACTCGCAGGACGCCCGGGAGCGCTGGGAGCACCGGGTGCCCGGCTTCCTGCCGTACGCCGTCTACCGCCCCCTCGTCCGGCTCGCCCACTACGCCGGGCTGCGCCGCGAGCTGCGCGCCGGGCGGAGCGTCGTCGTCCACGACTGCGGCACCCAGGCGTGGGTGCGGCGCTGGCTGGCCCGCGAGGCCCGGCGGCGCGGCACCGCCCTGCACCTGCTGCTGCTGGACGTCACGCCCCGCACCGCCCGGGAGGGCCAGCGGGAGCGCGGACGGGGCGTGTCCGGGTACGCCTTCGCCCGGCACCGCAGGGCGGTCGGCCGGCTGGTGCGGGACGCCGAGCGGGGCGTCGTCCCGCGCGGTTGCGCCTCCACGGTGCTGCTGGACCGGCCGGCGGCCGGCGCGCTCGCCCGGATCGCGTTCCGGATCCACTGAGCCGCCGGCCCGCCGCGCCGCGTTAGGGTGCTGCGGGCGGCGCCGGGCGCACCGGGCGCGGCCGTACGCGGCACAGGCACACGCGCGGAAGGACCGGGGGGCACCAGTGGACACAGCATGGCCGGCCAATGAGCTGGAAGAGGTGCTCGCCGCCTCCCTCGGCAACCCCGCGGCCGGGGGCCGCCTCGTCGAGGTCCTGGGCCGCAGCCGCGTCTGGGTGCCCCTGCCCAAGGGTGGCGACCGCGACAGCCGCGACCTGGACCTGCCCACCCTGGAGATCGACGGCCAGGGGTACGTGCCCGTCTTCAGCTCCGAGACCCAGCTCGTGCAGTGCGCCGGCCCCCACATGCCGTACGCCGTCGCCCCGGCCGTCGAGTTCGCCCGCGGCCTGCCGCCGCAGCTCGGCATCGCCGTGAACCCCGGCGGAGCGGTCGGCGCCCCGCTGCCGCCGCCCGCCGTCGCCGAGCTGTGCCGCACCGGGCGCACCCCGCTGGACGGCCCGGCGAGCGGCGGCCGGGTACGCCTGTTCGAGCCGGACTGGCAGCAGGACCCGGTCGACCTCCTGTCGGCCGCCGCCGCCGAGTTCGACGCCACCGGCACCGTCCTCAGCGCCCGCCGGTGCCTCGCCAGCATCGAGGGCGACGACCCCGTCCTCTTCGTCGGCGTCCAGCTCTCCTCCTGGGAGGCCGCCGACCGTAACGTACCCATGGACGCCCTCGGCCGGGCGCTCGGCCGGGTGCGGGCGCCCTGGCCGGTCAACCTGGTCCTCCTCGACGTCGCGCAGGACCCGGTGGGCGACTGGATGCTGGAGAAGGTGCGCCCCTTCTACCGGCGCGGACACGCATAAGCTGGTCGGGTGGACGGAAGAGGGGCGGGATCCAGGGTGAGCGCGTCAGGCACCGCTGCGGCCGGACAGGTCGAGCACATGCTGAGCCAGGTGACGCCCGGCCGCTACGACGCGTACGAGGGGCTCCTGCACGCCCTCGCCGAGGGGCGGCTGTGGATGCTCCTCTGGCACGGCCGGGCCGGCTCGCCCGACGCCCAGTACGGGAACATGGAGGTCGACGGCCACGGGTACGCCCCCTGCGTCACCTCCGCCCAGGAGCTGGCCGCCTCCGGCTGGAACCGCGCCCACGAGGTGATCGACGGCCGCGACATCGCCCGCGCCCTCTACCCCGACCGCTGGGGCGTCTGGCTCAACCCGCACGCCCCCGGCGGCGGCGTCGGCATCCCCTGGCCCGACCTGCGCCGCATCGCCACCGGCCTCGACCGGATGCCCGCCGGGCCGCTGAAGCTGTCCGAACCGGGCATCCAGCTCCCGCAGTTCTACGCCCTGCTCACCCAGAACGCCCACCGCACCCCCGCCGTGCGCTCCCTGCGCCGCGCCTGGGTCCAGCCCGCGCTCGGCACGCCCTACCTGGCCATCGGCCTCGACCTGTACGACAGCGGCCAGGCGTCCGTGGACGCCGTGCACGCGATGATGCGCCAGTCCGTCGCCGCCGTCCCCGACGGCCTGCCCGTCTCCACCGTCGCCATGTCCGACGAGTACGACCCGGTCACCCTCTGGCTGCGGGCCAACGCCCGCCCCTTCTACGACCGCGAGGCCCACGCCACCGCGCCCGTCGTGCCCGGTACGGGGTACGGCTACCCGCCTCGCGGCTGACGTCCCCGCCTGTCCGGTTCGCTTCCATAGCGGGCGAGTTGGTCCGCTGAGCCGCTCCCCGGGTCCGGATAGCGGAAGGGCGCGACCCGCATCACGGTTGCGCAAACATTCCCGATGAGGGCTGGCGGGTGATCGTGAACCCATTGAAGACTCCCCCCAACCAGGGGGCGTCGCACATGCGTGCAGCGCATCCGCGCCTTCCCTGAACGGACCGCACCGCAGATCCGGGCGGCCCGTCGAGCACTGTCGGCGACCGTCGGCACGGGCGAGCCACGAGGGACGATGACCGCACCGATTGAGACCACCGGATCACAGGCCGAGGCCGCTCCCGAGGCCGTACTCGCAGGCGCCAAGTCCCAGCAGATCGAGGGACGTTCACTCGGCCAGATCGCCTGGACCCGCTTCAAGCGGGACAAACTGGCGGTCACCGGCGGAGTGGTCGTCGTCCTGCTCATCCTGATCGCCGTGCTCTCCCGGCCGATCCAGTCGCTGCTGGGCCTGGACCCGAACGCCTTCCAGCAGGACCTGGTCGACCCCAACACCTCGCTCCCCAAGGGCGGGTTCGGCGGGATGAGCTGGGACCACCCGCTGGGCGTCGACCCCAAGTTCGGCCGCGACATCCTGGCGCGCATCCTGGAGGGGTCCTGGGTCTCGCTGGTCGTCGCCTTCGGCGCGACGATCCTGTCCAACCTGATCGGCGTGGTCCTCGGCCTGGTCGCCGGGTACTACGGCGGCCGGGTGGACACCGTCGTCAGCCGTCTGATGGACACCTTCCTGGCCTTCCCGCTGCTGCTGTTCGCCATCGCCATCTCGGCGACGCTCCAGGGCGGGGCCTTCGGCCTGGAGGGCCTGCCGCTCCACATCGGCGTGCTGATCTTCGTCATCGGGTTCTTCAACTGGCCCTACATGGCGCGGATCGTGCGCGGCCAGACGCTCGCCCTGCGGGAGCGCGAGTTCATCGACGCCTCGCGCGGGATGGGGGCCCGCGGCCCGTACATCCTCTTCCGCGAGCTGCTGCCGAACCTCGTGGGCCCGATCACCGTCTACGCGACGCTGCTCATTCCGACCAACATCATCTTCGAGGCGTCGCTGAGCTTCCTCGGCGTCGGAATCCAGCCACCGCAGGCCTCGTGGGGCGGCATGCTGCGGGAAGCGGTCAACTTCTTCCAGGTCGACCCGCAGTTCATGCTCGTCCCCGGCCTCGCGATCTTCATCACCGTACTGGCCTTCAACCTGCTCGGTGATGGCCTCCGGGACGCTCTCGACCCGCGCAGCCGCTGACGTCTGCCACGTCATCCGACGGCGGTTGCCACCCGGCCGGGACCGTCCGGCAAGTTTCCGAAAACAAAGGGGAGTTCGACGAAAATGCGAAGGTCAGCAGTGGCCGCGATCGCGGTCGTCAGCAGTGCCGGCCTGCTTCTGGCGGGTTGCAGCAAGGCGGACGACGGCGGCTCGGACGGCAAGGGCAACGCCAAGGCGAACGCGGCGACGACCGGTGTCGTCAACGCCTCGGACCAGAAGGGCGGCACGGTCACCTACGCGATGGCCGACGCCCCCGAGTCGTTCGACCCGGGCAACACGTACTACTCCTTCATCTACAACTTCAGCCGCCTGTACGCGCGTCCGCTGACGACCTTCAAGCCGGGCCCGGGGGAGAAGGGCAACGAGCTGGTCCCCGACCTCGCCGAGGGCATGGGCGTCCCCAGCGACGGCGGCAAGACCTGGACGTACAAGATCCGCAAGGGCGTGAAGTACTCGGACGGCACGCCGGTCACGGCCAAGGACGTCAAGTACGCCGTCGAGCGCTCCAACTTCGCGCGTGACGTGCTGTCCAACGGCCCGAACTACTTCCAGCAGCTCCTGGACGACCCGGCCAAGTACAAGGGCCCGTACAAGGACAAGAGCGACAAGGGCATCGCGTCCATCCAGACGCCGGACGACCACACGATCGTCTTCAAGCTCAACAAGGCGTTCGCGGACTTCGACTACCTGGTCAGCGCCCCGCAGACCGCCCCGGTTCCGAAGGCCAAGGACAAGGGCACGGACTACACCAAGTCGATCGTGTCCTCGGGCTCGTACAAGTTCGAGACCTACAAGGACGGCCAGCAGGTCGTCCTCGTCCGCAACGAGCACTGGGACGCCAAGACCGACCCGCTGCGCAAGCAGTACCCGGACAAGATCGTCCTCAACCTCAAGGTCAACCAGGCCACCATCGACAAGGACCTGATGGCCGGCGACATCATCGCCGACCTCAAGGGCGGCGGCGTCGACGCCCAGACCCAGGCCCAGATCATGAACAAGCCGGACCTGAAGGCCAACACGGACAACACCTACGGCGGCCGGCTCGTCTACATGGCCGTCAACACCAAGGTGAAGCCGTTCGACAACGTCGAGTGCCGCAAGGCCGTCCAGTACGCCATCGACAAGGTCTCCGTGCAGACCTCGATGGGCGGCCCGATCCGCGGTGACGTCGCCAGCACCGTCCTGCCGAACGACCTGCCCGGCCACCAGAAGTTCGACCTCTACGCCACCGACGGCAACAAGGGCGACGAGGCCAAGGCCAAGCAGCACCTGAAGGCGTGCGGCCAGGAGAAGATCTCCACCTTCATCTCCGCCCGCAGCGACCGCCAGCCCGAGATCGACGCGGCCACCGCGATCATCCAGTCGCTGAAGAAGGTCGGCATCGACGCCAAGATCAAGCAGTACCCGTCGTCGAAGTACTTCTCCGACCACGCCGGTGTCCCCTCCTTCAACAAGAAGCAGAACATCGGTCTGATCATGATGCAGTGGGGCGCCGACTGGCCGACCGGCTACGGCTACCTCCAGCAGATCGTGCACGGCAAGGCCATCGGCCAGTCCGGCAACACCAACCTCTCCGAGCTGAACGACCCGGCGATCAACAAGCTGCTGGACGAGGCCATCGCCAACACCGACGAGAACGCGCGCAACACGGCGTACGTGGAGGTCGACAAGAAGGTCATGGAGCAGGCGGCGATCGTCCCGCTGTCCTACTTCAAGGTCCTCAACTACCGCTCGCCGCACGGCACCAACATGACCGCCTCGGCGGCCTGGAGCGGTCAGTACGACTACCTCAACATCGGCACCACGAAGAAGTAGCCCCGGAAGGCAGGTGAAGGCATTGGTGCCCGCGGGCCCCCGCATCCACGGTGCGGCCCGCGGGCACCGGCGCCGGTCCCCGTGATCTCGTACCTCATCCGCCGGCTGGTCGCGGCAGTGATCCTGCTGCTGGTCGTCACGGCGGTCACCTTCGGCATCTTCTTCATCCTGCCGAAGCTGGCCGGCCAGACCGCCGATCAGCTCGCCCAGCAGTACATCGGCAAGAACCCCACGCCCGCGGACATCGCGGCGGTCAAGCGGAACCTCGGCCTCGACGAACCGGTCTACGTCCAGTACTGGGACTTCGTCCGGGGGATCGTCTCCGGCGCCACCTATGAGCGGGGCCCGCTCTCCGTGAAGTGCGAGGCCCCCTGCTTCGGCTACTCCTTCAAGACCAACCTCGAAGTGTGGCCGCAGCTCGTCGAGCGGCTCCCCATCACCATCTCGCTGGCCGTCGGCGCCGCGGTGCTGTGGCTGGTGTCCGGCATCGTCGTCGGCGTCGTCTCCGCCCTCAGGCCGGGCTCCTTCTTCGACCGGGCCGCCATGGGCGGCGCGCTGGCCGGCGTCTCCCTGCCGATCTTCTTCACCGCCCAGCTGTTCCTGCTGCTCTTCAGCTACGAGCTGGAGATCTTCGGCCGGACCTACGTCCCGTTCACCGAGAACCCCTCCCAGTGGGCCAACACCCTCTTCCTGCCCTGGTGTTCGCTCGCCCTGCTCTATGCGGCGATCTACGCCCGGCTCACCCGCTCCGGGATGCTGGAGACGATGAGCGAGGACTTCATCCGCACCGCCCGCGCCAAGGGCATGCGGGAGCGCCGGGTGGTCGCCAAGCACGGCCTGCGGGCCGCGCTCACCCCGATCGTCACCGTCTTCGGCATGGACATCGGCCTGCTCCTCGGCGGTGCGGTGATCACCGAGTCGGTGTACTCGCTGCACGGCATCGGCGAGTACGCGGTGCAGTCCATCACCGCCAACGACCTGCCGCCGATCCTCGGCGTCACCCTGCTCGCGGCGTTCTTCGTCGTCTTCCTCAACCTCGTGGTTGACCTTCTGTACGCCGTCGTCGACCCGCGCGTGAGGGTGTCATGACCGAACTGTCCAAGACCGGCGCCGTGGTGGAGGACCGCCCCGGCACCACCGAGCCGCGCGCCTTCCTCGACGTACGCGACCTCAAGGTCCACTTCCCGACCGACGACGGCCTGGTCAAGTCCGTCGACGGGCTCTCCTTCCAGCTGGAGAAGGGCAAGACCCTCGGCGTCGTCGGCGAGTCCGGCTCCGGCAAGTCCGTCACCTCGCTCGCCGTCATGGGCCTGCACCGGCTCGGCGCGCGCGGCAAGAACGTACGGATGAGCGGGGAGATCTGGCTGGACGGCAAGGAGCTGGTGAGCGCCGACCCCGACGAGGTGCGGCGGCTCCGGGGCCGCGAGATGGCGATGATCTTCCAGGACCCGCTGTCGGCGATGCACCCGTACTACACGGTCGGCAGCCAGATCGTGGAGGCGTACCGCATCCACCACAAGGTGACCAGGAAGGCCGCCCGCACCCGCGCGATCGAGATGCTCGACCGCGTCGGCATCCCCGAGCCCGGCAAGCGGGTGGACTCCTACCCGCACGAGTTCTCCGGCGGTATGCGCCAGCGCGCGATGATCGCCATGGCGCTGGTCAACAACCCCGAGCTGCTGATCGCCGACGAGCCGACGACCGCGCTGGACGTCACCGTCCAGGCCCAGATCCTCGACCTGATCCGCGACCTCCAGAAGGAGTTCGGCTCGGCGGTCGTCATCATCACCCACGACCTGGGCGTGGTCGCCGAGATCGCCGACGACATCCTGGTGATGTACGGCGGCCGGTGCGTGGAACGCGGCCCGGTCGACAAGATCTTCTACGAGCCCCAGCACCCCTACACCTGGGGCCTGCTCGGCTCCATGCCGCGGATCGACCGGGAGCAGACCGACCGGCTCATCCCGGTCAAGGGCCAGCCCCCGTCCCTGATCAACGTGCCGAGCGGCTGCGCCTTCAACCCCCGCTGCCCGTACGCGGACGTGCCCGAGGGCGGGATCACCCGCACCGAGCGTCCGGAACTGCGTGAGGTCGGCTCCGGCCACTTCTCCGCCTGCCACATGGACCGGGCGGAGCGCACGCGGATCTGGACCGAAGAGATTGCGCCGAAGCTGTGACCGAGAACCGAGCGACGACGTCCGAGGCCCTCCTCAAGGTGGAGGGCCTGGTCAAACACTTCCCCATCAAGAAGGGCCTGCTCCAGCGGCAGGTCGGTGCCGTCAAGGCGGTCGACGGCATCGACTTCGAGGTCCGCCGGGGCGAGACCCTCGGGGTCGTCGGCGAGTCGGGCTGCGGCAAGTCGACCATGGGCCGGCTGATCACCCGGCTGCTGGAGCCCACCGGCGGCAGGGTCGAGTTCGACGGGACCGACATCACCCACCTGAAGACCGCCGGGATGCGGCCGCTGCGGCGCGACATCCAGATGATCTTCCAGGACCCGTACGGCTCGCTGAACCCGAGGCACACCATCGGCTCGATCGTCTCGGCGCCGTTCCGGCTCCAGGGCGTCGAGCCGGAGGGCGGGGTCAAGAAGGAGGTCCAGGGCCTCCTGGAGCGGGTCGGGCTGAGCCCCGAGCACTACAACCGCTACCCGCACGAGTTCTCCGGCGGCCAGCGCCAGCGCATCGGCATCGCCCGGGCGCTCGCCCTGAAGCCGCGGCTCGTCGTCGCCGACGAGCCGGTCTCGGCGCTGGACGTGTCCATCCAGGCGCAGGTGGTCAACCTGCTGGACGACCTCCAGGACGAGCTGGGCCTCACCTATGTGATCATCGCGCACGACCTGTCGGTCATCCGGCACGTCTCCGACCGCATCGCGGTGATGTACCTGGGCAAGGTCGTGGAACTGGCGGACCGCACCTCGCTGTACGAGGCGCCGATGCACCCGTACACCAAGGCCCTGATGTCGGCGGTCCCGGTGCCGGACCCGCGGCGGCGCGGCGCCAAGAGCGAGCGGATCCTGCTGAAGGGCGACGTGCCGTCGCCGATCGCCCCGCCGAGCGGGTGCCGGTTCCACACCCGCTGCTGGAAGGCGACGGAGGTCTGCGCGGTCCAGGAGCCGCCGCTGCTGGAGCTGGCGCCGGGTCGCCGGGTGGCCTGCCACCACCCGGAGAACGCCCCGGACCAGGCCCCCGGCGAGGCGGTGCTGGCGTCGGCGGGCGAGGCGATCGAGATCGTCCCGGCGACCAGGGCGGCGGAGGCCGACGCCGGGGCGCCCGCCCCGGAGACGGCTGCGGCGGCGGATTCGGCTGCCGGTGCTGGTCCGGCCGCTGGTGCCGAGTCCGACGCTGACTCCGGTGCGGGTGCCGAGTCCGGTGCCGTGCCGGCTCCGCGTGCGCCGGAGGGCGAGGCGCCCGGCAAGGGGTGACCCTCGCGGCGAGCCTGCGCCGCCCGGGGGGTGCTCCCCGGGCGGTACGGGTGGTACGGCCCCGCGTCAGCGGGCGAGTTCGCGCAGCACCCGCTCGTGGTCCGCGACGTACTGGTGCGGGGCGAAGGCCGTCAGCGCGGCCACGATGGCCCGGCGGCGCTCCTCGTGGCGGGCGCGGCCGAGCCCGTACCCCTCGTTGTGGAGGACCGTCAGCGGGGCGGACGAGCGGGGGCGGTGCGGCCGGACCTGGAGCGTCCGGCGGTGGAGCACCACATAGCGGATGCCGTCCCAGGGGTGCAGCTCGCCGTTCCCCGTGGTGATGCCCCGCTCGTCGATCCGGAGCCGGCCCAGCCGGACGTGCGCGGCGAGGACGGCGAGGAGGGAGACGGCGAGGGCGAGTGAGCCGCTCACCAGGAGCCACCCGGCGGAGGCGTCACCGGTCAGCAGCGCCCCGAGCGCGGTGACGAGGACCGCCGGGACCAGCGCGGCCGGCAGAACCCGCCCCACGCGCGCGTGAAGCTCCGGTGCCAGTTCCAGTCCGCCCGTCATGACCGCCCCCTCGTCCGCCACAGCGCCCGCAGAGTATCCCGCCGGCCGGCGGCACCCGCGCCCCGGGTGGGGGAGGCGGACCGGAACCGCCGCCCGGGCGGAACCCGCCGGGGGCAGCGGTCCGGCGCGGCGGAGCGCCCGGCGGGAACCGCCACAAGGAACCGGCACAATTGGGCGGTGCTCCAGGAATTCTTCACCCCCTCCGTGCAACACGCGCTCGACCTCGCGGGCATCTTCGTGTTCGCGATCTCCGGCGCCCTGCTCGCCGTGCGCAAGAACTTCGACGTCTTCGGCATCGCCGTCCTCGCCGAGGTCACCGCGCTGGGCGGCGGGCTGTTCCGGGACCTGGTGATCGGCGCCGTACCGCCCGCGGCCTTCACGGACCTGGGGTACTTCCTCATGCCGCTGGTCGCCACCGTGCTCGTCTTCTTCCTGCACCCGGTGGTCGAGCGGACCCAGGTCGCCGTCAACGTCTTCGACGCGGCGGGGCTGGGCCTGTTCTGCGTGGCCGGGACGACCAAGGCGTACGAGTACGGCCTCGGCCTCACCTTCTCCGCCGTGCTGGGCCTGGCCACCGGCGTCGGCGGCGGCGTGCTGCGCGACGTCCTGGCCAACGAGGTGCCCTCGCTGCTGCGCTGGGACCGCGACCTCTACGCCGTGCCGGCCATCGTGGGCGCCACCATGGTCGCGCTATGCATCAAGTTCGGGATGCTGAACCCTTTCACCAGCGCCCTCGCCGCCGTGGCCACCTTCGTCCTGCGGCTGCTCGCCATGCGGTTCCACTGGCGCGCCCCGCGCGCGTGGAACCGCCGTTCCACGGCCTCCGAGGAGCAGCTCCCCGGAAAAGCTACCGCTTAGTAATTGCTTGTTGTACGGTGCGGGCATGGACAGCGAGTTCGACCGCGACACCGCGGTGACCCTCCGCGAGCCGGGCGTCTACGACGCGGAGCTCTCCGCCGGCTGGACGATCATCAGCGCCGTGAACGGCGGCTATCTGCTCGCCCTGCTCGGCCGCGCGCTCGGCGAGGCCCTGCCGCACCCCGACCCGTTCACGATCTCGGCGCACTACCTCACGCCGTCCGTGCCGGGCCGCGCGGTGATCCGGACCGAGACGGTCCGCACCGGTCGCACCCTCTCCACCGGCCAGGCGTCCCTCTTCCAGTACGCCGAGGACGGCACCGAGGTCGAGCGGATCCGGGTCCTCGGCTCCTACGGCGACCTCGGCGCCCTGTCCGACGACGTCCGTACGACGGCCAAGCCGCCCGCCATCCCGCCGCGCGAGCACTGCCTCGGACCCTCCGACGGCCCGGCGCCCATCCCGGGCTCGTCCGCCATCACCGAGCGGCTCGACATCAAGCTGGACCCCACCACCCTGGGCTGGGCCGTCGGCGCCCCGTCCGGCAAGGGCGAGATGCGCGGCTGGTTCGGCCTGGCGGACGGCCGCGAGCCCGACCCGCTGTCCCTGCTGCTCACCGTCGACGCCCTGCCGCCGACCTCCTTCGAGCTCGGCCTCACCGGCTGGACGCCCACCGTCGAGCTGACCGCCCACATACGCTGCCGTCCCGCCCCCGGCCCGCTGCGCGTCGCCATCACCACCCGTAACCTCGCGGGCGGCTTCCTGGAGGAGGACGCCGAGGTCTGGGACAGCGCCGACCGCCTGGTCGCCCAGTCCCGCCAGCTCGCCCGCGCCCCCCGGGGCTGACCCGCGGACGGCAGGGCCCCCGGGGGTGACCCGGGGGTCCTGCTCAGTCCAGCCAGTGGCGGCGCCCCAGGCTCACCAGCCGCAGCCGGCGCCGCGCGGTCCCCGCCACCGCCTCCCACCCGTCCTCGGGCGTCGCCAGGAACGCCGAGGCGGTCATCACCATGTGGTCCACATAGAGCCCGGCCAGCATGAGCAGGTCGTCCCGCTCCCAGCCCCGGCTCTCGGCGTGCGCGGCCAGCTCGTCGGCCACCTCCCGGGCGAACCGGTCGAGTTGGCCGCCGATCGCCTCCCGCACGGCCGCCACGCCGCCGTGTCTCTCGCGGGCGATGAAACGGACGTGCGCGGGGTACCCGCGTACCAGCCCGGCGATCAACTCGACGGTGGCGGCGATCCGTTCGTCGCCGGCGCCGGTGGTCGCCAGGGTCGTACGGATCGTGCCGTGCAGGCTGCCGAGGGCCTCGTCGACAAGGGCGACGCCGAGGTCCGCGGTGTCACGGAAGTGCCGGTAGAAGGCCGCCGGGGCGACGCCGACCGCGCGGGTCACCTCGCGCAGGCCGAGGCTGCTGAGGCTCTGCTCCTCCAGCAGCCGGAGCGCGGCGTCCAGGAGCGCCTGACGGGTCTTCAGCTTCTGGGCCTGCCGGATTCCGGTGGTGTGACTCATGCCATTCAGTAAACAACCGTTCTCCGGGGTGCTCCAGTAATGAGTCGTCTTAGACTGGGTAGTCAGTAAACAATTGTTCCTCAAAGTGGTTCCTCCATGTGGTTCCTCCGCATAGTTCCTCCAACCCCTCCGAGGGAGGTCCTCCGATGCTGTTCATCGTCGCCGCCCTGCTGATGCTGGGAGTCGTTCTCGGGACCGTGGCGCACGTACCGCTCCCGGTCACGCTCGTCGCCGCCGCCGTCATCGGCGCCTGGCTGCTGATCTTCGCCGTCCGGGAACGCCAGCACCGCTGAGGAGGAGGCCGTCATGGGACTCACCACGTCCGCCCCGCACACCCCCGCCGCCCGCACCCGCCGGCGCGTCCGGCTCCGCGACGCCGACGGCATGGCCGTCGCCGCGTTCGTCCTGGGCCTGGTGGGCCTGCTGGTGATGAACATCCTGCTCGGGCCCATCGCCATCGGCCTCGCCGCCCTGGCGCTGAAGCGCGGCACCACCCGCCGCGCCCGCGCGCTGATGGGCCTGGGCCTCGGCGTCGCCGACCTCGTCGTCCTGGCCGTGCTGGTCACCATGGACGGCACGGTCGCCTGGGGCATCGCCTGACCCTGCCCGGCCACCGCCGGGTGCCGCCCCCGCACGTCCCGGGCGGCACCCGGCGGGCGCACGGGCCCCGCCACCGCGCGGCCGGTGTCGCCGTTCGGGCCGGGTGCCGCAGTTCGGGCTCGTACCGCCGATCGGGCGGGTGCCGCCGATCGGGCTCGGACCGCCGATCCGGCCGTGCCGCGCAGGCGGCCGGTACCGCGCTGATTACCCGCGCCCGGGGGCTCGTAGAATCGTTGCACCATGGCATACCTCGACCACGCCGCGACCACTCCGATGCTGCCGGAGGCGATCGAGGCGATGACCGCCCAGCTCGCCGTGACGGGCAACGCGTCCTCGCTGCACGCCGCCGGCCGCCGGGCCCGCCGTACCGTCGAGGAGGCCCGCGAGACCCTCGCCGACGCCCTCGGGGCCCGCCCCAGCGAGGTGGTCCTCACCTCCGGCGGCACCGAGGCCGACAACCTCGCCGTCAAGGGCCTGTACTGGGCCCGCCGCGACGCCGACCCGCGCCGCGTCCGGGTGCTGGCCAGCCCCGTCGAGCACCACGCCGTCCTCGACGCCGTGCACTGGCTCGGCGAGCACGAGGGCGCCACCGTCGAGTACCTGCCCGTCGACAGCCACGGCCGGGTCGGCCCCGAGGCGCTGCGCAAGGCCATCGAGAGCGACCCCTCCACCGTCGCCCTCGCCACCGTGATGTGGGCCAACAACGAGATCGGCACCATCATGCCGGTACGCGAACTGGCCGCCGTCGCCGCCGAGTTCGACGTCCCGCTGCACTCCGACGCCGTCCAGGCGTTCGGCCAGCTCCCGGTCGGCTTCGCCGACTCCGGGCTCGCCGCGATGACCGTCTCCGGCCACAAGATCGGCGGCCCCTACGGCATCGGCGCGCTCCTCCTCGGCCGCGAGTACAGCCCCGTGCCCGTCCTGCACGGCGGCGGCCAGGAACGCCACGTCCGTTCCGGCACGCTCGACGTGCCCGCCGTCGCCGCCTTCGCGGTGGCCGCCCGGCTGGCCGCCGAGCGCCGGGAGACCCACGCCCGGGAGGTTGCCGCCCTCCGCGACGCCCTGGTCGACGCCGTACGCGCCGCCGTCCCCGACGCCGTCCTCGGCGGCGACCCGGACCCGGAGGGGCGGCTGCCCGCCAACGCCCACTTCACCTTCCCCGGCTGCGAGGGGGACTCGCTGCTGCTGCTCCTGGACGCCCAGGGCATCGAGTGCTCCACCGGATCGGCCTGCACCGCCGGGATCGCCCAGCCCAGCCACGTGCTGCTCGCCACCGGCACCGACCCGGACCTGGCACGCGGCACCCTGCGCTTCTCCCTGGGCCACACCTCGACCCGCGCCGACGTCGAAGCCGTCGCCCGCGCCATCGGCCCCGCCGTGGAGCGCGCCCGCACGGCCGGACTCAGCTAGCCTCCGGATCCAGCCGGCCGCCCGATCCAGACAGCCGCCGGGGCTCGGGCGGCCCCCGGACTCGGTCACGACCGGACTCCGCCTGTCGCCGGGCCCGGGGTCAGCCGGCCGCCGGGCCCGCCGCCGATCGCGGGGCGCGGGCGGCGTCCCGTACCAGCTTCATGTACCGGTCCCAGTCCCAGTGCGGCCCCGGGTCCGTGTGGTCCGTCCCCTCCACCTCCACATGGCCGATGATGTGCTCCCGGTCCACCGGGATCCCGTAGCGCCCGCATATCCCCGCCGTCAGCCGCGCCGACGAGGCGTACATCGCCGCCGTGAAGTCCTCCGGCCGGTCCACGAACCCCTCGTGCTCGATGCCCACACTGCGCTCGTTCATCGCGCGGTTCCCCGCGTGGAACGCCACGTCCAGCTCGCGGATCATCTGCGCGACGTGCCCGTCCTTCCGTACGACGTAGTGCGTCGCCGCGCCGTGACCCGGGTCCTTGAAGACCTTCAGCGCCGTCGGGAAGTCGCCCTGCACCACATGGATCACGACCCGGTCGATGGTGAAGTCGTCCGGCCGGTCGGCATACCGCCAGTTCGCCCGGGAAGCCGCCGTCCACTGTGCCCCCACGTGGTCCAGCTCGCCCTCCACGCGGTCCTTCTCCACACCCGGCACCCGGTACCACGCGCGCCGCAGCTCGTCCCGGGCCAGCACCGCCCCGCCCACCAGCGCCGCGCCGCCGCCGATCAGCACCGCGCGCCGGCCCACGGCCCCCCGCTTGTTCTCGCCCATGACCTGCACAACGCACACGCCCGCGTCCCCGGTTCCCGGGGCCCGTACCCTGGTAGGGCTATGACTGAGACTCCCCAGCGCCCCCTCCGCGTGCTCGCCGCCATGTCGGGCGGCGTGGACTCCGCCGTCGCCGCCGCCCGCGCCGCCGAGGCCGGCCACGACGTCACCGGCGTCCACCTCGCCCTGTCCGCGAACCCGCAGTCCTTCCGCACCGGCGCCCGGGGCTGCTGCACCATCGAGGACTCGCGCGACGCCCGCCGCGCGGCCGACGTCATCGGCATCCCCTTCTATGTGTGGGACCTGGCGGAGCGGTTCCGGGAGGACGTCGTCGACGACTTCGTCGCCGAGTACGAGGCCGGGCGCACCCCCAACCCCTGCCTGCGCTGCAACGAGAAGATCAAGTTCGCGGCCCTGCTGGACAAGGCGCTCGCCCTCGGCTTCGACGCGGTCTGCACCGGCCACTACGCCACGGTCGTCACCCGCGCGGACGGCGGCCGCGAGCTGCACCGGGCCTCGGACATGGCCAAGGACCAGTCGTACGTCCTCGGCGTCCTCGACGAGAAGCAGCTCGCGCACGCGATGTTCCCGCTGGGCGACACCCTCACCACCAAGGACGAGATCCGCGCGGAGGCGGAGCGCCGCGGCCTGGCCGTGGCGAAGAAGCCCGACAGCCACGACATCTGCTTCATCGCGGACGGTGACACCCAGGGGTTTTTGGCCTCGCGTCTGGGCACCCGGGAGGGCGACATCGTCGACGAGTCCGGGGCCAAGGTCGGCTCCCACGACGGCGCGTACGGCTTCACCATCGGCCAGCGCAAGGGCCTGCGCATCGGCCACCCCGCCCCGGACGGCAAGCCCCGGTACGTCCTGGACATCTCGCCGGTGAACAACACCGTCACCGTCGGCCCCGCCGAGGCCCTCGACGTCACCGCCCTGACCGCCGTCAAGCCCCGCTGGTGCGGCACCGCCCCCGCCGCCCCCGGCGCGTACACGGCCCAGCTCCGCGCCCACGGCGACGAGACCCCGGTCACCGCCTCCCTGGAGGACGGCGAACTGCACGTCACCTTCGACGAGCCGGTCCGGGGCGTCGCGCCCGGCCAGGCGATCGTCCTCTACGACGGCACCCGCGTCGTCGGCTCGGCCACCATCGCCACGACCACCCGGCGGTCCGCGGTCGGCGCCTGACCGCACACCCGTACGTCAACCGCCGCAGCGGTACGCCAGGACCCGCCCGCCACCTGCGCTAGTGTCCCGCTGCGCACGGCTCGTCGCCGTGCGTGACGGACGAGGCGCCGGGGGTGGCGACGCGGGTGACGTACACGACGTACACAGGTGGCGGACTGCGGCACAGCGGCGGGCCCTGGACCAGCGCGTCCGGCACCGCCGGTGAGCTCCGCACCCGCACGGAGACCAGCCGGGGCTCGCTGCGCCCGGCGCACGGCGGCCTGGGGCCCGACGCGGGCGCCCTGGCGTCCGTGGCCGCGCTGAAGACCGTCCTCACGTCCTGGGAGGAGCGCCTCACGGCGGTACGGGACGAGTGCGGCCACCTCGCCGGGGCGCTGTCCCGGGTCGCCCGGGACCTGGGCGAGACCGACATCGAGGTCGGCCGCTCCTTCCACGCCGCCGCCCGGAAGGGCGACCCGCAGCGGTGAACGGCACCATCCTTACGTGGCGGATCCTCAGGGACCTGAAGCCGGCCGCGTTCGAGGGCGCCGGCGACACCTGGCACGCGGTGTCCAGCCGGTCCGGCGCCGACCGGGCCCTGGTGGACCGCCTGATGGCCGCGCGGCTGCGCGAGACGCAGCGGAGCGAGTCGGCCGGCGCCGCCCTGGCCCGGCTCCACCGGCTCAGCCGCAACTACCAGTACCTGCACACCGAGTGCGGCCTCGTCCGTACGGCGCTCAACGGCCTCGCCGCCGATCTCGCGGAACCCCAGCGGCAGTTGCGGCTCGCCCTCGACGAGGCGGCGGACCTGCGGTTCACCGTCCACGACGACGGCTCGGTCGGCTACCCGCCCGGGACGGCCCCCACCCTGACCGGTCCCCGCGACACCCCGGGCGGCCGGGCCCGCGGCGACGCCCGCCTCCCGCTGGACGCCCCCGACTCCCCGTCCGTCGCGCCGCTCAACCCGCACGCCGAGAGGGCCCAGTCCATCGCGGACCGCATCGCCCGCGCCGTCCGCGCCGCCGCCGAGATCGACGCCCGGTACGCCGCGACCCTGAACCGGCTCCGGGCCGCGGAGGGTCTCGACGTCACCGCGGCCACCCTCGCGGACGCCGCCCGCGACACGGCGGGCGTCCGCGCCACGGCCGGCCGGCACCTCGCCCAGGAGGTCCCGCACAACGCCTCCCCGGCCGCACGCAAAGCCTGGTGGGACGCCCTCCCCGAGGAGCAGCGCCGCGAGTACCTCGACATCGCCCCGGACCTCGTAGGCGGCCTCGACGGCATCCCGGCCACCGCCCGAGACGAGGCCAACCGCCGGTACCTCCCGCTCCTGATCGCGGAACTGGAGCGGCGGGGCGGTTCCGAGACGGAGCTGGAGGCGCTGCGCATGATCCAGGACCGGCTCGGCAGGCCCAGCAACCCGCCGATGTACCTGCTGGCCGTCAGCGACGAGGGCAACGGCCGGGCGGTCATCTCCTACGGCGACCCCGACAGCTCCCGCAATGTCTCGGCGTACGTCCCCGGGCTGGGCACCCGGCTGAACGCCGACTTCGTCGAGGACACCATGAAGCGCGCCCAAGACACGGCGCTCGGCGCCCGGCGGGTGGACCCGTCCAGCGCGTCCATCATCTGGCTCGGCTACGACGCCCCCCAGCACGCCGACGTCGCGACGCACGGCGACGCCGAAAGGGGCGCCCCGGCGTACAACCACTTCATGGCCGGCCTGGAGGCGACGAACTCCCACGCCGACCCCCACCTCACGGCGATCGGCCACTCCTACGGCTCCTTCACGGTCGGCACGGCGGCGAAGCAGCCGGGCGGCATCCCGGGCGTCGACGACGTCATCCTGCTGGGCAGCCCGGGGGTGGGAGTGGACCGTGCGGACGACTTGGGGGTGGGGCGGGAGCATGTGTTTGTGGGATCGGCAGACAATGACCCGGTGACCCATCTTCCGTCCGCGCAGCAGAGCGGGGCCGGTGCCGTCGGCGCCCTGGCGGGAGCCCCGTTGGGCCCGCTGGGCATGGCGGCCGGCGCTTATGTCCTGGGTGACGCCGCCGACCAGGGAGACGACGACCTCTACTACGGCAAGGACCCCGCCAGTGCGGCTTTCGGGGCGCAGCGCTTCAAGGTCGACCCCGGGCCGCATGCCGTACTTGAGGCCGGCGGTTTCGCCGCTCACTCCCAGTACTTCACGCCGAAGAAGGATCAGGTCTCAGCGGACAACATCGCCGCGATCGTTGGGGGCAGGCCCCAGGATGTCACCCGGGAGGAGTACCGGTGAGACGCATGACTCAGCTGGCGGTCGTCCCCTTGGTCCTGATCGGGCTCCTGCTGACGGGATGTCATTCGAGCCGGGGCGAGAGTCAAGGGACGGGAGCAGCAGTCGGGATGGATATGCAGGGCGCGGCGGACCACGCGGACGCGATGCTGGACGCGACGTTCACAGCGGTCGTACCCGAAGTTGAATGGGCTCACGACACAACGACGACCGGGAGCTGTGACCTGTCTCGGCGCCGCACCGTGACGACGATCATCTCCGCAGAGCGGCGAGGCAACTTCCTCGGTCTGATCCAGCGATTCTGGGAGTCGCAGGGTTACAAGATCACGACGGTGCACGCGGGCGCGGAACGGCCCAGGATGTACGCCAAATCCCCCGACGGCTACGGGATCAGTCTGGTCTTCGGGCACAAGGGCCAGGCGTTCTTCGAAGTCGCCACCCCCTGCGTCAGCAAATCCACCGTCGCTCCGCCCACCACCCCGCCCAACGGCCCCGCTTACCCTCCCGGGGAGATCCCCACCCCCAACGTCCGCTCCGCCTTCTGGTCCGCCGACACCCCCGTGCCCGCCCCGCGCGCGTGACTGCCGCCATCAGGCTCAGAACGCGAACCACCCCGTCAGGGACGGCGCCAGGGCGTGGGGGGCCACCGGGTGGGTCTGGCCCGTGAGGGTGCTGTGGCGGGCGTTCGGGAGTGCCTGGGCGACCGCCCGGGCGGCGTCACGGGTCCACGCCGGGCTCGCGCCGCCGTCGAGGACCAGCACCCGGGGGGCCACCCCGGCCAGGCGGGCGGCGGGCACCAGGCTGTCGCCGAGCACGGCGTGGTCGTACGGCAGGGTGTGCGCCAGCGACAGCAGCGGCGCCCAGCAGGGGGAGGCGCGGAGACCGGCGAGTTCGGTGGGCGGCGTCTCCGACAGGAACAGCACCAGCGCGTCGCCCCGCCGCCCGGCCGCCAGCAGCCCCCGCAGGCGCGCGGCCCGCTCGGTGAAGCCGTCGCGGGCCGACGGCGCGGTGCGGTACGGCGGTTCGTACACCGACAGCCGGGTGATCGGCAGCCCCGCCGCTGCGGCCTCCAGGGCCAGCGCGCCGCCCGACGACGTACCGTGCACCGCCGCGCTGCCGCCCGCCGCGCCGATGACGGCGGCCAGGTCCTCCACCTCGCGCCGCACCTCGTAGCGGTCCGCGTCCCCGCTGCCGCCACGGCCCCGCCGGTCGTAGGTGTACGTGCTGAAGTGCCGGGCCAGCAGCCCGGCCAGCGGCTCCTCGCTCTCGGCGGTGGACAGTGCCCCGCCGACGAGGACCAGCGGCGGGCCGTCGCCGCGCCGCCGGTAGGCGATGGGGGTGCCGTCGTCCGACGTGACCGTTCCGCTCAGGTTCTCCATGAGGGGGCAGACCGGCCCCGGCCGCGGAACTCATCGCTCGGCCTCAGACGACCTCCGTCTCGTAGAAGCACAGATGGTCCTTGATGGCGGCGACCTCGGGCTTAGGGTCCGGATAGGCCCAGACCGCGTCGGCGGCCCCGTCCAGCGACCAGTAGGACGCCGTGCCCTTGAAGGGGCAGTACGTCTGCGTGGACGAGGGCGACAGCAGATCCGAACGGACGTCCTCCGCCGGCAGGTAGTAGCGCGGAGGGCAGCCCGTCTCGCGCAGGACGAGGGGCCGGCGGCTCTCCGCGACCAGCCGCCCGTCGTGAACCACGCGTACGTGCTCGGTGCCCTGCTCCACGGTGATGCGGTGTCCTGGGGTCATGACCTGTCCAACGAACACGCCCGGCGCGCGATTCCCCGTCACCCGTGCCCGTACGGTGGCGGCATGAACATCTGCGTCTTCCTCTCCGCCGCCGACCTCGATGAGCGCTACACCGTCCCCGCCCGCGAGTTCGCCGAGCTGCTCGGCAAGGGCGGTCACACCCTGGTGTGGGGCGGCAGCGACGTCGGCCTGATGAAGGTGGTGGCCGACGGCGTCCAGGAGGCGGGCGGGCGGCTGGTCGGCGTGTCCGTGGACTTCCTGTCCGCCTCGGCGCGCGAGGGCGCGGACGAGATGCTCGTCGCCCGGGACCTCGCCGAGCGCAAGGCGCTGATGCTGGCCCGCTCCGACGCCGTCGTGATCATGGTGGGCGGTACCGGCACCCTGGACGAGGCCACCGAGATCCTGGAGCTGAAGAAGCACGGCAAGCACACCAAGCCGGTCGTGCTGCTCAACGCGGCGGGGTTCTACGACGGGCTGAAGCAGCAGTTCCGGCGGATGGAGGCGGAAGGGTTCCTGCCGCTGCCGCTCACCGACCTGGTGTTCTTCGCCGAGGACGGGGTCGCGGCGCTCGCGTACCTGGAGGAGAGCGCCGGCATCCGGTAGCCACCCGCCCGCCGGCCGTGCAGCCGGGCGGCCCGGTGGCCCGGCGGCCCACCGTGCCACCGGGCCGCCGTCCGGATGCGAGCATGGCACCTATGGCTACACACATGATCACCGGAGCGGGTTCGGGCATCGGCGCGGCCGTCGCCCGCCGCCTCCACGCGCGCGGGGACGACCTCGTCCTGCTGGCCCGTGACGCCGGCCGCGCCAAGGAACTGGCCGACGCCCACCCGGGGGCCCGCACCCTCGTGGGCGACCTCGCCAACCCCGACCGGCTGTCCTGGGCCTTCTCGCACCAGTCGCCGCCCGACCGGCTGGACTCGCTGCTGCACATCGCCGGCGTGGTCGACCTGGGCCGGGTCGGGGACCTCACCACCAAGGCGTGGCGCCACCAGCTGGAGGTGAACCTCGTCGCCCCCGCCGAGCTGACCCGGCTGCTCCTCCCGCAGCTCCGGGTGTCCCAGGGGCACGTGGTGTTCGTCAACTCCGGCGCCGGCCTCACCGCGCACGCCGAGTGGTCCGCCTACGCCGCGTCCAAGCACGGCCTCAAGGCGCTGGCCGACGCGCTGCGCCATGAGGAGCACGGCAACGGCGTCCGCGTCACGTCCGTCTACCCGGGCCGCACGGCGAGCCCCATGCAGGCGAAGGTGCACCAGCAGGAGGGCAAGGAGTACGACGCCTCCCGCTGGATCGACCCCGAGTCGGTCGCCACGGCGATCATCACCGCGATCGACCTGCCCAGGGACGCGGAGATCAACGACCTGAGCGTGCGGCCGGGGCGATGAGCGGGAACGACGACTTCAACTGGGGCCCGGCCACCGGTGTCGGGTCCATGCCGGGCGGTGACGCGCGCGAGGCCGCCAAGACCGTCACCGGCACCTTCGAGGACTTCCCGTACCTCGCGGAGCTGCCCGCGCGCGGGCCGGGCGCCGACATGATCGGCCGGACGATCGGGCTGCTCGTCGAGATGTACGCGCACGTGGAGCCGAGCGGCTGGCGCGTCAGCGACCGCCCGGGCCGCGACACCCGGCGCGCCCGGTCGTGGCTGGGGGAGGACCTCGACGCCCTGGAGGAGTTCACCCAGGGCTACCGGGGGCCGCTCAAGGTGCAGGCCGTGGGCCCGTGGACGCTGGCCGCCGCCCTGGAGCTGCGCGGCGGCGAGGCGGCCCTCGGCGACCCCGGAGCCTGCCGGGACCTGGCCGCCTCGCTGGCGGAGGGCCTGCGCGGACACCTCGCGGAGGTACGCCGCCGGATCCCCGGCGCCCGGGTGGTCCTCCAGCTCGACGAACCGTCCCTCACCGCGGTGCTGCGCGGCCGGGTGCGGACCGCGAGCGGCTACCGCACCCACCGGGCGGTGGACCGGCAGGTGGTGGAGAGCGCCCTGCGCGACGTGGTGGCCGTGAACGAGGGCCACGGCCCGGTGGTCGTCCACTCCTGCGCCCCGGACGTGCCGTTCGCCCTGCTGCGCCGCGCGGGCGCCGCGGGCATCTCGTTCGATTTCAGTCTGCTCACCGAGCGTGACGAGGAGCAGATCGGCGAAGCGGTCGAGGGAGGCACGAGGCTGTTGGTGGGCGCCGTCGAGTCCACCGACGTCCCATTGTCGGACCCTGCCGGTAGCGTCATGGGTGTCAGGACGCTGTGGCGCAGGCTGGGGCTGAATCCGGGGACTCTCGCCGAGTCCGTGGTCGTCACCCCGTCGTGCGGCCTGGCGGGCGCCTCACCGGCGTACGCCCGCGCCGCGCTCGCCCACTGCGCCAAGGCGGCGAGATCGCTCGCGGACAACCCTGAGTGACGTCAGTAACGGGAGGAAAGACGGTGGCTGTCGAACAGCAGGATGTCGTGCCGGCGGAGGCACGGGACAGACACGCGCAGCTTGCCGAGCAGATCGAGGAGCACCGCTTCCGGTACTACGTGAAGGACCAGCCGGTCGTCAGCGACGCCGAGTTCGACCGGCTGCTGCGCTCGCTGGAGGCGCTGGAGGAGGAGTATCCCGAGCTCCGGACGCCGGACTCGCCGACCCAGAAGGTCGCCGGGGCGTACGCGACGGAGTTCACGGCCGTCCAGCACCGGGAGCGGATGCTCTCCCTCGACAACGCCTTCGACGACGAGGAGCTGGCCGGCTGGGCGGACCGCGTCGCCAAGGAGGTCGGCACCTCGGCGTACCACTTCCTGTGCGAGCTGAAGGTCGACGGCCTCGCGGTCAACCTGACGTACGAGAAGGGGCGCCTCACGCGCGCGGCGACCCGCGGCGACGGCCGCACCGGCGAGGACATCACCCCCAACATCCGCACCATCTCCGACGTGCCCGAGCGGCTGCGGGGCGACCGGATCCCGGACCTCGTCGAGATCCGGGGCGAGGTCTTCTTCCCCATGGAGAAGTTCCAGGAGCTCAACGCCCGGCTGGTGGAGGCGGGTGACAAGCCCTTCGCCAACCCGCGGAACGCGGCGGCAGGCTCGCTGCGCCAGAAGGACCCGAAGGTGACCGCCACGCGCCCCCTCCACATGGTGGTGCACGGCATCGGCGCGCGTGACGGCCTGGACATCGGCCGGCTCTCCGAGGCGTACGAACTGCTGCGCGAGTGGGGCCTGCCGACGGCCCGGCACAACAAGGTGGTCACCGACATCGGCGGAGTGCGCGCGTTCATCGAGCACTTCGGCGAGAACCGGCACTCGGTGGAGCACGAGATCGACGGCGTGGTCGTCAAGCTGGACGAGATCCCGCTGCAGGGCCGCCTCGGCTCGACCTCGCGCGCGCCGCGCTGGGCGATCGCCTGGAAGTACGCCCCGGAGGAGGTCAACACCAAGCTGGTCAACATCCGGGTGGGTGTCGGCCGCACGGGCCGGGTGACGCCGTACGCGCAGGTGGAGCCGGTGACCGTGGCCGGCTCGGAGGTCGAGTTCGCCACCCTGCACAACCAGGACGTGGTGAAGGCCAAGGGCGTCCTCATCGGGGACACCGTGGTGCTGCGCAAGGCCGGGGACGTCATCCCGGAGATCCTGGGCCCGGTCGCGGACCTGCGGGACGGCTCGGAGCGGGAGTTCGTGATGCCCTCCGACTGCCCGGAGTGCGGGACGCCGCTGCGGCCGATGAAGGAGGGCGACGTCGACCTGCGCTGCCCCAACGGGCGGACCTGCCCCGCGCAGCTCCGTGAGCGGCTGTTCTACCTGGCCGGGCGCAAGTGCCTGGACATCGAGAACTTCGGCTATGTGGCGGCGGCGGCGCTGACCAAGCCGCTGGAGCCGGCCGAGCCGGCGCTGGTGGACGAGGGCGACCTGTTCGACCTGACCGTCGAGCGCCTGCTGCCCATCAAGGCGTACGTCCTGGACCAGGACAGCGGGCTGCCCAAGCGGGACCCCAAGACGGGCGAGGAGAAGGTCGTCACCGTCTTCGCCAACCAGCAGGGCGAGCCCCGCAAGAACGCGCTGGCCATGCTGGAGAACATCGCGGCGGCCAAGCAGCGCCCGCTGGCGAGGATCATCACCGGCCTGTCGATCCGTCATGTCGGCCCGGTGGCGGCGGAGGCGCTGGCCCGCGAGTTCCGCTCCATCGAGCGGATCGAGCAGGCGAGCGAGGAGGAGCTGGCGGCGGTCGAGGGCGTGGGCCCGACCATCGCGGCCTCCCTCAAGCAGTGGTTCGAGGTGGACTGGCACCGGGAGATCCTCCGCAAGTGGCGGGCGGCCGGGGTGCGGATGGAGGAGGAGCGCTCGGGGGAGGACGAGGGCCCCCGGCCGCTGGAGGGGCTGACCGTCGTCGTCACCGGCACGCTCCAGAACCACACCAGGGATGGCGCAAAAGAGGCCCTGCAAAGCCGTGGTGCGAAAGTGACCGGTTCCGTTTCGAAGAAGACCGACTTCGTTGTTGTGGGTGACAACCCCGGTTCGAAGTACGACAAGGCGATGCAGCTGAAGCTTCCGGTTCTGGACGAGGACGGCTTCCAAGTCCTGCTCGAACAGGGTGCGGACGCGGCGCGCGAAGTGGCGATTCCGGTCGAACAGTAGGGCGGGAACAGGCGCCTGGAGGTCACCCGTTCGGCGCATACCAGATGGATAAGGGTGGCCGGGTCGCATTCGGGCAAGACCAGTAGAGCGCTGCCCGTCGGCGCCTTCCGCGGCCTACTGTTGAGACGGCGCCCGCCGTGCCCGGCCGGGGGATGGATTCCGGCCGCGCCGGCACGACGACGGGCGATCGCGTGGCAACGGCACCGCCGGCTGTGAGAGGGACGGAATGAAACCGACCGAGAGTGCCGCCCCGGTCGCACGCCCGCGTGCGTACGCGGCCCGTACGGCCATCGCCTCCAGGCTCCCGAACGTCGTCATCGCCGTCGCCGCCCTCGTCCTCACGGCCGGGCTGTACGGCGCCGTCAGCGCCGGGCACGCGCTCTTCCCCGGCTCCACCGCCGGCTGGTCGCTCGCCGTGCTCACCGGCATCGTGGTCAGCCACCTCGTCGCGCTGGGCCGCGACCGCTGGTGGGGCGGCACCGGCTCGGGCGCCGCGCTCACCCTCGCCGTCCTCCTCCTGTACGGCTGGGTGCCCGCCGGACTGGTCAGCCTCGCCGTCGTCGTCCTGGTCGGCGCGGCCCGCCGGCACCGCTGGCGGCAAGGGCTGCTGCACGGCGCGGCGGACATCCTCGGCATCGGCGCCGCGGCCCTGGTGCTCGCCGCCTTCGGCGACGTACCCACCGTCGAACAGCCGTGGCGGCCCCTCGAATGGGGGATCGAGACCGTACCGGAGGTGGCCCTGGCCGCCACCGCGTACCTGGTGGTGACCCGGCTGCTGCTGTGGTACACGCTGGCCCCGCAGAAGTCCGGCGGGCTGCCCTCGGCGGCCCGCACGGCGCTGCTGCGCCAGGGGCTGGTGGCGGTCGCCCTGCTCGGCATCGCACCGCTGATCTGTGTCGTCGCCGTCTCCCAGCCGGTGATACTGCCCCTGTTCGCCGTACCGCTGATCGCCCTGGACTCCACCCTGTGGATCGCCCGCGCCCGCGCCGAGGAACAGCTGCGCGACCCCCTCACCGGACTCCCCAACCGGCAATGGCTGCTGGAGCGGACCTGGTCCGCGCTGGAGGAGGCCGAGGGAGAAGGCGTCAGGGCCGCGCTGGTCCTGATCGACCTCGACCGCTTCCGCTCGGTCAACGACACCCTCGGACACCTGGCCGGCGACCGGCTGCTGCTCCAGATCGCCGACCGGCTGCGGCTCGCGCTGCCACGCGGCGCGGAGGCGGCCCGGCTGGGCGGCGACGAGTTCGCCGTCCTCCTCCCCGTCGCCGACTCGACCACCAGCGCCCAGCGGGTGGCCCGCCAGCTCGCCGCCGAGCTGTCCTCCCCCCTCGACCTCGACGGACTGACCCTCGTCCTGGAGGCCAGCGCCGGCGTCGCCGTCTTCCCCGACCACGCCCTCGACGCCGAAGGGCTGCTCCAGCGGGCCGACGTCGCCATGTACCAGGCCAAGCGCGACCGCACCGGCGTCGAGGTCTACGAGTCCAAGCGCGACTCCAACACCCCCGACCGGCTCGGCCTCCTCGGCGACCTGCGGCGCGCCCTGGACGCCGGCGACGTCGAGCTGCACTACCAGCCGAAGGTCCGCTTCGACGGGCACGTCGCCGGACTGGAGGCCCTGGTCCGCTGGGTGCACCCGGAGCGCGGAAAGGTCCCGCCCGACGAGTTCATCGCCATCGCGGAGTCCTCCGGGCTGATGCCGCACCTCACGGAGTACGTCCTGGAGACCGCGCTCGGCCAGGTCGCCAAGTGGCGCGCCCAGGGGCTCGAAGTGCCCGTCGCGGTGAACGTCTCCCCCCGCGACGTCCACACCCCCGGCTTCGCGGGCGCCGTCGCCGCGCGCCTGGCCCGCCACGGCGTACCGGCGGGAGCCCTCCAGCTGGAGATAACGGAACACGTCCTGCTGGAGGACCCGCAGCGCGCCGCGGACACCCTGGCGGGCCTCACCGGCCACGGCGTCAAGATGTCCCTCGACGACTTCGGCACCGGCTACTCGTCCCTGGTCCACCTGCGGCGCCTCCCGGTGAGCGAACTCAAGATCGACCGCTCCTTCGTGGCGCGCCTCGCCGTCGACAACGAGGACGCCGAGATCGTCCGCTGCACCGTGGACCTGGCGCACTCGCTGGGGCTGCTCGTGGTCGCCGAGGGCGTCGAGGACGACGAGACCTGGGAGCGCCTGCGGGACCTGGGCTGCGACGCGGTGCAGGGCTGGCTGGTGGCCGCGGCGATGCCGCCCGCGGAGACCACCGCGTGGCTGCGCGCCCGGGGCGAGGCCGGCTGGTGCCGCCCGCCACGCGCGCTGCCGGCCCCGCCGCAGGACCAGGTGGTGCAGTAACCCCACCGGCCGGGGCGCCACCCACGACCCGCAGTCGGTCGACGGCCGGGGTGGGGCCGTGCAGGGTCGCCCCCGCAGCGGTTGGCGACGAGTGACGGCACCCTTTCCGGCTGGGTGCCCCGCCGACCGCGAGGAGGCGAGCCCGGAGGGGCCCCGCCCCCCACCCACCTGGGTGCACCGCACCGGGACGAACCCCAGGAACGGGCACCGCCCCGGTACGTTGTGCCCACCCTCCCCCAAGCTCTCGGCTTCGCTCGAGCAGGGGGACCCCCATCGCCCCAGCAGAACGACTGCCCACAACGCGGGCCCCGTTGTGCCCACCCCCGGCCCCCGGTCGGTGGGCGTTTCACGGGCAGGGGGCGATGGCCCATAGGATTGGGCCAAAACCATCACACTCACCCTGAGGATCGCTGCATGCCTGGCATCACGCGCGAGGAGGTCGCCCACCTCGCCCGGCTGGCACGTCTGGAGCTGAAGGACGAAGAGCTCGACCACTTCGCCGGACAGCTCGACGACATCATCGGCGCGGTCGCCCGCGTCTCCGAGGTCGCCGATCAAGACGTACCCCCGACCTCCCACCCGCTGCCGCTGACGAACGTCATGCGCGCGGACGAGGTCCGTCCCTCGCTCACCCCCGAGCAGGCGCTCTCCGGCGCGCCCGCCCAGGAGCAGCAGCGTTTCAAGGTGCCGCAGATCCTGGGGGAGGACTGACCATGACGGACATCATCCGGCTCACCGCCGCCGAGATCGCGGAGAAGATCGCCTCGGGCGAGCTCACCGCGGTCGAGGTCACCGAGGCCCACCTGGCCCGGATCGAGGCCGTGGACGAGAAGGTCCACGCCTTCCTGCACGTCGACCGCGAGGGCGCCCTCGCCCAGGCGCGCGCCGTGGACGAGAAGCGGGCGCGGGGCGAGAAGCTCGGCCCGCTCGCGGGCGTACCGCTGGCGCTGAAGGACATCTTCACCACCAAGGACATGCCGACCACGGTCGGTTCGAAGATCCTGGAGGGCTGGCTCCCGCCGTACGACGCGACCCTGACGAAGAGGCTCAGGGACGCCGACGTGGTCATCCTCGGCAAGACGAACATGGACGAGTTCGCCATGGGGTCGTCGACGGAGAACAGCGCGTACGGGCCGACCGGCAACCCGTGGGACCTCACCAGGATCCCGGGCGGCTCCGGCGGCGGTTCCAGCGCGGCGCTCGCGTCGTACGAGGCCCCGCTGGCCATCGGCACGGACACCGGCGGTTCCATCCGCCAGCCCGCGGCCGTGACCGGCACGGTCGGCGTGAAGCCGACGTACGGCGGGGTCTCCCGCTACGGCATGGTGGCGTTCTCCTCCAGCCTGGACCAGGGCGGGCCCTGTGCCCGTACGGTCCTGGACGCGGCGCTGCTGCACGAGGTCATCGCGGGCCACGACCCGCTGGACTCCACGTCGATCGACGCCCCGGTCCCGCCGGTGGTCGAGGCCGCGCGCAACGGCGGCGTGGCGGGCATGCGGGTCGGCGTGGTGAAGCAGTTCCGCGGCGAGGGCTACCAGGCCGGCGTGGTGCAGCGGTTCGACGAGTCCGTCGCGCTGCTGAAGGAGCTGGGCGCCGAGATCGTCGAGCTGGACTGCCCGTCGTTCGACCTGGCGCTGTCGGCGTACTACCTGATCGCCCCGTCGGAGTGCTCCTCGAACCTCGCCCGCTTCGACGGCCTGCGCTACGGCCTGCGGACCGGCGACGACGGTACGAGGTCGGCCGAGGACGTCACCGCGCTGACCCGCGAGGCGGGCTTCGGCGACGAGGTCAAGCGCCGGATCATGCTCGGTACGTACGCGCTCAGCTCCGGCTACTACGACGCGTACTACGGCTCCGCCCAGAAGGTGCGGACGCTGATCACCCGGGACTTCGAGAAGGCGTTCGAGCAGGTGGACGTGATCGTCTCGCCGACGACGCCGACCACCGCCTTCCCGATCGGCGAGCGCGCCGACGACCCGATGGCGATGTACCTCGCCGACCTGTGCACGATCCCGACCAACCTGGCCGGCAACGCCGCCATGTCGCTGCCCTGCGGCCTGGCGCCGGAGGACAACCTGCCCGTCGGTCTGCAGATCATCGCCCCCGCCATGAAGGACGACCGCCTCTACAAGGTCGGCGCGGCCGTCGAGGCCGCCTTCGTGGAGAAGTGGGGCCACCCGTTGCTGGAGGAGGCTCCGTCGCTGTGAGCGCACTGAACAAGGCCAAGGGGTTCAAGAAGTCCCGGGCCGGCACCTACCTGTCCATCGGCACCACCGCCTTCGGCGCGCTCAGCGTGGTCAAGCAGGTCAAGAAGGCGCGTGGCGAGAGCGACGCGCTGCTGCTCGTGGACGCCGTCGTGTCGGCCGCCGCGATCGCGACCGGCCTCGCCATCCTGGTGCGCGAACTGAAGCGCATCGGTGACGACGACGTCCTGTTCGGCTGAGAGGGAAGTTCCATCGTGACCGTCATCACCGAGCTGGTGCCGTACGACGAGGCCCTCGCCGCCTACGACCCCGTCATGGGGCTCGAGGTGCACGTCGAACTCGGCACCAGGACCAAGATGTTCTGCGGCTGCTCCACCGAGCTGGGCGCCGAGCCCAACTCGCAGACCTGCCCGACCTGCCTCGGCATGCCCGGCTCGCTGCCGGTCGTCAACGCCGTCGGCGTCGAGTCGGCCATCAAGATCGGCCTCGCGCTCAACTGCGAGATCGCCGAGTGGTGCCGTTTCGCCCGGAAGAACTACTTCTATCCGGACATGCCGAAGAACTTCCAGACCTCCCAGTACGACGAGCCGATCGCCTTCAACGGCCATCTGGACGTCCAGCTGGAGGACGGCGAGGTCTTCCGTGTGGAGATCGAGCGCGCCCACATGGAGGAGGACACCGGCAAGTCGACGCACGTCGGCGGGGCCACCGGCCGTATCCATGGCGCCTCGCACTCGCTGCTGGACTACAACCGGGCCGGCATCCCGCTGATCGAGATCGTCACCAAGCCGATCGAGGGCGCGGGCGAGCGCGCCCCCGAGGTCGCCAAGGCGTACGTCGCCGAGCTGCGCGAGCTCATCAAGGCGCTGGGCGTGTCCGAGGCCCGGATGGAGATGGGCCAGATGCGGTGCGACGTGAACCTGTCGCTGCGCCCGCACGGCACCGAGAAGTTCGGTACGCGTTCGGAGACGAAGAACGTCAACTCGCTGCGCAGCGTGGAGCGGGCCGTACGGTACGAGATCGGCCGCCACGCGGGCGTGCTGAACGCGGGCGGCACGATCGTCCAGGAGACCCGTCACTTCCACGAGGACGACGGTTCCACGACGTCCGGCCGGGTGAAGGAGGAGGCCGAGGACTACCGGTACTTCCCGGAGCCCGACCTCGTCCCGGTCGCCCCGTCCCGCGAGTGGGTCGAGGAGCTGCGCGGGTCGCTGCCCGAGCTGCCGCGCGTGCGCCGCAACCGGCTGCGCGAGGAGTGGGGCGTCTCCGAGCACGACATGCAGTCCATCCTCAACGCGGGCGCGGTCGACCTGATCGTCGCCACCACCGAGGCGGGCGCCCCGGCCGACCAGGCCCGCAAGTGGTGGATGGGTGAACTGGCCCGGCACGCCAACGAGTCGGGCACGGCGCTGGACGCGCTGGCCATCACCCCGGCCCAGGTGGCCCGGGTGACGGAGCTGGTCGCGGCCGGCGACCTCAACGACAAGCTGGCCCGCCAGGTCATCGAGGGCGTCCTCGCGGGCGAGGGTGACCCGGACACGGTCGTGGAGAAGCGCGGCCTGAAGGTCGTCTCCGACGAGGGCGCGCTGGGCGCGGCCGTGGACGAGGCGATCGCGGCCAACGCCGCCGTCGCGGACAAGATCCGCGGTGGCAAGGTGGCCGCGGCGGGCGCGCTGGTCGGTGCGGTCATGAAGGCCACCCGCGGCCAGGCGGACGCGGCCCGGGTGCGTGAGCTGATCCTGGAGCGGCTCGGCGTCGAGGGCTGACGCCCGCCCGGCCGCCGCGCCGGTCACCGCATGGCTCGGCCCCCGTACCCGATGGGTGCGGGGGCCGGGGCACGTCCGGCGGGCCCCGCCACCGGGGGGAGGGGTGTGGCGGGTACCGGGGGCCGTGCCTCCCGTGGGGGGAGCGTCAGTGCTTCTGCCCCCGGTTCCCCGGCTCATGCCACCCTGGCGCACGGTCGCCACGACCCGCCCGTACGCCCCCCACCCCCCAACCCCCCTTGGACTCACCGTCCCGCTTCTTGGACATTCACCCGGGCGTCGGCGCCAGGTCTTCCCGGCGAAACCCTCGCTCATTAGCGTCCCGCTCGTACCACTCAATGGATCGCCCGTGAACCATTGAGCCGTCGACGGGAGGTCGGGCTTGTCACCGGACAACGCGCAGCAGGGTCAGGGCGGTACGCGGCAGGACGCCGCCGCGCCGGGGGTGTCGCGCCGCAGGATGCTCGCGCTGGGCGGGGGCGCGCTGGGCGCCGCCGCGGCCGGTTCGCTGCTGCCGCCCTCGCTGCGGGCCGCGATGGCCGCCGGGCCGCCCTCCGGAGGGCTGCGGGCGGTGAAGCACGTGGTGATCCTGATGCAGGAGAACCGTTCCTTCGATCACTACTTCGGCACCCTGCGCGGCGTACGCGGCTTCGGTGACCGCAACGCCGTCGAGCTGCCGTCCGGCAGGCCGGTGTTCGAGCAGCCCGGCCCGCTCGGCCGCACCGTGCTGCCCTTCCCGGTGCGCGGGGCCGCCGAGACGCAGAAGAAGGACCTCCAGTACATCGGGGACCTGGATCATTCCTGGGGCGGCGGCGCCAAGGCGTGGCGCGACGGCTGGATGGACGGCTGGGTCTCGGCGAAGACGGCCGCGACGATGGCGTACTACGACCGCGCGGACATCCCGCTGCACTACGAGCTGGCGGACACGTTCACCGTCTGCGACGCGTACCACTCGTCGGTCCACACCTCGACCAGCCCCAACCGCAACCACCTGTGGAGCGGCTGGACCGGGTACGAGGCCGACGGCAGCCGCGCCGTCACCAACGCCGCGTACGCGGAGGACACCCACCCCGGCTACCCGTGGCCGACCTACGCCGAGCGCCTGGAGAAGGCGGGCCGGACGTGGAAGACGTACACGGAGTGGGAGAACTTCACCGACAACAACATCGAGTTCTTCACCACCTTCAAGAAGATCGCCCGCAAGGCGCTGGCCGCGACCGGCGGCCACACCTACATGGAGTCCTTCTACGCCGCCGTGCGCGGCACCGAGGACGCGGCGGAGCGGGCGGAGATGCTCGCCGCGCTGGAGAAGGGGGTGGCCACCCTCACCCGCCGCGAGCGGTCGCTGTTCGAGCGGGGGCTGCGGCGGGTGGAGACCGGCACCCTCGCCGACGCCTTCCGCGCCGACGTGGCGGCGGGCAGGCTCCCCGAGGTCTCCTACCTGGTGCCCTCGGCGATCGACTCCGAGCACCCGGGGTCGTCGTCCCCGATCGCGTCCGCCTCCCTGGTGTACAAGGTGCTGGACGCCCTCGGCTCCCACCCGGACGTCTGGCGCCACACCGTTCTGCTGATCAACTACGACGAGAACGACGGCTTCTTCGACCACGTCCCGCCGCCCGTCCCGCCGGCCGACGACCCGGACGAGCGGTGGCAGGGGCTGCCCACCGGTCTGGGCGTCCGGGTGCCGCTGCTCGTCGTCTCGCCGTGGACGGTCGGCGGCTACGTCTGCTCCGAGGTCTTCGACCACACCTCGGTGGTCCGGTTCCTGGAGACCTGGACCGGCGTGGAGGAGCCCAACATCACGCCGTGGCGGCGGCGGGTCACCGGCGACCTGACGTCCGCGTTCGACTTCCGGCGCGGCCGCCCGCAGCCGCCGGTGGAGCGGCCCGGCGCCATCCCGCCCTTCACCGGCCGGTGGCGCCCCCAGCCCCCGCAGGTGCAGCGGATGCCGGTCCAGGAGCCCGGCACCCGGCCCGCGCGGCCCCTGCCGTACCAGCCGGACGCCCACGGGCGGCTCCGCGGCGGCGCCCTGATCGTGACCGTCAGCAACACCGGGCGGGCGAACGCGCCCTTCGCGCTCTACCCGTACGCCGGTGAGTTCGCCGCACCGCAGCACCGGGATGTAAGGGGCACGGCGCAATGGAGGGTGCCCCTTACCCGGGACGCCTACCGCTTCACGATCACCGGCCCGAACGGGTTCCGCCGCGAGTTCGCCGGCCCCGCGGCGGGCGGCGCGGAGGTCACCTCGCGCGTCGACGCCCACGAGCGGGACCTGCACCTGACGCTGGCGGCCACCGGTTCCCGGCCGGTCACCTTCACCGTCCGCCCCCTCGGCTACGTCGACGAGGCCGACCTCGCCGACTGGACGCGGACGGTCACCGTGCGGGCGGGCCGCAGCCGTACGGTCGTGCACTCCGCCGCTGACGCGCACGGCTGGTACGACGTCGAGATCACCGGCCCGGACGGCTTCCGGCGCCGGCTGATGGGCCACATCGAGAACGGGCGGCCGAGCGTCTCGGGCTGACCGCCCAGCACGCCCCGGCGGTCCCGTTCGCCGCACGCGCCACAGCCCCGGCCGGGCCCCGCACCCTTGGCCGGGGCTTCGGCGCGGGGTGACGGCACACCTGTGACCATCACCACGAAACGGACAATTGATCTCTTTAGGCTGCGAGAGTGGCGGTACGTAGGTCAGGTGTTGTGAGCGGGCAATCCCCGTAGAGACCACGAACCACTCAGGGAGCACACCCGTTGGCAGCCATCGCACGCTGGTGCGTCACGCACCGCCTCGCCGCCGTTCTGCTGTGGCTGTTCACCCTGGCCGGCGTCGCCGGTGCCTCCGTGGTCGCCGGTTCCGCGTACTCCAACGACTACAACGTCCCGGGCACCGAGTCGGGCCGCGCCACCCAGCTCCTCGACGCGGGCTTCCGCGGCAAGGGCGGTGACGGCGACACCATCGTCTGGCACACCGACGGGGGCAGCGTCCGCTCGGCCGCCGTCCAGGAGCGGATGACGGCGATGCTCGACGACGTCGCGCGGCTCCCCGCCGTCTCCTCCGTCACCGGCCCGTACGCCACCGACGCCGTGCCCGCCGGCACCGCCTCCTCCGGCACCGGGTACGGCACCGCCGCGGCGTCCAAGGGCGCCTCCCAGGGCACCCCCGCCGCCGCGCAGGACTTCGCGCCCGGCCGGATCAGCGAGGACGGCCGTACCGCCTACGCCACCGTCACCTTCGACCGGCCCGCCGACGACCTCCCGCCCGAGCGCGTCCAGGCCGTGATCGACACCGCCCGCGCCGCCGCCGGCGACCGCGTCCAGGTGGAGCTGGGCGGCAGCGCCGTCGCCGTCGCGGAGGCACCGGCCTCCCACACCGCCGAGATCGTCGGTGTCGCCGTCGCCGCCGTGGTCCTCTTCCTCGCCTTCGGCTCCCTCGCCGCCAGCCTGCTGCCCATCGCCACCGCCCTCGTCAGCGTCGGCACCGCCTACGCGGGCATCGGGCTGCTCGGCCATGTGATGACCGTCGCCGACTTCGCGCCCATGCTGGGGCTGCTGATCGGCCTCGGCGTCGGCATCGACTACGCGCTGTTCATCGTCACCCGCCACCGCAAGGGGCTCAAACGGGGCCTCCCGGTCGCCGAGGCGGCCCGCGAGGCCGTCGCCACCACCGGCCGGGCCGTCGTCTTCGCGGGCGCCACGGTCTGCATCGCCCTGCTGGGCATGCTGATACTGCGGCTGGGCTTCCTCAACGGCGTCGCCGTCGCGGCCAGCCTGACCGTCGTCCTCACCGTCGCCGCGTCCGTGACCCTGCTGCCCGCGCTGCTGTCGTTCATCGGGATGCGGGCGCTGTCCCGCCGCGAGCGCGCCCGGCTGGTGGAGCACGGCCCCGAGCCCGAGCTGCCGACCGGGTTCGCCGCCCGCTGGTCCGCCTTCGTCGAGCGCCACCCCAAGCTGCTGGGCGCCGTCGCCGCCGTGGTGATGGCCGTCCTCGCCCTGCCCGCCCTCGGGCTGCACCTCGGCACCTCCGACCAGGGCAACGACCCGGCCGCCTCGACCACCCGCAAGGCGTACGACCTGCTCGCCGACGGCTTCGGTCCGGGCGTCAACGGCCCCCTCACCCTGGTCGCCGAGATCGACGGCGCCGACGACCGGCTCGCCCTCGCCACGCTGCCCGACACCCTGCGGGCCACCCAGGGCGTCGACTCCGTCGGCCCGGTCGCCTACGGCGCGGGCGGCGACACGGCCGTCCTGACCGTCGTACCGGACTCCGCCCCCCAGTCCGAGCGGACCAGCGACCTCGTCGAACGGCTCCGGGAGGACGTCCTGCCCGCCGCCGGGCACGGCACCACCCTCGATGTGCACGTCGGCGGCGTCACGGCCGGGTACGACGACTTCGCCCAGGTCATCATCGGCAAGCTGCCGCTCTTCGTGGGTGTCGTCATCACCCTCGGCTGCCTGCTGCTCCTGCTCGCCTTCCGGTCGGTGGGCATCCCCCTCAAGGCGGCCCTGATGAACGTGGCCGCCGTCGCCTCGGCCTTCGGGATCGTGGTGGCAATCTTCCAGTGGGGCATGGGCAGCGAGCTGCTCGGCCTCGGCCGGGCGGGCCCGATCGAACCCTTCCTGCCGGTGATAATGGTCTCCGTCCTCTTCGGACTGTCGATGGACTACCAGGTCTTCCTGGTCAGCCGGATGTACGAGGAGTGGCTGGAGACCGGCGACAACAGGCGGGCCGTCCGCGTCGGCCTCGCCGAGACGAGCCGGGTGATCAACTCCGCGGCCGTCATCATGATCGCCGTCTTCCTGGCGTTCGTCCTCTCCGGCGACCGGGTCATCGCGATGTTCGGCATCGGCCTGGCGGCGGCCGTCGCCCTGGACGCCTTCGTCCTCCGTACGCTCCTGGTCCCGGCGCTGATGCACATGCTCGGCGGCGCCAACTGGTGGCTGCCGGGCTGGCTCGACCGCGTACTGCCCCGCATCAGCATCGAGAACCCGGAGTGCCGCGCCGCCGACCATGCGAAGATCCCGTGGCAGCGCGCGAGCGACGACGGACAGCTCGTGCCCTGAGCGACGGAGGCGACCGAGCGTGTTCGCGACATCCCTGGGCGACGACGGGGCGATACTCAGGCCCCTGGAGCCGTGGCACGCCGAGGAGTACCTCGCCCACATGGACCGGGGCAGGGAGTACATCGGGCGATACGTCGCGCTCCCCACGGTCTGCACCGACCTGACCTCCGCGCGGGCCTTCCTCCAGGCGTACGCCGACAAGACCGCCGCCGACACCGGGCGCCTCCTCGGCATCTGGCTCGACGGCGCCCTCGTCGGCGGGGTCCTCCTGCGCGTCATGGACGTCACGGCGGGCACCTGCGAGGCGGGCTGCTGGCTGGAGCCGTCCTTCGCCGGCCGCGGCCTGGTCACGCGCGCGTGCCGGGTGCTCATCGACTGGGCGGTGGAGGAGCGGGGCCTGCACCGCGTCGAGTGGCAGGTCTCCTCCGCCAACACCGCGAGCGTCAACGTCGCCAGGCGCCTGGGCATGACCAAGGAGGGCGTGCTCCGCGAGAGCTACCCCTACCGGGGCGTGCGCCACGACATGGAGGTCTGGTCCGTCCTGGCCCCGGAGTGGCGCGCGGCCCGCGCGGAGGCCGGCCGTTAAGGGGCCTCTCAGAAACGGCACCTAGCGTGCCGCGCATGAACCCCACGACCCCCAAGACCGACCCGGCCGGCACCCACGACCCGGCCACCACCGACGAGCCCGGCACCACCACGGCCGCCGGCCCGGGGGAGCACCGCCCCGAGCCCGCCGACGAGCACACCGCCGACTCCGGCCAGGAGCGGGACCCGAAGCAGGACCAGGACCAGAAGCACGACCAGGACCGGAAGCAGGACCAGGACCGGGAGGCCGCCGACGCCCACGCCGGACCCGCCACGGTGACCGGGCCCGCCGCGGTGACCGGGGCCGCCACCGGGCCCGCCGGCGGGATCGCCACCGCCGCGGCGGCCGTCGTCGCCGCGGCGCTGGGCCTCGCCTCGCTCACCGGGACCTGGACCGGCCGCGTCGCCGCCGAGCGCGAGACGCTCCTCGGGCAGATCGCCACCGCGCAGGGCGGATCGCCCGCCCAGCAGATCTCCGAGATCTACGGCGACGCCTGGCACACCACCGCCCTGGTCAACGGCCTCTTCGCGGTGGTCGCCCTGATCACCGCCGTGGTGGTGCTCACCCGCCCCCGGCGCCCCCAGTGGGTCCGCGCGGTCGCCACCGCGGGAGCGGTGCTGGGCGCACTGGGCCTGCTGCTGTCCGTCGGCATGTTCACCGACTGGTTCCTGCCCCTGCCCAGCACCGGCTCCTAGGCACCCGCCCGGGCCGGCCTCAGTGCGCCCCCCCGGCGCCTCTAAGGCCCCGCCCCCCGCGCAAATGCGGCAGTCTCCCGATGCGCCCCGGGCCCCTGGGACGGGAGAGTCGAGGCATCACGAAAACGCCACGACACCACCAGGGAGCACCGATGTTCACCTACGAGTACCAGCAGGCCCGCCACGCCGACCTCGTCCGCGAGGCCGACGCCCAGCGGCTGCTCAACCTCGCCCGCGCGGCCCGCGCCGCCCGCCGCGCGCCGTTCCGCCGGTCCGGCGGCCAGGCATCCGGAGGGCAGGTGCATACCGAGCACTCCCGCTACACGACGGCCGCGTGACGGAAGGCCGGGCGCGGGTCATGACCTCCGTACCGATATCCGGTGCCGCGCTGTCAGTGGGCTGTGCGATGCTCGGCGGCGTGGAGAACAGGTCCGTCAGTCCGGTTTTCGTCGGCCGAGCAGGGGAGTTGACCGCGCTCACCGACGCGCTCTCCCGCGCCACCGCGGGGGAGCCGCAGGCGTTGCTCATCGGTGGCGAGGCGGGGGTGGGCAAGACGCGGCTGCTGGAGGAGTTCCTCGGCCAGGCGTCCGCCCGGGGCGCCGTCGTCGCCGTCGGCGGCTGTGTGGAGATCGGCGCGGACGGGCTGCCGTTCGCGCCGTTCTCCACCGCGCTGCGCGCCCTGCGCCGCACCCTGCCCGACGAGCTGGCCGCCGCCGCGCGCGGCCAGGAGGGCGAGCTGGCCCGGCTGCTGCCCGAGCTGGGGGACGCGGCCGGCCCCGAGCCGTACAACGAGGACAGCACCGCCCGGCTCTTCGAGCTGACCGTGCGCCTCCTGGAGCGGATGGCCGACGACCGCACGGTCGTCCTCGCCCTGGAGGACCTCCACTGGGCCGACGCCTCCACCCGCCACCTGCTGGCGTACCTCTTCCGCACCCTGCACCGCGGCCGGCTCGTGGTCGTCGCCACCTACCGCGCGGACGACATCCACCGCCGCCACCCGCTGCGGCCCCTCCTCGCCGAGCTGGACCGGCTGCGCACCGTGCTCCGCATCGAGCTGCCCCGGTTCACCCGCACCGAGGTCCACCGCCAGCTCACCGGCATCCTGGCCGCCGAGCCCGCGGCCGACCTCGTCGACGACGTCTTCCAGCGCTCCGACGGCAACGCCTTCTTCGTCGAGGAGCTGGTCGTCTGCCGGGAGGAGACCGCCGGGCTGAGCGACTCCCTCCGCGATCTGCTGCTGGTGCGCGTCGAGGCGCTCCCGGAGGACGCCCAGCGGGTCGTCCGGACGGTCGCCGAGGGCGGCTCCACCGTGGAGTACGAGCTGCTGGCCGCCGTCGCCCGGCTCCCCGAGGACGAGCTGATCGAGGCGCTGCGCGCCGCCGTCAACGCCAACATCCTGCTCGCCGCGCCGGACGGCGAGGGGTACCGCTTCCGCCACTCCCTGGTGCGCGAGGCCGTCAGCGACGACCTGCTGCCCGGCGAGCGCTCCCGCCTCAACAGGCGGTACGCCGAAGCCCTGGAGGCCGGCCCCGGTCTCGTACGGGCGGACGAGCGCTCCACCCGCCTCGCCAGCTACTGGTACCACGCGCACGACGCCGCCAAGGCGCTGCCCGTCGTCCTGCGGGCCGCCGTCGAGGCCCGCAAGCGCCATGCCCACGCCGAGCAGATGCGGCTGCTGGAGCGCGCCCTGGAGCTGTGGGACGACGTGCCCGAGGCGGTACGGGACTCGCTGCGGCCCATCGACTACGCCGACGCGTACCCGGCCTGCGGCTGTGCCGACACCCCGCTGCGCTACCTCGACCTGCTGGCCGAGACGGCCGTCGCCGCCCGGCTGTGCGGCGAGCGGGAGCGCGCCCTGAAGATCGTCAAGCGGGCGCTGCGGCTGCTGGACGAGGAGTCCGGCACCGACGGGTCCGACGGGTCCGGTGGGTCCGGCGGCGCGCCCAGGGACCCGCAGCGGGCCGCCTGGTTCTGGACCGAGCGCTCCAAGCTGATGTCGAACCTCGGGCGGGGCGACGGCTGGGCCGAACTGGCCACCGCCCAGGAGCTGGTGCGCGGGCTGCCGCCGTCCGCCGTGCACGCCCGGGTCCTCGCGGTCGCCGCCGGCTGGGGCATGCTCCACGCGCCGGGACCGGAGAGCCTGGCCGCCGCCGAGCGGGCCGTCGAGTACGCCCGCCTGGTCAAGGCCGAGACGGTCGAGCTCAGCGCCCGCCTCACCCTTGGCGGGCTGATGGTGGACGCGGGCGACGTCGAGGCCGGCCTGCGCGAGATGCACGCCGTCCTGGACCGGGCCCGTGAGTCCCACACGCGCAACGAGGCGGGGCGCGCCTATGTCAACATCCCCTCCTGCCTGGAGTCCGTCGGCCGCTCCCGGGACGCGGTCCGCGTCGCCGAGGAGGGCCTGAGGTACTCCCGCGAGTCCGGCCTGCGCGACAACGAGGGCTGGGTCCTCAACAACCTGGTCGAGTCGCGGCTGTCACTGGGCCACTGGGACGAGGCGAGCGAGGGCGCGCACCGGCTCCACCGCATCGCCTACAGCACCAAGCCGCGCGCCGGCGCGCACCTCAAGCGCGCCCAGCTGGCCTGGCTGCGCGGTGAACTGTCCACCGCCGCCGACCACTTGGCGCGGGCCCGCGACACCTACGGCACCCATGACCCGATGATGCAGTACCTGCTGCCGCAGGCCCGGGTCCGGCTGGGCATCGCCGCCGGGCAGGGCAGGCTCGCCGACGTACGGACCGGGCTGGCCGAAGCGGTGCGCGACGGCTTCCCCGTCGGCAGCCAGCGGTACGCCTGGCCGCTGCTGCTCACCGCCGCCACCGCCGAGGCGGAGGCGCGGGGGCTGCCCGCCGCGGCGGAGGGCCGGGCGGAGGCGCTGGAGCTGATCCGCTCGCACACCAGGCGGCTGGCCACCGCCGTGCCGGTGTGGCAGGCGCACTCGCTGTTCGTCGCCGCCGAACTGGCCCGCGCCGAGGGGCGGGACGACCCCGACCGGTGGGCGGAGGTCGTGGTGGCCCTCGGCCCGCTGGAGCGCCCCTACGAGCTGGCGTGCGCCCGGCACCGCTGGGCGGACGCGATGCTGGCCCGGGGCGGCCGGCGGGACCGGGCCGCCGCGCTGGTCCGCGAGGCCCACCTGGTCGCCGAACACCTGGGGGCACGGCCGCTGCGCGAGGACCTGGAGCTGCTCGCCGCGCGGGCCCGGCTGTCGCTGACGGCACCGGCCGCCGCGCCCGCGGCCCCGGCGGACGAGGGCTTCGGCCTCACGCCCCGGGAGCAGGACGTGCTGCGCCTGGTCGCGGACGGGCGCAGCAACCGCCAGATAGCGGAGGAGCTGTTCATCTCGCCCAAGACGGCGAGCGTCCATGTCTCCAACATCCTGGCCAAGCTCGGTGTCTCGGGCCGGGGCGAGGCCGCCGCCCTCGCCCACCGGCTCCGGCTGCTTCCCGACGCCGCGGCCTGAGCCGGACCCGCCGCCCCGGCCTGAGCCGGACCGGGATCGGACCGGCCCCGGGCCCGCCCGACGCCGCCGCCTGAGCCGGACCGCCGCCGGTCCACCCGAGCCCGCGCCCGTTCTGGGCCCGGGGCGGGCCGCCCGCGCCACGCGTCGACCGGCCCCCGGGCTCAGGCGTCCGCCGGGTCCGGGGGAGGGGGCGGCACACGGACGGTCACGGTGCCGGACGCCAGGTCTATCGGACCGCGCGCCGGGTCGCCGTCGGCCACGTCGTCACGGGTCAGCTCCAGCCGCCGCCGCTCGTCGTCGCCGTGCTTGCGGCCGGGCGCGAAGAGCTGCTCCAGGACGTTGAACATGTGCCGCCGCCTCTCACGTCACCTCCAGGCGGAGGATCCGGTCGTCGCCCGGCCCGGGGGTGCCGCGGCCGTCCGTCTCGCTGGTCAGCAGCCACAGCCCGTCGCCGCCCGCGGCGACGACCGTACGCAGCCGGCCGTACTTCTCCTCCAGGAACGGCTGGGGGTCCGCCGAAGGTTCCGCCCCGGCCAGCGGGATCCGCCACAGCCGCTCGCCGCGCAGCCCCGCCATCCAGACGGACCCCTCCGCGATCGCGATGCCGCTCGGGGAGGCATCGGCGGTCCGCCACTGGGCCACCGGGTCGGCGAAGCCGGGACGGCTCTCCCGGCCCTCCACCTCGGGCCAGCCGTAGTTCTTGCCGGGCTCGATCAGGTTCAGCTCGTCCCAGGTGTTCTGGCCGAACTCGGCCGCCCACAGCCGCTTGTCGGCGTCCCAGGCCAGGCCCTGCACATTGCGGTGCCCGTACGAGTAGACGACGGAGTCGGCGGACGGGTTGCCGTGCACCGGCTGCCCGTCCGGGGTCATCCGGAGGATCTTGCCGCCCAGCGACTCCTTGTCCTGCGCCAGGCCGGTGTCGCCGGTCTCGCCGGTCCCCGCGTACAGCATCTTGTCCGGGCCGAAGGCGATCCGGCCGCCGTTGTGGATAGTGCCCTTGGGGATGCCCCGCAGCACGGTGTCGGGCGCCCCGAGCTGCCGCCCGGCGGGCTTGCGCTCGTCGAGGATCATGCGGGCGATGCGGTTGTCGGACTCGGTGGTGAAGTAGGCGTACACCAGGCGGTCCGAGGCGTACGCGGGGGAGACCGCGAGCCCCAGCAGGCCGCCCTCGCCGCCCGGGGCCACTCCGGGCACCGCGCCGACCGCGGTCTTCGCTCCGCTCTCGCCGTCGACCCGGGTGATCGTCCCCTCGTCGCGCGAGGACACCAGCAGGTCGCCGTCGGGCAGCACCGCCAGCCCCCACGGGGACTTCAGGCCCTCGGTGAGCGTGGACACCACCTTCACCGTGCCCTTGGCGGGCGGCGCGGTGGGCGACGGGGACCCGCCGGGCGTGCCGGACGGGGAGGCCGGTGCGGAGGCGGTGGCGGGCGCGGTGGCGCTCCGGCCGGCCGCGGGGTGGGCGCCCCCGTCCGAGGAGCACCCCGCCACGAGAAACAGGGAGGCCGCGGCCAACGCGGCCGTCACAGCTGGACGTTGCACAGTTCCGATCCCTTCACCGGCGGTGTGAGCCGCATGTGCACCCTTGATACACCTGTTGCGCCGCCCGCGCCGCTCAGCCCGTGAGCCCGGGCCCCGGCGGGCCCGCACCGCGGGCCCGCACCGCGAGCGGGCGCGGCTCATCAGTCCCAGGAGCCCCGGGCCGGCGGCAGGGACGCGATCTCCGCCAGGTCCTCGTCGGTCAGCGACAGCCGCGCGGCCCGCGCGTTCTCCACCGCCCAGCGCTCGTTCTTGGTCCCCGGCACCGGTACGACGTGCCGGCCCCGTCCCAGTACCCACGCCAGCGCGACCTGTGCCGGGGTGACCCCCGCGGCCTCGCCGCCGTGCCGCTCCGCCACCCGCCGCAGGCCGACCACGATCGGCTGGTTCGCGGCCATCATCTCGGCCGTGAACCGGGGGTGCCGGGCCCGCAGGTCCTCGGGCTCGAATCCGCCGCCCGGCGTGAGCGTCCCGGTCAGGAAGCCGTTGCCCAGTGGCATCGCCGCCAGCAGGCCGACGCCCCGCGAGACGCACCAGGGCAGCAGCCGGGGCAGCGCCTCCCGCGACCACACCGACAGCTCCGCCTGCACCGCGCTCACCGGGAACACCTGCTGCACCCGCTCCAGCAGCCGAATCGTTCCCTCGTACAGATCGGCGGCCGGCCCGCCCGTCCCGGCCCGGCGGGGCGCGCGGACCGCCATCGCGCACATCCCCAGCGCCCGCACCTTCCCCGCGGTCACCAGCTCCGCCATCGCGCCCCAGGTCTCCTCGACCGGCACCTCGGGGTCGACGCGGTGCAGCTGGTACAGGTCGATGACATCGGTCTGGAGCCGCCGCAGCGAGGCGTCGCAGGCGCGCCGCACATACCCCGGCCGGCCATTGGCCACGATGTGCTGCTCCCCGACGAGCAGCCCGCACTTGGTGGAGACGAACGCCTCCGCCCGGCGCTCCTTGATCACCCGGCCCAGCAGCAGCTCATTGGTGAACGGCCCGTACATGTCGGCGGTGTCCAGCAGGCTCACCCCGGCGTCGAGGGCGGCGTGCACGGCGCGCACGGAGCGGTCACCGCGCTGTCGCGAGGCGCTGTAGGCCCAGCTCATCGGCATGCAGCCGAGGCCGATCGCCCCCACTTCGAGCGCCGTCGCCCCGATTGTCCTGCGCTCCAACTCCCCGTACCCCTCCTCGTGCCGCTCCCCAAACTAACCTCCTGACCATGACGAGAGACGTGTGGCTCCCCCTTCCCGCCGACGAGATCGACGGGCTGCCCGACCCCGGCGAGTCCGGCCTGGCCTACCGGTTCTGGGACGGCGGCCCGGACTTCCCCGCCGACCCCGCCGACTGCGCCTTCTATGTCGTCCCCTACATGAAGGGGTCGGAGATCGCGGTGCGCCCGATGGCCGCGATGACCTCCGTCCGCGTCGTCCAGACGCTGTCGGCGGGCATCGACCACGTGACGCCGGGGCTGGACTCCCTGCCGCCCGGTGTGGCGCTGTGCAACGCCAAGGGCGTCCACGAGGCCAGTACGGCGGAGCTGACCCTCGCGCTGGTCCTCGCCTCGCTGCGCGGCATCCCGGGCTTCGTACGCGGCCAGGACCGCGAGGAGTGGCGCGACGGCTTCTACCCGGCCCTCGCGGACAAGTCCGTCCTGATCGTGGGGTACGGATCGATCGGCGCGGCGATCGAGGACCGGCTCGCGCCCTTTGAGTGCGCGCGGGTGGCGCGCGTCGCGCGCTCCGCGCGCACCACCGAGCGCGGGCCGGTGCACGCGCTCCCGGATCTCCCCGCGCTCCTGCCCGAGGCGGACGTCGTCATCCTGTCCACGCCGCTCACCCCCGACACCCGCCACCTCGCCGACGCGTCCTTCCTGGCGAGCATGAGGGACGGGGCCCTGCTGGTGAACGTGGCGCGCGGCCCGGTGGTCGACACCGAGGCCCTCCTCGCCGCGACGGGAAGCGGACGGATAACCGCCGCATTGGATGTCACCGACCCCGAACCGCTGCCGAAGGGACACCCTCTGTGGCACGCTCCGGGCGTGCTGATCAGTCCCCATGTGGGCGGCTCCACATCCGCGTTCATGCCCCGGGCGAAGCGTCTCGTCGCCGGGCAGCTGACCCGCTTCGCGGAGCGCGAACCGCTGCGGAACATCGTCCTGACCACCGGGGGAAGGAGCGTCTGAACACGCTCCGGAGCCATATCGGCGCCGTCCGTGCCCATAACACTGATGATCGTCACGGAGCGTAGAGCACCCCTGTCCCTGAGTGACGATCCTGGTGTATCGTCCCGATCTGGGGGCCGCGTCGAGCACCAACCGGCGCAGGGGAGCGACGTGATTGCCGATCAGAATCCGAGGGGGGCGACGCGCGATGCACGGTCGATGGGCCAGCGAAACGACGCGACGGGGCAGCCGGCTGCGACCCCCGAGCGCGTCCCGGAATCCGAAGCGGCGGCGGCCGGCGCACGGGGCGCCGGCCCTCCCGGCACCAGCCCGGCCGCTCCGCCCCGCGCGCCCGGCGGGGGTGTCCCGGTGAGCGCCCCGGGGGTCCTCGTCGAGCGCCCGCCCGTCACGGGCGCCGCCACCGGTGAGACCAGGACCGGCGGCCCGGCGGGCGACCGCGGCACGGGCGGCTCCGGCGGCCTGCTCTGCCAGCTGCTGCTCGCCGTGGTGTGCGGGAGCTACGCCGCGGGTGCCGCCGTCGGCTGGGGCTCCGCCGAGCTGGCCCTGATCATGGGCGACTTCGGCCTCAGCGCCGCCGCGCTCGCCGCCTGCGTCTCCTGCCTGCTGTACGCACGCACGCGTGGCGGCGCCTTCCGCCCCGCCTGGCTGCTCTTCGCGTTCTCCTCCGCGATGGCGGCCGGCGGCAACGCCGTGTGGGGGTGGTACGAGGTCGTCCTCGACCGGCCGGTCCCGGACCCCTCCGTCGCCGACCTGTTCTTCCTGCTCTTCGCGCCGCCCGCCATCGTCGGGCTGCTCGTGCTCGCCAAGCGGCCGGTCACCCGGGCGGGCTGGATCTGCCTCGGCCTGGACTCCTGGCTGATCGGCGGTTCGCTGCTCACCCTGTCCTGGAGCCTGGCCCTCGCCCACACCGCCCGCTTCGAGGGGGAGAGCGTCGCGCGCGCCGCGCTCTCCCTGGCGTACCCCCTCCTGGACATCGCGCTGGTCAGCATGGTGCTGGCCCTGCACTTCCGGCGCTCCCAGGGGAACCGCTCCGCGGTCCACACCGCGATCGCCGCGCTGGCGCTGACCGTGCTGTGCGACGCGCTGTTCACCTCGCCGCTGCTGCGCGAGCACTACAGCTCCGGCCAGCTCCTGGACGCCGGCTGGTTCGCCGGCTCCCTGCTCCTGGCGTACGCCCCCTGGGGCGCCGACCGCTCGCCCGAGCCCCCCGCGCCGCCGCGCGGGCCGCGCCCGTCCAGCCGCCCGGTCGCCGGGTCGCTGGCCGCGCTCACGCCCTACCTCGCCGCGGCGGTCTGCACGCTCGGCATTCTCTACAACGTCATCGAGGACCGCACGGTGGACCGCGTCGTCGTCTTCACCGGGTGCACCGTGGTGCTGGCCCTGGTGGTCCGCCAGGGGATCATGCTCCTCGACAACATCGCCCTCACCCATGAACTGGCCCAGAAGGAGAACCACTTCCGGTCGCTCGTGCAGGGCTCCAGCGACGTCATCATGATCGCCGCGCCGGACGGGGTGCTGCGCTACGTCAGCCCGGCCGCCTCGGGGGTGTACGGGCGGGAGGCCGAGGAGCTGATCGGCTCCGAACTGGCCGCCCTGATCCACCCCGAGGACCTCGGCGGCGTCGTCCACGAGGTCCGGCGCTTCCTGGCTGCCTCGCCCGCCCAGGAGCCCACCACCCGGATCGAGTGCCGCTTCCGGTCCGGCACCGGCGAGTGGCTCAACGTCGAGTCCACCGTCAACCGCCACCAGGGCGGCCTGATCTTCAACAGCCGGGACGTCACCGAACGGGTCCGCCTCCAGGCGCAGCTCCAGCACAACGCGGAGCACGACCCGCTGACCGACCTGCCCAACCGGGCCCTGTTCACCCAGCGGGTGCGCCAGGCGCTCAGCGGGCGGCGCGCGGGCGACGCGGGCACCGCCGTGCTCTTCATCGACCTGGACGGCTTCAAGGGCGTCAACGACCGGCTGGGCCACCAGGCCGGCGACGAACTGCTGATCCAGGCCGCCCGGCGGCTCCAGGACTCGGTCCGGGCCGGGGACACCGCGGCGCGGCTCGGCGGCGACGAGTTCGCCGCGCTGATCCTGGGCGACGGCGGGCACGACCCGTCCGACCGGGAGGCCCGCGTCCAGGAGATCGCCGACCGGCTGCGGCTCACGCTCTCGCAGCCGTACCGGATCGAGGGCCGGGAGGTCCGGGTCGCCGCCTCCATCGGCGTCGCCTTCGCCGAGGCGGGCATCGGCGCCGGGGACCTCCTGCGCAACGCCGACCTCGCCATGTACCGGGCCAAGGCCGGCGGCAAGAACCGGGTCGAGCTGTACGCCCCGCAGATGCAGGCCGACGTCGCGCCCCGCAAGGACCCGGCCCGCCCGCGCGGCGCCGCCCGCGCCGGCGCGCGCGCCGGCACCTCCCGCACCCCGTCGGCGCGCGACGGCGCCGCCCGGGACGCGGGCGCGCGGTCCGGCGCCGACCGGTCCGGCGCCGACCGGTCCGGCGCCGACCGCGAAAGAGCCGCCCGGGACGGCGAGTTCGTCCTGCTCCACCAGCCGGTGGTCGACCTCGCCACCGGACGGATCGACTCCGTCGCCGCCCAGCCGCGCCGCAGGTCCGCGCAGGGCATCCTCTTCACCCCCGCCGAGTACCTCCGGATCGCCGAGGACGCCGACCGGGCCACCGAGCCCCACGGCCGGCTCCTGGAGGACGCCGTGGAACAGGCCGCCGAACGGGCCGCCCTCGGCCACCGGGTGCCCGTCTCGGTGCGCTTCCCGGCCCGCAGACTCGTGGACCGGTCCATGCCGCTGGGCACCATCGAGGCGCTGCTGACCACGTACGACCTGCCCTCCGGCTCCCTGATCATCGAGCTGGCCGGCAGCGGCCCACGGGGCTCCTTCGACGAACTGGAGCGGCGCCTGGCCGCCCTGCGCCGGCTCGGAGTGCGCATCGCGCTCGACGGGTTCGGCAGCGGGCATGCCGCGATCGACGCGCTGCGGAGGCTGCCGGTCGACATACTGAGACTGGACAGGGGCCTGGTCGAGGGCGTCGTCGAATCGGCCCGGCTCCACAAGATCACCAATGGTCTGCTCCGGATCGCCCGCGACCTCGGCATGCAGTCCGTCGCGGACGGCGTGGACCTCCCGGAGCAGGTCCTGGCGCTACGGGCGATGGGGTGCACCCATGGGCAGGGCAAGGCGTTCTCCGGCCCGCTCGACGAGTACCGGCTCCGCCGCGCTCTCGAACGGGACGCCTACCCCGTGCCCACCGGCGCCCTGCCCGGCGGGGTCGCCGTCCCGGCGTACACCCTGGGCGCCCGCTCCACGACGTTCCCGGGCAGTCTCCCGGCCGCCTTCCGGGGCGCGCTGCCGGGCGCCCTCGCCGGCGGGGTCGTCCGTACCGCGTCCCGCGCCGTCCCGCCCGGCGCCGTCCCGGCCGCCCGCCCCGGCGTGCCGCCCGCCCCGCCCGACGCCCCACCGGCCCCGCCCGCCCCACCCGGCCCGTCCGGCTCCGGCGCCCCTCCCCAACCGGGCGGCGGCGGGGGCCGGATCGCCCCGCCCGCGGCGCCCGGCGGCCCCTCCGGCGGCGGGGAGCCGCTCCCGGACCCCCGCCCCGGGCTCCCGGGCGACGGCACCCCCGGCGCCCGGCCCGACCCCTTACCCGGCGCCCCGGCCCCCGCGGGGGCGGCACCCGGTCCGGCACCCGGTCCGGCGCCCGCGCCCGGCGCCCCGCCCCGCCCCCGTACCGCACCACCGGACGCCCGGGCGACCGGCGCCCGCGCACCGTCCGGGCCCGCACGCACGGCGTCCGCGCCCCCCGTCCGTCCGGCGCCCGCTCCCCGGACCCCGCCCGAGGGCCGCACCGGCGGCGTCCCGCACGTCCTGCCGGCCGCCCTTCCCGGCGCCCTGCCGGGGATGCGCCCGCCCCACCCACTCCGCCCACATAATGAGACTCGCGTCCCACCCACTTGACACTGACGGTGCGCCGGAGGGAGGGTCAATGCCATGCGCACCCGAATTCTCGTACTTGGAAAGCGCGTCGGCTGAGCACGGCCCCATGACGGCCCTGCGACCCCACACCGGCGCGCTCCCCTCGCTTGCCTCACGGCACGAGGGGTTTTTTGTTGCACTGGCACCTGCCAAACCCGCTTGAACCCTCGCGAAAACCCTCAGCTTCGAGAAGAGAATGCCGATGACCGAGCAGGCCACCGGGGCCCACCATCCGCAGCCGCGGGCCCGTAGCGGCGGACAGTCCTCCGCCACCGTTGAGCACGTCACGGGTGCGCAGTCCCTCATCCGTTCTCTCGAGGAAGTGGGCGCCGAGACGGTCTTCGGCATCCCCGGCGGCGCCATCCTCCCCGCGTACGACCCGATGATGGACTCCACCCGCGTCCGTCACGTCCTCGTCCGGCACGAGCAGGGCGCCGGCCACGCCGCGACCGGTTACGCCCAGGCGACCGGCAAGGTCGGCGTCTGCATGGCCACCTCCGGCCCCGGCGCCACCAATCTGGTCACCCCGATCGCCGACGCGCACATGGACTCCGTCCCGCTCGTCGCGATCACCGGCCAGGTCGCCTCCAAGGCGATCGGCACGGACGCCTTCCAGGAGGCGGACATCTGCGGCATCACCATGCCGATCACCAAGCACAACTTCCTGGTCACCAAGGCCGAGGACATCCCCCGGACGATCGCCGAGGCGTTCCACATCGCCTCCACCGGCCGCCCCGGCCCGGTGCTGGTCGACATCGCCAAGGACGCCCTCCAGGCGAAGACCACCTTCAGCTGGCCGCCGCAGCTCGACCTGCCCGGCTACCGCCCGGTGACCAAGCCGCACGCCAAGCAGATCCGCGAGGCCGCCAAGCTGATCACCGCCGCCCGGCGCCCCGTCCTGTACGTCGGCGGCGGCGTCCTCAAGGCCGGTGCCACCGCCGAGCTGAAGGTCCTCGCCGAGCTGACCCAGGCCCCGGTCACCACCACGCTGATGGCGCTGGGCGCCTTCCCCGACAGCCACCCGCTGCACGTCGGCATGCCCGGCATGCACGGCGCCGTCACGGCCGTCACCGCGCTCCAGAAGGCCGACCTGATCGTGGCCCTGGGCGCCCGGTTCGACGACCGCGTCACCGGCAAGCTGGACAGCTTCGCGCCCTTCGCCAAGATCGTCCACGCGGACATCGACCCGGCCGAGATCGGCAAGAACCGCGCCGCCGACGTCCCGATCGTCGGTGACGCCCGCGAGGTCATCGCCGACCTGGTCCAGGCCGTCCAGGCCGAGCACACCGAGGGCAACACCGGCGACTACAGCGCCTGGTGGAAGGACCTCAGCCGCTGGCGCGACACCTACCCCCTCGGCTACGACCAGCCCGAGGACGGCAGCCTGGCGCCGCAGCAGGTCATCCAGCGCATCGGGCAGCTCGCCCCGGAGGGCACCATCTACGCGGCCGGTGTCGGCCAGCACCAGATGTGGGCCGCCCACTTCATCGACTACGAGAAGCCGGCCACCTGGCTCAACTCCGGCGGCGCCGGGACCATGGGCTACGCCGTCCCGGCCGCCATGGGCGCCAAGGCGGGCATGCCGGACCGCACGGTCTGGGCGATCGACGGCGACGGCTGCTTCCAGATGACCAACCAGGAACTGGTCACCTGCGCGCTGAACAACATCCCGATCAAGGTCGCCATCATCAACAACGGCGCCCTCGGGATGGTCCGCCAGTGGCAGACCCTCTTCTACAACCAGCGCTACTCCAACACCGTGCTGCACTCGGGCCCGGAGGCGGACGGCAAGCAGCCCGGCGCCGGCACCCGCGTCCCGGACTTCGTGAAGCTGTCCGAGGCCATGGGCTGCGTCGCGCTGCGCTGCGAGAGCCCCGACGACCTCGACAAGGTCATCGCGGAGGCGAACGCCATCAACGACCGTCCGGTCGTCATCGACTTCATCGTCCACGAGGACGCCCAGGTCTGGCCGATGGTCGCCGCCGGCACCTCCAACGACGAGGTCATGGCCGCCCGCGGCGTCCGCCCCGACTTCGGCGACAACGAAGACGACTGAGAGAGAGCTGAGTCAAGAACATGTCCAAGCACACGCTCTCCGTCCTGGTGGAGAACACCCCCGGCATCCTCGCCCGGATCGCCGCCCTGTTCTCCCGCCGCGGCTTCAACATCGACTCGCTCGCCGTCGGTGTCACCGAGCACCCCGACATCTCCCGCATCACCATCGTGGTCAACGTCGAGGACCTGCCGCTGGAGCAGGTGACCAAGCAGCTCAACAAGCTGGTCAACGTCCTGAAGATCGTCGAACTGGAGCCCAGCGCCGCCATCCAGCGCGAGCTGGTCCTGGTGAAGGTCCGCGCCGACAACGAGACCCGGTCCCAGATCGTCGAGATCGTCCAGCTGTTCCGCGCCAAGACCGTGGACGTCTCGCCCGAGGCGGTCACCATCGAGGCCACAGGTTCGAGTGACAAGCTCGACGCCATGCTGAAGATGCTGGAGCAGTTCGGCATCAAGGAGCTGGTCCAGTCCGGCACCATCGCCATAGGGCGCGGCGCGCGGTCCATCACCGACCGCAGCCTGCGGGCCCTGGACCGTTCCGCGTAGCGAGACCCCCCGACCCTCCCATCCCTCCCCGCCGTACGGTGGGACGCAACATCAGCACACCAAGGAGAAACCCAGTGGCCGAGCTGTTCTACGACGACGACGCCGACCTGTCCATCATCCAGGGCCGCAAGGTCGCGGTGATCGGTTACGGCAGCCAGGGCCACGCCCACGCGCTGTCGCTCCGTGACTCGGGTGTCGACGTCCGCGTCGGTCTGCACGAGGGCTCCAAGTCCCGCGCGAAGGCCGAGGAGCAGGGCCTGCGCGTGGTCACCCCGGCCGAGGCCGCGGCCGAGGCCGACCTGATCATGGTCCTGATCCCGGACCCGATCCAGGCGAAGGTCTACGAGGAGTCCATCAAGGACAACCTGAAGGACGGCGACGCGCTGTTCTTCGCCCACGGCTTCAACGTCCGCTTCGGCTTCATCAAGGTCCCGGCCGGTGTCGACGTCGCCCTCGTCGCCCCCAAGGGCCCGGGCCACCTGGTCCGCCGCCAGTACGAGGAGGGCCGCGGCGTCCCGGCGATCGCCGCCGTCGAGCAGGACGCCACCGGCAACGCCTTCCCGCTGGCCCTCTCGTACGCCAAGGCCATCGGCGGCACCCGCGCGGGTGTCATCAAGACGACCTTCACCGAGGAGACCGAGACCGACCTGTTCGGTGAGCAGGCCGTGCTGTGCGGCGGCACCTCCGCCCTGGTCAAGGCGGGCTTCGAGACCCTGGTCGAGGCCGGCTACCAGCCGGAGATCGCGTACTTCGAGTGCCTCCACGAGCTGAAGCTGATCGTGGACCTGATGTACGAGGGCGGCCTGGAGAAGATGCGCTGGTCGGTCTCCGAGACCGCCGAGTGGGGCGACTACGTCACCGGCCCCCGCATCATCACCGACGCCACCAAGGCCGAGATGAAGAAGGTCCTCTCCGAGATCCAGGACGGCACGTTCGCCAAGAACTGGATGGACGAGTACCACGGCGGCCTGAAGAAGTACGACGAGTACAAGACGCAGGACTCCGAGCACCTGCTGGAGACCACCGGCAAGGAGCTGCGCAAGCTCATGAGCTGGGTGGACAACGAGGAGGCGTGAGCCTCGCGGCGGCGGGTCCGGACACGGTACCGGGCCCGCCCGCCCGCATTGGACCCCGTGTCCAACCACGGACGGGTGATCCTTCCGCGACGGCGGAAAAGATGCCACCCCCCGCCACTACACTCGTCACCACATACGCGTCAGGCCCACAGCGTCGTGCGTCTTCCACGCGGCAAGCCCCTCCACCGCATGCGGCCGTCGGGACGGCCGTCCGCACTGGACTTGTGAGGACCCACGTGAGCTCGCATCCTTCGAAAAAGCCGGTAGTTCTGATCGCCGAGGAGCTGTCGCCCGCCACCGTCGACGCACTCGGCCCCGACTTCGAGATCCGGCACTGCAACGGCGCCGACCGCACGGAACTGCTGCCCGCCGTCGCGGACGTGGACGCCATCCTGGTGCGCTCCGCCACCAAGGTCGACGCTGAGGCCATCGCCGCCGCCTCCCGCCTCAAGGTCGTCGCCCGCGCCGGTGTGGGCCTGGACAATGTCGACGTCTCCGCCGCCACCAAGGCCGGTGTGATGGTCGTCAACGCGCCGACCTCCAACATCGTCACCGCCGCCGAGCTGGCCTGCGGCCTGCTGGTCGCCACCGCGCGCAACATCCCCCAGGCCAACACCGCCCTGAAGAACGGCGAGTGGAAGCGGAGCAAGTACACCGGTGTCGAGCTGAGCGAGAAGACCCTCGGCGTCGTCGGCCTCGGCCGCATCGGCGTCCTGGTCGCCCAGCGCATGTCGGCCTTCGGCATGAAGATCGTCGCGTACGACCCCTACGTCCAGCCCGCCCGCGCCGCCCAGATGGGCGTCAAGCTGCTGACGCTGGACGAGCTGCTGGAGGTCTCCGACTTCATCACCGTCCACCTGCCGAAGACCCCCGAGACCCTCGGCCTGATCGGCGACGAGGCGCTGCACAAGGTCAAGCCCGCCGTCCGGATCGTCAACGCCGCACGCGGCGGGATCGTGGACGAGGAGGCGCTGTACTCGGCGCTCAAGGAGGGCCGGGTCGCCGGCGCCGGCCTCGACGTGTACGCCAAGGAGCCCTGCACGGACTCCCCGCTGTTCGAGCTCGACCAGGTCGTCTGCACCCCGCACCTGGGCGCCTCCACCGACGAGGCGCAGGAGAAGGCCGGTATCGCCGTGGCCCGTTCGGTGCGCCTCGCGCTCGCCGGCGAGCTGGTCCCCGACGCGGTCAACGTCCAGGGCGGTGTCATCGCCGAGGACGTCAAGCCGGGCCTGCCGCTGGCCGAGCGGCTCGGCCGGATCTTCACCGCGCTGGCGGGCGAGGTCGCCGTCCGGCTCGACGTCGAGGTGTACGGCGAGATCACCCAGCACGACGTCAAGGTGCTCGAACTGTCCGCGCTCAAGGGTGTGTTCGAGGACGTCGTCGACGAGACCGTGTCGTACGTCAACGCACCGCTGTTCGCCCAGGAGCGCGGCGTCGAGGTCCGGCTGACCACCTCCAGCGAGTCGCCCGACCACCGCAATGTGGTCACCGTGCGCGGCACGCTCTCGGGCGGCGAGGAGGTGTCGGTGTCCGGCACCCTGGCCGGCCCCAAGCACCTCCAGAAGATCGTCGGCATCGGCGAGTACGACGTGGACCTGGCGCTCGCCGACCACATGGTCGTCCTGCGCTACGAGGACCGTCCCGGTGTCGTCGGCACCGTCGGCCGCGTCCTCGGCGAGGCGGGCCTCAACATCGCGGGCATGCAGGTCGCCCGGGCGGCCGAGGGCGGCGAGGCCCTCGCGGTGCTCACCGTCGACGACACCGTCCCGCAGGCGGTGCTCACCGAGGTCGCGGCCGAGATCGGCGCCACCTCGGCCCGCTCGGTGAACCTCACCTGACCCGCGAACACGGTCACCCCCACTCCCGGTCCGGCCCGGTGCGCACGACGCGCACCGGGCCGGACCCGTGTCACAGGCGGGCCGCCTTCAGGGCCATGTGGAGCAGCAGCCGGTCCTCGCCCTCGTCCAGGTCCAGCCCGGTGAGCTGCTCCACCCGGGACAGCCGGTAGTAGAGCGTCTGCCGGTGGATGCCGAGCGCCGCCGCGGCCCGCCCCGCCTGGCCCGCGCAGTCGAGATAGACCTCGGCGGTGCGGGCCAGCTCGGTGTGGGCGGGCGCGAGGAGCCGGCGGATCACCGGGTCGCCCTCCGGCGCCGGGGGCAGCGCCGTCAGCAGGCGGTACGGGCCCAGCGACGCCCACGGCGCCACCGGGCCCAGCGCCGGCCGGGCCAGCGCCGCCCGGGCGGCCGACACCGCCTCGCGCCAGGCGTCCCCCAGGTCGCCCACCCCGCGCCGCGGCCCGGCCACCCCCACCACGGCGCCCTCCCCGGCCGCGTCCCGGAGCCGGGCGGCGGCGGGCGGCGGGGCCGGGGCGTCCGCCGAGCGCAGCCGTACCAGCGCGGCCAGCGCCCGCTCCGGGGCGCCGCCCCCGGCAGCCGCGGCCCGGTGCGGCGAGAAGGCGCCCCACTCCACGGTGGCGAGGGCCGCCACCCCGGGGGCGCCGCGCATCGAGGGCGTCCCGCCCGCCGGCCAGGGCGCCACGCACAGCAGCGCGCCGGGACCGTCCGCGTCCCGGCCGAGCGCCGTGCGCAGGGCGGCCAGCGCCATGTCGTACTGCCAGCCCCGCGCGGCCGTCAGCACCGCCCGCAGCTCCCGCGACAGGTCGGCGTCCGCCCGCTCCTCGTCCGCGAGCAGCGCCCCGATCCGCCCGGCGACCTCCATGGCCGCCGCCAGCCGGTCGGGCGAGGGCCCCGGGTGGGCGTCCAGGAGCCACACGTACCCGAGAGCGACACCCCGATGGCGTACGGGGAGGCAGACCCGGTCGCGCAGCACCCCGGCCTCCGGGGAGGCGGGGATGCGGACCGGGCCGGTCGCCCGGGTGATGCCGAACCCCTCGAACCAGGCGCGCACCGCCGGGGTGGACCTCCGGGTCAGGATCGACCGGGTCCGCACCGGGTCCATGGCGGTGTCGTCCTCGCTGTCGTGGGCCCCGAAGGCGATCAGCCCGAAGTCCCGGTTCTCCAGCGTCGCGGGCGCGCCCAGCAGGGCGGAGATCTCGTCGACCAGCTCTTGGTAATCGGCCTTCATCCGGACATTCTGCCACCCGCTCAGACATCTGTATGAGAGCGGGCCCACGGATGCGTGACAGCTGTCGATGGCACGCCGAAGGAGCGATCCTTAGGTTTCACGGTGGTTCTCCGTGCCGTTGGCGGAATCTTCTCGTCACGGCTTCCTACAACCCGTGTTCCGTGGAGGTGCCCCGTGCTGGGTCCCGTGATCCTTGCCGCGTCGCGCAGTGACAAGATGCGCCGCTTCGTCTCTGCCGCACCGGGCACCAAGCAGGTCGTCGGCCGGTTCATCGCCGGTGAGACGGTCGAGCAGGTCGTTCCCATCGTCCGCGAGACGGTCGGGAAGGGCCTGGAGGTGACCCTCGACGTGGTCGGCGAGGACATCACGACCCGTGAGCAGGCGTTCGCCGCCCGCGACGCCTACCTGGAGCTGATCGAGCACCTCAAGGAGCTGGACCTCGGGGCCCGGGCCGAGATGTCGGTCAAGCTCTCGATGTTCGGCCAGGCGCTGGAGGGCGGTCACGAGCTGGCCCTCGCCAACGTCCGCCCGGTCGTCGAGGCCGCCGCCGCCATCGGCACCACGGTCACCCTGGACGCGGAGGACCACACCACCCTCGACTCGATGTTCGCCATCCACGAGGAGCTGCGGAAGGACTTCCCGCAGACCGGCTGCGTCATCCAGGCGTACCTCTTCCGCACCGAGGAGGACGCCCGGCGCCTTGCCGCCAACGGCAGCCGGGTGCGTATCGTGAAGGGGGCCTACAAGGAGCCCGCCTCCGTCGCGTACCAGGACAAGGCGGAGATCGACAAGGCGTACGTCCGGATCCTGCGGATCCTGATGGAGGGCGACGGGTACCCGATGATCGGGTCCCACGACCCGCGGCTCATCGCCGTCACCCAGGAGCTCGCCCGCCGCGCAGGGCGCAAACTGGACGAGTACGAGTTCCAGATGCTCTACGGGATCCGCAGCGACGAGCATGTGCGGCTCGCCGCCGAGGGACACCGGATGCGCGTCTACACCGCGTACGGAACCGACTGGTACGGGTACTTCATGCGCCGTCTCGCGGAGAAGCCGGCCAACCTGCTGTTCTTCGTCCGCTCGATGATCACCAAGAACTGAAGGAGTTACGGAACTCATGGACGCTGTGACCCAGGTCCCCGCTCCGGTCAACGAGCCGGTTCACACCTACGCCCCCGGTTCGGCCGAGCGCACCCGCCTCGAGGCCAGGCTCAAGGAGCTGTCCGAGAACCCGATCGACCTGCCGATGACCATCGGCGGCGTCAAGCGGATGGGCGGCGGTGAGCGGGTGGACGTCGTGCAGCCGCACAACCACGCCAAGGTCCTCGGCACCTTCGCCGCCGCCACGCAGCAGGACGCCCAGGACGCCGTCGACGCGGCCCTGGCCGCCGCCCCGGCCTGGCGCGCCATGTCCTTCGACGACCGTGCCGCGATCATCCTGCGCGCCGCCGAGCTGCTGGCCGGCCCCTGGCGCGAGACCATGGCCGCCTCCACCATGCTGGGCCAGTCCAAGACCGTCCAGCAGGCCGAGATCGACACCCCGTGCGAGCTGGTCGACTTCTGGCGCTTCAACGTCAAGTACGCCCGCGACCTGCTCGCCGAGCAGCCCCCGGCGAACTCCCCGGGCGTGTGGAACCGCCTGGACCACCGCCCGCTGGAGGGCTTCGTCTACGCGATCACGCCGTTCAACTTCACGGCCATCGCGGGCAACCTCCCCACCGCCCCCGCCCTGATGGGCAACGTGGTGGTCTGGAAGCCGTCCCCCACGCAGACCCACGCCGCCGTGCTGCTGATGCAGCTGCTGGAGGAGGCCGGCCTGCCCAAGGGCGTCATCAACCTGGTGACCGGCGACGGCATCGCCGTCTCCGAGGTGGCCCTGAACCACCCGATGCTGGCCGGCATCCACTTCACCGGCTCGACCAAGACCTTCCAGCACCTGTGGAAGACGGTCGGCAACAACATCGAGAAGTACCGCTCCTACCCGCGCATCGTCGGCGAGACGGGCGGCAAGGACTTCGTCGTCGCCCACCCGAGCGCCGACCGCGCCATTCTGAAGACCGCGCTGACCCGCGGCTCCTTCGAGTTCCAGGGCCAGAAGTGCTCCGCGTCCTCGCGCGCGTACATCCCGGCGTCGATCTGGAACTCGGGCTTCAAGGAGGAGTTCGCGGCCGAGGTCGACGGCATCCGCATGGGTGACGTCACCGACCTGACGAACTTCATCGGCGCCGTCATCGACGAGCGCTCCTTCGCCAAGAACAAGGCGGCCATCGACCGCGCCAAGGCCGACCCGTCCTGCAGGATCGTCGCGGGCGGCACCTATGACGACTCGGTCGGCTGGTTCGTCCGCCCGACCGTCATCGAGTGCACCGACCCGGCCAACGAGGTCTTCACCACCGAGTACTTCGGCCCGATCCTCGCCGTCCACGTCTACGAGGACGAGAAGTACGAGGAGATGCTGGAGCAGATGGAGTCCGTGTCCGCGTACGCGCTGACCGGCTCGATCATCGCCGGTGACCGGGCGGCCGCGGCCGACGCCATGGAGAAGCTCCGCTTCGCCGCGGGCAACTTCTACATCAACGACAAGTCGACCGGCGCCGTCGTCGGCCAGCAGCCCTTCGGCGGCGGCCGCGCGTCCGGTACGAACGACAAGGCGGGCGCCCCGCAGAACCTGATGCGCTGGACGCTGACCCGCGCCATCAAGGAGACGCTGGTCCCGCCGACGGACTACACCTACCCGCACATGGGCTGAGGCCCGCCGGTGCCACCGGGCACCCCCTGAGCACCGCCCCCTTCCGGCCCCCACGCCGGGAGGGGGCGGTTCTCGTCCCCGCTCCCGTCTGCGCAAACGCACGAAAACAGACCCCTCCCGCCCGCCCCCGCTGGTGCGAAGCTCCGGTCCTGGAGCGCGGGCCTCCCGGCGCCCGGGCGGCCGGTCTACCGTCCCCCGGGTACGCCGCCCCGGCGTACGCCACGAACAGGGGTACGCCATGTCCGCACCGTCCACCGGCCTCCGGGCCGTCTTCTCCGTGGCGGGCGCCGGGCTGCCCGTGATCTCCTTCCTCGCGCGGCTGCCCGCCGCGCTCTGCCCCATCGGCACCCTGATGATGGTCACCGCGCTCGACGGCATCGGCCGGGCGGGGCTCGTCGCGGGCGCGCTGTGGACCGGGCAGGCCGCCGGCGGCCCGCCGATCGGGCGGCTGGCCGACCGGCGCGGCCACCGCCCGGTGATCCTCGCCGCCTCCCTGGCCAACGCGGCGTCCATCGCCGCCCTGGTGCTCGCCGTCCTCGCCGGGGCGCCGGTCGCCGCCCAGGCATCGCTGGCCGCGCTGGTGGGGCTGACCGTCCCCCAGGTGGGCCCGCTGTCCCGCACCCGGTGGATCGTGCTCACCCGGTCGCGGCCCGCCGGGCTCACCGGGCGGGCGCTCTCCTTCGACACCATGGTCGACGAGGTCGGCTTCATGATCGGGCCGGCGCTCGCCGGGGCGGTGGTGGTGCTGGTCCACCCGGTGGCGGGCATGGTGCTGGCCGGGGCGCTGATCGCGGTGTTCGGCGTGCTGTTCGCGGTCCACCCCACAGCGCCGCCCGGGACGGGGCGCTCCACGGCACGGGCCGGGACGGGGCTGTTGTCGGCGGGGCTGTGGACGCTGTTCGCCATGGCCGTGCTCCAGGGCATGGTGCTGGGCGCGGCCAACGCCGGGGTCAGCGCCCTCGCCGGCCGGCTCGGCGACTCCGGGGCGGCCGGCTTCGTCTGGGGCGGCATGGCGGTGACCAGCGTCCTGGCGGGCCTGTTCGTCACCGCCCGGCCCGGCCCCCGGGACCTCACCACCCGGCTGCGGCTGGCGATCGCGGCGCAGGCGGCGCTGCTCCTGCTCCTGCCGTGGGTGGACGGCTGGACCGGCGCGGTGGTGGCGCTCGCCGGGGTGGGGTGCGCGGTGGCCCCGCACCTGATCGCCGTGTTCGGCCTCGCCGAGCGGGCGGCGCCGCTCGCGCGGATGGGGGAGGCGATGGCGCTGCTCGGCAGCGGGCTGATCGCCGGCCAGGGCGTCGCGGCCCTGGTCTCGGGCCAATTGGCGGAGCGGTACGGACACGGCGCCTCGTTCACCTTCAGCTGCGCGGCCGGGGCGGCGGCGGTCGCCGTGGCCCTGGCCCGCGTACGCCGGCCGGCCTTCCCCGGGGCCGGCGCCGCGTCCGCGCCGGAACTCGGGTCCGTACGACCGGCGTGAACCGGTGTCAGTTTGCGCGGGCGCGGAGCGGATACCCGCAGAGCATGGCTGAGACGAACAAGACTTCGACGACCAAGACCGCCTCGCGGGCCGCCACCGCGACCAAGGAGCGGGCGCAGGACACCGCGAAGAACGCGGGCAGCACGGCGCGGGACGCCGCGAAGTCCGCGTCGCAGTCCGCGCGCAGCGGGAAGGAGACCCTCACCGGCCTCGGCGAGGCCACCACCCAGAAGGCCAAGTCCGCGGCGAAGACCGTGCAGTCGGCCGTCAGCACGGCGGCCGGGCAGACCGTCGGCAAGGCGGGCGTGGCGTGGACCCTGGTGAAGGCCCGCAAGGCCATCGCGGCCGGGGCGAGCGCCGGTGTGGTGACCGTGGTGGCGTCCTCGTACGCCCTCGGGCGCCGGGCGGGGCTGCGGCAGCGCGGCCCGCTGTCCCGGCTCACCGGCGGCCGGCTCTGACGGCCGCGCCGCCCGTCGTACGACCGGAGGGCTCCCCGGGGCCCACGAGACCCGCTCGCTTACCCTTCCGGCGGCGGGGCGCGGAACAGTGGCCGATTCGCCACCCCGCGCCCCGCCGCCGCTGCGACAGTGGGCACATGACCGACGCGACGCACCTTGCCCACACCTATGAGCTGCCGCCCGCCGAGCTGGGCGCGATACGGGCGCTGCTGGACACCGCCTTCGACGGGGACTTCACCGACCGGGACTGGGACCACGGACTCGGCGGCGTCCACGCCGTCGTGCGGGACGAGCACGGCGTCGCCGCGCACGGCAGCGTGATCATGCGCCGGGTGGCGCACGCGGGCCGCTCGTACCGCGTCGGGTACGTCGAGGCGGTCGCCGTCCGGGCCGACCGGCGCCGGCAGGGGCTGGGCGGCCGGGTGATGGCCGCGCTGGAGGAGGTCGTCGACGGGGCGTACGCCTTCGGGGCGCTGTCGGCGTCCGAGGAGGGGGCCGCGCTGTACCGGGCGCGGGGCTGGCAGCTGTGGAACGGCCGCATCGAGGCGTACGGGCCCGGCGGGACGGCGCACCTCCCGGACGAGGAGGACTCGACGTACCTCCGCCCCGCGGCCGGCCGCACGCTGCCGTCGGCGTCGGCGGGCGCCCTGGTCTTCGACTGGCGGGACGGCGACATTCTGTGACCGGCACCGGAGTTCCGGTGGAGTCTCCGTCTCAGATAGTAGGAAGCCCGAGTATTTGTGGAGACAGACGCTCCGCGACCGCTTAGCTTTGTAGGAGCCGAACGTCTCGCTCCATCGGGCGAATGGCGGGTGTGAGCGTCGTGCCCCCGGCAGGCAACCCCTGCGGCCGCGCTCCCCGCCCTTCCGGCGCCTCGCATCCTCTGATCTCCAGGAGTGGATCGTCATGGCCGCTGAGACCGCCGTCCGCCGTGTCCGTCACACCGCGCCCCGCGCCTCCGAGGCGGAGCGCCGCAATGCCGCCGCCGCCCTGCAGCGGGCCCTCGACCGCCGGGACAACGGCGGCGTCACGGGGCACTGAGTCCGCCCCCTCCACCATCACCCCGGGCCGGCGCGAGTCCACATCGTGGAAAGCTCGTGTCAGGCAATGGGACGAAGAGTAGGGTGCCGACATGTCTCGCAGCATCAATCTCGCAGTGGTTCCCGGTGACGGCATCGGCCAGGAGGTCGTGGCCCAGGGGCTGAAGGTCCTTCGTTCCGTCCTTCCGCAGGATGTGAAGCTGGAGACCCGGGAGTACGACCTGGGTGCCCGGCGCTGGCACCGGACCGGGGAGAC